>JBCDGZ010000194.1:0-11172 GCA_038750655.1 Bacteroidota bacterium | reverse complement strand
GGTAGACCACCCGCCTGCATCAACATCGGGATGATGCCATGTACATAGCGATCTAAAGCGTCATGGTGTTTCATAATCGGAGTGGCCGTGACCAACAAGTAGCTGCTGTCCGAAGGATTGGAATCGGGAATATTGAAGAATTTAACGACGTCGGCTCCTTCATCCCATCTTGGGGTCATCTCAATTGCGCGGATTTTCCAACCCTGATCGGTATTCAGATACTTGCAAGTATAATAAGCATTGAGATTCATGATCTCATCTCCCAATTTGTGGCGAGCAAATACATAAGTATCTCCTTGAGCGGTATTTCCCTCTACTTCGATCAGAAAATTGGTCATGTAATGCTGTGTAACGAGTCCTTCCTTTCCAAATAGATGTTGGACGAGCGTAGTGTAATCATCTCGGGACATTTGCTCGGCCCCCATTCCCCATTTAGAATAATCGGCATCGACCTGATCATGAAAGATGGAGCGGAAGGTCGTCCAGTCTTGTTTATCGATGCCTTGGGCATATTTGTAATGCAATTCAGCGATGGCTTGTTTAGCGGCTAGAACGTCAGTGCTGCTCATTGATGTAAACTTTTAATTTTGAAATTTTTGTTCCGAACAAAATTCTAAAATTAGCCGCTGAAAGCACTTATCAAATGATAAGTATGAACCGCCTGCTGCTTAATATAGCGCATCGTTTATAAGGAGGTCCCTCCATCCAAAGTCACGGTCTGTCCTGTCATAAAACTCGTTCCATCCGAAGCCAACCAAACCACGGCCTGAGCAATCTCCTGCGCATGACCGAAGCGTTTCATCGGAATATAACTTTTGAGGAATTTCTCCATATCTGGACGCGTGTCTAGCAGTTGTTGGAGCAGGGCGGATTCGGTGTAGCCGGGGCAGACCGCGTTGATGCGAATATTCTTGGAGGCATATTCCAGCGCAGCGGACTTGGTCATTCCGACCACGGCGAATTTGCTGGCACTGTACGACAGGTTTTTCCCGGATGCCTTTAGGCCGGCCAGCGAGGCGATGTTGACGATATTACCGGAGCCTTGTTGCATCATCTGCCGTAGGGCCAGTTGCATGCAGTAGAAAACGCCGGTCTGGTTCACGGCGATGACATTGTGCCAATCGTCCATCGTGTGCTCTGCTACTTTGGCGGGATGCTTGGGGCCGATACCAGCGTTGTTGACCATCACATCCAGCTGCCCAAAGTGCTCGACAGTTTGCTGAATCAGCTGCTCGACTTCCTCGTATTGCGTGACATTGCAGGGCAGCGCCAGGGCTTCCCCGCCTTGCTCCTTGATTTCCTGCGCCACCTGCTGCGCATTGGCTTCATTAATATCCGAGATGACGACCTTCGCTCCATGCTCCGCAAAGAGCTGCGCGCTGGCCTTACCAATGCCGGAACCGGCGCCGGTGATGATAACAACTTTATTGTTGACTTGCATTTATGCGTATTTTTTAGCGGTAATTTTTCCGAGTTGATACAAATGGACCTCGTCGGGGCCGTCGGCCAGCCGGAGAATGCGCGCCCAGGCGAAGAAGTGCGCCAGCGGCGTATCGGCGCTCAAGCCCATGCCGCCGTGCACCTGTATCGCTCGGTCGATGACCTTAAGGGCCATGTTGGGCGCTACGATTTTGATCATCGCAATCAGGTCGCGGGCCTCCTTGTTGCCGAAGCGGTCCATCTTATCGGCCGCGGAGAGGGTGAGGAGGCGGGCCTGTTCGACGTCGCAGCGAGAGTGGGCGATGTCCTGGCGTATGCTGCTGAACTGGCTCAGTTGGCGGCCGAAGGCCACCCGCTGATCGGCCCGCTGGCACATCAGCTCCAAGGCCCGTTGGGCCATCCCGCAGAGGCGCATGCAGTGGTGGATGCGGCCCGGCCCCAGTCGGCCCTGCGCAATCTCAAAGCCTCGGCCTTCTCCCAGGATCAGATTGGCCTTCGGCACCCGGACATTGTCGAGGATGATTTCGGCGTGGCCTTCGTGCGAGTCATAATAGCCAAAGACCGACAGCGGCCGCACAATCTTCAGCCCCGGCGTATCCATCGGTACCAGAATCATACTTTGCTGGTGGTGCCGAGGGGCCTCCGGATCGGTTTTGCCCATAACGATAGCAATCTTACAGTTGGGGTCCATCGCGCCGGAGGACCACCACTTGCGGCCGTTGATCACATATTCATCGCCTTGTAGGCGGATGGAAGTTTCGATGTTGGTGGCATCCGAGGAGGCTACGGCCGGCTCGGTCATTAGGAAAGCCGAGCGGATGTGGCCCTCCATCAGCGGTTGGAGCCACTGGGCTTGCTGCTCTGCCGAGCCGTACTTGGCCAGCACTTCCATGTTGCCGGTGTCGGGGGCGTTGCAGTTAAAGAGCTCGCAGGTCCAGGGACGGCGGCCCATGATCTCGGCCAGAGGAGCGTATTCCAGGTTGGTGAGGCCGGGGCTAAGTTCGCCGTAGCTTTTGGGGAGGAAGAGGTTCCAGAGGCCGGCGGCTTTGGCTTTGGCCTTTAGGGGCTCGATGCCGGGCCATCGCTGCCAGAGGTTATCGTGGTTAAAGCGCAGCCATTCTGCTTCGACCGGAAGGACATGATCGGCTAGGAAGGTATTTAGCTGCTCTTGTAAGGATTTGACTTTGTCGCTGTACTCAAAATTCATGTAGCCAAGATAATAGAAAAAGCCCTGCGACCAATGGCCGCAGGGCTTTTTTATAGGTTTAAAGGGAATAAGAAGGATTCCGTTGATACTTTCTAGTATCTGATACCCAGTTTCTTCAAGGTTTCCAGGTCGAGCTGACCAACAGGAAGACCATTGTCTTTCTGGAATTTAGTCAGTGCAGCCTTGGTACGAGAACCCAGGATGTTATCTGTTGGACCAGGCTCGTAACCACGATCTCTCAGCGCCTGCTGGATTTGACGGATGGTGTATGGAGTAACAGAATCGTTACACAGTACTTCTCTCCAATCAGTGAAACCACCTTTCTTAACCAGTTGTCTCTTGGTAACGGTAGCGAACTCAGCAGGTACGTCGATGGTGCGGGTAGTCGCAGCACTCTTCAGTACTCTTCTGGTTACAGTTGAGAATTCAGCGGGGATGGTTTCGGTGCGAGTAGTTGCAGGGGTCTTCACCACGCGCTTAGTTACCGTCTTGTATTCCGCAGGAATAGTTTCTTTACGAGTAGTAGCAGGTGTTTTTACCACACGCTTAGTGATGGTCTTGTACTCTGCAGGAATCACTTCTTCGCGAACAGTAGCAGGCGTCTTTACTACGCGCTTAGAGACGGTAGTGTATTCCGCAGGAATAGCCTCTTCGCGAGTAGCAGCAGGCGTCTTTACCACACGCTTTTTACGGCTACCGTACTCCTCAGGAATTTCGATCGTCTTGGTACAGTCGTCACCGCTGTCGGTGTAGCCATCGGGGCAACCCACGCGAACCTGCTTGGTAACGGTCTTGTACTCAGAAGGTACTTCTACTAGACACCAAACGAGGCAATCGTTAGGATCGGCAGACAGGCAGTTGCGATCTGCTTTTTTCTTGACCCACTTAGTAGAAGCAGGACGTACTTCGATTCTTTCTGTTTCGGTAGTGTACTTAGCACGAACTCTGTCGATACGAGAAGAAGCTTCTTTAACGACATACTGCTCAGTGACCGTTTCGTACTCCGCAGGAACAGTAATCATACGCTTGCTCTCTGCTTTGACCAGTACTTGCTCAGTAACGGTTTCATATTCGGCAGGAACAGGAATCATACGCTTACTTTCTGCTTTGACCAGTACTTGCTCAGTAACAGTTTCATATTCAGCAGGAACAGAAACGAGGCGGAAAGCTTCAGGCTTCACCAGCACTTGCTCAGTAACTGTCTCATATTCAGCAGCAACGGCGATCATTCTTGTCGCTTCCGCTTTAGTCATGACTTGTTCAGTTACAGTTTCGTACTCAGCTGGAACAGTTTCAACGCGGCTAGAAGCTGCTTTGACCTGCACCTGCTCAGTTACTGTCTCATATTCATCAGCGATGAGACATTTTGCGTAGCATTTGCCTGGTTCTCCATTAGGGGGGACATCACCAGCACCTGGTTGAGCAATTGCGAACATTGCGCAGAAAAGAAATGCTGCTGTAAGAATCAGGTTCAATCTTTTCATAATGGAATTATTGGTTTTGATTAAAAAATGAAAATGTTGAAAATCACTAAATTTGCTAGCGGTAACAATAAAGTTGGTTTTAAAATCGCTGCAAATTTAGAGGATATTTTTTGGATAACATAAATAATGCTTTGTAATTATTTTGAGATCAATATTATGGTCAGAGGCTTCTGACATCGGCTTTACCTGGCCGTTTTTGAACAATATTTTGATCTCGTCTTTCAAAGTACTGTAAGCATTATTGGACTCCTTTCCTTCTAGCAAAAGGTAGGAGAGGTCGATACTTTTATCGTTTATCTTTTCTCCAAGTGTTTGACGCACTTTTTCGATATAGTCACTTTTAAAGGGAATATTTGACAACTCAATTTTGAATAATCGCCGATTTATGATGCTCTGGGCCAGAAAAGAAAGCGTCGAATCTTCACCGTCCATCGCATTTTTGAGGGCCGCGATGATGTCTACGTCATCCAGTTGAGCGTAGTGATTGAGCAAGGTCTCTGGCTGCTGTTCAAAATCGGTCATCTCCCATTCTCGATAGAGGAAGTGCGCCAGGCTTTTGGATACCTCCAGCTGATGTCCTTTTTGCGCCAATTCCTTTGCTCGTCTTAGTGCTTTGATGAGCAATTGCTCAGCCGATAGAGAAGTTTTGTGCAAATAGACCTGCCAGTACATGAGCCGCCGGGCGGTAATGAATTTTTCAATAGAATAAATGCCCTTTTCCTCGACCACCAGTTCTCCATCGCTCACGGCCAGCATCTTGATGATCCGATCGTAGCCAATTACCCCTTCAGAGACGCCAGTGAAATAGCTGTCCCGGTTGAGGTAATCCATGCGATCCATATCCAGCTGGCTGGAAACCAGTTGGTGGAGGAAGCGCTTGGGGTAGCTGTTCTGGAAAATGCGGATCGCCAGGTCCAGCTGGCCTTCGAAGTACCGGTTGAGTTGCTGCATAAAGAGCAGCGAAAGCGCCTCGTGGTGGACATTGACCAGGGTATGCTCCAAAGCATGAGAGAAGGGACCGTGGCCGATGTCGTGCAGCAGAATGGCAATAGAAACGGCTTCGGCTTCGTCGTCGTTGATGTCAACCCCTTTAGAGCGCAGCACATCGATGGCCTGGGTCATCAGATGCAAGGCACCGAGGGCGTGATGAAAGCGGGTATGCAAGGCGCCCGGGTAGATGTAGTGGGTCAGTCCGACCTGCTTGATCCTTCGGAGCCGCTGAAAATACGGATGCTCAATGAGATCAAACAAAATACCGTAGGGAACGCTTACGAAACCATAAACGGGATCATTAAAAATCTTTTTTCTACTCATAGGTTTAGAAATCTATGTTTCCGTCAATTAGCACAAAATAACAATCCCATGGACAGCGTTACAATCATCTCGCAATATTTGTTGTGAAACTTTTTTCACAAAATTAGCCTGTCACTATTTAGACTGTTTTTGTATCAGAAGGGTTGCATGGGCTTTGTGAATTTGCAACATTTTCTCGTTCTTGCCTTATATTTTAATAAACACTTGTTTATAAATAGCTATCTTTAGGCAAGTTGTGTTTCTCTCTAAAAGAAATCATTATTATAATAAAATTAAAAATATAACTGACGATCTATATGGAAAAAATTAAAATCCTATGGGCAGATGACGAAATTGACCTGCTGAAGCCCCAATTGATGTTCTTGGAAAAAAAAGGTTACGATGTCATCACCGTCAGCAATGGCTATGACGCCCTCGAAGAATGCGAGGAAGCAAAAGATTTTGATGTGGTTTTTCTGGATGAATCCATGCCCGGTATCACCGGCTTGGAAACCCTGGCCAAGATTAAAGAAAACAACCCGGCCTTACCCGTGGTCATGATCACCAAGAACGAAGCGGAGAATGTTATGGAAGAGGCCATCGGTGCGCAGATCACGGATTACCTCATCAAACCTGTTAATCCCAACCAAATTCTGCTCACCCTCAAAAAGATCATCGATAAGAAGCGATTGGTGGGGGATAAGACGGCTTCTGACTATCAGCAGGAATTTCGTCAGATTCTCATGGAGATCAATAGCGGGCTGGACTACAAGGAATGGGGAGACATTTATAAGAAAATTATCAGCTGGGAGTTGAAGCTGGACGGTACCAACCGCGAGCAAATGGGCGATATTCTGGCTATGCAGAAGACGGAGGCCAATGCTGAATTTTCCAAATATATCGTCAAAAGATACCTCGATTGGCTGGAAGAAGGGGCCGAGGATGCGCCTACGCTCTCTTACAACCTGATGCGCAAAAAGATTTTCCCTCATCTCGATAAAGAAGTCCCTACCGTCATGCTTTTACTGGATAACCTGCGCTACGATCAGTGGAAGACCATTGAGCCCGTGGTGACGGAGTTTTTCCGTGTCGAGGAGGAAGAGACTTTCTATAGTATTTTACCAACTTCTACACAATACAGCCGCAATGCCATTTTCGCCGGGATGATGCCCGCTGATATTGACAAGTACTATTCGAAATGGTGGAAGAATGATAATGAGGCGGGCGGTAAGAATCTGCACGAAAAAGACCTCCTCGGTGAGCAGATTCGTCGGATTATCCGCCGGGAAGTCAAATTTGACTATGTCAAGGTAACCAATGTCAATCACGCGAAGAATCTACATGATAATGCCCTCAATTATTTGCATAATGACTTGATGGTCATTGTCTACAACTTCATCGACATGCTCTCTCACGCGCGTACGGAGATGGAAGTGCTCAAGGAACTGGCGGGCGACGAGACGGCCTACCGCTCGCTGACGCGCTCTTGGTTTGAGCATTCGCCGCTCTGGTCGGCCCTGCAAAAGATTGCGGAGAAGGACGTACGCCTGATCATCACCACGGATCACGGAACCATTCGCGTCAAGACGCCGTCCAAGGTGGTGGGTGATCGGGAGACGACGACGAATCTGCGCTATAAGGTGGGCCGTAATCTGCAATTTGATAAGCGGGATGTCCTAGCGGTACGCGATCCTCACGTAGCGGGCCTGCCCCGGCCGAATGTGAGTTCAACCTTCATTTTTGCCAAGGATGATCGCTTTTTCCTTTATCCCAACAATTATAATCATTACCACAACTACTATAGGAATACCTTCCAGCACGGAGGAATTTCGTTAGAGGAGATGATCTGTCCGATTATTCGTCTGCGGTCGAAGTAGGCTCCAGGTCGGGGACATCGCCTTTGAGGAGGTAGGCCAGTTCGGGGTGATTGGCAAAAAAATCATCGAAGCGGCGGCGGCTGGCGATAAAGGTCATTTTTTGGCCAAATTTTCCCGCCTTCCGCAGTTTCAGTCGCACCGAACGGACGATCAGATAATCACGTATCTGAATTTCCTTCACGCTGTGGTGAGGGTAGCGGTAAGTTTTGAAGTAGTTGGTAGCGTAAAAATACTCACCATCCGCCTCCACCCGTTTGAGGGGCAGTAAGGCCCAATAGAGTAGCCCGATTCCAATAATGGAAAAGATCACAAATCCGATGCGAAAGACCTCGATCGGGTAGGGGCCGACGTTAGACAGCTTGGTAAGAAGCAGGGCAATCGTAAAGGACCCAAAAAAGGTGATCCACAAGGTCGGTATGACAATCTTAAAGAGAAGCGTCGTAGAAGAGGACAGATTTTGCATACAGTATTATTGTCTTTTGGCTTCAGCTCTTTTGACCACCCGGCTACAGATGCGAATGCTGATTTCGTATAGTACATAAAGCGGGATACCGATCAGAAACTGGGTGACTACATCTGGTGGTGTAATGATCGCGGCGAGGATCAGAATGATAATGAAGGCATGCCGGCGGTAGCTCTTCATCGTCTGGGGATACAGCAAGCCTACCTTCGCCAGGAAATAGACTACGATGGGCAGCTCGAAAATAACGCCGACGGGGACAGTAAACATGGTCATATAGTTGACAAAGGAGGATAGGGTAGGAGCATTGACGGCACCGACGCTGTAGCTCCCTAGGAAGGTTACGGCGAAGGGGGCGATGATGAAGTAGCCGAAGGCCACTCCGGCGATGAAGAGGAAGGAACAAATGCCGACGATTCCCCGGGCGGCTTTGCGCTCTTGAGGGTAGAGTCCCGGTTTGATAAAGCGCCATATTTCCCAAAACAAATAAGGAAAAGACAGCACGACCCCTAGCACGAAGGAGGTTTTGAGGTGAACAATGAATTGCTCCCCAAACATCACCGCGATGAGCTCCAAGTCCGGCGGCGGGTAGAACTCCAGGCCAGGGATGGCAGAGTTGATGATCCGGTAGCTGATGAACCCTTTATCCAAAGGAGCCATAATGATAGTATCGAACACCCATTGGCCAGAGGCAAAGGCAATGACGGCCAGTACTCCAATGGCCGATACCCCACGTACCAGGTGCCAGCGCAGTTCCTCCAAATGATCCAAAAAAGACATTTCCTTCTCACCCGTCTGTGCTGCCGGCAAATCGTTATCTACATCTATCTGATCCAATGGCATAGTCCGCAATTTTGTTGGCTAAATTAAGCTTTTGTGCAGAAATCCTCACAAAAATACGAATTTCTGTATTCTTAAACCTTGAGCTAGAAACTAGAAAAAGGAAAGGACGACTAGGGCAGCCAGTATAAAGATAATAACGGCCACGATGACGATGAATTGTGAGTTGTTGCGGTAGCGATTGAACATCAGCTCCATAACATCTCGCCATTCCAAGCCTCGCACCAGCGACTCGCGCGCCATGACGAAGTACTTTTTGTTGCCTTTGCGCTTTTGGTTGCCGTGCTTGCGGAGGATGAAAAAATCGGCGTTCATAAAGGCCAGGTCGTACAGCTCGCCCTGTATCGATTGGTCGGCCTCCTGTAGGATAAGGGTATTGGATTTGGGGAGAATGCTCCATCCGCGTTGGGAGATATTCCCATCGATGGAGATCAGATAGCTGCCTTCTACTTGAAAAATATGCAGGATGGATTCGTGAAAAGCGTCCTCATCGCTGATTTCCAGCCAGCGCGTGTTGAGGTAGTACTCCTGTTCGTAGAGATCTTCGCCCCAGGGGCGCACCAGCGGAATGATGAAATCCAGGTAGTCATCCATGCTGTCCTTGACGGGCAGTTCGATGCTAAAGGAGCGGGAGATTTTATCTATGAGGTTGCCTTCCAAAGTGTTTTCTAGTGTGTTAATATCAAGCATCAATCGCTGTGCCAAGCCGATTGATGTTGTAAAGAACGCCAATCCGGGGAAGAAAATCAATAGTTGTGCTTTAATATTGGCTGGAAAAGCGTTGATAGCAGCTCACCTCGGAGCCCAAGCTGCGGTCCCCGCAAAGAGGGGATACCGCAATTTTAAGTACCTATTTAGCTCAGCAGAAGTCGTCTCCGGGCTTTACCAGTTGCAGCGTTACGGTATTCGCTTCGCCGTTCTATCTATACCTTGCGCTACTTGTTGCACCCGGTATTGCTCAACTTCACCAGTTGCTTCATTGACCGTAAAGGTATAAGTAACCTCCGGGGAGAATCCATCAACAATGAATTTCGTTTGGGATACTGGAATGAGTTCGACTTTAAAGTCAGGACTCATTGGTACATAGAGTTTATCGTTTTCAAACAAGATTTCCTTTTCTTTTTGTTTCTCGTTCAAGTATTTTCCAGCATAAAGCTGTAGGATAATATTAGCCAGCTTGATGGGTTTCTCAACAGCCTGCTCATACACAATTCTACGGGTATTTTTTTTGGGGGTCTTGGTTGCCGGCAGTGAATTATTTTGAAGAATGATGATGGTTTTGTCATTGTCCAAGTTTCTTTCAATGTAAGTTCTGTAGCCCGCCCAGCCACCTGCATGGGACACAACTTTACCGTAAGTTTCCGTACTATCAACGGTCCATCCAAAACCATAATCCGTTTCCTCTCCGTCCTTCGTTGGGTAAGAAGAAAAAATCAGGCGTCTATCCTCCTCGTCGATCAGGCTATTGCCGTAAAGCGCTCGATCCCATTTTAACAAATCATGGGTGTTCGAATTCACCATCCCATCTCCGACAATACCATCCAGATAAACGGAGTAATCATCTGTCCCCAGCTCATCTGGCAGAATTTTCTTATTGGAGTCCTCCGCCAAAATATAGCCTTGTGCGTAGTTTTGAACAGTCCTCGGTTGAAATCGTCTTCTGTAAACAAAGGAATTTTTCATGTCCAGGGGGGTGAAAATATTTTCCTGCAGGTATTCCCCAAAAGACAATCCGCTCACCCTTTCGATGATGGTCGCCAGAAGTAGGTACCCTGTATTGCTATAGTCCCAGTGCTCATTTGGTGCAAATTCTACGGCGGGTTTGAACTGGGTGAAAAGATTGATCATGTCCTCATTGGTCGCCATTTTAGTTTTGTCCCAATGCTCCTCAGCGAGTTGCATATAATCGGGTAACCCACTGGTATGAATGAGCAGATGCTTGATGGTAATGCCCTTATAATCATTTAATTCGGGAATGTATTTACTGATCATATCATCATAGGCTACTTTCCCTTTTTTAGCAAGCAGAACAATGCCCATTGCAGTAAATGGCTTCGATACAGACGCCAATTCAAATACGGTATGCTTATTAAGAGGTTCCTTCGTTTGCTCATTGGCCAGCCCGTAACTTTTTTCAAAAATGATAGTCCCTTTTTCTGCCACGAGCACATTCCCGTTGAATGCTCCTTCTCGATAAAGCTCTTCAAAGAGCGTGTCGAGCTTCAGGGCTTTGTCATTGGAGAGGGGCGGAGTTGTGGTTGTTGGTGCGTCAGTTGTACAAGATTGGATGACAATAATCAGGAGGAGTAAGAAAAGTGGTTGTTTCATTTAGTAGATTGGTTGGGTGAACAATTCGTTGATTTTGAAACGCCAGAATGTATTCCTTATTGTGAGGTTATTTTATCTCGTCTACTTCTTTGATCTTTTGAATAAGCGCATTTCTGAAAGCTTCTTTATCTTTCATTTCCTATTTTTTAATTTGAAGGTTGGATACATTTTACCTAAAGTAATTATCTTTGAAGTTTAACCCTTGACTTAAACGTTTTACTTCATTGAACACTAGGTTGGTGT
>JBCDGZ010000193.1:0-11318 GCA_038750655.1 Bacteroidota bacterium | reverse complement strand
TAATGATTATAACTCCCCTACTCGCTTAGTTCATCGGGCGCTTGTAGTGGTAGTCATGCTCCGTTTGCAGGCGCTTACCCTTGGGGTTTTCTGTGGTCTCAACATAGGTTCGGATCAACTGCCCTTGATCGTTGTATTCGAATTGGGTGAACATATTATTCTCATCCAAAATGAAGGTCAGCTCATCGGTTTCCTTATCGTAGACATAAGCCTTAAAAGGAGCATCCGAAGGATAGAAGCGGAAGTCATCGAAGTAGAGCTCATAGGCCGAGCTGTTGTCGTTGCGCACTCCAACCACGAGGTAATGATTGTTGTACCCCGAAGGAATTTCGATGTCCAAATTCAGCTGGTGCCAATTGCCCGCTTTTCGATCGTAGTCAGGCGACAAGACCTGGCTTCCGGAATGCAAGATTCCTCCGCTTGAGTTTTCGATGCGATAGAACAATTTACCCTGATTCAAATCCGCTCCTGGCCCGTTGGGCAACCACCAAACACTAGCGCGATAGCGGCGACCTCTGGTACTGAATTGCTCCACGTCGGTTCCAATTTTAGCTTTGAAAATAAAACCCTCTTCACCATTGTTCAGACCTAGAATATGCTGCCCGGTATGCGAGACGCCTTGTGCATGCGGAAAGGTGTTCACCGAACCATTTCCTTTCAGCACCTCTCCTCCAAAGAATCCAGTACTCGGATCATAATCTTCTGCACTAGAGAAAGCAAACTCCGTATAGCGCGCTTTACCATTGGTCGCAATAATCAAAGATTCATCGTAGCCCATTTTCACCGACGCATAGTTGTTGTCCATATCTACTGCCTCCAACGGCTTAGAATAGCGATCGTAGCGAGTGAAGGTATTGACCGCCTCCCAGTTGGAAGAATTCGGACTGCTGGCCGCCCAGTCGATGTCTTGGTTGCTGGTATTAGGGCTTGTGGTCATTGTACCATCAGGATTAACCGCCGACCGCCAAACCAACTGCTTGTGCTTGCGCCAGATTTTGTCCGGCGTCACCGAAGAAGGGATGTCGTTGTAATAACCGTAAGAAGTAGGCGTTCGGTACTCCCAATCGTCGTTCCAAGTCGTGGCCTCGGCGTTGAGCACTCCCATAATACTACCTTCCCAGCTATCGATCTCGGAAGTCTGGGTATAAGCTGTCTGGGAGAGCATATGTCGATTATTCGGATAGTTCACCTTTAAGCCCATATCAAAATATTTCTTGTAGGCTGGAATAGATTCCTGACGGTAGAACTCGTCCCGGTGATTCTCCGTCTCGGTCTCTAACAATTGACCGGAGTAGAAATCATACTTCGTATTTTTGGTTACCGTAGTCAGGTTCTGACTGTAGTTAGAAGTGCTCTTGAGGATAGAAGGAAATTCCTGTCTTACACTGACAACGCCTTTAATGTAGCGATGATCTTCATTGCCCGTATGCTTGGTCCGCAGCTCGTGGAAGGCCTGGTGGATGATTCCCTGATCATCATAGGCGTCGTAATCAGATTCACTCTCCCCAGCTTCATCATCCGTATAATCATTCTCGGTTCTGGAAGTCACCAAACCCTGTCCATTGAAGGTTTCTACCTTGAGCAGATTACCGATCTGTGCGGTTTTATCTTTCAGCGTCACGGTACGTTTAGACAGTTCCTCCACATCCGAATGACCGCTGGTACTGGCGTACTGAATAGAAGAATAGTTCATCGTTACCATATCCTCTTTAGGCACTTGGAAGGTATAGCGTCTGGAGCCCGGTACGGTCACGCCATTGTACTCTTCGCCAACGCTCACCGTTTCGTACATGACTGCTGGAGCAGGTAATTCTCTAGCCAATGCAATCACCAAGGACAGGTCTTCTTTAAAGTATTCTTCGTAAGTCGAACTATTGGGAGCACCCGAGGGCGGAATATACTCTAAGGAAGAAGGATTGTAACTGATACAGCCATCTTGGTAGCTGTAGTTGGTCTTCCGTGTATTGCCATCTCCTTTCACCGCGATGGACTTGGTACGAATACCATTGCCAAAGGCATTACCAGAACGCATAAATTTGATAAAGCCCTTATCAAAGACCTCATTGACGGCGGGGAATGGATTGCCGACAACTAGCTTATCTGGGCTTACCGTATGGACATAAAGTGATCGGTCTTTTTCCAATGAAAAAACGGGGAAGCCTGTACTTCTATCAATTTCGTATCCTGTAAATTTGATAATATCGCCGACGGCAAAAGCGTCCTCAATATTGATATTCTCTCGGAACTCCAATTCCAATCGCGTGTCACTAAACACCCTCGTGGCACTGATAAAATTCAGCTGATCGTACTTCTGCCAAACATTATCCTGGTAATATTTATTTTCGTATTCAATCTCCACCTTAGCCCCCAGGCTGGTTTCAATTTCACGAAGCGACCAGGCATCTCCATTGCGAGCAGACAGGGTTGTAGGAATACGAGCAATATTACTTGGTGAAACAGCACTACCTTGGGTGAAGTCTGGTCGGTAGTAGCCCCAATAATCGTACTTGCTATGGCTAAAAGGTACATTCTTGGTCCGCACTAAGTTATACCCTCCAGCTCCACTGTGACTGCTGTGTGGGATGTTCTCTCCGAGAGGAACAATATTGAAATTGCTCGATCCAAAGAATCCAGTCAACAGCATATAATAATCCTTTCCGCCGTAGGTATACTTCACCATATCCCCTACCCAATCTGGGTTCGCACCACCAATCCAGATGGACTGACTAGAGGAGCCTACATTGTAATTGTGGGTTGTTGGATTGTCGTAATCATAGCTAAAGTTGAGTGGTGGCATGGTAGTCGCATTGTTCCGTCCTCTATATTTGATGGACTTCAGGGTTAGCTTCCCTGCTTTAGTCAAAGTCCCCGGAGCAGCGGAGTAGAGCTGCGTAAATTCGTTGAAGCTATTGGCCGTTTCCGGACAGAGATCATAGTGATCATTATCAAATTCGATGGTTTTCAAGGCATCACCCATTACCGCCGCCATTGCCGACTGGCCCATATCTGAAACGTCAATGACCTTGTCGCTGTAATGGAATTTTTTATTGATAAATTGTTGCGTACAAGGACTGTAGTAGCTGACCTGATCCCCCGGCATAGAACCATGCGTCCGAACGGTGTTTAGGTTAACATTATTCTCCTCTAAAGCCGTATTCTTAAACAGCAGAATTTTATCCAAACGCATCGGGCTGATTGGAAGCTCGGTGTAGCCCAGGTGGTTAATAGGAAAAGGGTAATTCTGAAAACAGACCGTGGTCTGTCGCGGAATGAAGCCTCCGTCCGCTCTACTGGTCACCGATTTTCCATCCTTGCGAATGTCTTTGACGAAGAGTGCAGTATGGGTACGTGTCCTTACCGCATCCAAATAGTAGATGGCTTTTTTACCGTAAGCAAAGTTATCTGATTTTTCGTTGATGTCGCGGAAAGTTTCAGTAGAGGGGCTGCGCCAGGCAAAATCGTGCGCCCACTTCCCGTATTCAAATTCTACCCAGTACCCCCAGTCATCTTTATCTACCCGGCCATTATCATTCTTGTCCACATAATCAGGCCCGGTGACGGCAGTGAGCAACCAGGTGTAAGCGTAGGGTTCGTCGTTGTACTGCTTGTTCCAACTCTCCGATCCCTGGCTATCTTCTTTGCGCGTGTAAGAATACTCATCGAAAGAATAAACCGGAAGTGCGTAGTGATACGTCACTCCACTCTCGTTGGTGATGCTGACACCGCCCATCTGGTCCAACAAATCATTTATGCTAGAATGGGTAGTTCGCTCGACATTGCTGATCCCAGGGTAGTCCATCAAAGTACTGGCAGTACCATTGATAATCTCCTGATTGGTGTACCACTCAATGTGCTTTGAACCCGCCAGATGCTGATCAGTAGAGTTATAGCCGGTGTAGTTGATTTGAGAAAAGGACTGGTACGAAGAATAAGGGCTCGTTACACTCAGGGTCAAGCTCGGAGGATTGATCTGTAAGGTATTAGAAAAATCATTGACAAACCGGAAATTGACTTTTCTGGTGAAGGAACGCATATGGTAGAACGACAAATCGCGATGATTACCCGACTTGCGGATTTGCTTGCGATACAAAGAGCCATTTTCAAAAATATAGGGCTGAATGTTACCGCTGATGCCTTGGCCACTCACGCTATAATGATCGTAAGAGGGATAGCTTCCTCCTTGTACCCACTCGGGATCAAAATGCTCGGCGATATTGATGTCAGTTTGGTGCAGCGAGTAGGAATCAAAGCTAACGTGCTCATCCTGAATCACCTTATTGCTGAGTACACCAGGATGGCTATCTTTGGCGTACAGCGTACCGTTGGTATTGACCATATCCGTTTCGTGCATCCAATAACGCGTATGGCGGAAGCCCAGGCTGAGGATCACCGGACCAATGGGAATACCAATACCTCCTCCCATTGTGCTGGTGGAAATATTACCAGAATTGTTATTGTGCTGGTAGGTAGTGACTCCGCCTGCTTTCAGCGAAGGCGTTACCCCCTGGGAACTTAGGGATACACCAAGTGCAGACATGGAGCCTCGGTGTGATACGCCCAAAGAGGCCGCACTGCCTCCTTTGAAATCGGTGGAGAAACCTGCCGACAGGCCGTAGCCCGCCTGCGAGGCCAGCCCAATCTGAGGGCCGGCCCGAAAGCCCGAAGAGCCCACCGAAACGCCGATCGAAGCATTCAAGCCATACTCTTTGCCCACACCGACGGAGAGGCCAACATCGCCCCCAAAACCTCGGTAGGTATCATTGGACACCGAGATGTCCAGCCCTAGCTGCGGGCCGCCAGGAATGCCAATTCCCACACCAACGGAATAGGTCTTAGTAGAGCCGCCCTCCCAGTAATCCTCGACACTGCGCGTCACATCTTTGTGATCATCGGGGTAGCCGTTGACGGCGCGGTTGATGGCGCCGGGCGAGAGGTTCCAACCCAGCCCCACCCAGGAAGCATCTTCGAGGGGCTTGATGCCGGCGTGGTAGGACAGCGAGAGCGGATAGCCGCCTTCGGGGCCCGGGACTTCGAGCAAGGGAACGTTGTAGGTGAAGTCTCCGGTCATGAGGTTGACCATGTCAGTGGCGTCGACAGGTTCGAAGCTCATGGCCTCCGGCGCGGTGGGGCCGGAGGTCAGGGCGCTGGCGACCGGAGGGAGGACAACGCTCTGCAAAAAGCTAATTAGTAAGAAGATCGCTAGTCTTCGTTTTCGTAAGCTAATTTTGTATTTCATGTTATTTTGGTTTAGCTAAAGATGCCGTTGAAAGCAGTTAACCTGGCATAGCAATACCAGCTGTAGCAGCGCTACAACAATCGATTTTTGCCGTTCTTTTTTGATCTAACTAATGCTTCTAATGTGCATCCATAAATAGTAAATGTCTAATCTGATTAGTCACAGTAAAAAGGAAACTCGAGGAATATAAACAATGGCAGAGAAGCCAAGTTAGGTGGCGGTTTGTTTAATGAGTTCATTGGCTATTTTATTTTTGTTATTGATATACAGAGCTAGCCGACCCGTTCGTAAGAACCGATCAGATAATAGAATTTGTCAACTAATTTTCTCGATTAGTGTAACTTAAACTTTGTGGACAATAGAATTGTGGAGTGTCTTTATGAGGGTAGTATATTTTACTATTGAATGGAGTTTTTGAGTACCATTTATTTACGAGAGCATTATGAGGTACAAAGGTAGTTATTATATGGGATAATAACAATGTGAACATACATAAGAATATAAAATTAACATTCGATTCTTAGCCAACCTGTTCCCTAAAAAAAATAGCGGTTTTTGGAAAAGAAAAGAAAGATTCCCCTATCGCAAATGCAACAGGGGAATCCGTATCTACAGGATAAAGTCGGACCCGATTAACACGCTCCTAATCGCAGGTTTTTACAAGCCTTCAGTTCTTCGTCTAATGCAGCCTGGAAGGCTTCGAGTACCGACCGGTAGTATTCTGCATCTACAAAGAAAATATAAACTTGGTTGTTTTCCTGAATCAGGAAATTGGGCTCTTTCATGCCCAGACAATTGTTGTGGTATCCCCTATCCAACTTATCGAATAGTATCGTAGCGCGACGCTCATCAGGAAAGACCAGTTGATTGACCAACACGGGATGTTCCATCTCCGTAGGATCGTGCATACTTATCTTGGTATGCTTTTCCAGTGCCGCAAAATCTGATTCGTTCTGTTGTAAAAAACAGAGGATCAATCCCGAGCGCGTAAGCTGTTCGTATTCGTCTTTTTTTACGGTGTATCGTTGCTCATTGAGCATCCGTTCGAACAGGGTCTGAAAGCAATCCTGCTGGGGAGTCGGCTCGGCAGCGGGTATTTGTTGGATGATGGTAGTATCCTTGGTCGGCGTTTCCTTTTGGACATCCGCTGTTGGATTTGACTCACAAGCAACAAAAAGCAAAATAATTAAACATTGAAAAATAAATCTCATTTTATTGTTGGTATTGAGTAAAGATGGTACGATGCCTTGTCCATTTTGAACTGTGGAAACTGCTATTAACTGCCGTATTAAAATCAGCAGCATTTGTAAATGACTGGAATTCGAACTGATCTACTAGGTAGTAAGTAGTTTGGGTTCCCGTTCGATCAATATAGGCCATTAAACTGTGATAAGCGTAATCCAAGCTCACGCCCCAGGCTGAAATACTATTTGGCGTCGTTCTATTGTACAGATCAAGACCTATATTTCCTGGATAGGTTGAGTTACTTCCTCGCTTGTTATAAATCAGTGGCGTTCCACCAGCCTTACCGATATTAAGCAGGTACTGCATGGTCTTGTTCATATTATTGCCCGGTTTATTTCCCTCTAGGGTCATATTTGCAGCAATCGTAAAATTCAGATTTTCACCAGAGAAAATTCTCCTCGTCGCGCCACAAACAGTAGTCAAACAATCATCTGTACTTCCACCAGCAATATTTCTTCGCTGATAAGCCCAAGCGTCCGATAAGTCTGACTGACTGAAAGAAAATGAAGTACTGCTAATCAGCACACTGCTTTCCATAGACATCAAAGCCTGATTAAAGGCATTGTCAATTGGATCACTGACTCCCGAACGGGATAATCCCACAGCAAGGTACCAGAAAGTATTCGAAATCTCAATCGTCTGATTGATTCCATCATTTACATGCACGACTTCTCCGGTCTTTTTATTTTTGTAATCCGTCCAGCCTCCGTTGGGATCAACGGCATTTATCGGATCATTCCCCATTGCCATGTATGGACTCCAGTATTGCTCTTTAGGATCAGTAGCCATCCAGCGACCTATCCGTGCCTCGTACATCCGCAGCTCAAATGCGATCCAGCCCGTCTCCTCATCCTTCTCTGCATACTCTCCCTGATAAGCATAACGGCTCGCCCCTCCATTGCGCCCCGGCAAAGTCCAGCCATAAGGATAGTAATCTGCATAATACTCCACCTCCTGAACATTGGAGCTTCCCCCTTGTAACACAGCACGAACATTCCCTAGGTGGTCCTTAAGTTCGTACTCATAACTAATGCCACTACCACCATTCAATGCTGTTCCAAGGTGGCCCATTCCCAAGATGGCCCATTCTGTCAAAGCCGGGCTACTGCTGCCTTCCTTTTCGTAAATTCCTTGAATAACACCTCCCGAACTTCGGAGGTACCAAGTCGTTTTTATCAAAGTACCACTTGTATTATAGCTGAGCTTCTTTACCCGCTGGCCATCAGGTCCGTACTTGAAAGCTACCTTCAGTAAGTTAGTACCTCTCGTTCGTACCTCAATGACTTTACCGGCGGTGTTGTAAACTATTTTGTGGTCTTCACTTACATCCTCTGTCAACTGACCAATTTGGTTGTATGCATAATTATTAGCCCCCTGCGAAGGAAGGTCCCCCACCGTGCTAGCCCCCGAAAAATCGAAAATTTGAGTCAAGCGATTTTTTCCGTTGGAATAGTCGTACTGATAAGATACATTATCCAGTACGGTTCCTCCCTGGCCATAGCGAGCGTACCCCTGGATGTTCCCATTCTCGTCATACCCATCTCCGGCAAACTGTACTTTATAGTCATTCATACTATTAAAGTTACCATCATAGAAAGAGCCGGAGTTCGGAGTGATCTCCCCAAAGGTGGCCTTGATCAATTCATTCCGATGATTGTATCGATGGGCGTAGGCGAAATGCCCGGAATAGTCGTTTCCTCCTACGGAGGCCCGCGTCTTCCATCGCTGTACGGCGATTAGTCCCGTGTAATTCGCTTGCCCGGGATAAGGAAAAGTTGAGCCGTCCATCAGATCAGCTACCTTACCCGCCTTCGATCCATTGGCAGCAATGTAATCTTCGGGATAGTAATCCAAGGCCATACTAAACACATGCCTATGCGAATGGATATTCCCAGAGGTCATATCCTTGGGATTAATGGCCTTCAGTGCCCCGTCGAGGGTGTATACGTAGTGCTTGCGCTCTAGCCCTTCGGCCAGATTGGTGCGCGCCATATCACCAGAGGAGGTATACTTATACTGGGCCTGTAACTTAGGTATTGTCGTATCGCTCCCATCCGTGCGAGTGCTGACACTGGTCATTTGGTTATTGTCATCATAGGTATAATGATGCCGGAACTCCTCCGTCTGTCCTTCCTGATAGATGACCTCGGTGACCTTCCCCAACAAGTCATATTTATAGTCGGTATACTTGATCCCGGATAACCCACTGACGGATTGGCCCAACCAGCTCAGTCGTCCTTCTTGGTCATAGCTGTACCACATTGTCCCATCATCGTTGCTGATTTTGGCTACTTGCCCTTGCACAAATTTTTGCGCTCGATTCGAAGGTAAGGCGGGGTCAGAGACCTCGTAGCTAGTGTATACTTCTTCGTGTTTGTACAATGAATAAGAAGGATAGCTATCGTTATCTACATAGGAAGACAAATTACTGAGGCTTCCAGGAACTTGGATGTACTCTCCGGTTTCAATTTTACGCCCTACCCCATCGTACTTAATGTAAGAAAAATCATTGACCGCAGCCTGCTTGGCATTTTGTGAAAAGCGAGCCTTGCCATCTTTACGATAGAAATAGGTGGTGCGACCGACGTCAGGACTTTCCTCCCAGATCAATTGACCGTGAGAATTGTAACGATAAAAAGTAAAAGCATGATGCTGGGGATCAGTCTCGTCGTACACCACATCCTTCGGGGCAACCGAGGCGATGAGCTGATTCCGCTTATCGTAAATACTCAAGCTAAAATTGTAATAGTTGAGGTCGTAATTGAGGGTTAAATAGCCAGTCTTAGAGACGAAGCGATAAAAACCCGGAGATAAGGTCATGGGGTGGGCCGTAGAGTTGGAAATGATCTTTTGATCAGTCGTTAAATCATACACATCATAAGGGGTAACGGAGCCTCCGCCCGCCCAGACGTTAATGGTATTATCGGCATCCGTAACGTGAATATCGTGGTACTCGCCAGCTGGAATACCCAGGGTTGTATTCTGAATTTTTTTATTTGCTCCATTGACCTTACCACTCAGCGCTCGGGCAATCTCATTACCGCTGTCGTCCTGAAAGGAGATAATGGCCTTGCCGTCCGCATCGACCGTAATGGTTTTGGTAAAACGGCTATTGTAGATCGTTCCAGGATCAGTGCAGGTTGCAGAGATGTTGCCTCCTTCATCGTAGGAAGTACCAGCGAGTACGCACATCGGTTTCTTACGACCAATGACATAGCGCAACTCATTCCCCGCTCGCATCGCAAAGCTCATCGTCTCCTTGCCATTCCCCATACGTTGGGCGTTACCGGGATCGGCAGCGCGGCGGACTAGGCCAGTCAGCTCGCTATACTCCCGGCGGGCGTAGGGGTAATGGGTGGTAGCCTGCCAGGGCTCTTCGGTATTGGCGGAGCTGTACCAGGCCCCAAGGGTGTTGGCTTGGCTGCCGACGATGTTGGGCAAGTTGGTTTTATCGGAGGTCTGTACACCACTGCTGTTAAAGGTGCGATCAAAGTCGTCCAAACCGTAGGGAAGGCCGGTAGCATCACGGATGAAGTTGATTTTGTATTGCAAGACATTCTGTCCGGTGGGTGCAGCCAGAGAGGTGAGGGCCGGGCGTCCGAGGTAATCGTAGATCGTTTCAGTTGCCCAGACCTTTCCAGTCAGGTAGTCTTTATTCTGAATCTGTACAGTATGACCACTTTCGTTGGTATACGATTTCGTTTCTTTCAATACATGACAGGAGCCTTCTCCCTCTCCATCGTAAGTCTTGGTGTGTACGATGTTCCAACTCTCGTTGGTAGGAGAAGGGGGATAATAAGTATCCGCATTCACATTCACGTAAGAAGGCAATCGATCAAAATAATCCTGACAGACGCCTCCCCTAGCCTCAAAAGAGGTCTTGACTTGATTCCTAGCACCGGACGTATATTCATAGCACCAGGGATGGATGTCCAGGTTGCCATCAACGGCATAGCGCTGTTGTGCGTTACCAGCAGAGTAAATCATCGTGGAGCCTTTACGTTCAATAATCAGCTTATCCCCATTAGTTAGGGGGGCACTGATCGAGCCCTTATAGGTACCGTTGAGGTACATGTACATGCGCTGGTTAGACGTCCTGTAGAACAAGCGGGCGACAAACTGATCAAAGGCTACATTCTTACTCTTACTGAAGCCAATCATTTGGTAATTGTCCCCGCTATATTCGTACTCGACGAAGCCATCCTGGCCCCGGCCCAAAAACTCGGAAGTAAGGTAATAACTGCTATTATTGGCTACCCATTCGGGGGTGTAGACCGGAGGTTTTTTGAAGTATTCCAAACGATCTCTGTTTACGCCATTGTTGTCGCGAATGTAGGGGTAGACGGTTAGCCCGGCGGTGATGCTACCGGTGTACAGCGCGGTACCATTGTGGTACATCACATAATTATCGCCTTCTTTGGCAACCCGAAAGTGGTCCCCTGCGCTTCCGATCGTCCCCTGATAATGCCAACCATTGTTATGGCGGACATAGACAGAGCTACCACTCAGGTAGACCCCAAAATCAAGGCCAGTTGTAAAGTTGGGGATTTGGTTTTTGTAAAATCCATAGTAAACCAGGTAACCATCCCAGATAAAGTCGAGGTACCCATCGGCATCAGCCGGCAGCGCCTCCGCTGCAATGTGCTGGGTGCTGTTATTGACCACCCAAGTCAGCTCGGTTTCTACCAGACTGGCCTGGGCTTGCAGCTCCCCGGCAAGGCCGATCAGCAGCAGTAGGCCCGCCAGCAGGTATTTGATTTGTTTTGTAATCATGTTTTTTATTTTCTTTCCTGGACACCGAAGTATCCAGCAATGATGATCGAAATTATTGATCAAC
>JBCDGZ010000192.1:0-10000 GCA_038750655.1 Bacteroidota bacterium | reverse complement strand
GAATTAAATTTTTTCTACTTTTCGAAATGCTCCATAAAGGTCGTTACCCCTATCAACATTAATAAGGAATAAACAGTATCCTCAATCGGAACGGAACCGATTCGAATCCCAAAATTATCCAATGGATTGTACATCACAACAGGTTGTTCGGTGAATCCACCGGTCAGAACGCCGTTAACGATGAGAAAGGGAATGATGGAGACTAGGTAGGCCAAATAAAATCGACTGCGGTAAGTATTCGGGATAAAACACCAATGGTAGAACAGAAAGCTTGCAGTCAGTAAGAAAGTGGTAGCCGTATAGAGTTGATCCCAGTTGAGTAGCCCCAAAACGAAAAGCAGCAAGGCCAGACCGGGTGTTATGTAGCGCTCGTAAGGAGCCAGGTAATCTTTGGGAAGGTAATAGTTCAAACATGCATAAATAAAAACGCAGGCATAGGGTACGGTAAAGAAAAATAACCACTCCTCAATTGGCAAGTGCAAGAAGGTGGTTCCTGCGAAATAGGTATCGTTGAAGCCCCAGACATGTAGATAGGTGAAGAATACGTCCCAGAGGATAAAAAATGCGCCGACAATGGCGATTGCCGGAAGAAGAGCAGGCCAGCGGGTATAAAAATGTACTCGCCGATCAAAGCTCAGCAAAAAGACAGGCACAAAGGTGAAGAGGTGTAAATAGTAGTAGAGATTGGAAGTTTCAAAAAAGGCAACACTTCCGAATTGAAAAATAGAGAGTTGGTAATCCGCAGGCCGTACCGCAGCACGCGCCCAAAGCAGACCGACCAGCAAGACTACCAGTATTACTACGAGGTAGGCAAGCGGTCTTGTCAGCGTTCGGGTTGTCGATAGGGTGCTAGTCTTGCTGCCATTATCCATACAAGGGCATTTACATAATATTCAGTCTGCTCTTTACAGCGGAACTGCAAAGTAACATGATTTTTTTACCGTCGTGCACTCTTATTCTCTCCTGGGTAATCCTGTTGGCATTAGTCCGACAGATTTTCTTAAACAAGTTCAAGTAGTAAATATAGGCTAGGTAGACTCCATACTTGGCACTTTTGGGCAGCTTGATAATGCCTTTGTAGGCCATATCAAAATCGTGTTGTATGTCTTTCTCAATTTCCAGTTTGGCATTATTGGAAAAATTACTAAAGTCTACTCCAGGAAAATAGACTCTACCTCGATCATCGTAATCGCTACGAATGTCCCGGAGGAAATTGACCTTCTGAAAGGCGGCTCCCAGGCTACAAGCTGGGGCGCGCAGGCGCTCGAAAAGTTCTTCATCTCCTTCACAGAAAACCCGCATACACATCAGGCCAACAACCTCGGCTGATCCATAGATGTATTCTTTGTACAAAGAGTCTTCATACTGATTGTGGTACAGGTCCATCTCCATACTTTTCAAAAAAGCATCGATCAATTCCCGCTCAATCCCATATTTATTCACCACTAACTGAAAACTGTGCAAGACCGGATTCAGGCTGATCCCCTGCTCTATAGCTTTATAGGTATCCGCTTTGAAATTATCCAATAACTCTGCCTTTGGATAATCGTGAAAGGTATCCACGATTTCATCAGCAAAGCGTACAAAACCGTAGATGCTATAGATTGGCCCTCTGAATTTCTTATCAAAGAGACGAATTCCCATCGAAAAAGAAGTGCTGTAACGCTGAGTAATCAACTGGCTACATTCTGTACAAGTTTGGTGATATAATTTCATAAGCTTGCGGTATTAGTTAGGATTGTAAAGTCTTGTATACTTCGTCGGCGACCACCTGGCCGGAAATGATCGAAGGCGGTACGCCCGGGCCGGGCGTGGTCAGCTGTCCGGCGTAAAAAAGATTATTGACCTTCTTGCTTTTCAGCTTGGGCTTGAGGAAGGCGGTCTGCATCAGGGTGTTAGCCAAGCCATACGCATTGCCTTTGAAGGAGTTGTAATCTTCAACAAAATCGCGATGGGCAAAGGAACGCTTGTAAACTACAGAACTGCGAATTTCCTGGCCAGTCAATTTCTCCAGACGTGTCATCACCGTATCGTAGCACTTTTCTCGTTGGGCTTCACTATCCTCGAGGTCAGGAGCCAGAGGTACTAGGATAAACAGGTTTTCGCAGCCTTCAGGCGCGACGCTGGCGTCGGTGATCGACGGGCTACACACATAGAACAGCGGCTTCTCTGGCCATTCGGGCTTTTCGTAAATGACATGAGCGTGGCGCGCAAAGTCTTCATCAAAAAATAAGTTGTGGTGATGCAGATTTTTCAACTTTTTATTGACCCCCAAATAAAATAATAGAGAAGAAGGCGCCATCGTCCGCTTCATCCAATAAGAAGGAGAGTAAGAACGGTTGGCCTTATCCAGCAGTTGGGTTTCGATGTGGTGATAATCAGCACCTCCAATGACAACATCAGCCATGTAACTCCCCTGATCGGTAATGACCTTCCGGGCCTGCCCTTCAACCACTTCTATCCGGCGGACCGCCTCATCGAACCGAAATTTAGCGCCCAGTTCCTTCGCTAATCTGTACATCCCCTCAGCAATCTTATACATCCCCCCCATCGGATACCAAGTGCCCAATGCCATGTCTGCATAATTCATTAGACTGTACAGTGCTGGCGTCTTCTGAGAAGTAGCCCCAAGAAACAGCACGGGAAATTCCAATAACTGAATCAATTGTGGATGGTTGAATAAGCCACGAACATGCGAGGACATAGAGCTGAAAAGCTGTAGGCGGAACAAGCTCTTTAGTACTCGAATATCAGCAAATTCGAAAATGGAGTGGCCAGGTTTGAAGACAAATTCATTCATCCCCACCTCATACTTATAATGGGCTTCTTTGAGGAAACGCTTGAGCTGCTTACTGCTTCCGGGCTCATAGCGATCGAACATCGCACAGAGGTCGTCCATCTTGGCGGGGACCTCCATAATGTCATCCTGACCAAAGAATACCGAATAAGAAGGATCGAGTCGAACAAGGTGGTAGTAATCCGAAGGCTTGCGGCCGAAGCGGCCAAAGAAATTTTCGAATACCTCAGGCATCCAGTACCAGCTAGGCCCCATATCAAAAGTAAAGCCTTTTGCTTCAAATTTGCGGGCGCGGCCCCCCGGCAAAGCATTTTTTTCGAGCACTGTAACGTCGTAGCCTTTTTCGGCCAAACAGCTAGCGGTCGATAAACCGGCAAATCCAGATCCAATGATAATTGCTTTTCGGGCCACAGTGTAGATTTTTAGCTTGAGAAATGCTCAATAGATACTATTCAACAAAATTTGAGAACAGCAATACTGTCATTTTGTTTAACATCGAGTACAATTTATCAAAAAATAGTTAAACAAAATAACAAGAGCAAGCTTTTCCGCAAAACCGCCTCGTTTACCGTGCTTTGTGGCGGGTCCAGGCGGTATAGCCACCTTCGAGATCGTAGACCTCTTTAAATCCTAATTCTTGAAGCTTGGTACTGGCCTTGGCACTACGGCCTCCCGCTTTACAGTAGACAAATACAGGCTTTTCTTTGTCCAATTCCTTTTCGAGACGAGCAGCAAAATCAGCCCCAAAGAAGTTGATGAGGTAGGCATCTTCGATATGACCAGCGTCGTACTCTTTTCGGGTACGAACATCTAGCAGCTGGGCGTTTTCTGTATTCTTGAATTGGGTTTCAAAATCAGCGGGAGACAGTACATTGGACGGTGCTTCACCTGGTTGGGCCTGGTTGGGGTTCGAATTCTGGCACGCCATGAACCCCAGAAAGAGGAAGAGATAATAATATTTCATTTGACAATGATACAAAAAAAAGCTCCCCGATCAAAGACCGAGGAGCCGCGCCAATTGCTAGTATCTTAAGGCTGGATTATTCTTTACCTCCTTGTAAAGCATCCTGCCATTCTTTCAGTTTATCCCACTCTCCGGCAGCCGCCATTTCCGCTTGCTTAGGCCAGGTTGTTGGATCGTGTACCTTATAACGGTTACCCGCTTCCTCCAGGATAGACTTGAGCTTGTCTGCATCGGCATCCGCCAGGTCTTTGAAGGTTTTGATGTTGGCTGCGTTGAGCAGTTCTTCAATCTTAGGACCAATGCCTTCGATTTTCTTCAGGTCTTCCCCAGCTGTTGCTTCTGGAGCGGGAGCTTCTGCCTTAGGTTTTGGAGCGGGAGTAGCCTCCGCCTTTGCGGCATCCTGGTTGAATTGCTGCTTCAGTTGAGAGAAGACGTCCAGCTCACCAAGGGTAGTACGTTCTACCTTCGACTGCTGCTTCTGTACCGCTTTGCGGGTCTTCTGTCTTTCCTCCTCACGACCGCGTCTTACCGTTTCATCAGCCTCTCTACGGATGTCATCCAAATAGCGGAGGTGAGAGACGAGGATACGCTTATCGTCGCGGTTGAATTCGATTACCTTAATGGTCAGGCTCTCATCTACCTCAGCCAGTGCGCCATCTTCTTTGCGGATGTGCTTGATGGGTGCGAAGGCTTCGAGGCCATAAGGCAGCTGAACGATGGCTCCGCGATCGTCGCGGCGCAGCAGCGTTGCTTCGTGGTAGGAACCAACAGAGAATACTGTTTCGAAAGTATCCCATGGATTCTCCTCGATTTGCTTATGGCCCAAAGACAGCTTGCGGCTATTTTTATCAATATCCAGAATCACCACCTCGATGTCGTTACCAACTTTAGTAAACTCAGAAGGATGAGAGAAACGCTTGGTCCAAGACAGGTCGGAGATGTGTACCATACCGCCGATTCCTTCTTCTAGCTCGACGAACACCCCATAAGGCGTCAGGTTCTTAACATCCCCTGTATGACGGCTTTCGAGTGGGAAGCGTGTCTCAATATCGCTCCACGGATCTTTAGACAGCTGCTTGATACTCAGCGACATCTTGCGATCTTCGCGATCGATAGTGACCACTTTTGCTTCGTACTCTTGTCCGAGCTTAAAGTATTCTCTGGCATTGATCGGCTGGTTGCTCCAGGTAACCTCAGAAACGTGGATTAAGCCCTCAACACCGGGTTTGATTTCGAGGAAAGCCCCGTAATCTTCGATATTGACAATGCGCCCTTTGACGTTGGCCCCTTCGGAGATGGTTTCTTCGAGTACTTCCCACGGATGAGGCTGCAATTGCTTGAGACCCAGAGAAATCCGCTTCTTGTTCTCGTCGAAATCGAGTACCACCACATTGATCTTCTGGTTGAGGGCCAGTATTTCGCTTGGATGAGAAATACGTCCCCAAGAAATATCGGTGATGTAAAGGAGTCCGTCGACGCCTCCCAGATCGAGGAAAGCACCGAAATCGGTGATATTTTTAACCAGACCTTCCAGTACCTGTCCTTTTTCGAGACTGGCAATGATGGCTTCACGCTGTTCGGCCAGGTCGCTTTCGATAAGTGCTTTGTGAGAAACAACGGCGTTTTTGATCTGCTCGTTGATCTTGACCACTTTGAACTCCATCGTTTTGCCTACATAGGCATCGTAGTCAATGATTGGCTTAATATCAATTTGAGAACCAGGCAGGAACGTTTCCAATCCACCTGCATCGACAATCAGACCACCTTTGGTCTTACTGACAATGAGTCCTTTGATAACCGTACCATTGTTATAAGAGTCTACGATATTTTCCCAAGCGCGCAATAGCTTAGCTTTGCGGCGAGAGAGAACGAGTTGACCGCGAATATCTTCCTGATTTTCTACATAGACCTCTACCATATCTCCTACTGCAAGATCAGGCATGTCACGGAATTCAGAGAGGGGGATCAAACCATCAGACTTGTAATTGATGTCCAAAACGACATCCCCTTCGCTGATTGCAGAGACCTTACCCTTCACGATCTCGTTTTCCAATACAGAAGTCAACGTTGCTTCGTACTGGTTCAGGTAGTCCTTAATTTCAGTTTCAGAATACGGTAGTGCGTGGCGGTTGCCCAAGTCCCAGTCGAATTCATCATGCGGCGTACCTGCGTGTTGATTTTCTGGTGGATCGAGGACCAATTCCTCCTCGCTTCCTTCTTCCGTAGTTGTAGGAGTGGGAGTAGGAGCAGCTGTTTCAGCTACTTCTGCGGTGGGTTCTTCGCTTGATTCAGCGTTGTCGGGAGTCACCTCTTCGATCTCCTCGTTTTCAAGATTCTTTTCGTCTAACATTATAAAGAATCCTCAGTTTGTAGTCCCTGTTTTTGAGTAAAAAAAAGCAGGAACGGGGTTAAGAAATATTTTTAGCCGGGCAAAGGTACGACTTTTTTTGCAGAAAAGTTAAATAAACAAAAGTCCATCTGCCTGAATCAGACAGATGGACTTTATGTAGCTGCTAAAAACCTGGCAATCAGATGATTCCAGCTTCTTCGCGGATTTTATTCAGCGCAGATCCAGCGCGCACCCACTCAATCTGGGCCCAGTTATAAGTATGGGCCACTTCGAACTCATCTTCGGTACCATCCGCGTGATGCAGAACGACAGTCATGTTCTTACCCGGTGCCATTTCATCGAGGCCCAAAAGATCAATGGTATCATCCTGGCGGATCAGTTCATAATCTACCGGATTGACGAAGGTCAGCCCAAACATTCCCTGCTTTTTGAGGTTAGTTTCGTGAATACGGGCGAAGGACTTTACGATCACGGCATTGACCCCAAGAAAGCGAGGCTCCATAGCGGCGTGCTCCCGAGAAGAGCCTTCTCCGTAGTTTTCTTCCCCAAATACTACCGTACTGATGCTATTAGATTGGTAGAGCAGAGCAGACTCCGGCACAGCCATGTATTCACCATTCACATAGTTAATGACATTATTGGTATCATCGTTGAAGTAGTTGACCGCTCCAATGAGGCAGTTGTTAGAGATATTTTCCAAATGCCCTCTAAATTTCAGCCAAGGCCCCGCCATAGAGATATGGTCAGTAGTACACTTGCCTTTGGTCTTAATCAGGGTTCTCATGCCCATTAGGCTCTCCTGAGTGATGGGCTTAAATGGTGTTAGTAATTGCAGCCGATCAGAGTTAGGATCGACTTTTACTTTGACTCCGCTTCCATCTACAGCGGGCGGATTGTAGCCAGCATCTTCGACATCGAAGCCTTTAGGCGGCAGTTCAACGCCCGTTGGCGGCTCCAGCTTGACCTGCTCACCGTGCTCGTTGGTCAAGGTATCGGTGAGTGGGTTGAAGGTCATATCGCCAGAAATGGCCATCGCGGTAACGATCTCGGGAGAGGCGACGAAGGCGTGGGTTTGGGGGTTGCCATCGTTGCGCTTGGAGAAATTACGATTAAAGGAGGTAATGATGGAGTTTTTACGACTAGGATCATCGGTGTGACGAGCCCATTGACCGATACAAGGCCCGCAGGCATTAGCCAGTACGACACCGCCAATTTTCTCAAACTCATCCAAAATGCCATCGCGCTCCACGGTGAAACGGATTTGCTCAGAACCTGGAGTGACCGTAAATTCTGACTTCACCTTAAGGTCTTTGGCAACTGCTTGCTTGGCCAGTGAGGCTGCACGGGTCAAATCCTCATAAGAAGAGTTGGTACAAGAACCGATCAATCCAACCTCTAACTTGGGCGGATATTCATGTTCTTTGACTGCCTTGGCAAACTCAGAGATGGGCCAAGCCTTATCTGGAGTGTAAGGACCATTGATGTGAGGTTCGAGAGTAGAAAGGTCGATTTCGATGACCTGATCGAAGTATTTCTCTGGATTAGCGTAGCATTCCGGATCACCGGTGAGGTGTTCGGCGACGCCATCGGCCAGGGCGGCAATTTCTGCGCGCTCTGTAGCTTTGAGGTAGCGGCTCATCGCTTCATCATAGCCAAAGGTAGAAGTCGTAGCACCGATTTCTGCCCCCATATTACAAATAGTCCCTTTACCTGTACAGGATAGCGACTGTGCGCCAGGGCCGAAATACTCGACAATCGCTCCCGTTCCCCCTTTCACCGTCAGGATTCCAGCAACCTTAAGAATAACGTCTTTAGAAGAGGTCCATCCGCTCATCTCGCCCGTCAGTTTCACCCCAATCAGTTTAGGCATTTTCAACTCCCAGGGCATTCCTGCCATCACATCTACCGCATCGGCACCTCCAACACCAATGGCGACCATTCCAAGGCCACCAGCATTGGGAGTATGGGAATCCGTTCCAATCATCATCCCACCAGGAAAAGCATAATTTTCCAAAACGATTTGGTGAATAATTCCAGCGCCGGGTTTCCAAAACCCAACCCCATATTTATCGGACACAGAAGCTAAGAAATCGTACACCTCTGAATTCACGTCATTTGCCACCTTCAAATCCTCATCCGCTCCTACTTTAGCCAGAATCAGGTGATCACAGTGCACTGTAGAGGGCACGGCTACTTTATCCTTACCAGCCATCATAAACTGCAAAAGGGCCATCTGTGCCGTAGCATCTTGCATGGCCACGCGATCAGGAGCAAAGAATACATAATCTTTACCCCGCCCGTATTTTTGCAGAGGAGATTCAAAATGAAGGTGAGAATAAAGGATTTTTTCAGACAATGTCAGTGGATGTCCCAGTTCAGTTCTGGCCGCCTCCACTTTTTGAGGTAAGGACTCATAGTGAGTCTTTATCATTTCAATATCGAAGGGCATAAAAATGAATTTAAAAGATGAAAATTAAATCGATTAGGAAAACTAGAATTTCTATGGCGTATTTACGGCCTACAGCAGAGTATTGGTAAATGGCCGGATTTCCTTTATCATTATATCTACTTAGATAACTTTTCGGCCCTTACTTTTGTTTTCGGAATTCTCATTAAGCCCTTTTGGGCTATCCATTATTTTGAGAATATGTTTAAATGGCATGGAGGCATTTTTTTTCTTATTTTTCTGGCCATCATGGAAAAAATCCCGCTGAAAAGAATTGTACTCAAAATTGGCACCAATGTTTTGAGCAAGGAGAACGGGCTTCTCGACGTCACGACCATTAGCCATATCGCAGATCAGATCGCTGCGGCCAAGCAGAGAGGACAGCAGATCATCTTGGTTTCCTCTGGAGCGGTGGGCGCCGGACGAAGCGTACACGGTGAAAGCGATGAGTTGAATAAGATTGTCCGCCGTCAGGTCTTTGCCGCCGTCGGTCAAATCCGACTGATGAACTTGTACAGTCAGTTTTTGGATAATTATAAAATCCTCTGTGCCCAGGTCCTGGCCACCAAGGAAGATTTTAGAGACCGCCGCCACTACCTCAACATGCGCAACTGCTTTCAGGCATTACTACGAGACAATATCCTGCCCATTGTCAACGAAAACGATGTGGTAGCGGTAGACGAACTGATGTTCACGGACAATGACGAGCTGGCCGGGCTAATCGCCTCTATGACGGGCTGTGATGGGCTGATCATCCTCAGCAATGTCGATGGGGTCTACGACGGCCCGCCGGATCGGGAAAGCAGTCAGCTCATCCCGCTCATCGAAGCCAAAGACAAGCACTTCGAGGAGTACATCGCTCCCACCCGCTCGGCCGTCGGCCGCGGAGGTATGCATACCAAATTTCGGATCGCCCAAAAGGCCGCTAGCGTAGGTATCCACACCATCATCGCTAACGGTAAGCGGCAAAATATCCTCAACGATATTTTCACCGGTGAGTTCATTGGCACCCATTTCAAAGCCCAAAATGCGGTCTCCCCAGTCAAAAAGTGGATCGCCTACAACGAATTGGAAAAAAAAGGCCAGGTCTTTATCAATGACGGTGCCGCCCAGGCCCTCTGCTCCGCCGAGCGCGTCAGCAGCCTGCTCCCCGTCGGTATCACCTACATCGAAGGAGACTTTGAAAAGGGCGATATTATCCAAATTAGAAAAGCCGATCGTTTAATCGGAATGGGAATTGCACAATACGATGCAACCCAAGCCCGGAGTTTTATGGGGCAGAAAGAAAAGAAAGCACTGGTGCACTATGATTATCTGTTTATTGAGGAAAGGGGATAAAAAATGACTTTTTTTCAAAAAAAATTTTCAGCACTCAAACTACTAATAATCAAAATCTTATATCAAAAATTCTACATTATATTAATATAAATTAAAATATTTTTT
>JBCDGZ010000191.1:0-11441 GCA_038750655.1 Bacteroidota bacterium | reverse complement strand
GAACTGGGGGGTAAAAAACATCGGTTTTGGGATGTTGGGGTAGTTTTTTGGGATAAAGGGGGTAGCTTTGGGGGAATGGGGGGTTATGGTTTTTGGGGTGAAATCGCTTTTAGGGTCCCCTGGATTTTAGGCCAAAGGAACAAGAAGTATCGGAATATTGTTGATCAGAAATTGTATTAGAAACCTGGACTGAGTTGTTTCCGGACATAGCACGATTGTTTTATGGAATTAAGAAGTAAAAAGTAAATACGTTCTTGTAAAAATGGTGCTACATCTATATGTTTTCGTGAAGGAGTTGACTATTAAACAGTTGGGAATCGCTAAATATTGTATGGCCAAAATATTTTTTCCATATTTTTTATTCCACTCCAAATAGCATCTCGCCAGTTATTCTACGGTGCAGTGGTTTTACCAATCCAGCCGCTATTTTTTATGAGAAAAACCCAGAGCTTTAATTATTTTTGCCAGCAAAAACGATCGCTAATTGAGTAATTATAGTCTATGGCAAAACTAATGATCATCGGTGCCGGAGGCGTAGGCCGCGTTGTCACCCATAAATGCGCACAACACCCGGAGGTATTTTCAAATATTCTGCTGGCCAGTCGCACCCGCTCCAAGTGCGAAGAAATTGTAGCTGATGTCCAAAAAGCCACCGGCCACCAGCACCTGCAAACTGCTCAGGTCGATGCCGAAAATGTTCCCCAACTGGTGGCCCTCATTCAATCCTTTCAACCCGAGCTGGTCCTCCACGTCGCTCTCCCCTACCAAGACCTCACCATCATGGAGGCCTGCCTCCAAACGGGCGTCCACTACCTCGATACCGCCAACTACGAACCCAAGGAGGAAGCCAAGTTTGAATACAGCTGGCAATGGGCCTACCACGACCGCTTTCGCGAGGCGGGCCTCTGCGCCATTCTGGGCTGCGGCTTCGATCCCGGCGTCACCGGCATCTTTACCGCTAGAGCGGCCAAACACCACTTCGACGAAATCCACTACCTCGACATCGTAGATTGTAACGGCGGGGATCATGGCAAAGCCTTTGCCACCAACTTCAACCCCGAAATCAATATCCGCGAAATCACCCAAAACGGCCGCTACTACGAAAATGGCCAATGGGTAGAAACGCAGCCCTTCGAATTCCGCAAGGTGCTCAATTACCCCAATATCGGCCCCCGCCCCTCCTACCTGCTCTACCACGAAGAACTGGAGTCGCTGGTCAAACACTACCCCAGCATCAAGCGCGCCCGCTTCTGGATGACCTTCGGCGATGAATACCTGACCCACCTGCGCGTCATCCAAAACATCGGTATGGCCGGAATAGAGCCGGTTGAATACCAAGGCCAGCAGATCGTCCCGCTGCAATTCCTAAAGGCCGTCCTCCCCGACCCCGGTGATCTGGGGGAAAACTACGTTGGCGAAACGTCCATCGGCTGCCGCATCCGAGGCATCAAGGACGGCAAGGAGCAGACCTACTACATCTGGAACAACTGTAGCCATCAGGCGGCCTACGACGAAACTGGTGCCCAGGGTGTTTCCTACACCACTGGCGTACCCGCTATGCTCGGTGCGATGATGCTCCTAACGGGCAAATGGGGCGGCCAAGGCGTTTTTAACGTCGAGCAGTTCGATCCTGATCCTTTCCTCGATTTGCTCGGCCCCAGCGGGTTGAGCTGGCAGGAACAGTTTGACCTCGATCTCGAACTCTGATGGCCGTAGATATTCAACGGATTCCCTCGCCCGCTTTTGTGCTGGAAGAACCACTGCTGCGCCGTAATCTGGAGCTGATCCGGCGGGTGCAGGAGGAAGCGGGGGTAAGCATCATCCTAGCTTTCAAGGGTTTTGCGATGTGGTCAGCTTTTCCGATTGTGCGGGAGTACTTGCCGGGCGCGACGGCCAGCTCGCTGAACGAGGCACGGCTTTGCTACGAGGAGATGGGCGTACGGGCGCACAGCTACTCGCCGGCCTATCTGCCGGAGGAGTTTGAGCAAATGTTGCAATTGAGCAGTCATCTTACCTTCAATTCCTTAAGTCAGTTTCGGCGCTTTGAGGAGCAAGTAAAAGCTTATGCGGGGCGGGTTTCTTGCGGGCTGCGGGTCAATCCGGAGTATTCGGTGGTGGAGACGGCCCTGTACAATCCCTGCGCTCCAGGTTCTCGCCTGGGGGAATTGGCGGAGAATCTGCCGAGGGCGCTGCCGAAGGCTATTGAGGGACTGCATTTTCATACTTTATGCGAGTCTAGCAGTAAGGATTTGGGAGATACGCTCAAGGCATTCGAAGAGCGTTTTGCGCACTGGCTGCCCCAGATGAAGTGGGTCAATATGGGGGGAGGTCACCTGATGACCCGTAAGGGCTACGATGTGGAGCATCTGATTGCTTTGCTCCAAGATTTTCGTCAGCGCCATCAGCTTCAAGTCATTCTTGAGTCCGGCAGCGCCATTGCCTGGGAGACTGGCTTCTTACTAGCTACTATTTTAGATATTGTTGAAAATAAGAACATCCGGACGGCCATCGTCGATGTTTCCTTCACTGCCCACATGCCCGACACCTTGGAAATGCCCTACCGCCCGGCCATTCGCGGAGCCAGAGACAACCAAGAAGGGCCTCACCGCTATCGCATCGGCGGCATGAGCTGCCTCGCCGGAGATTTTATGTATGAATACAGTTTTGATCAAGAATTAGCGGTTGGTGATCGGTTGATTTTTGAAGATATGATCCATTATACAATGGTCAAAACCACCATGTTCAACGGCGTCAAGCACCCCGCTATTGCGATTTGGACCCAAGAGGATCAACTGAAAGTTGTTCGAGAATTTGGCTACGAAGATTTCAAAGGGCGCTTGTCTTAAGCCTTTGTTCGGAAATTATTCGCTCAGGCTCCACACCCACTTCCCTTCACTATCAAAATAGCCGATCTTATCGCCCTGCTCCACCCGAAAGAGGCCTTCCCCGGCGTAGCTGATGTACTCATAGGTCGGCTGTACAATTAGTTCACCCTGCAGGTTGGTCAAGCCAGAAAAACCCTTGATGCGTACCTTGGCGTAGCCATCCTGAAAATCTTCGATTTTATCGTATTTAGGAGGGATAATTTCCATACCCTTTTGGTTGATAATACCCCAGCGACCGTCCGACTGCACCACCGCTACCCCATGCTGGAAATTGCCAGCCCGGTCGTAGTAGCCCTCGTAGAGCTTGGCCTCTTCGGTGATGTAATAAAAGCGATAGCGGCTGTCTCGCACCAGCCCCCGCCCCTCCGTGAAGCCGTAAAGGCGATTGATGCTCGGCTCAATCACATAATTACCATTTAAATCAATGATGCCTCCTTGTCGGTAGCCCTTATAAACAACAGCCTTCCCACCGGTGAAGTCCAAGCATTTGCTGTACTCCAACTCCACCACCTCATCGCCATTGCTATCAATATAGCCACAGAGGCCATTGCGCTGCACCGCGGCGCGGCCCTCCGAAAAATCGCCGGCCTTAGAATAGATATTATCAATCACCAGCCGACCGCCATAATCAATATAGCCGTAGGCATCTTTGAATTTGACCATCGCCAGGCCCTCTTTAAACGGTCGGATTTTCTTAAACTTCTTTCCCGTAATCACCCTGCCCCGCTTGTTCATCAGGCCATAGCGAATCCGCTGACCGCTGTAGGTCACAATGGCCAAGCCTTTTTTATCAAAAGCCTCAATTTTGGAATAACGGGGCGATAGCACAAAATTTCCGCGTTTGTCAATCAAGCCATATTTACCATTCACAATCACCCGGGCTACTTGCCCCTCAAAGTCAAAGCCCTTCTTAAATTTAGGCGGAATGACCATCTGTCCTTCAATGCCGATATAACCAGTGCCCTTAGTTGTACTCACCCAGGCCAGGCCCTCCTTGAAGTTGCCCAAGCGCTTGTATTGAAAATCGATGGCGGTATCGCCCTGCTTGTCAATAAAGCCCCAAAAGCGCCCCAGCTGCACCGCAGCGTACCCTTCGCTGAAGTTCTTCACCCGACGAAAGCGGCAAGGGATCACCTCCCGACCGTATTTATCGACAAAGCCCCAGAGGCCGTTGCGCTTCACCGCCAGCCGTCCATCGCTAAAGGCGCCGATGGCATCGTAAACCAAGTTGACCCGGACCTGCCCCAGGGTATCAATCAAGCCGTATTTCTTCTCCTCGTTATAAATGCGGATGATGGTATTATCGGTATTTTCCAGAAAATGCAGGCCGTCGTAGTTACAGGGAATCAGTTCGCGGCCGGTCCGATCGACGAGGCCCCACTTGTCTTTATATTGCACAATTCCGACGTCGTTGACAAAATCCTGGGCGAAGTTATAGTTCGGCGAAACGGCAATAAACCCTGCGGTATCGATGTAGCCCCATTTGCAGTCCTCGCAGGTGAGCTGGGCTTTTTCCTCAAAGTCTTGGTCGTAAAGGGTGTAGTCCATCATGAAGTAAGGCGACATCAAAGTATTGAGGTAAATATCGAGGTCTTGCAAGCCTCGGGAGTTCTTTTTGAAGCTTCCGGACAGGCGGCCTTTGATGCTCATTCGGGCCACACCGTTGTGGAAGCCACCGATGTAGGCGTAGTCTTTTTTGATGATCTTGCCGATGCGGTTGATCAGGCCGTGTCGGCCGTTAGAGAAGACGCAGCGGGCGGTGGGATAGCCTTTGTCAAAGTCGCTGAGGCGGACGTCCCAGAGGTTCATATGGGTGACCAGCAGGCCCTTTTCGTTGTTGACCAGGCCATAGACCATTTCGAAGCGGAATTTGGTCCATTCGAAGTCGTAGTATTCGTATTTTTCGAGGCCGACGATGGTGAAGCCCAGGTTGCGTTCGATGCGAATCCAGTCGAAGGAGGGCTCCAGGTGGACAGTACCATCATCGAGGCGGCGCAGCCCCCAGCGATCTTCTTGGGGGGAGTAAAACCACTCGAAGTTTTTCAGTTGGTAGTTATTATCGAGGCGAATAAAGTTGTTGCGACTACCGTTGACGCGGTTGCGCTTGCCACCGATGCGAATGGTAAAAAATTGCTCAAATTGGCTCTCATCGATCAGTTCTCCTTCTTTATTAAAGAAATAGAGGGTAAGGGCTTCGTCGAGATAGGCATTGGCTTTGTTGTCTTCCAGTTCGATACGGTCGTAATCAAAGGGGACCAGTTCTTCGCCCTTAACATTGATGATTCCAAAGCGATCCCCTTTTTTGGCAATACAAATCTGTTTTCCTGTAGGAGCGATGTAATCATATTCAAAGGGAACCAATACCTCATCACCGGCCGCCACTAGCCCCCAGCGATTCTGGTAACGCGCCCGGTACAGGCGTTCGTTGTAGGCTTGAATTTCATTGTATTTGACCGTAAGGAGTCGGTCACCACGGGAATCCAAGAGTCCTAGCTGGCGATTCTTTTTCCCCAAAACACTAGAAGCATCAAAGGGGTAGAAATTATCATAGGCTCCCAGTTGGGTAATAGCCATTTGGGCGGCAATCGAGAAGAGCTGCACCTTGCGATCAGCGACCAATTTGATAAAATTGTCAGAAATGGCCACCATCGACTCGTACTCGGCAGGCAGTAGCTGATCACCGCCACGGCTCACCGCCCCCCAGTGTTCCTCCATTCGAAAGAGGAAAAAATTATCGTTATAGATGCGTACTTCATTGCAGGAAGGGGTAATGATCAGCTCTCCTTCCGCCGAAAGCAAGCCATAGTATTCTTCATTGCGAATGCTAAAATAGCCCGGTTGGAGTAACTTAATCTCATCGTAGCGAGGATCACTTATCCGCTCGCCCTGGGCATTGGCCATCCCCCATTTTCCATCAATCATAAACCCCAGAAAACCTCCATCCCAGACCTGCACGCGCTCGTAGCCCGATTCCAGGATCAGCTCTCCGCGGATATTGATCACCTGCCAACGCTCCTGTTCCATCACCGCAATCAGCGTAGAATCCAGGATTTTGATGTCTTCATATAGTGGCCGTACGATCTCTTCCCCGGAGCGATTGAGCAGCCCCACCTGCCCGGCCCGCTGCATTACGGCATACCCATACTGCTTGAATTCACCGATAGCATCGTAGATCGGCTCCAGGATCACCTGCCCATTGGCATCCATCATCCCCCATTTTTTGTTCACTTTGACCGGAAAGTATTGCTGAGCGGATGCCCAACAACAAAGAGTGGTTAAACAGAAAAGTAGTAATCCTGTGCGCATATATTGATAAAGTGTGCGAAACTGGCGCGAACAGCAGAGCGCTCGGCCAGTTAGAGTTCAGTTTCCTTAACGAATTAGAACTAAAGTTAAGTATAATTAACCCAAGTTGTGATGAACAAGAGTCAATAAGAAAGATTTTGTGAAAAATGCAGCCTTACGGCGCATTTTGATTCAAATATCTGACGCATTTACTCTTGTAATAGTGAATCGCAACTTGAATTAACTAAGAGGATAGTCCTTTTACAGAATGAAAATTACAGGGAAAGTCACAATAATTCGTAAATTACTCCAGTCAAAAAAACCAACACATGTCAGAACAACCCAACTGGAACTTTGAAGAATTCTCCACCTTTTTGCTGCTCTACGCTGCAGATGCTGACCTCGTTCTTTCCCCCGAAGAGGAAACCTTGATGAAAGCTCGCCTCAACGAACAATCTTATGAGAAAGTCAAAACGCAATATGATTCCCTCTCCGACTATCAACGTGTCCAAACCATCATGTCCTTTAAGGGCCTCTACTACCCTACCGTCGAGCGGCGTGATGAGTTGATTGCCTTGATTAAAAAGCAGTTTATGGCAGATGGAGATTACAGCCTGCTGGAAAAAAATATGCTGCGATTACTCGAAAAACTCATGTAAGCCGTGGAACTTAAAGACGGAAAACCCACTTTTCAAGCGCCCGACCGAGCAGCCTGGCGGGCTTGGCTGCAAGATCACTGTGCAAAAGAAAAGGGGGTCTGGTTGATCATTTACAAGAAAAAAAGCCAACAAGCTAGTGTCTATTACGACGAAGCGGTTGATGAAGCCCTCTGTTTTGGCTGGATTGACTCCAAGCCCAACAAGCGAGACGAGGAAAGTTTTTACCAGTATTTTTCCAAAAGAAGTCCTAAGAGCAATTGGAGTCGGGTCAATAAGGAAAAAATTGCTCGGCTGGAAGCCGCAGGCCTCATCGCTGAGGCGGGCTACGAAATGATCCGCATCGCCAAGGCCAATGGTACCTGGACTGCGCTGGATGATGTCGAGAATCTAGTCATTCCTCCCGATTTACAGCAAGCTTTCGATGCACAGCCGATCGCTTGGGAGCACTTTAGTCAATTTCCGCGCTCTACTAAACGTAGCATTTTAGAATGGATTTTCAACGCCAAGCGGGCGCCTACGCGAGAAAAACGCATTAAAGAGACGGTAGATTTGGCGGCTCAAAACATCCGGGCTAATCAATACCGAAAGTGAAGCGTCTATTATTACACCATTCATCCCAATCCTTATGATTTATATGATTATGGGCGTTTCGGGCGCTGGGAAGACCAGTGTGGGGCGGCAGCTTGCTCAAGCCCTACAGCTGCCCTTTTACGACGGCGATGATTATCATCCTCCTGCGAACATCGACAAGATGAGTAAGGGAATTCCGTTGGAGGATGCAGATCGATGGGCTTGGTTGAAGCGGATTAACGAGCTGGCCCGGACGCGTCCGGGCGGCGCAGTCATCGCCTGTTCAGCCCTCAAGCAGGCCTACCGCCAGCTGTTGGCCGAAGGCCTGGACGATCAACTCCGCTGGGTCTACCTCAAGGGAGATTTTGCTACCATCCGACAGCGAATGGAAAGCCGAGAAGGGCACTTTATGCCGCTAGAGCTGCTGCAATCGCAATTTGACGCCCTCGAAGCTCCTGCTAAGGCGATCGTCGTAGACATCCAACTGGCGATTCCCGATATTGTAAAACAAATTCTCAAACAGAACGAAATAATGGATAAGCAATCTGCATTTGGCCTGATTGGCCTGGGGGTGATGGGCGCGAGCTTAAGCCTGAATATGATTGACCGGGGCTTTTCGATGTCCCTCTACAATCGCCACGTCGACGGCCTGGAGGAGAAGGTGGCAGAGCGATTTATTGAAAAACACCAACTCTTGGATAAAGCGCAAGGCTTTGATGAGCTGCCAGCCTTTATCCAGTCGCTGGCTCGTCCCCGTAAGATCTTGATGATGGTCAAGGCCGGTGACGCTATCGACCAGCTGATGGCTACTATCTGCCCACTGCTGGAGCCGGGTGACATTTTGATCGACGGCGGTAATTCGAATTATAAGGATACCCGGCGGCGTAGCCAACAGCTGTCCGCCAGTGGCCTGCACTTCTTTGGCGTGGGCATCTCTGGTGGGGAGGAAGGGGCACGACGAGGACCTTCGATTATGCCAGGGGGGCATCAAGATGCCTATGTGCATATTCAGCCTTATTTGGAAAGCATCGCTGCGCGAAATGGGGTATACGGAAGTTGCTGTACTTACATTGGTCCAGAAGGAGCGGGGCATTTTGTAAAAATGGTGCACAATGGCATCGAATACGCCGAAATGCAACTGCTGGCCGAACTGTATAACCTCTGCCGGCAGGGCCTGGCGATGAGTCCGCCCGATATTGCCCAGCTTTTAGAATCTTGGCGAAAGGAAGACCTGGACAGCTACTTACTAGAAATTACCATCGATATTCTCCGCAAGCCGGAGCAGGACGGTTGGCTGATCGATAGCATTCTGGACAAGGCGGGTAACAAAGGAACCGGAAGCTGGACCACGATTGCTGCCGCCGAACTGGGCGTCCCCACCACGATGATCACCGCCGCCCTCTTCGCCCGCTATCTGTCTTCCTTCAAATCTGAGCGGATCGCCGCTGCCGAGCAATACTCCAACCCCTGGCCCAACGGCAGCCCTCTCTCTACCGATCAACTAAAGGCCGCCTATCGAGCCGCACGCATCATCAACCACCATCAAGGCTTTCAGTTGATGGCCGCCGCCTCTGAAACCTATCATTGGAACCTACAGCTGAGCGAGATTGCCAGAATCTGGACCAAGGGCTGCATCATTCGCTCAACGCTCATGGAATCGCTGATCGCTATCGCCGCCGACACCGACCGCCTGCTGCGGCATCCTTCGCTGGTTGGGCCGATGGAAGCCGACGGCCCGGCGCTGCCCCAAGTCCTCCACTTCGGCTTCACCCACCAGCTGGCAACGCCCTGCTTCTCAGCGGCGGCTAATTTCCTCATCGGCTACACCTCCGCCGATTCCCCTGCCAACCTCTTGCAGGCCCAACGCGATTATTTCGGAGCGCATACCTATCAGCGCCGCGATGACCCTAGCGGTGCTTATTATCACACCATCTGGAAAACCAACGATTGATATGATTGAATGGCAACTGATAAAGGCGGTTGGGCTGGGCATTGCGCTGCTCTTGGTGTTGATTTTATACTTCCGCTTGCAGGCCTTTTTGGCCTTATTGATTTCCAGTATTGCGGTAGGCTTGATAGCGGGGCAGGCGCCGGAGGCCATTATGACGACGGTAAAAAATGGGATGGGCGGCACCCTGGGCTTTGTGGCTACGGTGGTCGGCCTAGGTGCGATGTTTGGGGCCATTTTAGAGCATTCCGGCGGGGCCAAGGCCATTGCGAACAGTATGATTCGTCAGATGGGCGAGCGCCGAGCGCCGCTGGCGATGGTCATTTCGGGCTTTGTCATCGCCATACCAGTCTTCTTCGACGTGGCTTTCATTATCCTTATCCCGGTTATCTACGCCTTGCAGCGGCGGACGGGAAAATCGCTTTTGTTGTACGCCATCCCTTTGCTGGCAGGGCTGGCCATCACCCATGCGTTTATCCCTCCGACGCCGGGGCCGATCGCGGTGGCGGAAATTGTGGGAGCCAATTTGGGCTGGGTGATTCTGTGTGGCTTGATCGTCGGTATCCCTACGGCTCTGGTGAGTGGCTTGTGGTTTGGGAAGTTTATTGCGGATCGGCTGCACATCGCTGCGCCGGCGTCAGAGGAAGAGCCCCAGGAAGCGGGGGAACTGCCCCCGGTGGGTCTGATGCTAGGCATGATCGCCATTCCCATCCTCCTTATTCTCGCTAACACCTTACTTAACAGCCCGCTGCTCGACAACTGGACCTCGCCCTCAAAACCTAAGCTACAAAGCCTGTTTCAACTCATCGGACATCCTTTCTCCGCCCTCATCATCGCCAATCTACTGGCCTGGTATTTCCTTGGTATTCGGAGGGGCATGGATAAAAATACCCTCTTCGACATCAGCACCAAATCAATGGCTCCGGCCGGGACCATCATCCTGCTGACAGGCGCAGGCGGCGTCTTCAAACAAATGCTCATTGATACCGGAACGGGAAAAATGCTGGCGGAGTCGATGGCCGAGGCGGGTATCCCCATCATTATTTTTGCCTTTTTGAGTGCCGCCATCATTCGCGTCATCCAAGGCTCGGCAACGGTGGCTATGATTACCGGGGCGGGTATGGTGGCTCCGCTCTTAGCCACAGCTGCTTTCTCCCCGATTCAACTCGCCCTCATTGTCATCGCCATTGCCTCCGGCGCTTCGATTTTCTCCCACGTCAATGACAGTGGCTTCTGGCTGGTGAGCCAGTACCTGGGGCTTTCCGAAAAGGAAACTTTCCGATCGTGGAGTGTGATGACGACGGTGTTGGCTTTGACGGGGTTTGTGTTGGCGGTGGTGGTGTTTTTTGTGGTTTAGGTTAAGGCAAGGTGGATAGCTAAAATGAGTGACGATAAACTGTAGGTGTAGTAATTCATATGATAACAGACAAAAAGGAAACAAAAACAAAAACAAAGCTTTTGTACATTGCCTTACAAAGTACATACTACTAAATTTTATTTTATCATTATATTAGTGCATGGTAAACAAACAAAACTATGCGAAAATATTTGATGTTTATTTCCCTTTAAGAGATTATATGTTCGATCACGGACCAAGCGATCACGACCGAAGCAACAAAAATTTTGTTGGGCGAGAAAAAGTCAAAGAGCGCTTAAAGCTATTTCTTGATAAAGAGAAATCTAGTTCCAATCACGGAGCCTATCTGATTGCGGGCTACAGAGGAATGGGGAAAACCAGCCTAGTGCGTGAGGCGATCAGAGAAATCAATGAAGAGCGTAACAAAAGTGAAGGAAGGGATGCGATAAAATACCTGAACTTTACATTATCGCAAGATGATGTCAAAGATATAGATTTGTTGAGACAGATAGCAAGAGAGTTGATTAAATATATTAACGAGGAAATTCTTGATAATTATACGAGGCCTAGCCTTGTGCGAAGAGGTCTAAAATTTGCAGGTAAGTCAATTTTGCCTATTTTGATTATTTTTTTACTAATTGTACTTTTTGGTTTTCCCAAAGAGAAAACTCTACCACTTTATATATTTAGCTGGCCTGATTCCGAGTCAATAAGATATTTTTTTTACTTTCTTACTG
>JBCDGZ010000190.1:0-11532 GCA_038750655.1 Bacteroidota bacterium | reverse complement strand
CGATATTAGAAGAAATACTATCACCAGCCACAGGCAAAGCCGTCGTTTTCTGGCTTGGCGGGGAGTTTGTATCTTTACAAGCGAATTGAGCTATTAAAATCGTTAATATTATAATAATTTGTAGGTGGCGCATAGTTTTAAAACTTTGTAAAACGTTTTTTTGAGCCTTAAACAGTCTACTTAACCCAAGTTGCGATGAACGAGAGTCACTAAGGAAGATTTTGTGAAAAATGCAGCCTTTCGGCGCATTTTGATTCAAATATCTGACGCATTGACTCTTATAAAAGTGAATCGCAACTTGAATTACTTAATAAAAACCCTCAAAATCCATGAACAACAAACTGTTGCTGCTAATAACTTTCCTGGGTATGGGTTTTATTGCCCAGGCACAGTTCGAAAGTCGATACGAATATATTGATCGATTCAAAGATATTGCCATGAGAGAGATGGAGCGCACGGGCATTCCAGCGAGCATCAAACTAGGCCAGGGCATCCTCGAATCAGCAGGAGGGACCAGCACGCTGGCCCGCAAAGCCAACAATCACTTTGGCATCAAATGCCACAACGACTGGAACGGCAAGGGCTACTATCTGGAAGATGATGATTATGATGAAAATGGTAATCTGATCAAGTCCTGTTTTCGGGTCTATAAAAATGCTGATGCTTCCTACGTCGCTCACTCCGAATTTCTGCGCGATCCCAAAAAGCGCTTTCGCTACGGCTTCCTCTTCAATCTCGATCCTTTCGACTATAAGGCTTGGGCACGCGGCCTCAAACGCGCTGGCTACGCCACCAGCCCGACCTACGCCGAAAAGCTGATCCGCATTATCGAAACCTACCAGCTCTACCGCTACGATGTTGCTCATACCGTCGTTCAGGTCCCCGATCTTGAGGGCGGCGGCACGGCGGCTGGCGGTAACATCAATAATTTCAACATCTCCAAAATCAACGGCGTCAAAGTCATTCTGGCGCGGGCGGGCGAGCAGGTCTCCGATGTGGCGGTTCGTTCAGATACTAAGACCAAATGCATTATCAAATTCAATGATCGACTCGACGATGGCTCGGACCGCCTGCAGGAAAACACCCGGGTTTACTTGCAACGCAAACGCCGCAACTACCGAGGCCGTCAAAAGTGGCACTATGTCCGCAAAGGCGAAACGCTATTCGGTATTTCTCAGCTCTACGGCATCAGCTTAAAGCACCTCTATCGCCGTAATCGCATCAAGGAGGGGCAGCAGCCCGCGACGGGAGAGCGCGTCAAGCTCAAAGGATGGAAGGTAAGCGTGGACAACCGCCCGTTGCTGTCCAAAGAGGTCTTTACCCCCGATAGGCCCAATACAGAAGGAGGCAATGAGGAGGATTTTCTCTTCGAGGAAGACCCGAATGAGGAGGAGGATTTTGGCAACGATTTCGAGATCGAAATTCCCAATGAAGGCGGTAGCCAGGGCGGCAATCAAACGTCGACCCCCATGTACCACATCGTGGAGAGAGGAGATACCCTCTACAGCATCGCTCGTCGCTACAATACCCGGGTGGAGACCATTATGTTGCTCAACAATATGAATAATACGCTGCTGAATGTAGGGCAACGACTGCGGGTAAAGTGATGAAAATGGCTATATTGGTTCCATAATTCGCCTTTAATGTGAGCCAAAGACTATTTTTTCTGCTGATTGCCCTTTTGTCCCTCTCGCCACTTGAGGCGCAATACATCGATGTGCTCAACATTGGCTACACTGACAATCGTACTGTTGAGTACAAAGCAAACGGGCAGCAGTTAAAGCAGCACGGCCTTTGGGCCAACCTACGTGCTCCGCTACAACTCAATGAGCAAAAGGATTACCTGATCCCCATGCTGGACTACACCGCCGTTTTCCTCGAATTGGATGCCTACGAAAATGACCAGCTCAAATTCCACGATGTCGATCTGGGCTTGGGGTATTTGAAAAATTGGCCACAGTCGCCCTGGCGCGGCTACATAGGCGTAGGGCTGGCCCAGACCTCAGATTTTACCTATTTCGATTTTCGAGAGCTCAACTATACCTTCAACCTCCTGGCCTTCTACGAACTTAAGAAGACCCTCAGTTTCCGCCTGGGCTTCAATTTTCGAAGAGAGGCCTTCGGCCACCTATTTGTTCCACTCGTCGGCATCAACTGGCGCATCAATGATCAACTCCGCCTCTCCTACCTCTCCTTCGACCACCTGAAGCTGGAATACCAGTTCGCGCGGCGACTCGGTGGTGGCATAAGGCTACAAAATGCCTCCTATAGCTTCTACCTCAATAATACTTACGGCCTACAAAATGGAGCCCTGCACACTTTTGGGGATAAGTTCCCCTACACTCCTCAACGACTTACTGCTTATCTTGACGTATATTTGACCGATCATTTGGTCGCCATAGGAAGATTTGGCTTTGAGTTTGCAAAAAATTTATTTCATGAAGACCTCGATGATGCAGAAAATCTTCTCAGTGCTTATAATGGAGCCGTGGAGCCGGGTTTGGTCTTCGAATTTGGCCTGGCCTGGCGGATACCGTTAATTGATTAAGCCCAGAAAAATTATAACGATGAAAAAATTTATACTTGCTTGTTGTCTACTTTCCCTCTTCGCCGTGGAAGGGATGGCCCAGAGTTATGCTTTTGGTGTAAAAGGAGGCATGACGGTTGGTTTCCAAAGATGGAACAACGGAGAGCGGGACCCCTTGATTGGCTATCATGGTATCACCTTTATCGAAACAGCCCCAGAAGGCAACGAATTTGCCTTATTTGCCCAATTGGGCTATCACCTCAAAGGCGGAGCGATACGACAACGACGCTTCACCTTCCTCAGTAATCAAACCAATAGCGAGGTGACGGTCCCAGCTCGAACCGATCGCTACGAATTTCATAATCTTTCCTTGACTTTAGGGGGAAAACAGAAATACGACTTCCGGACCAATACTAAGGTGTATTACCTCATCGGTATCCGAGGCGACTACACTTTTACGACAAATCTGGACGAGTACGAAGACCTCAACAACAACCTTGGTTCCTTATTTTATCCGGTGAATGCCTTCGTTCGCGAATTCAATTTCGGGGCGACTATTGGCGGGGGATTCGAGTTTCTCATTACTGACTTGATCTCTGGTATTGTAGAAATAACGGTCAACCCTGATTTCTCCAGACAATACATGCAGCCTCCACTGCAAAACGTCATCGATCCCTTCAACCCCGGCAACTCCCGGACTATTCCGGAACTGAACCTGTCTAATAACACCTTGGAATTGACAGTAGGACTTAGGTTCCTGCATGAGATTGAGTACATCGATACGGTTTTCTGGTAGGGTTTAAAATCGCCGTGTCCCTTCTCAAGAGAAACGGCTCGAAGGACTTGAGATTTTGTTGATAAAGCGGAGCGATTTTGCTATTTTTATAGTCCATGAATCGACAGCTCTTGACAGCTCTCCCTATTTTTTATAGCCTACTGATCATAAGCGGGCTCCTCACCCCCTACCAGCTTACCGCCCAGGAAATTGACTATCAGCTCTACACCCAAGCCATGCAGGCCAAAAATATTGGGCAGCCGCAGGCCGCTATCCATCACCTCACCCTTTTCCTTCAACAGTACCCCGAGGACTATCCCCTCGCCTATCAGCAACGCGGCCGACTCCACTATCAATTGCAGCAGTTCGAGCGGGCAGTAGCGGACTTCGAGCGGCATTGTCAAATGGAGCCGGGGCAGGCGGACAGCCACTTTGCCCTCGGGCAGAGCTATCTGCAATTGCGCCAGCCGGAGGCTGCCCTAGCGCAGTTCAATCGCTGCCTGCAACAGGACCCTAGACACGCCAAGGCCTACAATGAACGCGGTCGGTTGTACTGCCAACGGCGGCAGTACGACGCGGCTCTCGAAGATTTCTACCGCGCCAGCGAGCTTGATCCGAGCTTCGCCCTGCCCTGCAACAACGCTGGAGCCGCCCGCTATTACAATCAGAATGTCGCCAACCCTACCCGTAAGGACCTGGAGATTGCTCGCGATTGGTTCAGCAAGGCCATTGAGCGCGACAGTTCGATGATGCTAGCCCTGCGCAACCGGGCGGCGATGCACCTGTTTTTGCAAGCCTATCCGGAGGCACTGATGGACCTGCAACGGGCGCAGCAGTTGGCTCCGAAGGATGCGATGATTCATTTTTACTTCGGGGTGGCCTACGCTGATCAGGAGCACTACGATGCAGCCGAAGCGGCTTTTGGGGAGGCCTTGCGCTTACAGCCACAGCTGGCCGTCACCCACGAAGAGCTGGGCAATCTGTATAAAGCGCAGCAGCGTTTTGAGGAGGCGATTCGCAGCTATCGGGCGGCACAGCGGGTGGAGCCTCGGCCGAATAAACGCTACATTGGGCTAATGGAATACCGCATTGCGCTGACAGCAGCGCAGCGGGGGCAGGAAGGGGAAGCCCTGGGGGGCCTCCGTAAAGCACAGCGGCTCAAAGTCTTCCAGGATCGTCAAGTGTACAGCGATTTACTGCACGCAAAGGAACTCGACCCACTCCGCTCCTCTAAAGCTTTCAAAAAAATCATCAAATCTTTAGGCAAAGAGAAAAAAGACAATATGTTCATTAACAGTGGCTTAGCTTGGTTTAGGATGAGAAAATAAGTTTTATAACGTATAAATACGTTATAAAACTTTAAAAATAGTTGTGAGTCTTATTTTTTCGTTATACCTTTGAATGCGAACAGCCATTCGTACCACATGATTCGATTCCTTCTACTCCTGATCTCGCTCTGTTACAGCACCATGCTGCCTGCGCAGGTCATCGAAGTAGACATGGAGGAGCAGTATCAAAATGGCCTGGTCTTTTTACAAGCCAATCAATTCCAAGAGGCCATTGATGCTTTCTACGAATGCTACCGCAATGATTTTAACAATATTGATCTGGCGGCGAAGCTGGGTTATTGCTACAATCGATTAGGCAACCTCAAGGAAGCACGCTTCTTTTATGAGGCTATCCTGAAAAGAGATTCGCTCCACACCAATGCCATTAGCAATCTAGCGGCCATCGCAGAGCGAGAACTTAACTACCAACAAGCTAAAACGTATTACAATCAATTGTTGGTCATTGATAGTACCAATAGTTATTACTACCGACAAAGTGCTTTTGTACGTAAGCGCATGGGAGAAATCCTCCCTGCCATCACACAATTCAACAAGGCACACCTCCTTAATCCTGCGGACATCACCATCGTTGATGAGCTAGCCCAGCTGTATCTGCGACTAGATGCCCTGCGCTTCGCCGAAACCTTTGCGGATAAAGGCATTGCGCTGGACAGTAATAACATCCGTATACTTTACACCAATGCTCGGGTCAAAAGTGAGTTGGATAAGCACGAAGAGGTGGTCAAATACATCAAAAAAGCGATGGCCAAGGGCGACTCTACGATTTACTATCAGCGCATATTGAGTGTATCTTATCTGCAATTAGACAGTGTTGAGGCCGCCATTTTCCACTTGAAACGCATCATTGATAAAAAGCAGGATTCTGAGCATACGCATCACTATCTGGGGCTGGCCTATCAAAAATTAGGAGAAATTGAGTTGAGTGTTGCCCATTTGGAGCAGGCTATTGAGAAAGGCATTTCGAAGCGCCTTGGGCTCTATCATCGCGACCTGGCCGCCCTCTATGAAGAGCAGCAGCAACACAAAGCGGCTATTGACCATTATCAGGCCGCCTACGATCACTCCCCCAAAGCCGTCTACCTGTTTTACTTGGCCCGCAATCACGACCTGTACTATAAAGACAAACGCATGGCCATACGATTCTACCGAAAGTACTTGGCCAGTAATCATCCCAAATACAGAGAATACACAGAGAGCAGAATCGTCCAATTGCAAGAAATTGTCCATTTTCAGAAGCGTTAATGCTTCTTCTTCAAACTACCAATAATTATGAAACGTCTGACAAAAGCAGAAGAAGAAATCATGCAGATCATCTGGCGGTTGGAGCGCTGCACGGTGAGTGAGATCATCAAAGAGATCGGAGACCCCGATACCATTCCTCACAGCACCATCTCCTCCATCGTCAGAGCAGTGGAGAAGAAAGGATTTCTGGACCACAAGGCCTACGGGCGGACCTACGAGTATTTTCCAGTGATCAAAAAAGAGGCCTACAGCCGATTTACACTGAAAAAACTGGTTTCTGATTACTTCGAAGGGTCAATGAACAGCCTAGTTTCTTTTCTGGTCAAGGAAAAGGACCTCGATCGCCAGGAACTGGATGAATTGCTCGATCAATTAGATGATGATTAAACCCTAAGCTATGCTTTACTATACTATAAAAGTCAGTATCTGCTGGGCAGCCTTTTATCTGCTCTACCACCTTTGGTTGCGTCGCGAGACCTTCTTCAACACCAACCGCTTCTACTTGCTCGCTACCCTCTGCCTGAGCTTGATGATTCCGGTGCTAGAGTTGCCCGAGCCGATGCTCAGCGAGAATCAGGAGTCACCGGTCTTTTATCTGCAGCCCATCACCGTAGGGGTACAATCGCTCGGCTACACCATCGATGAAATCGTAGTAACCCCGATGGGAGAAACCAACAGCCCCAGCATCGGACAGCTCCTGCTGATCCTCTACTGGCTGGGAGTCGCCTTCTTCAGCCTTCGCTTCCTAACGGGCCTTTGGCAAATCGCTAAGTTGTACCGCAAGGGGCAAATCGAAAATAAAGGGACTTACCAACAGGTTCATACCCATCGCTTCCATCTGCCCTTTTCCTTCTTCAACTTCCTGTTCTGGAGCGAAGAATTTAAGGTGGAAAATGATGATCACGAAAAAATTCTGCGACACGAGCTGGCGCATATCAGGGGCTGGCACAGCCTGGACATTATCATGCTGGAATTGCTCAAGATCATATTCTGGTACAGCCCCCTGATTTATCTATATAAAAAATCGGTTCAAAATATACACGAATACTTGGCGGACGCCGAAGTATTACAAACCACTGCAAAAAAACATTATGGCCAATTGTTGCTAAGGCATTCACAGTCCGGACTTCAGTATGCCTTGGCGAATAATTTTATTCATTCACAATTAAAAAAACGCATTCAAATGATGATGAAGCATAAATCCAAGCGAAGTGCGCTGGCCAAATACCTAATCGCACTACCTATCCTACTGCTCATGACACTGCTGCTCTCTAACCAAGAAATTATTGCTCAAATCAACAGTAGCGAAACCGTAAATAACGATGATGTAATCGCCAGTGCTCTCCCAATCAATAAGGAGGCCACCATCATTCCATCAACTGATCCTGACCCTATTTTTAGAGTGGTTGAAGAAATGCCTCGATTCCCTGGTTGTGAGGAGATAGCCGATAAGACAGAACGTGAATCCTGCGCCAAAGAAAAGATGCTCAGATTTGTTTACTCAAATATCAAATACCCCGCGGAGGCTCGGAAAAATGGCGTACAAGGTACAGTAGTCGTTAAGTTTGTTGTCAACAAGGAGGGCCTTGTTGAACAAGCAGAAACCATAAGAAAAATTGGTGGAGGCTGTGATGAGGAAGCCCTACGTATTGTCAATATGATGCCGAAGTTTATCCCTGGCAAGCAACGAGGCAAGAAGGTCAACGTTTTCTTCCACTTGCCAATCAAATACAAACTTGCCGGAGAAGGTGAACCCAACCTGGTCGATGTACTCAAAAAGGAAAAGGAGGACAATCCACCGCTGATCGTTATTGATGGCGTAAAATTTCTCGGAAAGACAATTGGAGAATTGGAAGTCAATCCCAAGGACATTAAGGAAATTTCTGTCCTGAAAGGCGAAGCAGCGTTGACGCAATACGGTGAGGAAGGGAAAAATGGTGTGGTCCTTATCACGACCAAAAATGCTAAAAAAGAGTCCGCCGAAACGATTCATGTCATCGGTCATGTCGCCAAAAAAGAGACTGCGCTCGAAGAGCGTCCTCGATTCCCCGGCTGTGAAGATATTAGCGATAAGGAAGAACGGAAGAATTGCTCTAATAAGGAGTTGTTGGCTTTCATCGCCGAGCATATCAACTATCCGAAAGAGGCCGCTAAAGCCGGTGTAGAAGGAACGGTAGTCGTTAAATTTAAGGTAAGTGCGGAGGGAGAGGTTAGCGAACAGCGAATTCTCCGCAGTGTAGGACACGGCTGTGATGAGGAGGTTCTGCGGGTCATGGGCATCATGGCGGCAATGCCGGAAAGATGGGTTCCCGCTAAGGACGAGGCGGGCAAAAAGGTAGCTAGCGATTTTGCCCTACCCATTAAATTCAAACTACCTGAAGAAGAGCAAAAGGCCGATCAAACGGATAATTTCGCGGGCCTGACGGCCAACAATACCCTAGAGCTGAAGCAATTTAAGGTTTTCCCTAATCCTGCGACAGAAAATTTGAACTTGAGCTTTCTCTCGCCTGGTGGAAATCTGGACATTCAAATTAGTGACATCAACGGCAAGCTGTTGTACATGCAGCCAATCGATGACATCAAAGGATTCTTTAACCAAACCATTGACCTTTCATCAATGCCAAAGGGCACCTTGCTGCTCAGCATTATTCAAGGCGATAAAGTATACAGTGAAAAAATAATTCTACAATAGTTGCCGCTCTTTCATCGCAACTTGGCAGTTAAGTAATACCGTACATCAAAAAAAGACTGGCTTCTTCTGGGGCCGGTCTTTTTTTTGTAATTTACTGGTCGAACTTTAACTGTTGTATGAGCCAACCTTCCCAATCCGAGCACAATTTTTCTGCGATGGAGCGACAGCGCGAAATCTACGTTAGTGGAATGAGCGGTAAAATGCCCTTGCTGCCCCTTCACCCTGATGCTCTAGAGGCCAAGGCCCGCGAGGTGATGAGTTCGGAAGCCTTCGCCTACGTCGCCGGCGGTGCAGGGCATGAGGATACCGTTAGCAACAATCGCCAGGATTTCCATCAATGGCAAATCTGGCCGAGGATGCTGCGCGATGTCTCGCAGCGCGATACCAGTATATCGCTCTTCGGTCGGCGACTGCCCGGCCCACTGCTCCTCTCCCCCGTTGGGGTCCTCGACCTGGCGCACAAGGAGGCGGACCTGGCCGTTGCCAAAGCCTGCGCGGCCGCCGGCCTGCCGATGATCTTCTCCAATCAGGCCTCCGTCACCATGGAAGACTGCGCCGCCGTCATGGGCTCCTCCCCCCGCTGGTTCCAACTCTATTGGAGCAAGTCCAACGATCTGGTGGCCAGCCTCGTCCAACGCGCCGAGGCCTGCGGCTGCGAAGCCATTGTCGTCACCCTCGACACCACCATGCTGGGCTGGCGCCTTCGCGATCTCGACCTGGCCTACCTCCCCTTCCTCCGCGGCCGCGGCATCGCACAATACATCAGCGATCCCGTCTTTCAGCAGCAACTCCTTGAGCTGGGCGACGCCCCTCCGCCCAAAGCGGGCAAAACCAATTTCAAAACCCTGCGGAACGTCTATCAACTGATGTCGGGCTATCCGGGCAGCACCATCAGCAATCTGGTCTCCAAACAACCGCTGAAGGCCGTCCGGCAATTCATTGACATTTACAGCCGCCCTTCGCTGACCTGGGCCGACCTGCCCTTCCTCCGCCAACACACTCGGCTCCCCATCCTGCTCAAAGGCATCCTGCATCCTGATGATGCTCGCCAGGCGGTGGATGCTGGCGTTGATGGACTGATTGTCTCCAATCACGGTGGGCGGCAGGTGGATGGTGCGGTCTCGGCGATTCAGGCCCTGCCAGGGGTGATAGAGGCCGTAGGGGGGCAGCTTCCAGTGCTGATGGACAGTGGGGTGCGAGGTGGAGCCGATATGTTTAAGGCGCTGGCCTTGGGGGCTAAGGCGGTCTGTATTGGGCGGCCCTATGTTTATGCGCTGGGCATCGCCGGGGAGGCCGGTGTAGCCGAGCTGCTCCGTAATCTAATGGCAGATTTTGAGTTGACGATGGGGCTGGCAGGGTGCAAAAATATTGCAGAGATCAATCGGGAGTGTTTGCGGAGTGTTTCTTGACGCTTTCTTACTGCACCTTCCATTATTTTTTTCCCTCTTAATGTATCCTTATTGTTGTTGTTTCGTTTCTACAAAAAATATATTTTCACTAAACAACAAATCAATATGAGAAAGCTAGTAACATTTTTCTTCCCAGCATTTATTGTATTACTCTTATCAAGCGGCTGTGCGTCTTCCTACCGCAAGATCAATCCAGAACAACTCAAGTACCACAACAGCTCCAATGAAGACAATATTCATGTTGCCTATCGCTATGATGTCCTGGCCAGCAACAGAAATAAAAAGAATGCGAAAAAGGAGCGAAAGAACGGAATCAACGTCATCGCTCTGCAAGTCACCAATAATACGCCCAATGCTATCTCTATTGGTGATAATGCGCAGCTTTTTATTGGCGACAATCCAGCCCTCATCATGGAACCTCAAGAAGCCATGCTCTCATTGAGGCAAAACGTCCCCATCTACTTACTCTATGGCTTACTCACCCTTTTACGCCTCGACATCACTAGAGACGAAGGTCGTCGAACCCAAACGACGGATTCCTATCCCATTGGACTAGTTATTGGCCCTGCCGTTACCGCTGGTAATATGATCATGGCTGGCTCTTCCAACAAAAGTCTCAAAAACAATTTGATTCAACAGTACATCTTTGGCAAGGAGATTCCTCCGGGCGCTACGCTCAGTGGACTGGTTTGCACCCGAAATATGGGGTATGGTCCGTTACGGATTTTGCTGAATGAGGATTGAGGGATAAAAAATAACCTCTTTAGTTCAAGCCGTGTCCTCTCGTAGAGGACACGGCGATTTTTTCTTACTGAAATCCCACTTTTGTAGTATTGTCAGTGTCCTCTGTCGAGAGAGATACTGACTTGACAAGTGAGTTTAAATTGATGATTTAAAAAGTCTACTTGGCATCGCTAATATACCTTTCCACCGTTCTTTTGCGCCATAATGTCACCCAATTTTAGCCAAGTCTGCCAAAAAGGCATTAAAATTTAAAAAAATCGGAAATTATTTCCGAAAAAATGGAATGGAACACCGCTTGATAAGAGTAAAGTGTCAATCAAATTAAAAAAATCAAAAAAATCATAGATCATGACACTTGTAAATGTAAGACCATCCAACCGCAGAAAAGTAAGAACTTTTGGTAATCTCTTCGATGAATTCTTCCACAACGGACTGGCAGACTTCGTAGGAACAGACGGTCATTACAGCCGCCCCTCTGTCAACGTACTCGAATCCAAAGATGGATTCAAGATCGAACTGGCCGCTCCTGGATTGAGCAAGGAGGATTTCAAGATTAATATAGAGAAAAACGTGCTGACGATTTCTGCTTCACACGAACACCAGGAAGAAAGTACAGATAATAAGTACAAGCGCAGAGAGTTCAACTACGCGGCTTTCAAGAGAAGTTTCAATCTTCCAGAAATCGTTGATAAAGATGCTATTGCCGCTGCTTACGAGAATGGAGTACTGAATGTAACCTTGCCTAAGGTAGAAGCAGCTAAGAATGAACCTAAGGAGATTGTAATCGCCTAAGG
>JBCDGZ010000189.1:0-11584 GCA_038750655.1 Bacteroidota bacterium | reverse complement strand
TTACTTTAGCCAATGAAATATAGGTTGAATTGAAGAAATACTTAAAGAATTAACTTTTAAGGGTTTTTTAACATTTAAGCTGTCACAAAAACCAAATTATTGAAAACTTTGCAAGGTATTATGTTTTTGATTTACGAATAATAATTTGCGGAGTCCTTGAATTTGGGATTTTATTTTGATTCTAATAGATTTTTTATAATTGGATATTAAAAATTTCTGTAAAAATAAAATCCTATCAAAATTAGTTTTGGCAACCTTTTGCATTGTTTCATAGTTCAAATTTAGCGTAGTTTGTCAAAGATTTGAAGCTTGCAGCAAAAAATAAAATTACTTTTTTTCCAAAAATGTGACCTGATAAAAGTATCTTCGTCTTAAAGTCGAATTTGATGCGGAGCAAGAAATTGAGGAGCTGAAAAGCAAAAGAGCTTCAGCAAAATTTGATAAGAAAAATACTAACATTTACACTTAATTAAATCTAAGTTTCTGACAGTAAGAGTGTAAAGTATGAAGATACATTATATGTAGATTGTTTTCATTTGGTTTTTTGGGGTTATACAGGGTGCTGCGCTTCGTGCGCTGGTGCCCTGTTTTTTTTTACCACCCCTATTGGCCAAATCACTTGTCTGCACAGCGTACACATCGGCTACTTTCCGGCATGAAGAGTAAGCGCGCTGGTGGAATTGGCTGTTTGCAAAAAGCACAGATTCCGAAACTTGACTGATCGACCTTATTCAAAGCAACTTGTAGCTTACTGAGTTGCTGTTTGGCATTGCGTAGTGCCGCTTCTGCTACACTTTTATTGTTAATCGCATCCATTCTACTGACCCTTCCTATTGCATTCTCCGGCCCGATGGGTTTCGCCATTTCTTCTAGGTCACGTATTTTCGCTTCTGTACGCGCGATTTTGTCTATAATCTTCTGTTTAAATACCGCTCTTTCTTCTGTATTCATCTCTAGCAAGTTGCATTTTTTATATAAATATCGGGCAAATATCTGTTAAAGTTTGGATATAGAGGGCTTTTCGACGCCGCTCCTCGTATCTTTTGTATGAAATTTGTATTAGTATAATAAGGAAGAAGACAAGCTAAGCATTTAAACCGGTTATCCTTTGAATCGATTCAACTGGACATACATCACAGATAATAATAAACGCCATCACATTGGCCTGATGCACGGTGCCCAATCGGGGCATTTGCTGGTTTACTGCAATACTAAGATTGTTTTGATCGACTTCCAAGTGCTTCAGGATGCTTCCTACTCTTTTTTTATTGAGGATGAACTCTGCGAAATCAGTATTGAGCGCAAGGAAAATCAATTTTATTACGGTTTTGAAATCAACAAAAAAGTCGATACGCCACTGAATCGGCAACGAAAGAAGCGGGAGAAGAAGTACTTGATTCAAAGTTTATTGACGATGGGCGGGCTGGCCTTGGTGGTCACGGCTTTTATACTGGGCTTGAATAGCTGGAATGAGTTAAAAGATAAGGCGGCCTTTGCCGATAAGCTGGCGGCCATCGGCCGGGAGACCAGTGCTACTTTACTGATCACGCCTGATGCGCAGGATGAAATCGTCTCTTATTATTTTTTGGTAAATGGTCGAGCGTATACGGTGGAGGAGAAAATAGAACGCCTGGAACCGGAGGCATTAAAAACCAGTATGCCACTAGAGAAGGGGGATGAATTTATTGTTCGCTACATTCCCAACAATCCCCGACTGCATGACATCGATTATTCCCGCCCTACACAGAAGCAGCTCAATACTTATCGCGATCGGGCAATCGACAAATATTTACAGATTTTCCCGGATACCGACTCTATTTTTTGTGCCTGCATGGCCGAAATTGCCTACGAATTGAAGGGGCTGGATGGCTACGCTGATTTCTACTATCAGGATATTTCGGCGGAAGAAAATCCACAGCATAATCGTCAATCCTTCCAGCGACTGACCCGCGATGTTCCCTTCCGCAACCTTGTCGATGGGCGCTGTCGGCTGTTGCATTAATTGTTCTTGTTTTCCCACATTATTCCTTAAATTTGCCCTCCAAATTGCGCCCCTCGCTGTACAATGGGGACATTCTCAACCCTTAATCCAACAACTGTGGAGTACCTGGCCCAACATGTGGAAAGCCTTATTTTTACTAGTGAAAATCCCATTTCTTTCGGAGATTTGAAGCATTGCTTGGAGGAGGCCTTCGAGCAGCACTTCCAAGACGAGGTCATCAACGATGCGATCAACGAGCTGACCGAGCGCTATCAGCAGGAGCATCATGCCTTTGAGCTGATCGCACTGGCCGGTGGCTACCAGTTTCTAACCAAAGGGGCCTACCACCACACCGTCGGGACCTACCTGCGGCAAACCACCAAAAAGCGTCTCTCCCGCGCCGCCCTCGAAACCCTGGCCATCATCGCCTACAAACAACCCACTACCAAGACCGAATTAGAGAAAATTCGGGGAGTAAGCTGTGATTATTCTATACAAAAACTTTTGGAGAAGGAATTGGTTACTATTGTAGGGCGCAGCGAAAAGCCAGGACGGCCACTGCTGTATGGCACCAGTGAGCGTTTCCTAAATTATTTCGGCATCCAAAGCTTGGCCGAATTGCCCAAGCCAAAGGATTTCAGAATCCCGGATAACGAAATCGGCGAGGCTGCACCCGTCGAAGAAATGATCGCCGTCGACGAGCCTACTTCCGCAGGGAATGTGGCAAAATCAGAAGAGGAGGAATAAGCTGGTTGACAAAGTGCTCATTTTTTCTGTATCTTATAATTTTTACGCTAACTTTTACAATCACTCATGAGTAATACAGATAAACCCCTGGTGAATAGAGTCGCGGCGAGTGGTTTGATCACCATCAATCTCGAGAACTTCTTTCCTTCCGAAGAGCTGGCCCTCTTCGATATTAAGGACTATCTATACATGGAACTCATCCTCAAAGAAAAAGATTTTCGTGCGGCTCTCAAGGCACACGACTGGTCACAATACGAGGGGAAAAGCCTGGCTATCTACTGTTCTACAGATGCCATTGTTCCCGTTTGGGCCTACATGCTGGTTACGGCCTACGCAGAGCCCTTCGCCGCCTCCATCTTTCAGGGAGATGCTGAATCCTTTTATCGAGTGGCCTTCTACCGTGCTTTAGAGCAAATCGATGCCTCGCAGTACGATGGCAAGCGCATTGTCATCAAAGGTTGTAGTGACAAGCCGGTTCCTCCGGCCGCCTATGTGGAGCTGACGCGCCAGCTGCGGCCCTACGCCCAAAGCATCATGTATGGAGAGCCCTGCTCAACCGTTCCCATTTTCAAGCGACCTCGTAAATTGAAGAAATAGATTTCGCGATAGAAATTGTAATAAGAGGAAAGGTATTTGTTACTTTATGCAGGAGTGATATTTAAAAACCTCAGGTGATGAAGCAATCCATTTCTTTGTATACACTGGCCCTGGCGGCCTTTCTGACCTTTGCTATTTTTAGTTCTTCTACCAAAGAAGATCAGACCCAGAATGATACGATTAGCCCTAGTGCTACGGGCAAGCTGCCCCAAATGATTCGAACCATCAACCTGGACCAATCCTTCGACTTTGCCGGTGAAGCTGTCCCGATGAACAACTTTGATGCTCGGGAGCGGTTAGACCGGGAGCTGCTGCGCAATGCGTACTGGCATTCCAACACCATGCTCAATGTGAAGAAAGCAGCCCGCTTCTTTCCCTTGATTGAAAAAATACTAGCGGAGAACGGCGTGCCGGATGATTTTAAATACCTAGCGGTCGCCGAAAGTGATCTGAGCAATGCGGTCTCTCCGGCAGGTGCCAAAGGCTTTTGGCAATTTCTTAAGGGGACGGCCCGGGATTACAAGTTGGAAGTCAACGGCGAAGTGGATGAGCGCTATCATCTCGAAAAGGCTACCGTGGCTGCTTGTAAATATTTGAAAAATAAAAAGGAACGCTTTGGCAGTTGGACGCTGGCCGCTGCTGCTTATAACATGGGTGCGGCGCGCCTCTCTCGTGAGATGCAGGCCCAGCGCGGAGCAAGCTACTACGATCTCAACCTGAATCAAGAGACTTCGCGCTACGTCTTTCGATTGGTAGCCATCAAAGAAATCCTTCGCAACCCCGCCGCCTTCGGCTTCGAGCTGGACCCCGCCGACCGCTATACTCCCCTCAACGACTACGCAGTCGTAGAAGTCGACGGTGCTGTTCCCAACTGGGGCGATTTTGCCCAAAAATACGGCATCAGCTACCGAATGCTTAAGGTTTATAACCCTTGGCTCGTCTCTTCCAAGCTGACCAATAAGGCCAAGAAGACTTATCGGATTAAGATACCCAAATAGTCAAAACACAAAGGCACGACGCTCCTGCGCCGTGCCTCCCATTCAATGGTATCTTTTAGCCACCGCTACTTGCTTCCCAACATCCTTTCCTTTTGCTCATTGAAGGATTGAATGCCGCATTCCAGGAAGTTGGCGTATTCGTCCTCATCAGGGGTGTAGCCGACGGGAGCATTGAGGAGGGTACCGTCGGGGGAGAGAAGGACGTAGTAGGGTTGAGAGTTATTTTTGAAAAATTCGGTCTGGAAGTGGGCCCATTTGTTGCCGTAGGTGCGGAGCTTGCGCTTGCCGCCGGTTTGTTTTTCTACAGTCACCTGTTCGCTTTCGGGCAATTCCAGTTTGTCGTCTACATACAGAGAGATCAATACATAATCGTCTTTGAGGTAGTCGATGATTTTCTTTTTGGGCCAAACCTGCTCTTCCATCTTCCGGCAATTGACGCAGGCGTAGCCAGTGAAGTCAATCATGATGGGTTTGCCGGTTTCGCGGGCGTGCGCCCAGCCGCTGTCGAAGTCTTTGAAGCAGTCCAGGTTATTGGGGCACTCTTTGGGGTGAATCCAGCTGTAGCCCACTGGCGGTGCCAGCCCACTGAGCAGAGTCAGCGAGGTGAAGGTCTCGGTCTTTTCGTTGTAGCGGAAGCCGGAGGCCAGGTAGATGGCAAAAGCGATGGAGAGGACCCCCAGGGCCATACGAGGTATACCCAACTTTTTGACAGGGCTGTCGTGAGGGAATTTGAGCAATCCGAACAGGTAAGCGCCCAAGCCAATGAAGACGATGATCCAAAGGATAAGGAAAGGCTCGATTTTGAGCAATCCCCAGTGCTTCACCAAATCGGCGTTGGACAAAAACTTGAGGGCCAAGGCCAATTCCAGAAAACCCAGCACTACTTTGACCGAGTTCAGCCAGCCGCCAGAGCGGGGCAGAGAGTTCATCCAGCCTGGGAAGGCAGCAAAGAGCGCAAAAGGCAGCGCCAGTGCCAAACCAAAGCCGCCCATCCCCGAGGTCAACTGCCAGGCTCCACCATCCGAGCTGAGCGCACCGGCCAGCAAGGAACCAAGGATCGGCCCGGTACAAGAAAATGAGACCAGCGCCAGGGTCAAGGCCATAAAGAAGATGCCTAAAATCCCTCCGGTGCTTTCCGCCGAGCTGGCCTTGTTGGTCCAACTGCTGGGCAGCGTCAGCTCATAGTAGCCGAAGAAGGAGAAGGCAAAAAATATGAAGATGACAAAGAAGGCTAGATTCAGCCATACATTGGTCGAAATATCATTGAGAATATCGGGATTAACCGAGTCCATGAGGTGGAAAGGAGCACTTAATAAAAGGTAAACCAACAAAATGAAGAGCCCATAAAGTCCGGCATTGACCAGTCCCTTCTGCTTATTTTCGCTGCCTTTGGTGAAAAAGCTCACCGTTAAAGGAATCATCGGAAAGACACAAGGGGTCAGCAAGGCGACCAGCCCCCCGAGAAAACCCAGAATGAAGATGCTCCAAATGCTGCTGCCTTCCTCTTCCGTCGCTGCAACTTCGCCGCACTGGCTCATCGGCTGACTGACCATTTCTGGGGAGAAGGGATAGGGCGAGTCGCCTTTGATAGCGGGGCTAGGAATAGTTGCTATGGCTTCTTCTTCCTCCTCCGCAGCATCGCCGATGGCGGTGCTCAGGTCGGCAAAGTTGGCCTTGAAAGGCACGAAGGCGGGCGGGAGGCAGCGCGTAGCCTCACAGGTCATGAATTCCAGGTCACCCTTGAAGGGCTTGCTGGCATCTTTGACTTTGACTCGCTGGGTGAAAATAGCTGCTTTCTTGAATTTGATCAGCTCCATTTCGAAGTTCTTATCGTACTCTTTCACCCGCTTGGGGCCTTCCTCCTTGGTATCGCCAACATACTCGACGTTGGTATCCTCCGTATTCCAGTAGAACTGGGTGCGGATGGGGCCGTCATCGCCTTCGAGGAACTGCGAGTAAATGTACCAGCCCTCATCGATTTTAGCCTTATAGATGAGATCGTATTCTTGATCGTTGATTTTTTTGACTTCGAAAGCCCAGGATACGGGGTCGAGGATGCCGCTGTTGCTTGCTTGATCGTTTGCGGGTTCGGTAGAGGGAGCGGGTTCGTTGTCGTTAGCAGCGATTTTGGAGGGGGATTGATTGGTGGGGTTGACGGTAGTCTCGCTGGCTTTTTGGTCCGCTTTATTTTCTGCGACTTTGGAGTCTGCTTTGGGGGCCGCAGGCTGTTCGGCCTTTTTTTCTACTGCCTTATCTACACTTCCCGACGAGCTGCCCGCATCGGCTTTTGCTTTAAGTTCAAAAGAAAAATCGATCTGATCGGGGGGAAGGCATTTGGTGGCGTCGCAGGTCATGTATTCGTAGTAGCCGGAGATGGGCTTAGACAGGTCGCCTACTTTTACCCGCTGAGTGAAGATCACCTGCTTAGCGAATTTGATAACATTCATTTCAAAGAGCTTATCGAAGCCCTCTTTGCGGTCCCCTTCCTCTTTATTTTTACCCACTAGCTCAAAGTGCGTTCCTTCATCGAAGTTGAAAGAGGTGCGAACCGGGCCATCATCGCTTTCGAGGTATTGCGAATAGACCGTCCAGCCATCGTCAATTTTGGCTTTAAAGATCAGGTCAAATTCATTATCAGAGACCTGCTTGTAGTCAGTCGACCATTTAACGGGATTGTAAATTTGGGCAAAAGATGGAGTTGCAAAAGTCCCAAGCAAAAAGATGATTCCTAAAATGTATCTCATCGTTATAGATTTGTAAAAGTAGTACAAAATTAAGGCAAATTAGGCGTATAAGCAATTGGCAGTAAGCCATTTGCCCACTGCCAATCCCTGCTCTCAATTCAAATAAACAAAGAAAATTTGGATATATTGCTTCTGTATTTATTTTTGACTGCAAATTATCACTAAACCGTCTTCACCGTACCGCTTTGAGCGGTTTTTTAGTCCTCCCCTAGTACAATATCAAAGTCGACATCTGCCGGTGGCAGGCAACTCTTGTCATTACAGGTCATATAGGTCAGATACCCCTTCAGCTGTCCTTTGTCCTGGCTGACTTTGATGCGCTGCGTAAAGCGGGCCATGCGGGTAAATTTGACCAGATTCATTTCAAATATGGTATCGTAGGCTTCTTTCTTATTGCCAAATTCTTTAGGCTGACCGATCAGTTCGATGTTACTATCGGGAGTGAACTGAAAGGAAGTTGGAATAGGGCCATTATCGGGGTCTAAATGTTGCGAGTAGACCGACCACCCCTGATCGATATTGGCGATGAAGATGACGTCGAACTCGTTTTCATTGACTTTTTCTACTTCGAAGGACCACTTGACGGGTTCCATTTGGGCGATGGAATTTTGGAGGACGGTAAGTACCAACAGGGTGGATAAGATCAAAAGTCTCATTATGAAAAATTTATATGTGTAAATTGTTAACTAATAGTGGTCATTACACAATTTCCCTGCCAAAGGGTAGGACACTTTTAAACGATTTTTAGGAGTAGTAAGGGTAGAAAAATCTAAGCAGTTACCGTAGTGTGGGCCAGTAGAGACTCGAACATAATCCGTCCGTCTTGGTTGCCTAATAGGCCCTCCGAGGCCCGTTCGGGGTGAGGCATCATACCAAATACATTGCGGGCAGCATTGCAAATACCCGCGATGTGCCTTTCGGCACCGTTGGGATTACTGGCCTCGCCTTCCTGGCCTTCGGCATCACAGTAGCGGAACAGTACCTGATCATTGGCTTCCAGCGCATCCAAGGTCGCCGCGTCTGCATAATAACGACCGTCGGCGTGTGCAATTGGAATCTTCAGCGGCTGCTCCAAATCAATCTTACTCGTAATCGCCGAGTTATTGGTTTGGGCTTTGAGGTAAGTATTTTTGCAGACGAATTTCTGGTTGGCATTGCGCAGCAAAACGCCCGGCAAAAGACCCGCTTCACAAAGAATCTGAAAGCCATTGCAAATTCCCCAAACATATCCCCCTTCATTAGCAAACTCGATGACGGCCTGCATAATGGGAGAAAAGCGAGCGATAGCCCCAGCCCGGAGGTAGTCGCCGTAGGAGAAGCCACCGGGGAGCACGATACAATCTCCCTTGCCGAAATTAGGCAAGCTGGTTTCCTTATGCCAGAGCATATGCACTTCTTGGCCCATGACATTTTGCAGAACGTGCAGCATATCATCATCGCAATTGGAACCTGGGAAAACAACGACACCGAATTTCATAGTCAGAAATATTGAGAAGCTTGAAAATAATTAAAGCGCAAAAATAGCAATTTTTTCTCATTATCAAGCCATCCACAGCGGTTTGCATTGTAGGATGAGGAGGAGAAAGAGCAGCAACAGATGGAGGGTAGCGGCCAGCTGTCGATTGAGGTTGAGAAAGGTGAACGACAGAAAGATGCCCAGAGGAGGAGCCAGCAACAGCAGGTGTTGGAGGGTGGTGTTGGCTTGGAGCATCAGCGCCAGGCCTGCGCAGAGCAAGCCCAGGTAGAGGATGTTGATGTATTTTTGTACCTGGATGGTTTTCTTGAAATTGAAGCGGGAGTAGTTGACGATGGCAAAAATGACGAGGAGGGCAAAAAAGCCCAGCTTGACATAGTGTTCCCAACCGAGGGGGCTGGCGGCAAAGTCGAAAAAGCCGAAGTTATCGGCAAAGTGGTGCTGCCAGAAGTAGGGCCAGCGGTCGGTCCAGAAGTAGTAGACATTGATGAGAAAGTAAGGGGCAAAGAACCCGCAGAGGAACATCACGATCTCTTTGGGGCGGAAGGCCCGTACGATGACCAGCCCAAAAATGGCGAGCAGTACAAAGCTGATCATGGAAAAGTAGAAGAGGCTACCGATAGCTAGCCAGAGGCCCACATTGAAGATCTCGGCCGCACTGGAGTACTTTTTATAGGTCTTGAACAGCTCCATGAGGGCCAAAATGTAGAAGGTGTTGGCCAGTAGGGGGGCGGAAAGCCCTTGGAACTCCGGAATACTACTACTGACTAGGATATAAAAGAGCCCTGGAAAGAGGGACACTTCGTTGGTGATCCGATAGGAGGCGACGGCAGTGTTGATCAATAGGGCCTGAAAGCAGACCAGGAGTAAGGCCAGAATGTAGGAGAATGGGCCAGAGCCGACGATCGCCAGGGTGGACTCACTCAAAATACCCGAATGCTGGGACCACTCCTGCGTTCCGAAAAAGAAGGGGAGTATTCGATAGATGGCCGCATAGAAAACGAGGAAAAAGTTGGCGATGCTTTGATTCGTACGAAATAGTGATAGCACAGTGAGGCCCTAAAATTTAGTGAATGATCAAAATGGTCTATCTGTAGGGTAAAGGTACTTAAATTTCAACGATTTCATAGATGGATGACTGCGCGGCGACATATTTTGGGATTGACTATTTTTCAGTCGTAGAGAATGGAATGATTTTTGAACGCAATTTACTGGTAATCAATGTTTAATAGCTTTAGTGACGGCTTTGAATATTAGATTTTAGCAAAACAAGTGCCTTAATATTATTTTTTTTGGCATTTTTATTGCCACTGAAGTATAGTAATGATTAAAAGATCACTTTTGTTTCCTGCCTCCTATCTGCGCTCCGTTTCCTATCCCTAACAACGAACTTTGCAATTGATTTCTCTTAGCCGAGAAGACCTAAACTTTGACGATTATTTATCTAAGGTTGTAATTTTATCATTAATAAATCCAAAAACTGAAAAATGGCTAAAGAAATTTCATTATCGCTGGACATGTCAACTGTTTATGTAGTTGAAGACGATGGAACAATGAACTCACTATCTCTTGACAATGGAGTTAAAGTGAGTACTAACGGAGGTTCGATCAATATTACGGCTGATTCTGTGGCGAATCAAAGCGACTCTACAGAGCTACCTACAGCGGATAGCCTCTGGCAAATCTCATACGATGATGTTGCGGAGACTTTCTACATTATCGGGGTGATTGATATCGATAGTTCAAAGACTGCCGAGCAGCATAATTTTGTGCTACAAAATGAGGACGTGTACTTCAGACGCGAGGGCGATACACTGGTATTGACGCCTTCGGCCAACTAGCTACTTGTATTGGATTGATGCTGACTGACCATTAGCAATGCTATCATTGATTTTTTAGTCAGTTTGCTATCCACCCACAGTAATAATTCACTGAGCCCGGGATATTTCATCTTAGTAGTTGAAGTATTTCCGGGTTCTTCCATATAGGCCTTGAATTCATTCAACATATCCTTCAAGTCGCTAGGGGAAACGCTAAAAATTTTCTTGAGATATGCTAGAGCTTTCAGTTCAAAACTATCCTTTTCTAACTTATTATTGCCTACAAAGAATCGATGTACTGCCCTAAAGCTAGCATCTAACTTATCCACTTCTCCTAATTCATACTGAGCAACCAAATAAAGTAGCCTGGCTATACATTGTAAGTCCTGTCGGTTTTTTGACTTTGCTGTCTTGGTGATCATTTCAATCCAATGCTTGGAAGAATCGTACTTTTCTTTTACAAAAAACAGAATGGCCGTGTTAGTGATTAGAACAAGGCGGCTAGTATCATTTACCTTGTATTTTGACAGGCCACTTTCTATGGTAGGTACTAATTCTAGTGCTTTATCAAAATCGCTGTTATTGAGGTGATACAAAAGACGGTTGACCGTTACCTTTTGAAAAATGACACTTTCCTCTCTAAAATTTCGAGGTTTATCTTTGTCTAGCTGCTCCAGTAACTTTGAAACATCATTATGTTTGCCGACAAGGAAGGAGACTTGTAAGAAGTTAGAAAGGTCAATTATATATCTGTAGGATTGCTCTTCGCGATATGCTGGATTATCGCTCCACCATTCAAAGACTTTATAATGATATTCATGAGACCTATCGAAGTTACCAATCAGTTGATAATAATGAGCTAATGATTGGAATAGCCTTCTTTGAGCAGCCTTAGAATTCGGAGGATTTTGGTCCGCTAGTTCCTCAAAAGGGGCAATAGCAGTCAGCTTCTTCTGATTATTCTTGTTTTTGAGTTCAAACTTATGAGCAATTTTTGTGAACAGCCGATAATAAATATTCAGATGATCAGATTCTTCCCGAAGTAAAGACAGAATTTTCTCTTTTTCCAGAATAAGTTCTTCGATTTCTTCCTCTACCGTTTTACGTTGACTCTCATTGACCAATTGCATTTCGACTTTAATTATTTCTAGCAGTGCCAGATAGTCTTCAAAAAGATAAGCGGTTTTTCTCACCTTTTTCAAGATTTTACTGGACTGCGTGTA
>JBCDGZ010000188.1:0-11654 GCA_038750655.1 Bacteroidota bacterium | reverse complement strand
CGCTTGGGCTACAGTCGGGATTCAAAGTATAGGTAAAGGTCGGTGCAGCCGTGGGCGCGGGATCGACTACTAGCGTCGTTGTGGACACCGGGTCGGAGGCACAGCCGTTGGTTAGGACCGTTAGCTCGTAGGTTGTCGTACTGGTTAGGCCGAGGATGATGGGGTTTTGCTCGGTAGAGATGATGGTAGAGGAGCCGCTGATGCGCCATTCGTAGCTCGCACCGCTTACGGTATTGCCCAATAGCTGGCCGGACTCGCCGGGACAGATCGAGCCGCCGTTTGAAGCTACAGCCGTTGGTAAAGTATTGACCATTACTTCGTGAGGTGCAGATAGTTCAGAGCTACAGCCATCTACTATTACTTGTACGCGATAAGGCGAGATCGCTGTCGCTGCACTCGCCGCAAAGCTTAGACTGGAACTGTTGCCGATGCTGGTACCTGCGCCGTTCGTCCAATTGTAGCTGACCACAGTTCCGGTATAAACTTCTTGGATGGAAAGCGTGATATTTTCATCTTCACAGACTGGGCCATTGCTCGTGATCGTTGGCAGCAGTGGTTGCAGAGTAATATTTCCGACTACTACATTCCCAGTAGTTGAACAGCCTTCGCTATTGCTTACGGTTAGTACATAGGTGCCGTTGTTGGCTACGGTGATATTGTCAATTGTTGGATTAGCAGCCGTAGAGCTGAAGCCATTCGGGCCATTCCAAGCATAGTTGAGCGCACCGCTGGCATTGGCCGTCAAGCTTAAGGCATCGCCTTCGCAGAGGCTGCCCGCTGTGGCGCTTGGAGCCGCTGTCGGTGTCGGATGCAATTCTAAGTTGAAGGTGTCGGAGTTGACCACGCAGCCATCTACCGTTACTTCTACCGAATAGTCTCCTTCGTGCAGCGTACTATCTACAGGACTAATAGTCAATTGGTTCGTGTTGAGGCCGGAGACGTTGGTGGAATCTGGGAGAGTCCAGACATAATCTACACTTGCACCGCTGTAGGCAGCAATGGTGAGCACTACTACCCCACCGTCGCAAGTTGGAGCCGTACTGTTGATCAAGGGTTGAGTGACACTATTTTGAATACCACTTACGACAACACTTCCGGCCGCATTACAACCATGCTCATCAGTCACCGTGAGGTTGTAGGTGCCGTTGTTGAGGGTCGTTGCATTATTGAGGGTTGGGTTTTGTAGACTGGAACTGAAGTTATTCGGACCAGTCCAGCTGTAGCTCAAAGTCGTTCCGCTTCCTGCGGTAGCATTGGCATTGAGCGTCAGGTTTGCGGGAGAGCAATCGGGGTTTAAAACGTAATTGGCAGCGGGAGCAACACTTGGATTGGTGTAGACATTGATGGTCGTTGTATCCCGGAAATCATAGTAACACTGGGTGGTGCTATTGATGACCGTCACCTCATAATCTGTAGTACTAGTGAGATTAGAAAATGTTGGATTAGCGGAGGTGGAGATGATCGTTGAACTCCCAACAATTCTCCACTGAAAACTTGCACCAACAATATCACTGACAACGGATAAGCTGATCGATCCACCCGGGCAAATTCCAGCGGGCTCGCCAGTGATGATAATATTGGCCGGAGCACAGTCCAAGGGAGTCGGATCATCTTCCGTACCTTGATCACCGGGCTCACCGGGATTGGTGCCGGTATAGTCCGTTCCAGAATCTGATACATCTGTTGCCGTCAACGGATTGCCGCTCCCATCTTCCAAGGGATTCCCATTATTATCCAACCCCTCTCCACTTGCAGTCGCCTGATTATTCAGAGGGAAGGTCGCTAGGTTGGGATTAATGGCTATGGTCACATTAACGGTAATCTCTTGATCGGGTTCGAGTAAATTGGTGGAAGCACCAGCAAAAATATCGTTGCTTCCAGCACCATTGTAGGCTGGGTCTAGCGCCGGTGTATTGGTAGCCGTGCTGGCGACGATTACCACAGGAGTCGTCCCCGAAAGACCTACAAAAGCCGCTCCTAGTTGAGTCGACAAATCGTCCAGCAAACTGATATTGGTCAAATCTACAGGCCCTGTGTTGCGGATACCGATAGCGTACTGAATTTCAATATTACCATTACTTAAGAGGGTAGTAGTTAAGATACTTTTCACTGTGCGAATGGCAGGAGTAGGAATAATCCCCCCATCAATAGTGGTAATTGATCCACCAAAGGCATTGAAGGCAAATACCGCCGTCTGGCCATTGGCATCGGCATCACTGTCATTGCTGCCCGTACCAGTCCCTTGTGGTGTAAAGGTAAAATCATTTCCATACTCACTACCCGTGGGATCAAAATCAACATAGTAATTGCCGGAAGGAACACTGGTGAAGGTATAACTACCATCCGTTGTAGTCACGACGGTATCTACTGGCAGCCCAGTATCTCCATTATAAAGAATGACGGTTACGCCCTCAAGCCCCGACTCGCCCGGGTCCTGAATACCGTCGCCATCGGTATCGGTCCAAACGAAGTCGCCAATATTGGCAGTGGGGATGACACCAGCATCGCGGTTCAAGTCATTGCCGACACTCGGATTGAAGGTGAAGGTGGAGGTGAAGCCAGAGGAGGAGGCATCGCTGTCATTCGCTCCATTTCCGGTATTGGTTGGAGAGAAGGAATAGTTGGAACCAGACGTGGGACTGGTGGAAGGATCAAAGCCGATGAAGTAGTCTCCTCCGGGAATATTGGTGAAGGTGTAAGCACCGCTAGCATCGGTGGTGACGGTATCAATGGGAGCGCCTGTTGTGGCATTAAATAAAATAACCCTTACTGCATCCAGGCCTGTCTCGCCAGCGTCCTGAATCCCATCGCCATTGGCATCAATCCAAACATAGTTTCCAATATCCGCAACCGGACTAATACCAGCATCTCTGGTCAAATCATTGCCGTTGTAGGGGTTGAAATTAAAATTCGCGGTTTGTCCACTGGCATCAGCATCACTGTCGGAAACCACATTACCCGCACCTGTTGGAGAAAATACGGTGTTACCGATTCCTGCACCGGTGGGATCAAAGGTCAGGTAGTAATCGCCGCCGGGAATATTGGTAAAACGATAAGCACCGTTGGTATCGGTGTAGACCGTATCAATGGCGGTACCGCTGCCGACGTCGAATAAAATGACTTCGACATTGGGGAGGCCCGCCTCGCCGGCATCCTGAATGCCATCGCCATCGCTGTCGATCCAGGCATAGTCGCCAAGGTCGGCGAGTAGAGTGAAGCAAACGGTCGAACTGGTATCACAATCTCCCCAATTCAAAGAGACACAAGGTGCAAAGCCGTTGGCATCCAGCATATTTCCGTCAACGGGTGCATAGCCGCTCGGCGTGATGAATTGTACCCGGTAATTTCCCGGCAGCAATCCATCGAAACGATAATTTCCGTTGCCATCGGAGGTCGTCTGGCGAAGTACAGTGGTGGTGTCTGCACAATCAACTAGCCGAACAGTAACGTTGGCCATTCCCGGCTCTGTCCCATCATCCGTGTTGTTGGCATCCGTATCTTCACAAACCAAAGCACCAATGAAGACGCAAGTTACAGGGAGATTATTAAGCTGTATATAAGGGTCCCCTACTTCTACATCAAAAGACAAATAATAGGGATTACTTGCTGCTGCGGTATCGATCAAAAAGTTGCTTAAGGTATCCGAACCAAAAACAGTAGGGTCGGGTCCCGTGCTGACATCATAAGGTCCGGTCTGAGGTAGGCGAGTCGAACTTAGCGTAACGCCATCTGGATGGGTGTAGGTAATGGTGTATACGCCCGGAGGGCCAACCTCGAAGTATTCATAAAATCCATTCGAACCATCGCTAATGATAATGACTTCATCGTTAGGAATGCCACTAGGCCCCGTGACACTAATCGTTCCACCAGTAATAATGTAGCCCGTTTTATCACAGTAAATAAATCCATTCGGATCGTGATCCAGCAGTACAATCTCCTCCTCCTCCTGATCATCTTCGCCCGGTATTCGATTATTAGGTTCAGAATCTATATCGGTTACCGGATCACCATTTTCATCAAAAGTCTCAATGATCTCGGCGATATTGGTCAGGGTGCTATCAGAAGCACCGTAGATCACTTTTAGTACAATGTAAAGATTGGCAGTATCGCCCATCGCCAGAGGACCAGGAATGACCACCTCTGCTGTATTGGAAGAAGTCGACACCCAACCACTGGTATCCGCAGTACTCAAGATGGAGCCATCCGGAATATAATCGATGACCCGAATATTGGTCGCATCAATATCTCCTTCGTTAATGATGCGAATGAGATAGGTCACATCGTCACCTAAGTCGATCATGCTGGACTGCCCGGGTGCTAAATTTTTATTCAAACTCAAATCAAAATTACCCCCGACGCGCACCGTCAACGAATCCTCATCATCATCGCTCGTACCATCGCCAAGGTCATCAGTGCCCGGGCCCGTGCTGGGATCGCTGTCTACATCTCGACTATCCATAGCCGAGATTTCTGCCACATTTACATAAATACCAATCGGCAATACCCGTACAGCAATGGCCAAACTCGTGCTATCGCCCGCCGCCAAACTGCCTACGGCCCATACCCCCGTCGAAGAAGTATAAGTCCCTCCACTATTATCACTAATGTAAGTAAACCCCGAAGGCAACTGGTCCGTAACTTCAATCCCGGTCGCCTGTACACTCCCCTCGTTGTTGACCTGAAGCGTAAAAATGATCGTATCCCCAACAGCAGGATTGACCCTATCGACCTCCTTGCGCAGGGCCAGATCAGCCGGAGGCACTACCCCCGCATCATGGCTCAAATCACTCCCCACCCGAGGATCAAAAGTAAAGGTCGTTCCCACTCCATTCGCTCCCACCTCGCTGTCATTCGTACCATCACCAGCCCCAATAGCCGTAAAGCCGTAGGTATCAAATCCCGTCGCTGTACTCAAATCAAATTGCACATAATACTCCCCCGGAGCTTGATTGGAAAAGAGGTACTGCCCAGAAGCATCCGTCGTCGTCGTGGCCACCGGCGTATTGGTATTGGCATCATAAAGCGTGACGCTCACGCCTTCAACTCCTCCTTCACCAATACTCTGCAGACCATCTTGATTGCTGTCTACCCAAACAAAATCTCCGATCGTATTGACCGGCACAAAACCAGCATCGAAAGTAGTATTATCGCCCAAGGAAGCATCAAAAGCAAAGGTTGGAATCAACCCCGTCCCCGCCTGCGCATCGCTGTCTAAAGTATCATTGACCCCCGCATTCTGAGTGGCTCCTATATAGGTGTAGCCGTTAGCATTGGTCGCAACATCAAAAGAAATTTGATAATTACCCGAAGGGATTTCTATAAAATTGTAATTGCCGTTGACATCCGTCATCGCAGAATCATAGGTCAAGCCCGTCGTCGCATCAATCAAGTAAACCGTGACGCCAGCGATTGGATTTTCCCCTACATCTTGCACCCCATCCTGGTCATAATCTTCCCAAACATAATCGCCCATATTGGCGCAGGGTTCTTCTGTCACGACAAAGGGACAACAATTGCCGTAGGGGCAGGCCCCTCCATCTACTTGCACAGCATAGCTTCCCGGCTCGGTGATCGCCAGAGAATCCGAAGTAGCGCCACTGATGGCTATCCCATCTCTGAACCACTGGTAGGAGCTGAACTCATCCGCGATGCCGATAGTCTTTGCTTCCCGACAACTCAGGGCCACCGGAACGCCCACACAGACGCCATCCTGATCATCTTCGGAAGGATCGTCATTGCCCGGCGTGGAATCTAAATCTCCTTCGTTCATTGCCGAAATCTCGGCTACATTGAAGGTGGAGCCGCCGGCGGTCAGTTGTGCATAGATGGTCATTTCGACGGTATCGCCGGGGAAGAGAATGCCTGGAATGGTCCAGATATTGGTCGTAGGATTATAGCTGCCGTCGTTGGGAAGCGTGCTGAGGAGACTGAGATTGGCGGGCAGCGTATCGGCTACCTCCACCATCGATGCCCCGTTGGGCCCCTGATTAATTACAGTCAAAGTATAGGTCAACACCTCGCCTATATTGGCCGCCGTCGGGCTGACTGTCTTGCTCAATTCCAAATCCGTACAAGGCACCCCGCGCACCTCTTGGCGGAAGGCCGACTGACAGCCCGTCAAATCGGTATAGATCAGCAAGTAGCTCTGTACCCCCGCTGGAGCGACTACGGTCGACTGCGGATCGAGGGTATCGGTAACGCCGGTCGTGGGGGACCATCGGTAGTTGTAAAAGCCGGTCGGCCCATTGAGACTTATCAGAGAGTCTGCACATACTTTGAGAGAGGGACCGTCTTCGATCGCCAAGCCTTTCAGAGCAAGGGCCACCGTATCTGCACTGATGCACACCCCGCTGGGATGGCTGGTCACTAGAACGTATTGCAATACGAGGGTATCAGAATTAAAGTGCGTATAGGAAAGTACAGGATTGGGGTCTGTATTGCTGCTGAGCGAATCGACGGGAACGCCGCCCAAGCCAAACCACTCGTAGGTGAAGCCATTGGCGCGCAGGTCTTCCCCACAGCCCAGGTTGAAATCGTCGGAGCTACAGCCCGCCTGGTCAACCCCGGCATTGGCTGTCAGAATAGAGTTGATGCGGATGCTGGCCACATCGCAGGTGCAGCCCGAGGCGACGGCGATGAGCTTACAGGTTTGTGCGGGGGTGACGGCAAAGGGAGGCGTGCTGTAATTGCGACTGCCGCCTACTGGAATCACACCGCTGTATACCCCGGCGTGCAGCCGGACATCGCCGGTGGAAAAGCCACCACTATCGTCGGCATCGTAGTAAATATCGATGTTAATATCTTCGCTAATATCCTGGGTGCCGGTATTGCTGATGGTCAGGTTATTGACTTGCAAGTTATTGATTCCACAGTCGGTCCCCACTTCAAAATCAGAAAGGACATATTGATCCTTGACCAGTTGTATTTCTTCGTATCGACCGCCTGTTTGGGCCAGTGCGCTACAGGTTGTCGAATTGCAGGACACGGAAGAACTCTGAACAGTCCGAATCAGCACCACATTATCATCATCACAAAGAATCGCATCTGGGTCGAGGTTGACATTGATTTGAAAGGAAATAGGGGTTAATGCTGTAATGCCAGAGTTGATGGCCCAGCGTAGTTCTTGAAAGACAGTCGGATCGACGGGAGTGGGGCCGTAGGTGGTGATGCGGGGAGTGAAGTTACTGACTTGGGCAGCATTGAATATGGCCGAGTTGAAGCTGAAGGCCGGAGGTAGGGCCACGATGAGGCTGTCGGCACCATCGGTATTTCCAAAGAATACAATATTACCGTCGATGTTCACCCCCCCATTAGCACCACAGCCATTAACCGGCTGCCCATCGACATTGAGGTTGATGACAGAGCTGTAGGGTGTAGTTTGTCCCTGCAATTCCAGCTGCACAGAATTTTGCAATAGGGTTTGGGTAATTTCTCCGCAGAAAGAGCGGGCGCGGGTGCGCACCCGCAGAAAGTCGCCACCGATAAAATCACAATTGATTTCTCCGTCGAACATAATACGGAGTTTGCGCAGCGTTTGGTCGGCCTGGGCCTGTCCCTGCATCCCTTGCAGGGTCGCCCAATCAAATTCAGTGATCAGCTGTTCAAAATCCCAGATGTACTTGATCCCCTGTGGGGTGTAAAGCGTTTGGGTGGGGTTGAAAATAGGATAGTTATAAGTTGGCGAGCTAATATCACAGGGATAGCAGGCTCTGGCGGTTGAAGTATCGATTTCGAATCCAGCGGTGTAAGGGATGAAGATTTCGAAAAAGGGTTCGTAGAGCGTAGGGCGGCCGACATTGGTGATTTCGATCTCCATAGGGAAAGGGGTGCACGCGGGAATAGGGCCGATAGGTTGTTGGATGACTTCCTGTTGGATGCTGCCGAGTCGGGGCTGCATGTAGAGAAATAGGGTATCGGAGCCGCAGGACAGTCCACCCTGCAAGGCTTCTTGATCACTAGTGGGAATCGCATCGCAATCCCAGCCGACCAGTACCATCAGCGAGTCGTAGCTACAGCTGGTGTAGGAGGCTTCTAAATTGTAGTTGACAATGGCGTTGCCTCCAATTGTCCCTAGTGAATAAACCCCATTGGTGGGGTTGATGGTGGTGCTTCCTCGCTGGAGTTGCACCGGTAGGATATCACCAGAAGGATCGTAAAAAACGGCCCAGGCATTGGTGGCCGACTGCCCTTCGGTCTCGGTAATCGTAAAGCTCCAATTGGCATTTTCATCCTCGGGCTGAATGAGGGAAACACTGGTGGAGGGCGTCAGGTTGGGAATGATGATATTTAAGTTACTGTTGTGAAAGCTGTCGATGCGGGTGATTTGATCGGCTAGAGCCGGCGAGCAATAATCGTCGGAGGCTTCAAAGAACCACTCGGGTAAGGAAGGTTGGGATTGGCAACTTCCGTTAAATTGGCCCGAAATGGAGAAGTTGTATCCGCCATTGGGCTTAAAGTTATCTGTACAGTCATTGAAGTATTGCTCCCAGTCCAGCACTAAGTATCCATTGGCAATTTGGGCCAAGCTAGTAATGTCCACATCGCTTTCGGGGGAATTGGGTTGATTGATCCGTTGGGTAAAACGGATTTCGTCTAGTTCCAGGTAGTCCAGCGTTAGACCAGGCGGCAGCTTGAGGCCAGAGGTGAATGGGGTGAAGAAATTACGAATCTCGTAGGGAAAAGGCTGAAAGCGGTATTCTCCCCCACCGATACAAAAGTTGACCTCGTAGCCAAATTCGGCACCACCGCAGCCGTAGGCATTGTTGCGAAAAGGCTCTAGGCTGAAGGTACTACCGACTTGGGTGTAGGTCGGATCGATTGAAGGGCAACAGCTCTGCCGCTGAGCCGACGTAGGGTCTGACACCAAACTAGAATACCAGTCCAAGTCTGCCGTTGTTTGCAGCAGTCGGCAACCGGGATTACTGAGATTAGTAAAGCTGCCAATGATTTTTACAGTATCTCCATCTTCATAAGCAAAATCAGCGGGTACCGTTCCACAGCCTTGAATAAGATCGGTGGAGAGGTAGTAGTTGATGGTTCGATTATCGGCGGAGAGAAATACATTGGGAGCACAGCTGTAATAGGTGGAGGCGGAGGCGTCATAGATTTGTAGGGTTTGGCTACTGCCTAGGCCGTGATCGCTCGGGAAGACCAGGTCCAGAAAAACGTGGTCCAGAGAATCATACGATTCTGTCGCTGCGATGTTGACCAGGGCCCAGGATTCCATAGTCAGCTCATCGCCGTACACTGCCCGCTCCCATTTTACATTATTCAAATCAATTGTACCGCCGACATCCGGGCAGCCATCGTTATCATTATCCGGCTCTCCAAAGCAGGAACGCTGCGCCTGGGTATAGATGTTACATAGTCCGGTGCAGGTACCGGGGCAGCAGCCATTTCCGAGGATGGTGGTGGCATCTTCGCACATGAAAGTCACCAGGCAATTGTTGGTACAGCTACCATCGCCGAAGCGGTAGCCCATCTCCATGCTGGTTGAAGCGGAGCCTCCGCAGGAGGCGGGTACGCAGCTGTAGCTCACCTCGAAGAACACCTGTGAGCCATCGCCGTAGGTATCATCAAAACACACCCTGATGTCCGTACTGCCATCCATATTATTGGTAATGGTCTCGGTCGCTATCAAGCTGCTAGGATCGTTTCCACTGGCGTCCAGCCATCGCGCAGAGTTGGGCTGGTAGTCTAAATATTCGTCTAAACGAACATCCATACACACCGACCCAGAACTGCCAAAATTCCCGAAAGTAGGGATATTATCCAGGTTATAAATCCAGGTGAGGGTTTGGCCATCGCTGATGAAGCTCGGAATTTGATCGGAGGTCACCGCATTCATATTGACCGATCCCACCTGATTGTTGATATTCGCTGAGTTGCCACAACCATTGTCTGAATACAGATAAGAGCGCCCTCCCATGATGCTTCCAGTTTGCACCGAACAGTTGCTTCCCGAAGGGCAGCAGGTCTTGATGACGTACCTGATCTCAATGGTCTGAGGAGCATCGATAGGGCCGGCCGCCACCGGAAACCGCACATCTGTATATTCTTGTCCACCACAGATGCTGCTCCGACTCGAAGAAGAATAGCTGGAGCTGGCCACGGCGGTCCATCCCGCCCCATTGATATTGATTTCTACTGTACTCGAATCGACATAAGTATTGGTATTCCGGCCTTGAGCCCTCAATTCCAGATCATAGGCCCGCCCCGATGTCATGTTCCAGGTAGTATGAATAGTGGCTCCATCATCAATACAGCTTCCGTAGGTGCGGGTATTCGATGCCAGGGTGTAGGAAGGATTGTTGAGATTGACCTGCACTCCCATCGGAAGAATATCCGTCTGGCAATCCGAACCTTCACAGCCCCAGCTCACGGTCGCCTGCGAGCTCAGATCAGTGCAGCCCACCAATTCCACATCTTCACTCCAGGTGTAGCGATCGCCCTCACTAAAGGGGAGCGTAATGCCTAAGCTCGCAGCATTGGTACTGTTTACCGTCAGGCATCCCATTCCATCCAGGGTCACGGCACTGCCTTCCAAGGTTCTGTTCGTAATATTAATATCCGTATCGTAAGTCATACAAATAGTGAACTCATACAGCTCAGAGTTCACCCCGGTGTTTTCAAGCGTAAACGTTCGAGTGATGACATCGCCGACCTCCATACTGGGAATAGGAGTGATATTACTGCCTTCGAGTAGAATCAGAAAAGGGATTTTCACCGAGTTGGTAAAGGGAGAAAATGGCGGATCCTCAGTATTGATCGTATTGCTGCCCTCGTTGGCATCAATAGCAATTGTCATGTTTGCCTCATTACCTCCGGCTACCAGATAAGTCTCCGTTGAGCAGTTCATGGCCACCTCAAAGGTATAGGTCCGCATCTCTCCGGGAACTGTATAATCCGGTAGGTTGAAGACAGGCTGGTTGGGGTTAGTTACATTCTCAGAAGTCGCCGCAGGGGATAAAGAGTTGGCCACGTAGGTCATCCCGGGGTCTAGTTCCAGGGTCATCTGCACGCCGGTAGAAACCGTCAGGGCCGCCGTCTCAATGGTAAAGGTTTCGCCCGGTCCGCAGATCGACCAGTTGCCCAGCGGCGGCGGCGGAGTGAAAGTAGTCACCGTTACGCCATCCTGCCCCGAGGCAGTAGAACTGATAAAAAATAGGATAGTGATAAAGAGTACGCAAGTGCTTCGTGTCCGTAGTCCCATTCTGTAGGTGTGTTAATTTGTTTGGTAAAAGAAACCGCGACATAGCCCTCCCCTTCAGCGAACGGAATATTCGTTGCTGTTCAAGGCCATGCATTGTTAATTGATCTTTATGGAATACTTTGGGAAAGCAGGTTAAACCCTATACATTGTACAATAGGAAAGGGAGGAGGAACATTTTAAGATACATTAGATTTTCTCTAATAACTTGCAATTAAACAGATAAGCAGCAATCACTAAGTAACGGATTACAGGAATCTGTGACAGTGTAAATTTTTCAAATTACAAAAAAACGAATTCACTATTCGGCAAAAATCGCCGTATTTAGCCTCAATAAGGCCCATTTCACAAATCAGTTTTATTCGGCGTCTTTCTCCTTTTTTTTTGCTTTTTCAAGATTCTGTATAGTGATTCCGAATCGAATTATTTATTCATTATTTTTTAT
>JBCDGZ010000187.1:0-11701 GCA_038750655.1 Bacteroidota bacterium | reverse complement strand
CTGATCACCCCCCCTACCAAGCCCAGCCCCAGAATTCTACCCAGTTAGGACAATCTATAATAATCTACTCCCTACACAATGTTAATAAAGGAATAAAGAAGCCGTTTCCTATAAATAGTGGCTCGAATTCTTTACATTTGTGACTAGACAATATTCGTTAGGTATAGTATTCTAGACAAACATATATAACTGATTTATAATTTCGAGAAGTCCCATGTAACAAAATTGAGCAAGAACGAATCTTACATTATTAACCTTAAGCTCATCCCTTAAACCTCCCCCGATAATTTAGACATTAGCTGCATTACTATTTTTGATGGCTTCTCACTTGTGTCTTAAGTAAATACGCATTGCGGAATTGCTTAATACGAAAGTGATGTAAGATATTCTTTGTTCAGCTCATTTGTTAGTTTGTTCTGGTTAATTTATTAACCAAGTTATAGCCCTAAATCACACGCACAGTTAATCAATTAGATTAAAAAGGCAATACATCTAACAATCATGAATTTAAAGAGCATCCTTGTAATTGAAGACCACGAGAGTATACGCAAGATAATCGGGAGGTTTCTGAGCCGTTACTATCAGGTTGTGACTAAAGCTGACGGCCTCGAAGGTCTGGCCTATCTCAACCAGGGGAACTTTCCCGATCTTATCATTCTCGACATGACCATGCCTCGCATCAATGGCCTGGAATTTTTGTCCAATATCCGCAGTAGCGGGTTCTTTCGACATATTCCCATCGTCATTGTATCCGGAGAGGAAAACAATAAACTCATCGAGAAATGCCAACAACTCGGCATCAGTGGTTTCGTCGCCAAGCCCTTCAACCCCTTCGAATTAAAAGAAAAAATCCACTCTACCCTCAGCAATAGCGGGACTAACCCTTCTGCTGTCGCTTAATCAGAACACTAAAAACATTACTATGAACAAGATTTCTACAACGACTTCAACTAAGGTCACAAAGGAAATATTGACAGTGGGTTTTGACCGAAGTTTCTTCAATGTACTGACCCCACCACCCAGTATGTACGAAGATGTATATTCTTTTAAGGCTTCGAACAATGGCTTTCAGGCTTTTCTTTATCTCAAACGTCAATGTAGCGAGATGGCTGGAATGGGGCTTCCTCATGCGGTGATTTGTGACCTTGATTTTTTGGAACAATCTGAATTTTTTCTCTTGGACAGCCTGCGTCAGCACCACCTCTTACGCAAACTGCCTTTTATTGTCATTGCCAACGAAGGACGCAAGATCGACCGCGCAGATTTGCTGAGCAAAGGCGTTGATGATTGCTATGTCGGCTCGGTAAGCTCCAGAGATTTACATAAACGCATTGAATTCCTACACTACTATAAGCCGGAGCTGATCGGAGAGCTGAGTGATGAGCAGTTGGAGAATTTGGAATACCGCATGCCACTGGGTAAGCGAATTTTCGATATTGTCTTCGCTTCAGTCATGCTGCTGATTTTATCGCCACTGCTGGCTTTAATTGCCATCTTGGTGAAACTAGGCTCCAAAGGCCCTATCTTGTACTCTTCCAAGCGGGTGGGTACGGGGTATCAGGTCTTTGACTTCCTTAAGTTCCGCTCGATGTGTGTAGACGCCGATGCTCAACTCAAAAAGCTGGCTCATCTCAATCACTACGATGATGGCAGCAACACAAACGGTTCTACTTTCGTCAAGCTTAAGAACGATCCGCGAATTACCTGGGTAGGAAAGATTATTCGTAAGACTAGTCTGGATGAGCTGCCTCAGCTGATCAATGTCCTGCGGGGTGATATGTCTATCGTCGGTAATCGTCCGCTGCCGCTCTACGAGGCCGAGCAGATGACTCGCGATGAATGGTCGCGCCGCTTCTGGGCACCCGCCGGCATCACCGGCCTGTGGCAGACCTGCGGTAAAGGAAAGGATAATATGACGGTAGAGGAGCGGGTAGAGCTGGATGTAGAATACGCCGAGCACTGCTCTATGCTGATGGATGCACAGATCATCTCACGTACCTTGCCAGCAATGATTCAGAAAGAAGCTTAAGCCCGACGACTGCATCAGATTGGTGTAGTTGTTGGATAGATATACTGTCGATTACAGATTACCCAAAAATTGATTTTAAAACTAAGCGAGAAAACAATGCCCTCAGCGCAGCCGCCATTGGTATCCATTATCACGGTCAACTACAACCAGCTTGAGCTGACCTGTGAGATGCTGGACTCTGTCAAGCGGCAGTCTTATCGCAATTACGAGGTAATCCTGGTCGACAACGCTTCCCAACCTTCTGCTATTCGCCAACGCATTGCACGGGATTATCCCGAGGTTCGCTTGATTATGAGTGATACCAACTTGGGCTTCGCCGGCGGCAATAACCTAGCTCTGCCCGAATGCCGGGGCGACTATCTTTTCTTCGTCAATAACGACACCGAGCTGACCGACGGGCTGATCGAAGGGCTGCTGGCCTGCTTTGATCGCATCCCCCAGCTGGGCTGCGTTAGCCCCAAGATTTGCTACTTCCCCGAACCGGGGCAGGCCCAACCGACGATTCAGTACGCTGGAACGACAGCAGTGAATTCCTTTACGGCCCGCAATCGCACCATCGGGGCGGGGGAGGCCGACCGGGGGCAGTACGACAAGGCCGAGGCGACGCCCTATGCGCACGGAGCGGCGATGATGGTGCCACGCGAAGTACTGGAGCAGGTGGGGCCGATGTCGGAAGTATTCTTTTTGTATTATGAAGAATTGGACTGGTGCGAGCGCATCCGCCGCGCTGGTTACCAAATATACGTTGAACCCAATACCTTGATCTACCACAAGGAGTCGGCTGCCGTTGGACAGGACAGCCCCTTGAAGGTGGAATACTTGACGCGCAATCGCATTTTGTTTATGCGGCGCAATCGCAGCAGTGCTCAGGTTTTAATATTCAGCCTGTTCTTTTTGGGGATTACATTACCCAAGTGGCTGCTGACCTACGCCCTCCGAGGGCGGTGGGCGCAATTGAAAGCATTTTGGAGGGGGGCCAGTTGGCATTTATCTTCCGCTCCCTCCAAGTTAAAATATTAACAAAGCCGATGATTATGATAGTTGTTCAAGTTTTGTATCTCTTGCTCAGTGGATTCATCATCTTTTTTCTCGTACTGCCCTTCGTGACTGTACTGCTATCTCTACTGAGGAAGGAAAAGATCAAAGACATTCGCAAAGGCGATCCTGGCTACAATGCCTACGACTATGGTTGCATCATAACGGCCTACAAGAACGCCAATATCACCAAGCCATTGATCGAGTCACTAACACGGCTCAACTACGATAATTTTCACATCTACCTGGTAGCTGACGAATGCGACATCTCCGACTTCAAGCTGTCGCACGAAAAGCTCACCGTGCTCAATCCCAACCCACCGCTGCGCCTCAAGGCCAAGTCGATCATCCACGCCATCGAATCTTTCGTCCGGCCCCACGAGTACATCGTCATCTTCGATGCCGACAACCTAGCGCATCCCGATTTTCTCAAAGAAATCAACAAATACGTCAATAACGGCTGCCGCAGTGTACAAGGGCAGCGCACGGCCAAAAACCTCGATACCGTCTACGCCTGCGCCGATTCCACGGGAGAGTTTTACAAAAACTATATCGATCGCTATGTACCTTACGTACTGGGTTCTTCGGCGGTTATCTCTGGTTCCGGGATGGCAGTAGAGGCCGAATTGTACAAGGCTTATTTGAATGGGCCAGAGATTCAACAGGGTAAGGACAAGTGGAAAAAGATGTTGCAGGAGGATAAGATTTTGCAGAACGATCTGCTAGGCAAAAACGAGCGGATCAGCTACGCCTGGAACGCCATCGTCTACGATGAAAAGGTCACTACGGCCGATCAAGTAGAGACGCAGCGCAGTCGTTGGCTGTTTTCCTATTTTCAAAATCTCCCCAATTCTTCCAGCCTCCTATTGAGCGGCCTACTGCGCTTTCGCTTCAATCAGCTGCTATTCGGGCTGATAACCATCGCTCCACCCTTGTTCATCACCCTCTTCACCGGCGTATTTTTGACCCTCATCGGCATCTGGCTGAATCCTACAGTAGCCATTATACTGGCCGGGTCTTTGTTTATATTTGCATTAAATATCTTATTTGTATTATATCTATCGAAGGTTCCTCCACAGATTTGGCGGACCATTTGGGGGCTGCCCCTCTTTGTTCTCAAGCAGGTTACAGCACTCTTTAAGATGGGGAATCCGAATAAGAACTTTAAACATACGGAGCACAATCGCTCCTACACCATCGAGGAGGTTTTGGACACCCCCTCTAATACACAACAAGTTCCTAAAAACTGAAACGCTAATGAAAAACCTGCTTAAAAAAACGGTTAAAGGCATCCTGGGCGAACGCTCTAAGACCTACGTGAATCTGTACTATAAGTTTTACCACAAGTCGGTCTTCCCGTCCATGGACCATATCGTCAACCTCTACGCCAAGGTCAAACCAGAGGTGTTTTTTATGCAAATTGGTGCCAATGAGGGATCGACCGAAGATCCGCTCTACCGCCAGATTCGCCTGCGCAACTGGAAAGGCATCTTGGTGGAGCCACTTCCTGAAGAGTTCAAAAATCTCAAAAATAACTACAAAGACAGCCCTCAGCTGATCTTTGAAAATGTGGCTATCTCGCACCAAGAGGAGTCGCGTCCTTTCTACTATGTACGCAAAGATGTCGGTGGAGTGCCCTTTTGGGTGACCAAGCTGAGTAGCTTTGATCGTAAGATTCCGGAGGAGGTCCTGGAGACCTATCCTAAGGCCGAGATTGCTTCTTTTGATGTTAAGTGTACCACTGTTCATCAGCTGATTAGGAAGAACCAGGTGAAAAAAGTGGACTTGCTCTTCATTGATACGGAAGGCTTTGATTATGAGATTCTTAAGACCGTCGACTTGGCGCAGATTATGCCCGAGGTGATTGTTTATGAGCATCGCCATCTCTCGGCTGATGATCACAAAGAAAGCATTGGCATGCTGAAGGGACTGGGCTATTATGTGTACCAAGCAGAGCATGATACGATCGCATTCACCAACGAGGAGCTGAAAAAGACTTATACCGATCATTTGGTGTAGGCTGGACGATTGATTCCCCTATCTTCGATGCCTAATCATGCAAAAGAAATTGTTGTTCCTCTCCATTGTCATCAACCTAGTGCTCCTACTGGCCTTCGGCATCTTGATCCGTTCGCTAGGAGGCTGGCGCTACGTTCTGCACAAGGCACAGCATCGCGGCCTGGGCGGCACTTATGTGCACAAGCGGGAGATGTACGAGCAACTGCCGGTGCCGCAGGGCAGCACGGTTTTTCTGGGCAATAGCATCACCGAGCAATGCAATTGGTCGGAGCTGCTGGGGCAACCTGACATCATCAACCGAGGCATTTCCGGAGACATCACTGCGGGATTATTGGAGCGTTTGACGCCCATCACCCAGGGGCAGCCCGCCCGCATCTTCCTTATGATCGGCGTCAATGATCTGATTAGCCAGCGGCCCGCCGCCGTAGTGAGCAATTACCGTCAGATTATCCAGACCATCCGCCAGCAAGCACCGGCGACAGAGCTGATCTTACAATCTGTCCTTCCGGTGAACAATGAGGTGCGAAAAACGGGTATCCAAAACGCTGATATTCTCCAACTCAACACCCAGATCCAAGAACTAGCCGAAGAATTTCAACTGACCTATATCGATTTACATACCATTATGCAAGACGAACAGGGCCGCCTCGATGCGCAACTGACCAGCGACGGCGTCCATCTAAATATAAAAGCCTACCAGCGATGGAAAGGTGCGATTTTTGAACCCTACTTTGAACAATAGATACCAGCTAACAGCGAAGCAATGATTTTTAATAGTCTGCCATTCTTTGTATTTATCGCTCTGTTTTTGCCCCTTTACTTTACGTTGCGGGGGAGAGCCAGATTGTTCCTGTGTTTGGCGGGCAGTTATTTCTTCTACGGCTGGTGGGACTGGCGCTTCCTCAGCCTGATCCTTTTTTCTACACTGATTGATTATGCGGTAGGGATGAGGTTGGAAAATACCGAGGAGCCCCAGCAGCGCAAGTGGCTCTTGGTCACCAGTATGGTGGTCAATCTGGGTTTTTTGGGCTTTTTTAAATACTTCAACTTCTTTGCTGAGTCTTTCCAGGAAATGCTCCACTCGATGGGCCTGGAGGCCTCCTGGAATACCCTCAATATCATCCTGCCCGTCGGCATCTCCTTTTACACCTTTCAGTCGATGAGCTACACTATCGATGTGTACTTCAAAAAAATCAAGGTAGAGCGCGACTTCCTGCGCTTTGCGACCTTCATTTCCTTCTTTCCACAGCTGGTGGCCGGCCCCATCGTACGGGCCAGCGATTTTCTGCCGCAGTTTCAACGAGACCGGGAGTTCAGCTGGGATCGGTTGATTGCGGGCAGCGGGCAGATGCTTTGGGGCTTTTTCAAGAAGGTCGCCGTTGCGGACTCGCTGGCACCCTTCGTCGATCTCTGTTTCGCCGCCCCGGAGGGCTTCTCCTCCCTCCATCTGATCATCGGTGTGATCTTTTACTCCTTTCAGATCTACTGCGACTTTTCGGGCTATTCCGACATCGCTATCGGGCTGGCGCGGGTGATGGGCTTCGACTTTCCCGACAATTTCCGAACCCCTTATTTCTCCCGCAATTTTAGTGAATTCTGGACGCGCTGGCACATCTCGCTGTCGAGCTGGCTGCGCGACTATCTGTATATTCCGCTGGGGGGCAACCGCGGCGGCAGCTTCGGTGCCCGACTGTTTACGGTCCTCTTTTTGGTCCTGGCTGTGTTGGCGACGGGCTGGTGGTGGCTGCTGATCCTTTATTTGGTTGCGGTGCCGGCCGTTCTGTACTACATGCGCTTGGACCCCAAGCATGCGGTCAATGTCTATACGTATATGAATTTGATGTTGACGATGCTTTTGGGAGGACTCTGGCACGGGGCGAGTTATGCCTTTGTGTTTTGGGGTTTTCTGCATGGACTGTATTTGATCGTGCAGCGGCTGGTGGGCCCACTGTGGAATCGCCTGCTGGACGGCCTGCGGGTACCTTTGCTGGTACAGAATGTTGTGGCGATTGGCATTGTTTATTTTTTCACTTGCCTGGCCTGGATTTATTTTCGTGCGCCAAACTTTGACATTGCTTCGCGCCTCATTGAGGGGATTACGGCCTTGGAGGGCCTGGGCTTTGGGACAGTGATTGGTAAATTTGTGGTTTTGAAAGGCGTCATTTTGATCGGTATTCTACTGAGCGTAGAGCTGGCCGATCTGCGCATTAGTTTTTACCAGGTCGCTTTGCGCAGTCCGCTGTTTCGAGTGGTTTCCTTCGCGGGGCTGCTGTGGCTGATTGCTTTTTTCGGCACTTTTGGTGCGAATTCGTTTATTTATTTTCAGTTTTAGAGAGTAATGAACTTAAAAAGACTATACTGGATCGGAGCACTTCTCCTACTATTCTTTGTCGGCGATCGAGCCGCAGGCTGGATACTGGCACAACTCAACGAAAGCAGCCAGTTTCGCTACACCCGGATGTACACCGACCAGGCGAAAAGCGATATTTTGCTGCTGGGCAACTCGCGAGGATTAATTTTCTACCAACCTTATATCGAAGAAAAAACCGGCCGATCAACGTTCAACCTGAGCTACAACGGCTTACCCATCGACTTGGGCTACACCCTGGTCGCTGATTACCTGGACCATTATCCCGCACCCGAACTACTGCTCATCGACATCAGCATGTGTGATAGAATTAATCGGGAGTTGGTGAGCGGCTTTAATCTCTATGCGCCTCATTCTGATAACATCAGTCAGCTCATCAAATCGTATGCGCCGGAGATTTATTACGGAGGGCAACTGAGCCATTTATTTTTGTACAACAGCGAGGTCTTTCAACGCAGTTTATACTACTTGAATAAGTCGGATGAAGATTGGCTGTTAGACCGGGTGATTAATGATAACTTAGTGCAGAGTGTTGAAGATGCGCCGCAATTGGATTTTAATTATGAAGATAATTATTTGATTGACGAATTGGCCAAGACGGTCAAGCTGGCGCAGTCCAAAGGCGTAAAGGTCAAACTGGTCGTCAATCCCTACTATCCACCGTTTGCTCAACGCATAAAAAACTTTAGTTCCTGGATGGAGCGCGTAGAAAAACAAACCGGCCTGAGCGTCGGAGATTACACTCAGGCCGTGACCGATCGGCAGGGCTTCGGCGATTACCAGCACTTGAATAAGTACGGAGCGAAGTTGTACATTGATCAGTTGGTGGAAGATGGGGTTTTTTGAAATTAGGGCTTGAGACTTACGTATATTCTCTAAACATCTGAATGGCGATGGCAATCAACAAGATGCCAAACACCTTTCTTAACGTCACCGATACCTGCGGTGAAATTTTTGCAGAAATCCAATCTGTGGAAATCAAAATCACATAAATGATAATTAGATTGATGACAATCCCGGCGATGATACTGTAGTTGTCGTATTCGGCTTTAAGGGAAATAATGGTGGTCAGGGTTCCAGCCCCAGCGAGGATCGGAAAGGCGATCGGAACGATGCTCCCAGACTGGCTTTCCTCCTGATCATCCCGAAAAAAGCGGATGCCCAAAATCATCTCCAGACCAATAAAGAAAATGATCAGCGAGCCTGCCAGGGCAAAGGAAGAAATTTCAATTCCGAAGACCTTCAGAATCGCCGCGCCGAAGAACAAAAAGCACATCATAATAATGGCTGCCGAGCCGGTAGCTACCGTGGCATTAATCTTTACGCCCTCCTTTTTCATGTTGATGATCACAGGTAGAGATCCAATAATATCAATCACAGAAAACAGGATGAGGCTGACCGATAAAATTGCTGCGAAGTTCATTTTTACTGTCTTTTTATAGTGTTTAAGTATGACGCAATATTAAGTCATTTGGCAATTAAATGACTTGAAATAATTGATAATTAGTCAATGTTTGATGATATTGCGCTTTACTAAGTTAGATTTAATATTTAAAATGACCTAAAGCATGGCTAGTGTACAACTTGACCCTATAGATGTGCGAATCCTGAATGAGTTGACAGTTGACGCCCGAATTCCATTGATTCAGCTGTCCAAAAAACTAAAAGTTTCGAACACCTTGATTCATCAGCGAATGAAGAAATTGAGAGCGGCCGGGATTATTGGACAGGCGACTTTTCGGCTTGATCCCTGGCGCTTGGGCTACGAGACTTCGGCCTATACGCAGATCATGCTGGAGGATGCGAAGCACCATCGGGAAGTAGAAAAAAAGTTGAGTGGAATTCCGGAGATTGTGGAGTGTGTCAACATCTCTGGGCGCTATGCGCTACTGGTAAAAATTTATGCCCGCAACAACCGTCATCTCCGCGATATTATTTACGAAAAAATCCACCCCATACCGGGAGTAGAAGGGACCAATACGACGATTTCTTTTGAGACGGCATTTGTGCGGAATGTGCCGTTGGGGGAGAAAGGGTAATGTTATTTTTTCTATTTTAGGCTAAAAAATAAATTAATAATTATTTTAAATTCTTTTTTGTTTTACGAAAACAATTTACTAGTTTTGGTCATCCTTGAAAAAACAGAGTTGGATATCTGACCTTTTATTCAATTCGTCCACACTCTATCTCACCAGAAGACAACGATTATACAAGCAATATTCAGTCTAAAGACCGATGTCTTTAGCTAACGCCTCATTACTGTCAATCAGAAATGTTTTCTACTGATGGCAAGTAGTGTTAATGATCGATGTTAACCTAAAACTAAACTAAAGAATGAAAAAGATACTTCTTTTCAGCTGTCTCCTTATGCTGTTTCTGGGGCTTACTGCTCAAAATTATAATGAATATCCAGGCTGCGGATTCGCACATGATTCTCCCCCTAAAGAAATTATTCCTCGCTCTGATAATTGTTATTTTTATTTCCATGATTTTCTTGCTCAACATAACGATGACATGGTCCCACAAGGGATCAGTCGAAAATTGAAAATTAGAACTAATGTGGTATTGGTACAAAATCAAAATGGCGAGTACAATTTTAGGACAGATAATCCTGATCACATGCAATTTTTAAACGGTATTTTTTCGGATATGAATAACCGTTTAGAAGACCTTTTGCCAGAGTCTTGTAATTGCAGTAGTGCAGATGGTCCGGTTCACTATTCTAATGCCCATGTTGAATTTATCCCTAATTTTATTGAGCTAAGAGATGCAGTCCTGTGGGATCATATGATTGATCCACAGCCTTGGAAGCTTAATTCTTTTGATAAAGATTATCTCAATCAAATCAACAGTTTAGTAGAGCAGCATGCGGATTATATACCGGGCATTAATGTTATCATCACCAACGAAGGCCCTGCACTAGAGGAATTTTTGAGTACCGGAAAATCATTAGGTGCCCTTATTAATTTCCAAGATATTTATAGTGGGCAATGGTATTCTTCGACAGCGGTGGTTAACAATCTTGATCATCCAGCTATGTGGCATGCTCCTGACCTTTATTTGCGGTATTTGGATGTAGTGACTCATCAGCCCAACGCTCCTCTGGCAACAGGGTATCAGGCTTTTGCTGCTGGTGGTTTTTTGCACGAGTATTTTCATATGTTTTTCACCAATATCGGTCATCAGGGTGGTTGTAGCGAGAATGTGATGAATCCGAATGGTGGGCCTACAAGACGTCGATCTTTGACGGGCTGTCAAGTAAGGTCGATGTACCAAGCCTTGATGGGCTGGCATGTTAGAAAGTATGTGGTTTGTGAAGATGTATTGGATTTTGATCTTACTATCGATACCGATGAGGTATGGAAAAATAATATGAGAATCTATGGAGATATTATCATCGAAGAGGGGGCCTCGTTAACGGTTACCTGTGAATTACATATGCAACCTTCAACCAATATTATTGTAAAGCGAGGAGGAAAACTCATCGTCGATAAAGGTCTCTTAACGGGCTGTGGGGAATATTGGAATGGTATCAATGTAGAAGGTTATTCAAGTGGTCCGCAGAGTGCAGCTGGTCGCGTTGAATTAATCAATGAGGCGGTTATTGAAGATGCTAATACGGCTATTTCGATGAATAATACCCATTTGGGATGGCCAGCACGAGGGGAGCACTATGGAGGTGTAGTTTACGCCGAAAAAGCAACCATTCGCAATGGCTATCGAGCACTTGAGTTTATGAAATATGGTGTAGGGATTTTAAAAGACGAGTCAGAATTTATCGATTGTAAATTCGAAGATTTGAAAGAGGCCGTAACCATCTGGTCTGACAATGGTGTAAATTTCAAGCAATGTACATTTAAGAATATTGAACGGAGGGGTATACTGGCCTACGATTCTGAAGTTTTTGTTTCAGATGCCTGCCGTTTCGAAGAGATGCCTACAGGTGTACATTTACTAACTACCTATCCGAATGTTTTTTCTTCTCACATTGGAAAGGAGAATACGGGAGTCAATGAGTTCTATTGCAGAGAAAATGGGGTTTATTCTTATGCTAATGGAAATATTGCTCCTTTAGTTATTGCAAATAATTTATTCACAGGTGGAAAATATGGCATTCAATTAACTGGAAAAAGTTTTTACACTGTAGAATTTAATACTTTTGAGGGACAATATACTTCCGTTGAAAGTGTTGCTTGTGGAAATGATTATAATTTATTGGTAAATAATGAAATAAATGGCTCAGGATTGGG
>JBCDGZ010000186.1:0-11938 GCA_038750655.1 Bacteroidota bacterium | reverse complement strand
GTAATTTTTCTTAAGGGGCAGGATCGAGGAGGGAGAGGATTTTTTTAAAGAATTTTTATCACCATGATTTTTACTAAGCCAAGATCATTTTTACCTAATTTTTGGGGCATTAATAAATACCTTATAAATAGTTTACCTTTAAAGGAAGGAATCTATTTTTATCAATCATCACAATCAAAGAGTATTGACAAACGAAGAGATATTAAAAAGAATCACTGTTGATCCTAAAATTTGTCATGGGAAACCTTGTCTCCGAGGAATGAGGTACCCTGTAGAGCATATCCTAGAATTACTAGCTTCTGGAATGAGTAATGAAGAGATTCTAGAAGATTATGAGGACCTGGAGTTCGAAGATTTACAAGCCTGCCTCCTATTTGCAGTGGAACTGACTAAAGTAAAAAATATTAGCAGATTAGTCGCATGAAATTTATTGTAGATGCTCAGCTTCCTAGAAAGCTTACCTATTTTTTAACAAACAAAGGATTTAATACACCTATTTGATAGAAATCTTGAAAAAATCTGTGGCGAACTTGAGCACAATTTTGTTGTAGAGATTAATAAAACATCGTTGATTACCATTCTTTAAATAGAAATTTGACTCTACCTGCTAAACACTTTCCATCAACGCTTCTTCAGGCACTTTTAGATAACCCTGCAACCAGTCAGCCGCCGTCTCGAAGTTATTAAAGCAGAATTCTTCTTTTACCAACTGGGAATCAAGTCAAAACGCTCGAATAAATCGCGGGGTTGCCCGTGGACATCGGTGAAGATCACCTTGATGCCTTGGGCTTGCATATCCAGGATGGCATCCTCCATAGCGTAGAGACCAGATTGATCGACGTAGGGGATGCAGTTCATGCAGATAATGATGACTTCAATTTCGGGGAGGGCATTGATGAGGTCCTGAAAACGAGAAGCAAAGCAGGCCGAAGGCCAGGGCGACTGGTCAGGCAATAATACCGAATAGCTTTTTCAACAAAAAAAACTACCCCTATCCCGACTTTTCGGGAAGGGGCAGCCCACACACTATGAGAACACCCATTATTCTCTTGTTTGTATTTTTAAAATCGCCGCTAAAGACGCTTGATCTTTGTCTGTGCGATTTGTCTGATATAGTTCAATTGATGTGCCAACATATGTTACCAATTTTAATGTGTGTTAAAATTAATTACTTAACACACTGATAATCAGGGTTAATTTTTCTTAATCTACCGTTTGCTGGCAGCTCCAAAAAAATTTGTTGGCAATTCGCAAAGCCGTGGGTGGCGGGTAAAGGTTCGCGATTCTCGTAGGTGTGGGTGAATAAATTGGGACTTGGCCCATTTTGCAAAGCATAACTTATTTGTCCTACGAATTATTGTAAATCCTTTGTACTTAGGCAAAAAAAAACTGCCCCTTCTCCGACTTTTCGGCAAGGGGCAGTCCACACACTATGAGAACACCCATTATTTTTTAACCTTATGAAAATGATCAAATACTGTTTTTTGTATCTGCAATCATTTGCTATCAATAGGTCAATAGATGTGCCAACAACTGTTAGCAGATTTAATGTATGTTAAAATCAATTATTTAAATCGTTGTCTTACAGGGGCATTTTATATTAAAACTATTTCTCGGCCGTCCATACATTTTTATTTATCTAAAATATTCAGCTCGCCGGAAGGCTGACAAAGCGGACTATCGACGAAGAATTTATCAAAGAATCGCTATTTTTACCCCATGGGAATGATTCCAGAGAAAACGGTGCAAGAAATCCTCGATACGGCAAGGATTGAGGATGTGGTGGAAGAATTTGTTAGCCTCAAACGCCGGGGCAGCAATATGATCGGGCTGTGTCCTTTTCATAATGAGAAGACACCCTCGTTTACGGTTTCGCCCAGCAAGAATCTCTTTAAGTGCTTCGGTTGTGGTAAGGGAGGGAGTTCTGTACAGTTTTTAATGGAGCACGAAGGGCATACCTTTCCGGAAGCCCTGCGCTATTTGGCGAAGAAGTATAATATTGAGATTGAGGAAATTGCCAGTTCCAAAGAGCACATCGAAGAGCGCAAGCTGCAGGACAGCCTCTACATCGTTAATCAATACGCACAGGATTTTTACCAAAAACAGCTTTTCGAAAGCGATGCTGGTAAGAGCATTGGCCTGAGTTACTTCAAAGATCGTGGCTTCCGAGAAGAAACCATCCGCAAGTTCGGACTGGGCTTCGCCCCCAACGGAAAAAATATCTTTACCCAACAAGCCCTCTCCATCGGCCACAAAGAAGAAATGCTCAAACAACTGGGCCTCACCTCTCAGTACGGCAGCGATTTCTTCCGCAATCGGGTCATGTTTACCATCCACAATCTGGCCGGTAAAGTCATCGCCTTCGCCGGCCGGATACTAACCAATGACAAGAAGGCTCCCAAGTACATCAACTCGCCAGAAACAGATATTTACAATAAGAGCCGGGTACTCTACGGAGCGTATTTTGCTAAAAAGGCCATCCGGCAGCTGGATGAATGTATTCTGGTCGAAGGCTACACCGATGTCATCTCGCTTCACCAGGCGGGCATCGAAAATGTTGTCGCCTCCTCGGGAACTTCACTGACCGTAGGGCAAATCCAACTCATCAAGCGCTACACCCCAAACATCAAAATCCTCTACGATGGCGATCCAGCCGGGATCAAGGCTGCGCTGCGCGGGCTCGATCTGGTCCTAGAGCAAGACATGAATGTCAAGGTCGTACTGCTGCCCGAAGGCGAAGACCCCGACTCCTACCTACAAAGCGTCGGAGCCTCCGAATTCCGCAAATACGTCGATGAGCAGGCCAAGGATTTTATCCTCTTCAAAACCCAGCTACTGATGGCCGAAACGGCCAACGATCCTATCAAGCGCTCGGAGCTGATCAAGGACATTGTCAGCAGTATCGCCTTGATCCCCGATCCTATCAAGCGTTCTTTGTACATCAGAGAGTGCTCGACGGTGATGGAGGTATCGGAGGAGCTGCTGGTGGAGGAAAGCAACCGGGCGGTGGCCTTGCATATGCGCAAGCAGCGGCAGGAGGAACGACGGGAACAGCGGCGGCGCGAGCGCGAGCAGCAGCGCAAGCCGCAATCGCCAAGTCGTCCCCAAGAAGGCCCGCCCGCCCGCAGCGGCGACGGCTACTTTCCCGACGCTCCGCCCGCACTCAGCGAAGAAGAGGCCGAGCTGATAGATGGAGAGCCCGCGACGACGGCTCCGCCCAAGCGAGCAATCGGCAATGAATTTCAAGAAAAAGACATTATCCGCCTGTTGATCGAATCGGGCAGCAAATGGCACGACGAAGCCAAAGGCATCAACATCGCCACCTTCATCCTCAGCGAAATCGAAGAAATCATCGATGATTTTGACAATCCACTTTATGGACGCATCGCCAAAGACTGCCTACAGCGGCTGGTGACCAATAAATCTGTCGATACCCAGTATTTTCTCAACCATTCTGATACAGAAATCAGCAAAATTGCAGTTGACCTGATTCACTCGCCCTTCGAATATAGCCCGAATTGGGAAGAAAAGCACAGCATCGTACTGCGCACCCAACCCATGCCGGAGCTGAATTTTACCAAAGACAGCGAACAAGCGCTGAATCGTTTTAAGTTTTCCAAAATCGGAAAAATGCTGAAGGTCAATCAGGAACGCATCAAAAAAGCACAAGAGGAGAATGATTGGGAGCTGATGCAACGCTATATTAAAGTCGATCTTAAGCTGCGAGCCAGCCGCAGCGAACTGGCCAGCATTCTGAAAACGGTTATCCCCCCTCCTACCGCATAAAAAAAGGGTGTTTGGACCCTCAAAGCTAGATCCAAACACCTCTGTCAATACCCAAATACAAAATTATGAGAAAAACTAAAGCACCAGAATAATTAACTTTCTTTTCTAAAATGATTTAATAACTAACCAGTAATTTCAGTAGGGTTCGCCGCTCCTCCTCCTGAATATCCAGTACATACCAGCCGGCCGGCAAATCTGACACTTCGATGCCAACATTCGTTGCCGCCCCGATCTGATAGTTCTTGACGATCCGGCCGGAGTAATCGCGCAGGGCGACCTCGGCGTCTCCATCTAATCGGGAAAGAAAAACCCTGGATTGCCCGGCTACGGGATTAGGGAAGGCCTGGGGCCGCTCGCTGACAAGACTGGTGGAGGTGTTGAAGCTTCTTGTGATGGTCTGCGGGGGCGCCTCTTCGAGAATGTCTTTTTGCAGAGAGGTGGGGGCCAGGGCCTGTACGGCGGGGAGGTAGAAAGGCATGCCGATGAAATCGGTGTAGCGGTACCATTGATCGCCTTCGATGGAGAGGGTCCGCTTCCAATCGCCCTCCTCTTCATTGAACCCCTGATCTCCGTAGAGGAAGGTTTCCAGGGCTTCGTCCATATCATGGCTCTCCAGCCATTCGCCCATATGGCTGGGGCGGTTGGAAAAGATAGGGAGAATGGCCAGCTGGCCGGATTCGGGAGCGAGGGCTTTTAGGCGGTGGGGATTGTAGTTGTAGATGCTGGCCCCGTCGCTGTACACATCGGATTTTCGGTAGTAATGGACTAAAACGCGATCGCAAGTTTGGCCGATGAGGGCGCACTGCTCCATGGTCGGTTTACCGATGTAGGTTTCCAGCTTTTTGCCTTTGGTCTGCGCCAGGTTTTTGATTTGCAGCAGCTCGTGGTAGTAGAAGGCAAAGACTTCTTCGTTACTACATCCGGCTCCGTAGGGGCTGAGGTAAGTGGGACAATAATAATTTTGATTCAGCTGTCGATTCCAGAATTCGAACTCGATATTATAGACATCGATTTGCTGCTGGGGATTGGGGTGGCTGGCGTTGTAGAGGTCAACTTTGATAAAAGAACTGGCGGTTTCGCCTACGGCGCCGACTTCTACAATACCGTAGCGGGCCTTGGCCTTCTCAATGAACGCCGCCAACGGCTGGGCGCTGAGCGGATTACTCAGATCAAACTGCTCTTGATCAATATGATATAAATTGTAAAGCAAGAGATAGTTGACTCCCTGCTGATAGGCAAATTGTAATAGGCTGTCCTCACGAGCCTCCTGCCCAATGATGTTTTTAAAATCATTGACATAGAGCCCCCGTGTGGTCGTGGCATGGATGGTATTTGTGGAGAAGGCATAAAGCAGGCTAACTACCAGCAGGCAGCGCCAGATGGTTGCGGTTTTCATTTTCGTGGTTACTTTAGGAAATAGGAAGGGGATATGTCAGCAAGGTAAGGTCAAGGAGGAGACTTAGCCAGACGGAAGGAGGAAAAATTGTGACAAAGCCATCGGATGTATTAGCTTGATTGTTGATTTGAGCTATTGCTCTATAAAAGTACGCTTGTAAAGCAGGCAAGGCCACTCGATGATCGAACGATGCCGACATAGAGTAACCTTGCGCTGAATTAGGGATCAATTGTTACGATTCCTCACTTTAGTTTTTAACCACCTTTACCTCTTGCTGCCAATCTCCTGCGACTACCCTAAGGATGTAGAGGCCGGCGGGGAGTACTGGGGACAGATCGACGCTGCTGCCCATTTCCAGCCCTTCCTGACGGAGGACCAATCGGCCCGTTGCATCAAACAGATGGAGAGCAGCCACCTGGCCCAGCGCATCAACGTTGGGTAACTGAACAGTGAACTGATTGCGGAAAGGATTGGGAAAAACCTTCAGTAATTGCCCTGCTGCAATACGATTCCCCTCGTCGCCGATCGGATCGGCAGCGCCACTGGTGTTATAATGAAAATAGCCATTACAGTGCAGTCGGTCCCTTTGCTTGAAATCATCCGAGCAACCACCTCCAGAAGTCCAAGTTCCCGTGCTGTAGGTATTAGACGCCTCGGATTGATAGCGGGTATCACTGACCTCTATCCAGTCGATTTGCACATCACGACCTCCGGTATCATTATCAAAATAGATGCGGAAGCGGTTGGCTGCAATATTACTGCCGCTAAAGGAGTAAGTAGAAGTCACCCAGGAGGAACTGGCGGTCGATGTTTTGGTTTCTTGAATACTGTTGCTGCCGGTGTAGTTGCTGTTGCTCATCTTGCGAATGCGCAGTCTGGCCCCGTTTCCATTCGATCCCAGAGCACGATAGCGTACCAAAACAGTCGTTGTACTCGGAGCGCTGGTTCCATCAACCTGCACATCATCTATCGCCATGTCCCCGGTGTAGGAAGTACCGCTGGTTCCACTAAAGCGCAGGCGCACGCGATCATTGCTCGTATAGCTATTCAAACTAACCGTAGCCGACAGCCAAGCATTGCCCTGATCCCCAGAACGCGACCAGAGTTGCGACCAGCTGGTTCCATCGGTGCTGGCTTCCAGGCGCAGGGTACCCACGGTCGATCCGTACATGTGATAGCGGAAGGTCACTTCAGGGCTGGTGATAGCAGTCAAATCATAGCAAGGAGAGACAAAATGGGCGTTTTTAGTGGGGTAATTCGGACTAGACACTTCCATATAAGCGTAATAAGTGCCCTGGGATGCCCCACTTGGACCGGTACTACCGGAAGGAGTACTTCCGCTCTGGCGCAACCAGTTGAAGTCATCGCCTGCTACATTATTCCACCCTAAATCGCTTTCAAAGTCGGTCACTGCCGGAAAGCTGCTGATCACCGCCGAACAGCTCTCCCCAAAATTACAAGAGGCATTCTGATAATCATTAATCGCACTGAAAGAAATGCGATTGTACTGGCCGGTCGATAGCCGGTCCCGGCAGCTTTTGCGGGAGTACGACATGATGTTGCGTGGATCGGGTACAAAGGTATCGCCATTGGCATCGGTGGTACTGCCCGTATAGACACAGGAGCTGTTGACTACGGAAGTACTAAGTTGAGGATCGGCCGGTGTATCGCAGATTTGGTCACCAGCCGTACTGCAATTGCTGCCATTGACCAGTTCGTTCGTCAGCTGCCCGTTCACGCTTCCGTGCGTATGAATGAGACTAAAGCTATGGCCCAACTCGTGCGTAAAGGTACTCACCGAACAATCCTTATCGATGATGGTGAAGTTGGTACCGGTAGCTCGACTGGTCGAGTTGGGGTAGTAGGCGTAGCCGCAGAGCGCACCACCGCTGCTGTTGACCACTCGCTTAGCCAGATAGATGTTTATGGCTCCGCTAACATCATGCGCGGCCCGCAAGGCCGACTCTTCGGTTTTAGAAAAATCATTGTAAGTCGTGCTGTTGATGTAGTTGACGGCCGAACATTCTTCCAGTTCTACATTGGCATTGGCGAAGTACCCACGGGCAGCGTCCAGCCGCGTATCGAGGGCGCTAGAAGAAATGCCGTTGGAACCATTGTCATCCCGCAGTACATGCACCTGAATGCGCACCTTGGTGTTCATTCGATGAGAGGGAACGACATGTCGTTTTCTTCGCTCCGCTTCTAGCTTCATGAACGCCAAATCAGCCGCAGTCGGCTGCGACCCACAGGGATAATTTTCTACTTGTGTAAAGGAGGTGGTGGGAAGTAGTGCCCACAAAAATACAATCCAGAAAAGGTTAAAGAGTTTCATAAATTATTAGGCTTTAAATATTTAGAAAATTCAAATTCCATTTTGCTACGTAAGGTGTTGCAGTGTCCTCTGCGAGAGCTACTGCCTTGACAATTAGGGCTAAGTCGAAGATGCTAAGGGACTATTTAGTCCGAGCAGTGTCTCCCGGCTAGGGGACACTGCGATTTTTCTTACTAAAGTCCCACCTTTGTAGTACTTCGTCCAAGCCATATCTCCTGCAAGGGACACGGCGATCCCCAACAGTGTCAATACACTATACCACCACAAATAGGGATACACTTGTAGCACTAAAGAGCAGACGATGACAAGCCTAAGCCTGAGCAATCAGGCTCGACCGATGAAATGGATGATTGGACTGAAAATTTGTAGAAAACCTAATTAAAGAAAATAGAGTGGAGTAATGAGTTGCGTTATGAGTGGTTGAATTCTAAGATAGCAAATTTTGGGAGGACGGCAAATAATTGAGTCAAAAACTAAAAAGCCCCCCAATCCGGCAATACACCAAATTGGAGAGCTTTTTTAAATCCTTGATTTAAATTAATCAGGCATTGCGATCCAGGCAATTCAAGTCTTCAAAAGCCGACTTGAGGCGAGCAACGAAAGCCTGCTCTGCCGCCCGCAACCATTTGCGAGGATCGTAGTTTTTCTTATTCGGCTTATCATCGCCATCAGGATTACCAATCTGCGTTTGCATATAATCGCGCTTACCTTCATAGTAGTCCCGAACTCCCGTCCAGAATGCCCACTGCATATCGGTATCGATGTTCATTTTAATCGCTCCATACTCAATCGCCTCGCGGATTTCCTCCCGCGAAGAGCCAGAACCGCCGTGGAAAACAAAATTGATCGGATTATCCTCCGTATTGAACTTCTTTTGAACGAAGTCCTGTGAGTTTTTGAGAATAATCGGCCGCAGTTCCACATTACCCGGTTTGTAAACGCCATGAACATTACCAAAAGCAGCAGCCACCGTAAAACGATTACTGATGTTATTCAACTCCTCGTAGGCATAAGCTACTTCCCCTGGCTGCGTATACAATCTTGAGCTGTCAATATCGGTATTATCTACACCATCTTCTTCTCCACCAGTCACTCCTAGCTCGATTTCCAGTGTCATGCCAATGCGGTTCATCCGCTCCAGGTAAGTCTTACAAATATCGATGTTCTCCTCGATGGGCTCCTCTGATAAGTCCAGCATATGGGAGCTGTAGAGCGGATAGCCTCTGGCCTCGAAGAATTTTTCACCAGCTTCCAACATCCCATCTACCCAGGGCAGCAATTTCTTAGCGCAGTGATCCGTATGCAGTACAACCGTCACTCCGTAAGCCTTGGCCATCGTGTGAACGTGCATGGCTCCAGAGATCGAACCCAGTATGGCTGCATTTTGATTTTCATTCGACAGTCCTTTTCCAGAGAAGAAAGAAGCGCCTCCGTTAGAGAACTGGACAATCACAGGGGAGTTTAAATCGCGTGCAGTTTCCAGTACGGCGTTTACAGAGTTGGTGCCAACAACATTGACAGCGGGGAGGGCAAAGTTATGCTCATTGGCATAATTGAACAATTCGGTTACCTCATCGCCCCATAAAACGCCGGGTCTAAAACGAGTTGCGGTGGTCGTCATTTTGTGGTTTTTTATAAAAAAGTGATTGATTAGAGTTTAAATTACACCTTTGGCGGTCAAGTAGCGTTCTGCGTCCAGCGCTGCCATACAGCCGGTACCCGCTGCCGTTACGGCCTGGCGGTATACGTTGTCTTGAGCATCACCGCTGGCAAAGACGCCTTCGATGTTGGTACGAGAAGTCTTTCCTTCGGTTACGATATATCCGGTATCGTCCATCGTCAGCCAAGTCTTGAAAATATCGGTATTGGGTTTATGGCCGATGGCAACGAAGAAGCCCTTGATCGGAATTTCAGTCTCCTCATTGGTTTTGTTGTTGAAAACACGCATGCCTTCGACCTCCTCTCCCCCCAGAATTTCTCGGGTTTCAGTATTCCAATGAATGGTAATATTCTCTGTATCCAATACTCTTTTCTGCATGATCTTAGAGGCCCGCATCTCGTCTCTTCTCACCAACAGGTGTACGGTAGGACACAACTTAGAAAGGTAGAGTGCCTCTTCGGCTGCCGTATCTCCTCCGCCGACCACGGCCACTTCCATCCCTCGGAAGAAGAAGCCATCACAGACCGCACAGGCTGAAACGCCCTTATTAGCTAATCGCTGCTCAGACTCTAAGCCCAACCACTTGGCGCTGGCTCCCGTAGCAATGACAATACTGTCCGCATGAAGCTCTTGCCCACTCTCACCCCAAGCCTTATGTACTGGCCCGGTAAAATCCACCTGGGTGATCAATTCCATACGAACATCGGTGCCAAAGCGCGTCGCCTGATTCTTAAAATCTTCCATCATCTGAGGCCCCATCACGCCCTCCGGATACCCCGGATAATTCTCGACGTCTGTTGTGATCATCAGCTGCCCTCCGGGCTCCTTGCCCGTATACAACACCGGCTCTAAGCCAGCACGAGCGGCATAAACAGCCGCGGTGTAGCCTGCTGGCCCTGATCCTATGATTAAACATTTGATGTGCTCAATATTTTCCGACATAATTCCTTATTTGATAGGTTATTGATTTTGTGCTGCAAAAATATAAATTCTTTCGGGTTTTTGTTGTCGTCCCCCCTCCCCTCGTCTAATAATTCCTCCTTTTGAACGAATTATTACAGGAGATCATCTGTCGGGCTTTGCCTTGGTGTTCTGAAAAGGTTATATTGAGGGACGCCGTTGGCGTTTTTAGGTGGACGGTGGACGGTGGACGGCTGACGGCTGACGGCAAACGTAGCAGAACGTACTAAAAAACCGTCTACCGTCTACCGTCCACCAAAGTGCCAAAGGCACCAACCGATCCTAAATAACAAAAATTTCAAGTAAAATGTTGAGTACGATCTATCCCCTCAGTTTTCTGGTCAGCCTCTCTGGATTGATTCTATGGTTTTACCATGTCGATGATCGTCAGAAGAGTCGATTGATGAGCCAGCTATTTCTGGGCGGCTTCTTTGTTTACCTCTTTTCCTTGGCTTATTCGGATGGGGAGTTCTCTTACAAATTATTGATTCTCTTCCGGGATTTGGTCGTTTTAGGGGTCGTATCGCAGTTTTTTAGCTTCTTTAAGCGCAACAAGGCGCTATTTTTCCTGATGATGGCGATCCTGTATGGCGGTTTCTTCTTTAAATATTTTGGGGTAATGGCCAATACTTTTCCGCAAGCCCCGCCTTCCAAAATCACCATTTTACTCGATAGCGAAGGTGAGCTGCTGGTCGAATTGAAAGAAGGTCACCAGCTGTCGGAGCTTCAAGCTGCTATGAATCAGTTTGACATCAAGGCGAAGCGGGCCTTCCAGCCCGAAAAGGCGGATATTACCCTTCTAGATAATTACTATGTACTCGACGTTCCAGAGGGCGAAGACCTTCATACCATTGCAGCAGCACTTCACAAAACGGGAGCAGTTGAATGGTTGGAAGAAAATGAGCAAATCCAGCTCGACCCCAGTGAATCTGAAGCGGTAAGCGTGCAGCGCCGCCCCGGCAAAAAGCCCAAATACAAGCTCAACGATCCTGATATTAATAAACAATGGGGCCTCGATGCGATGGGGGCCGATCGTTTGTACCGCTATTTGGATCAAGCCAATTTACAACCCCAACAAAAAGCCTCTATTTTCATTCTCGATACGGGAGTGGATGCCAAGCACGAAGATTTAAAGGATAACTACAAGTCGATCAAAAGTCGGTATGATACGGACCCTGCGGGGCACGGTACCCACTGCGCCGGCATCGCCGCTGCCGTCACTAATAATGGTAAGGGCATCGCCTCTTTGAATATGGACAATCAGTTTGTTGAAGTTACCAGCATCAAGGTACTCGCGGCCTTCGGCGGCGGCACCCAGAAGGGCATCATCAACGGTATTATCGAGGCGGCCGACAAAGGCGCTGCTGTCATCTCAATGTCCCTCGGTGGCCCCTCCAACCGCTCTCGCCAGCGCGCCTACCAAAAGGCCGTCGAGTATGCCAATAAAGCGGGCGCTATCGTAGTGGTAGCTGCGGGTAACAGCAGTTCAAACGCTAAGAACTACACCCCCGCGAATGCTCCCGGTGTCATCACCGTCAGCGCCATTGATACGACGCTCAACAAGGCTCATTTCTCCAATTGGGTGAGTGACTTAGAGATGGGAATCGCCGCGCCCGGGGTCAAGATTTATTCTACCCTCCCCAATGATAAGTACGCCTTCTATAATGGGACTTCGATGGCAACGCCCTACGTGGCGGGCCTGCTAGGGCTGATGAAAAGCCTCAAGCCGGAGATTACAACACAGGAAGCCTATGATCTGCTGCATAAGCACGGCAAGGACACCAAGGATACAGAATTGACCGGG
>JBCDGZ010000185.1:0-11956 GCA_038750655.1 Bacteroidota bacterium | reverse complement strand
CATCGTCCTTAATACTAGAACCCTACTGGACCGATGACTTTGGCAATCCCTTCCCTTGATAAGCAGATGGCTTTAGCCATTCTGAAAAGACATACCTCCTTTTTTGCTCTAAAGGCCTGGGTAAAGAAGGAGTGCCCTCTTCCAAAAGGAAGTCTTGCGACCCATCTTCCAGGACCTAATGGCTATGCTTAGGTCCGAGTTGAGAGCGGGGTGGGTTGGCGGTGGCGGCAAAGTGGGTGGGCCCTCCCAAAGCATCTTTCTGTGCCTCTCCACCAAATTCTACTCAAATGCTTTGCCCACTAAAACATCATCTTCCCCAACCCCATCAGCAGTCTACTCCCCCCTTAAAGGCCGCCCACCTAAAATTCCTCAGCTCTCCGAACGCTCCGCTATCAAGGCCGCACTGCGGTAGCGCCCGCTCGGCAGTCGCCCCTCAATCAAGGGTACAAAACCCGGCACACTGGCCTTCGGCAGCGGACGATCGCTAATATCCTCGCCGGGGAAGGCCTCCTGATGGAGCTGGGTGCGCATGTCACCAGGGTCAACGGCGTAGATGTGCCACTGCGGATGTTCTTTAGCGAGGATAGCGGTGAGGTGATCCAAGGCAGCTTTGCTGGAGCCATAGCCGCCCCAGCCGGGGTAAGCCTCCACGGCGGCGTCGCTGCTGATGTTGATGATGACGGCACCGGCCTTGAGCTGAGATTTGACCTTTTGCAACAAAGAGAGCGGAGCAATGACATTGGTGTGATAGAGGGTATGGATTTTTGCTATTGGGAAATCCAACAAAGGAGGCTGCGGGGAAGCCCCCAAGGTACTAGCATTATTGATAATCAAATCCAATCCGCCAAGGCGAGCGATGCGCTCGGGGAACTGTAGCAGGTGGATTTCATCAATGACATCACCGGAGATGGCATCGACAGTCGTTTGGGTTTGTAGTTCCTGCTGTACGCTGTAGAGGGCTTCAGCATTGCGGCCATTGATGATCAGTTGCCAGCCTTTTTGAGCCAGGTAGCGGGCCAGTTCGAGGCCCAGTCCGCGGGAAGCACCGGTGATCAGTGCGGTTTTACTTTGCTTTTTCATAATCAATATGGTATTGGTGAATGACTAGAACAAAGTTGCGGGATAAAGAAGGGCCGGGCATCGGACCTTTGACGGGTTTGGGAAGCACAAAAGGACAGGGGAGCAACTGTACTTTTGTACAGGTGCAGCTTAGTGGATGGAGATTAGCCCTTGGCGTAGGGCGAGCTGGACGGCTTCGGTACGGTTGCTGGCGCCGAGTTTACTGAGGATAGCGCTGACGTGAAATTTGACAGTGCGCTCGGAGATGAAAAGTGCGCGGGCGATGTCTTGGTTGCTAAGGCCCTTGGCCAGTAGCTGGAGGACTCCGAGTTCGCGAGGGCTAAGCTGGGTACTGTCCTTGCTGATGTGGGCCATCAGGCGGGAGGCCACGACGGGCTGTAGGAGGCTGCCGCCGCTGTGTACGACGCGAACAGCGTTGAATAATTCCTCGCGGGCAGCGCCTTTGAGCAAGTAGCCTTTGGCACCCGCCTTGATGGCGCTGAGGATGCGCTCGTCGGTGTCGTAGACGGTAAAGACAATAATTCGTACGGGATGCTGTCGGGCTTGTAGGGCTTCGATAACGGCGACACCGTTCATCTGCGGCATTCCCAAATCGAGAAAGAGGACATCGACATCGCTGCGCTCTAGTTGTTCTAAAGTTTCTTGCCCGCTTCCAGCTTCTCCAGCAATAATAAAGTCTGATTGTGTTTCCAGCACGCTGCGCAGGCCATCGCGGACAATAGGGTGATCGTCGGTGATAAATATGCGGATTAGCGTGCTCATCGTGATAGGGGAATATTGATTTGAACTAATGTACCTAAATCTGGGCTGCTCTGCAAGTCCAGCTGACCACCCAGTAATTTGACTCGCTCGCTGATGCCTTGTAAGCCAAAAGCGCCCTCTGGCTCTGCTTCGGGGTCAAAACCACAGCCATCGTCTTGTATGCTCAGTAGCAGGGTTTCATCCTGATAGCTCAGTTCTAGTAGCAGCTGCTTAGCCTCAGCGTGCTTGATCACATTATTGATGGCCTCTTGTACGATCCGATACAGCCCCATTTCCTGGCGCATCGAAAGGGGGCGGTAGGTACCCAGCACTTCGAATGTTCCTTGCAGTTGGCCTTCGGCCTCTCCTTGTTGTAGCAATTGCTCCAGGGCTTCAATGAGGCGATGGCCTTCGAGCGGGGTAGCCCGGAGGTCTAGTACAGAACGCCGAGCCTCTTCGAGGCTGTTGCGGGTTAAGCTTTGGGTTTCTTGTAGTAGTTGCTGTAGTTTATTGTCATCCTTGCTTCCCCAAAGGGCAGAGAGGGTTTCTAGTTTTAGGGAGATGGCCGTCAGGTCTTGCGCTAGCGTATCGTGCAGCTCGCGGGCCAGCCGGTTGCGCTCTTCGATGATGCCCATCTGATGGCTTTGCCCAAAGAGGCGGGCCCGCTCGATGGCGATTCCCAGCATATCGCCGATGGTGTAAAGCAACTGTAGCTTATCGGTGGACAGTTGCTGCGATTGGACACTCAGTACATTTAGAATACCTACCTTCTTACCCGAAGAAAACAGCGGAACGCTCGCATGGTAGCGTAGCCCCTCCGTACCATCGGTCAAGTTTTTCAATCGCGAGCAGGTAATTTCGCTGATGTTGGCCGCGCTGTCGAGGTCATCGGCGCGGTATTTTTCAATACAATAACAAGTACCGGTCAGCAATTCAGGACTTTGATAAAAAACCGGCGGTAATTGGTAACTAGCCGCCACATAGGCCGCGTCACCTTCCGGCGTAAACAGCCATATCCATCCAGTTCTGAGGGACATTAATGCAACAACGCGTTCCAGAGTAGACTGCATAGCCTTTTCCAAGCTCAGCTCACGATTCAGTTCCTGTGCAATAGCATTGAGGATGGAAAGCTCTTCGTTGCGGCGACGCAGTTGATGAATGTCCATAGAACAAAGCTATGAAATTCTGTAAAATGTGATGCTATAGTTACTTCCTCGGATTAAAAGGTCCATTGATTTTTCATTACCTTGCCGCTCTTTATTCACCCCCTCAATGCCTCTTGATGAGTGCTCCAGCAACTACAGAAAAATCTACCGCACTTTTTTCTCCGGGAATACAGTTTATGATGCTCGCTTCCATCTGCTTTACCATTATGCAGAGCATCATCAAATTCCTACCGCAGTTTCACGTTTTTCAAATCGTATTTTTCCGTTGCTCCATCACTGCATTATTCTGTCTGACCTACCTGGGATACTACCGCATTCCACTGTTGGCCAAAAATCATAACCTGCTCATCCTTCGGGCCATTTTCGGCCTGGTATCGATGACCCTCTTTTTCGTCACTATCCAGCGCATGCCCTTCGGGGCCTCCATTTCCTTAAAATACCTCTCCCCCGTCTTCACCACCATTTTCGCGGTCTTGCTCCTCCGCGAAAAAATTGGAGCCTGGCAATGGCTATTCCTCTTCATGGCGCTGGCCGGCGTGTTTTTACTCAAAGGATTTGATAGCCGAATCGACCTCCTCACCCTACTAATGGGCATTACCGGCGCCTTACTGGCCGGCCTGGTTTACGTAATCATTCGCAAAATCGGCAACAGCGATCACCCTATCGTTATCGTCAATTACTTTATGCTTTCGGCCAGTCTCATTATGGGGCTAATTATGATCCCCTACTGGCGCTCTCCCAATTGGCAGCAGGGACTGTTGCTGTTGAGTACTGGTGTTGCAGGATTTTTCGCTCAATTTTTCATGACCAAAGCATTGCAGGCAGAACTAGCCAGTAAGGTCACCCCAATAAAATATATCGAGGTAGTTTACTCGCTATTAATTGGACTCATTTGGTTTGACGAAACGTACAATATGCTTAGTCTTTTGGGAATGGCGCTGATTATTGGAGGGATGCTGCTGAATGTGTTTTATAAAAATATTTCTCGACAAACGTAACCATTCTAAATCCCTTGAGTTGTCCTTTTATACGAAACAACGAACACCTGCTGAATAATTGTGAATCCACTATCCGATCATAGCCTGATGCTACAAGTTAGAGGGGGAGCAGTCGATAAATTGGGGCTGCTGTATGACCGCTACTACTCGTTGGTTTTCAGCTATTTCTACAATATTTTTCGGGATCAAGCCTTGAGTAAAGATCTCGCGCAAACGGTATTCATGCGCATACTCAAATACCGGGAACGCTATCGGGAAGATGGGGTCTTTAAGCATTGGATGTTTCGAATTGCTCGCAATATTGGTCGGGATCAATTTCAGAAACAAGGACGCTGGCGGATGGAGGATGCGGAAAATTGGAAAGACAAATTGACCGCCTCCGGCTCTGTGCAAGACGACCTGATCAAACGTGAGCAGTTGCAACAGCTTCACCGTGCACTGAATGAGCTGGACAGCGAAAAGCGAGAGGTGCTGGTGCTGAGCAAATTGGAAGGGATGCGCTACAAAGAAATCGCCGCTATTCTGGATTGTACGGAAGGGGCTGTTAAGGTCAAAGTCTACCGGGCGCTGAAGGCCCTCAAGCAGGTATTTATTTCACTCGAAAATCAATAGCGATGGCTATGCAAGATATTAATATTCAAAAATTACTGGATCAATACCGCCGTGGTCCGCTCACTGCTGATCAGGAGGTACTACTAGAGCAAGCACTGGAGCAAGGGCTGATCCAGCTAGAGCAACTGGAAGATTTGCAGAAGTTGCAGGAGCAAATTCAGTTTGAAGCTCCAGAGGTGGATAACCGGGAAGAACGGGCGGCCTTTTGGGAGGCTTTACAAGCAGAGCAAAAGCACGCTGCCCCAACTAAGCAAGGATTAATGGAAAGGATTTTTCAATTCTTTTCCCCCGTGCAAATCACCTACAGTCTCGCCCTGCTGGTGTTCGGCCTGGCTCTCGGCCTTTGGCTCCGTCCCGCCACTGGCGACAATCAACAAATTGGTCAGCTTTCCGCCGAAGTACAACAGATGAAGGAAATGATGATGCTTACCATGCTCGACAAACCGTCTTCCTCGGAGCGGCTGAAGGCCGTAAGTATGAGTCAGGACATCAACGAGGCCAGCGAGGCGGTTGTCAACGCCCTCTTCCGCACCCTCAACCAAGATAAAAATGTCAATGTACGCCTGGCCACCATCGAAGCCCTGAGCAACTATGCCGACAGCCCTTCGACCCGACAGCGGCTCATCAAGTCCATCCGCTTTCAGGATTCTCCACTGGTCCAGATGGCGCTGGCAGAGCTGATGGTCCGCATGCAGGAGCGAGGGTCTATCGATGCCCTAGAGCAATTGCTGGGCCGAGATAATGTTCCAGAGGAGGTTAAAACGAAGATCAAAAGTAGTATTGATATTTTGTTGTAGTGCCTATTACAGCAGATAAATTGGTAAAAAAGAGAGAAATTTTCAAAAAAAATTTTAGACCCTAAAGCACTGACTACAAGCACCTTACATTAAAAATAATTTAAAACACATATTTTTTAATCAAATTATTATGGAATTTTCGCCTTTCGCCCGTCTATGTGCCGAATTGTCTGTCATCTACAGGTACAGCATGTATGGGATTGCTGTACCTGTAGCGAAAGTAGGCGGCCGGCGGTGGTGGTTGAGTGGGCCCTTTCTTCTGCCGACTCTTCATCCCTACACGATTAGCTATCCCTACGCAACAAATGCTTTCTGCACAGCCGTTTTCAGGATAGCCCGTCTACTCCCCCAGCTGCTGGTGCTAAAGCGATCCATTCCAAAAGAGCATTAGTCAAAGCCAAATCATAAAATCATCAATAAGGGAACGTTCTGATTTTCACTCATTATTTAACAGTTAAAAATCACGAACAATGAAGTGTTGTACAAGTTTACTTTTATTACTCATCAGTCTCTCGGCCTGTGCGCAGCGGCATGATGAGAACATCCACAAAAGTTTTAAATTACCAGGAGCGATCAGTCAGGCCAAGGTCGTCGTCGCCAACATTACTGGTCATATCGAAGTGGAAGGCCATGAGGGGCAAGACGTCCAATTAGAGCTCCGCAAGACCCTGGATGCCAAATCGGACAAGCAACTAGCAGAAGCAAAGGAAGAAGTATCGCTTGGTGTTATCGAAGAAAATAATGTCTTGTATCTTTATATGAAAACGCCTTGCAGCAGCAACCAGCCGCTCCACTTCGGGGACAACGGCCAGGTATGGGTAAGAAGCGGTTGGAACAATTGCCAGTGGCGGCCCCAGTATTATTATAAATTTGACTTTGTTCTCAAAGTCCCCAAAGCCATAAAGATTCAATTGTCAACTATTAACGACGGTGATATTGTAGTCAAGAATGTAGTAGGCCCCATTGATGTCAATAATATCAACGGAGCCATCAAGCTGGAAAACATTGCAGGAGCAACCAAGGCTCATACCATCAATGGTGACCTGGATGTTACCTACACCAATAACCCCAGCTCGGCCTCTAGCTATTATACCCTCAACGGGGACATCAATGCCTACTACAAAAAAGGATTGGACGCACAGTTGTCGTTCAAAAGTTTTAATGGTGAATTTTTTACCAATCTCCCTGAACTTAGTGTTTTACCAACTAAAGTTAAGAAGGAGGAAAGCAGAAAGGGCAAGGGGATTAACTATAAAATCGGCGGAGAATCGGCCATGCAAGTACGCGACGGTACCGTCCCCCTGGACTTCGAAACCTTCAATGGTAATGTTTATGTTCGGGAAAATTAAATCACTTTTCAACTTATCAGTCATGCAACAATTACAATCAATCATAATTCTTCTTCTCTTGGCCTGCAGCGGCCAGCTGGCCTTCGGTCAAAGCGAAAGCCTTACTATTCCTCTAAGTAAAACGGGTAGCCGCGGGATGCTGGAAGTCGTCCTCCACAAAGGTCCCATTACCATTAAGGGCAGCGACCGATCAGATGTGTTGGTGCGCTACGAGCAAATGAATAAGGTGCAGCCGGGCGTTCACGATCAGGGGGATGGACTTAAAAAGCTGTCCGGGGGAAGCCTTGATCTCGAAATATCAGAAAACAATAATCACGTCGAAGTCCGCTCGGATTCTTGGAACAGCGGCACCATCATCAATGTTGAAATCCCCCGCAATTTTGACCTCAAGCTCTATACCTATAACGATGGTAATATCTACATAGAAAATGTCGATGGGGTGATCGAAGCGGAAAGTTATAATGGCAAAATCGATGCTATGCGCATCTCTGGCTCCATGGTGGCCAATACCTACAATGGCCCCATCGTCGCTACCTTTGATCGCGTCGATCCCGAAGCACCGCTGGCCTTTTCGACCTATAATGGTAAGGTGGACATCAGCCTACCCAGCTCCACCAAAGCGGACCTTCGCCTCAAATCAGATCAAGGTAATATCTATACAGGTTTTGATGTCGCTATCGACAAAACAGCGCCAAAAACCTTGACGGAAAAGGGCAACGGTACTTACAAAGTTAAAATTGACGAATGGATCAAGGGGACCATCAACGGCGGTGGGCCCGAGATTATGATCAAAAATTATCATGGGGATATTTATGTGAGAAAGGAATAGCGCTTGGGACGGTGGGGCACCTTTGGTGCTTTGGTAGACGGTGGACGGTAGACGGCGAATGTGAAGAACGTGAATCACTACGAACTACTACTTTTTACCGTTTACCGTCTACCGTCTACCGTCCACCCCCGGCGCCAAAGGCGCCTAAACCTTCGCTAACTCCGATTTCAAATAATCGATCACCTTGATCTCAATAGCATCTACGCCGCGTAGAGCCGCTAGGTAAACAGAAATCCAGTCGCCCAGATGAACGAAGTAGAGGCTGCGCTCGATTAGGGAGTCGCCCTTGGAGTAGAGTTCGATGATGGTGGAAGTGTAATTGCCAATAATTTCCTTATTGATGTCGATGCGGACGCCGTTGCGGGCGTAGTCGTCGCGATTGCGGAAGTAGAGGACGGCGAGTCGATTGTCTTCGGTGCGCCAGCCGACCAGCTCGTTGTGGTTCATTTCGGGGACAACGTGGTGCCAGCAGAGCATCTTGGCATTCTCGTTGACTTGTTGGCGGAAGCGGACGGCAACGGGCTCCATTCGGCCAGTGGTATAAATAACGGGGAGCTTATCTTGCAAGAATCCAGCGATCTGCTCGGCCCGCTGCTTGATGTCTTCTTGCTCGGCTTGCAGCAGCTGGATGGACTTTTCTACCTCTTGGGTAGCTCGCTCTGAGATGAGCCCTGTTTTCTGGAGTACGAAGAGCTGCTGTACCAGGCTGTAGCCCAGGCAGGCCCGGGGCGAAGGGGAGCCGCCGGGCAGTAGGATGTAATCCAGTCCCAGCTCCTTAGCTTTTTCGATGAGTTGGCCGCCGGAGGCGATGACGATACCGCGCGCGCCACGCGCCAGCGCTTGCTCGAAGGCGATCAGCGTCTCTTCGGTGTTGCCAGAGTAGGAAGAAGCAATGGCCAGGGTATTTTTCCCAATGTAGGAGGGAATTTCATAGTCTTTTCCAATCAAATAAGGAACCTTGCACTCTTCCTTAATGAAAGCGGCCACAAAATTGGCACCAATGCCCGAGCCGCCCATACCGGCCACAAAAACATGGTGAATATCTTCCTGGCCAGGGCTGATCTGCGCATTGCGGCCAATCTCCAGGGCTTTAACCAGTTGGTTAGGGAAATCTTGAATGAGTTGATCCATTGTTGTCATACCTAAGAGTTCTTTAGAGTTACACGCATTTGTTTATACCAATTAATCAGCCCATTGGTGGACGAATCGTGCTGATCGACCAGCGCATCGCCTTCCAATTCAGGCAGAATTTTCTTTGCTAACTTTTTACCCAGCTGTACCCCCCATTGATCAAAGCTGAAGATGTTCCAGATCACTCCTTGCACAAAAATCTTATGCTCATACAAGGCAATCAGTTGCCCCAAGGTATAAGGGGTCAATTGACGGATCAAAATGGAGTTAGTAGGACGATTGCCCTCAAAGACTTTAAAGGGGGTAAGAAAGGCGATTTCTTCTTCGCTGTGGCCGGAGGCCCGAAGGCTGGCCACCACCTCCTCTTTGCTCCTTCCCTTCATCAGCGCCTCTGGCTGTGCAAAGAAATTGGACATCAGAATATTGTGGTGATCACCAATAGGGTTATGATTGATCACTGGAGCAATGAAATCACAGGGCACTAGGCGAGTACCCTGATGGATCAGCTGGTAAAAAGCATGCTGACCGTTGGTCCCCGGCTTACCCCAAATCACCGGCCCAGAGGCATAATCGATGGCCCGACCGGAGCGGTCGATGCCTTTGCCATTGCTCTCCATGTTGACCTGCTGAAAATGATCAGAAAAACGATGCAGGTACTGATCGTAAGGCAGTATCGCCTCTGTTTCTGCCCCAAAGAAATTGACGTACCAAATACCGATCATCGCCAAAATCACCGACAGATTCCGTTCTAGCTCGGCGGTACGGAAATGCTCATCCATGCTGTGCAGCCCCTCTTGCAATTCCTCAAAGCGCTCAAAGCCCACCGCAGAGGCAATCACCAGCCCAATGGCCGACGACAAGGAAAAGCGGCCGCCAACCCAATCCCAGAATTCAAAACGGTTCTCATCGCTGATCCCAAAATCAGCAACGCCCTGCGCATTGGTCGAGACGGCCACGAAGTGCTGCTCGATGTGGCGCTCATCGCCCGCTGATTTCAAGAACCACTTCCGGGCCGTGAAAGCATTGGTCATGGTTTCCTGAGTGGTGAAGGATTTGGAGGCGATGATAAAGAGGGTGGTTTCGGGAGAAAGGCCGCGCAGGGCCTCAGCGATATGGGTCGCATCGACATTGGAGACATAGTGGGGGCGGACAGTGGGATGCCAGTAGGGCTTGAGGGCCTCGGTGCACATAACCAGCCCCAAATCAGAGCCGCCGATACCGATATTGACCACGTCGGTGATGGCTTTACCTGTATAGCCTTTCCATTCCCCGGAATGCAGGCTTTGGCAGAAGACCTTGACCTGGGCCATCACGGCTTTCACGCCGGGCATCACATCTTTACCGTCTACTAGTACAGGGCGTCCAGAGTGGTTGCGAAGGGCGGTATGAAGCACCGCCCGGCCTTCAGTCTGGTTGATTCGATGGCCATCAAACAGCTGCTCGATGGCCTGAGGCAGCTGGCATTGACGCGCCAATTGCATCAGCAGTTCCATCGTCTGTCCGTCCAGCCGATTCTTGGAATAATCGACAAACAGCTCTTCAAATTGCAATGAAAACTGCTCGAAGCGCAGGGGGTTAGCCGCAAAGAGCTGACGCATGTGGACCTCTTTCATCTGCTCAAAGTGGCGCTCCAATGCTTTCCAGGCAGCTGTTTCGGTAGGATTTTGTTGATTCAGCATAGGACGCAGGTGCTCGATTTTGCCACAATATTAAGTATAAAATGCGATAAAAAGAGGGCCGGGCTGGTAATAATCTCTTAAAATTCAATAGTATTGTTGGCCCTATGGCTAAGCATCTCGAAACGGGTAAAAGAGGGGAACAGATGGCGCTGGACTTTCTTCGCACCAAGGGCTATCAAATCCTGGAGTGTAACTGGCGGTACCACCGTGCAGAGGTAGATATTATTGCTCAGAGTGGACCGTTAATTGTTTTTGTGGAAGTGAAGACGAGGAGCGGCGCTGCCTTCGGCCCGCCGGAGGCCTTTCTAAATGCCGCCCAAGAACAGCGGATTGCCGCAGCAGCAGCGGCCTATTTGGAACAGATCAATCACCAATGGGAAATTCGCTTCGACATTATTAGCATACTACTCAAAGGTCCACAAAGTCAGATTAAGCACCTCGAAGATGCCTTCTTCCCTTCCTGGTAAAACCAGCGACTAACTCGGCCCTTGCCCCGAATAAGGAGCGATCAGGCTGGACCCCGAATTGCGAAACAAATCATCAATTGAATCTCCACCTTCCGACTCCTGCTGACTGCTGTCGACTGGAATGGCAGGAGAAGTACTGTCGCTGCTCGATACGGCAGGCGTAACAGTAGAAGGAAGAATCTCAGTGGGAATAGCCTCGGGCTGCGGAGTCCGGCCAGTAGTACTAAAATGCTCATGGGAAAAGTGGAGCAATAGTGCTAGGCACACAGCGATTACAACGGCGTAGAGAGATTTCATCGATCTTTTAATAATGGGTGTGTGAAAAATGTCACGTTTACAAATATACGTGTAAATGTTTGGACAAGTCACTTTACCAATCTAGGGTTCGATGCTATTCGTCGAAAAATTCTCCCCTCCTCCCTCTAAAAAGTAACGGATTGATTTTGTGAGTTGGTTAAATATTAATACATTTGTCATGTTACTTTTTAGTAACATGTAGAAGATTTCAATATGATTTGGAAGGCATTATCCGATCCGACGCGTCGTACCATCCTGGATGTACTCCAGCAGGCTCCGCAGACAACCGGAGAGCTGAGCAGTCGATTCGGCCACCTCTCACGCTACGCTGTAATGAAACACTTGGGAATTCTTGAAAAGGCCAATCTTATTGTCATCAAAAGGGAAGGGAAATATCGGTGGAACTACCTCAATGCCAGCCCCCTACAAACTGCCTATGATCAGTGGGTCAGTAAACTGATCAACCTTAAACATGCTGGTGGTCAAATACCATCATCCGTCAACCAACGAACAACTACCTTGAGCGCGATGAAAATTGATGTCGAGTCCCAGATCGGAGCACCGAAATTGAAGGTCTGGCAAGCTATAACGGAGCAAAGTGGCCAGTGGTGGCCCAAGTCTCTGTTTACTCATCCCACAACCGAAGATTTTATAATCGAAGCAAAACTCGGCGGCTTGATGTATGAAGTGACCAGGAATGGCGAAGGTACAGTGTGGGCGAATGTAATTGGCCTGGATTCCCCGAATTTCATCCATTTTAAAGGACATTTGACGCCGGCCCTGGGAGGGCCGGCCGTCTCCTTCCTCCAT
>JBCDGZ010000184.1:0-12339 GCA_038750655.1 Bacteroidota bacterium | reverse complement strand
CGTTTGGTCAGGACCTTGTCACCAAGCAGAAGCGGCTGCCCTGTTTGAATAAAAGCTTCAGCATCATTGCCCACATTGTCCAAGACAGTCTCGGAGAGGTCAATGTCGACCCTGATGATATTCAGGCGGGGATTGATACTTTAAATAAAAATTTTGCAAACATTTGCGTCTCCTTTGAAATTTGTGAATTCAGAATCATCGAAAATTTTCAGTACGATACGCTTTCTAACCCCGAATGGGAAGAGTTGCAAGTCAAGTACCACGAACGAAATCGCATCAATATGTTTTTCGTCTCTGCTTCTGACGACGCCCCTATTTGTGGATTCGCCACCCTCGCCGGAATTACTCAAGTGGATCAAGGTGGAATTGTGATTTTGAAAGGATGTATCTCCCCTGAATCTAAAACCATCCCGCACGAAATGGGCCATTACTTTGGCTTATTGCATACTTTTGAGGGGGAAGGAGCTGAGCTAGTAGATGGCAGTAACTGTGTTACCGAAGGAGACTTTATTTGTGATACCCCTGCCGATCCCTTTGTCGTCGGTGATCCCGTTAGCCAATATGTTAGTGTAGAAGATGGATGCCGCTTTATCTCCCCTCTACAGGATGCTAATGGCGAATTCTATCGCCCTGATGTAGGCAATATGATGTCTTACTATCCGGATGAGTGCCGCTGTGGCTTCACCTACGAGCAGTACATCCGCATGGCCGAAACCTGCGAGAGTGCATCCGAAAAGATGTGGTAAGCTTTGAGCCGAAGCCAACCCACTGCGCTAATTACTGGTGGATCAAGCGGGATCGGCTTTGAACTGGCTAAGCTATTTGCCCAAGATCATTTTCAACTACTAATCGTTGCCAAATTTGCCGAGGAGCTGGAAGCAACGGCTGCCTATTTCACTAAGCACTTTCCCGATACCCCCCTTCATTGCCTACAACAAGACCTCTGTTTATCCGATGCCGCACCGGCCGTCCATCAACACACCCAACAACTGGGCCTCCAAATCGATGTACTCGTCAATAACGCTGGCTTCGGTACCTACGGCTTTATCAATGATATTGATCCCCAACGGGAGCAAGACATGATCGCCCTCAACATCCAAGCCGTCTACGCGTTGACCCGCATTTATCTCCAAGAAATGGTCGCGCGCGATGAAGGGCGCATCCTCAACATTTCCTCCATTTCCGCCTTTCAACCCAATCCCTTCCTCACCACCTACGGCGCCACCAAAGCCTTTGTCCACTCCTTCAGCCGAGCCACCAATTTCGAACTCAAAAGCCAAGGCTCCAAAGTGCGCATCACCACCGTCTGCCCACCTCCCGTCCGCACCGGCTTCCAAAAAGCCGCCGGCATGGAGTGCTCCAAGCTCTTCGATAGCTGGATGACCGTACCGGCCGGCCGCGTCGCCCGTGATGCCTACCGGGCCATGCAGCAAGGGCGCGATATGATTGTCCCCGGAGGCTGGCTGCACTACCTCAACATGCTCAGCCGCCGGCTGCCCACCCGCTGGCTAATGCATTTTGCAAGTTTTAATTTGAAAGAGAAAAAATCCTGAGCGCTTATTCCGCAATGTGGTTCTTGTCCACTCGATAGTGCGTTGTGCTTAGCCCAATCAACTTGATTAGGTACAGTCCTATGGCGATTAGTACCATCGCAATCAACAGAAATGCTGCCTTCGGCCAGACGGCGTACATTGTTTCGTGAAAGATCATAAATAAGACATATAGACCAAAGAGCGATGAAATAATTGTGTCGATCCTGCTGTAATGCGGATATTGCCGTAGGTTGAGTAGGATAGCGGCGACGGCCGCTGTGGCCTGGAAATTGAAGATGGGGCTGCCGTTTATGGCCAATACTATAGCTAGGAGGGTGAAGCCGACGGCATTTATGGGGAGGGCCAGTTTGGGGAATAGAGCGATAGATCGCGGGATACTATTGCTGTTGGGCTGATTACCGATGAGCTGCCCAAAGTTGCCGCCAGAGAGCTTGCAGAGGCCGGAAAAGAAAAATACATAGCCCAGAAAGAGGCGAATAAGTAGCAGAGTAAAATCTTTGAGGGGCATGAGGCGTTGATTTTTGAGCCATTAATTTCCTTTATCCTTTTAAAACGCAGAACAGGATGAAAAAATATTTCCTTTTACTCATTGGCCTGTATGGTGCCTTCTTTGGACAGGCACAGTCGGACAGCTGTAGCTATCGCATTTTTGAAAACCTTGCTTACTTGGAGGCAGATCAGGTGGAGGTGGATAGCCTCCAACGGCTGCACCTGCTGGTGCCCGAAGGCATCGAGCGCCCCCCGCTTTTCATCTGGGTAGGAGGGGGAGCCTGGTCCTTTGTTGATCGCCACATGGAGCTGGACTTGGCTCGGAAGTTTGCCCGTGAGGGCTTCGCCGTCGCTGCTGTGGGCCATCGCCTGAGCCAGGGTACTTTCCGCGACCTGGGGCGGACCTCGGGAGTGAAGCACCCGGCGCACATCGAAGACTTGGCGGCCGCCCTTCGTTGGCTCTATGATCAGGCCGGTAAGTATGGCTACGATGCCCAGAATATTTTCGTGGGCGGCTTCTCTTCGGGGGCTCACCTCAGCGCCCTGCTGGGCATGGATGAACGCTACCTCAAGGCGCAAGGGTTGAGCTTTGCCAACCTGCGGGGCCTACTGCCCATCGCCGGCACCTACGATATTGTCGATTATCACCAGGTATTTGCCAAGCACGAAAACCCGGCCCGCCGACCGCTGGCCGATACCCATGTCAAGGACGTTTTTGGAGCAGGGGAAGCCGACTTTCGAGCCGCCTCGCCAGTGACCTATCTGGACCAACTGACCCTACCCATGTTGCTAGTCTCTGAAAATGGCCTCTACAATTACACCCAGCTTTTTGAAGAACGCCTGCTGGAAATCGATTACCAAAACTATCAGATTTTACACGAGTTCAACTTTGATCATGCGGGCCTTTGGCGCGACCTCTCTTTCGGGGAAAACAGCCTTACTCGGGAGGTAATGATCAATTTTATGCGCAAGCATACCCAAAAAACAGCGGAGGCTCAAGCCCCTATCGACCCTGCTACTTTCGCCACCATCGATCCGTTGATTGATACCTTGTATGCCGTAATCTCCGGCCCCGCAGGGGAGCGCGACTGGCTGCTGTTCCAATCGCTCTTTTATCCCCATGCCCGCCTGGGCTACACCTGGATCGAGGAGGGCGAAGAAAAATTTCGCTCCTTCGACCCCGAATTCTACGTCGTCTTCCATCGGCCCATTTTTCAAGAAAATGCTTTTTACGAGCAAGAAATCGATCGGAAGATCAATCAGTACGGTGGTGTCGCTCAGGTCTTCACCTCCTACCAATTCGGCTTCAAACCGGGCGAGATTGTGCAACGGGGGATCAACAGTATCCAGCTGATTCGGGAAAACAATCGCTGGTACATCACTCAGCTGTTTTGGCAGGCCGAGTCCAAAGAGCTGCCGTTGCCGGAGCTTAAGCAATGATGGTCAAAGCGGAACAGGGTGTCCGTTTCTAAGACTGTTGTCTTTCCAACGTTCATTGTAAATAGAAGAATAAACCACCTCAATGGCAAAGGGGAGTCTGTCTTCTTCAATCTGTACATATGCTAAGAGCGCATCAATTTTTTCTACCGGAATACTGATTCTGTAGAGCTGTTTACTTTCACCAGCGGAGAGGGTCGATCCAGTATTCATTTGTGTGCTGCTTTCTAGGTCAATATACTTATGGATTTCTGGAAAAGCCGAATCAAGAAAGTTGACAAAATCCAAGGGATAGCGTTGGCCTTTATGAAGGATTTCGATAGACTCAATAATGGCTGGGCCAAGCCCCTTATTGACAATGGTCTCACTGATTATGATCACCGAATCTTCTGAACTTTCAGCTTGGCTAAAGCCGATCCTTGGGGTCACCGATAAACGACTTTGGGTCCGCATGAGGTTGGTCTGGTAAATGAAAATGATCAAGGTGAGCAGGCTGATCAGCATGGCGGATAGGCCAATGATGCGGTCGGTGTTGATGTCTTTCCAATTCATGTAGGTGCTTTATTTTTTGTTAGTACGGAATCGCCATAAAGCCTTACTGCTCCGAATTCACCAAACGAATATAGCTATTACTCCTTAAAGTCATTCCATTCTCTCCATTCAAAGCAGGATGAACACCTCCCCAGTTAAAAGTCAAGTAGAGCTGTTTTCTGTCCGCAGGGAGTGGAATGTTAAGAGAAAAGCCCTTGTTTCCCTCCATCCAGCGGAGTTGATGCTCCTCGGCGTCAATGTAGAGCGTATCAAGAACGGATTTATTGTCTTCGATGAGGGCCATGAAGCGGTCACTTGGGGTCAATGCTTCAGTGAAGGTAATGTCAACGGGCGTTTGTGGGGTAAAGGCGATGAGCAAAGAATCCTCGGGCGTACGGATCATCGGGCGGGACAGCGCTGGCTGCACCTGAGCGGTCCAGTTCAATAAGGCAGGGTAGAGGTCTTTGAGACCTTGCGATGGCTGCTTTTGGGCATACAATTCCAGCAACTGTTGAGCAAAAGGATAGAAGTAGGGGAAGCCCCGATTGTACATGGTATTATCCAGGATATAATGGAGTTCTTGGGCTTGCTCAGGAAACTTGCTGGCAACAAATACAGAGAAAGTGGCCCAGGTCATGTACTCATCGAAAGTGGCATTGCCCGACTCATAGCCTGCTTTTTCGGTGCGCCAAAGGGCCCCGTCAAATTTTTCCGCCACCTCTTTTCCGTAGCGCTCCGTAGTGGGGTTCACATAAGCGTGATCCATTTCTGTAAAGACGGATAGCAGGTCTTTCACTCGATCGTCAATGGCTGTGGAGACGCCTCCCGCCGCTACGGCATCGGCGACGGCTGGAAAGTTACAAGTGGTTAGGGAATCGATCTCCCGCTGCAATTGCTGAGCATAAACGAAGGGAGAGATGACAATGATGTACTGCTGGTCGGCTAGAAAATTACCGTATTCTTCCACCAAAAAATCCTGCATCAAATCCAGCATCGCCTCTTCGCGGCAGTTTTTTATCATCTGCTGGTAAAAGGCTTGATGGGATTGGTAAAATTCCCGGTACTTTGATTGCCGAGCAAAGTCTTCGATTAGCGCAAGGTGTTTGTCGAAGGCCTGCACGGGCGGGAAAGCATAGAATTCATTTTGACGGTGCAGGGTACCTTTTTCATCAAATTGAAAAGCGTAGGCGTCGGTGCGGAAAGAGAGGTATTCTTTCCAGCGTTTTCGCGAGTAGCTGGCCGAGTCCAACAGCGGATGGTCCTCGACGGGGGCGAAGTATTCCATGACTTCTTCGTAATAGGGGAAATCCTTGCGCACCTCCCATTTATCCGTCTTTCCGTAGTCCGTCAGGGCCAGAATGATATTGGCCAATTCGTAGACTTCGGGATATTCGATGTCGATCAAAGTATCGTCGGAGGGGGGGGGAGAGGCGTTGGGGGACTCGGAGTTACAAGCGTAGAGGCTACAGAGTAGCAGGAGAGGGAGTAGTGTTCTTTTCATGTGAGGCGTAATTGAGTATCAAGCTTTATAAAGTTAATAATTAAGCATTGATTTACTGCAAAAAACGCCTTAAAACTTTGACCCACAGGCTCTAGGAAGTCTTCTTTTTTGTTGTTGAAAATGATTTTCTACCTTATCGAAAGCATCTTCGATGAGGGCATCGTGGAGCCAGCGAACGGCCAGCAACCAGGCCAGTATTCCCGTCCCCTGGGCCTGCATATCGATGGTGTGTTGGAGTTCAGTCAGATTGCCATCCAGCGCTGTGATTTCGAAGCGATGGTGACCGGGGGGATTGTTCTTCTCCTTAAACCCTTAGTATCGACCCTGCTTTACTTTCCAATTCCGAGCTGCCCATCAAGAAGCGATCCACCGCTTTGGCCGCTTCACGACCTTCACTGATGGCCCAAACCACCAGCGACTGTCCACGCTGCATATCTCCTGCCACAAATACCTTCTCCACATTCGTTCTAAAATCTTCCGCTTTGACATTACCTCGTTTATCCAGCTCCACACCCAATTGCTCCAATAAGCCCGCAAAAGGTGGTCGCAAGAATCCAATGGCCAGCAGCGCCAGCTCACAAGGCAATTCCCGCTCGCTACCTTCAATCTCCCGCAGGCTGCCCGGCGTACCCGCCGCCGATGGCTGCCACTCCACATCCACAATCTGCAAGGCCCGCAAGCGCCCCCACTCGTCCCCCAGAAAAGCTTTGGTCATCATCGCCCAGTGCCGTTCGCCACCTTCTTCGTGCGAAGAGGACTCCCGCAGCTGCATCGGCCACAAGGGCCAGGGCGTCGAAGCATCGCGCTCGGCCGGCGGCTTGGCCAGTAACTCAATCTGGGTAACCTTACTGGCTTGCTGCCGATGCGAAGTCCCCATACAATCGGCTCCTGTATCTCCACCACCAATGACCACCACCTGCTTCTGCGTCGCCAAGATGGCCCGCCCCTCGGTAATTTGGTCGCCCGCGACCCGGCGATTGCTCTGCTCCAAAAAATCCATCGCCAAGTGGACGCCCTCTAGCTCCCGACCTGGAATGGCCAGGTCGCGCGCCTGGCTGGCCCCGCCGCAGAGCACCAGCGCATCGTACTCCGCTAGCAGTTGCTGCACTTCGACGTCTTGGCCGACATGGGCATTGGTAATAAAGCGAATGCCTGCCGCTTCCATCAGCGCGATACGCCGATCGAGCACCCATTTCTCTAGCTTGAAATCCGGGATGCCGTAGCGCAGCAGGCCGCCGGGGCGATCGCTGCGCTCGTAGACGCTGACCAGATGACCGGCTTTATTCAACTGTTCGGCTGCCGCTAGGCCGGCTGGCCCCGAACCAATAACGGCCACCCGCTTCCCACTGCGCTTGGTCACTTTGGGGACCTTGACCCAGTCGTTTTTGAAGGCCATTTCGATGATATGCCGCTCTATATTCTCGATGGTAACGGGAGATTGATTGATGCCCAGCACACAGGCCGCCTCGCAGGGAGCAGGACAGATGCGGCCGGTAAATTCTGGAAAATTATTGGTCTCATTTAATACCTCATAAGCCAGCTTCCAGTCTTGCTGATGAATGGCATCATTGAAGGCTGGAATCAGATTGCCCAGCGGACAACCGTGGTGGCAAAAGGCGACGCCGCAATCCATACAGCGGGCTGCTTGCTGCTCTACTTTATGATCTGACAAGGTCGAATAAATGTCTCTATAATCCTTGATGCGCTCTTCGACCTTACGCGACTTGGGCAGCTCGCGTTTGTATTTCATAAATCCTTTGTGATCTCCCATTGCTGTAGTGCTGTTTTGATTAATAATGACTGGCTTGAGGGGTGGCCTCCTCCGAAAGTTCGTCTTGCTTTCTGGCCAGTGCTGCTTTGTAGTCCTTCGGCATAACTTTGATGAAATGAGGGGCGCACTTGTCCCAGCTGTTCAAAATATCCAGAGCATAGGAACTGCTGGTGTAATGGAAATGATCGCGAACCATTTTCCTAATCGTCTCTAAATCTTCTTCCTGGGGAACTTCTAGCTCTACGGTTTCCATGTTGCAGTTGGGGGCAAACTGCCCTTGTTGATCATAGATGTAAGCGATGCCACCGCTCATACCCGCAGCAAAGTTGCGGCCGGTACTACCGAGCACCAGCACCGTGCCTCCGGTCATGTACTCACAGCCGTGATCGCCAATGCCCTCAACGACAGCTACTACCCCAGAGTTGCGAACGGCAAAGCGTTCCCCCGCCTGCCCTTTGATGTAGGCAGTACCAGAGGTGGCACCATAAAGGGCGACATTACCGATGATGATGTGCTCATGGGCCTCAAAACTCGCTTCCCGATCGGGGCAGGCAATCAATCGTGCGCCAGACAGGCCCTTGCCAAAATAGTCATTGGCCTCTCCTTCCAGGGTAAACAGCAAGCCATTGGCGCCGAAGGCCGCAAAGCTCTGCCCCGCCGACCCTCGAAAGCGAAATTGAATGGTATGTTCTGGAAGGCCCTGACTCTGATAGCGTCTCGAAATCTCGTGCGAAAGCATCGTACCGACCGCCCGATCCGTATTTTTAATCGAAAAAACACGCTGTACGCCCCGGCCTTCCTCTAGCGCCGGACGGGCGTATTCAATCAATTTCCAGTCGAGCTGTGCCTCCAAACCATGATCCTGTTCAATCTGCTTGTACTGCCCCAGGCCTTCGGCTCCCGACTGCTGATGAAGGATCGGACTGAGGTCAAGGTGCTGGTATTTCCAGTGCTTAACGTCTGGTTTAGCTTGCAGCTTATCTACCCTTCCTACCATCTCATTTACCGTACGGAAACCCAGCTGGGCCATGATCTCTCGCAGGTCTTGAGCAAGGAAGGTGAAAAAATTAATCAAGTGCTCCACTTTACCCGCGAAGCGCTTGCGCAGTTTGGGGTCCTGGGTCGCGATGCCGACGGGGCAGGTGTTGAGGTGGCATTTGCGCATCATGATGCAGCCTTCAACGATGAGGGCGGCCGTGGCAATGCCCCACTCTTCGGCGCCGAGCAGCGTAGCGATGGCCAGGTCGCGGCCAGTGCGCAGTTGGCCGTCGGTTTGCAGGGTGACGCGGTCGCGGAGTTTGTTGCGCAGGAGGGTTTGTTGCGCTTCGGCTAGGCCCAGCTCCCAGGGAAGGCCAGCGTGGCGGATGGAGGTGAGGGGAGAGGCCCCGGTGCCTCCGTCGTGTCCAGAGATAAGGATAGCATCGGCGTGGGCTTTAGCCACCCCCGAGGCGATGATGCCGACCCCAGCTTTAGAGACTAGTTTGACATTGATGCGGGCCTCGCGGTTGGCGTTTTTGAGGTCAAAGATCAGCTGGGCCAGGTCTTCGATGGAGTAGATGTCGTGGTGGGGCGGCGGAGAAATCAGCCCGACGCCTGGCGTGGAGTGCCGTACTCGGCCAATCCAGGCGTCGACCTTATGACCGGGCAGCTGGCCCCCTTCGCCGGGTTTAGCCCCCTGCGCCATTTTGATCTGTAGCTCGTCGGCTTGGCTGAGGTAGTAGCTGGTCACTCCAAAGCGGCCGGAGGCCACCTGCTTGGTGGCCGAACGCTCGGAATCGCCGTTATCCTTAGGCTGGTAGCGCGATTCGTCCTCGCCGCCTTCGCCGCTATTGCTCTTCCCACCAATACGGTTCATAGCGATGGCTAGCGTACTGTGGGCCTCGTGGGAAATGGAGCCAAAAGACATGGCCCCGGTCGCAAAGCGCCGCAGAATATGCTCCACCGGCTCCACCTCCTCAATCGGAATGGCTGGCCCCTTTTTGAATTCCAGCAAGCCTCTTAGGGTACAAGCTTGTTCGCTTTGTCGATTGATGAGGCGGGCGTATTTTTTGTAAACCTCATATTGATTACCTTGGGTAGCGTGTTGTAAGAGGTGAATACTTTGCGGATTGAGCAGATGATATTCGCCGCGCTGCCGCCATTGGTACAGTCCGCCTTCTTCGAGGTGGCTTATAACCGAGTAGGCCAGTCGATGGCGCGCCCGAATTTCTTTTTCCAAGCCCTCAAAACCAATCCCCTCGATTCGGGAAATCGTTCCCCGAAAACAACGCTTCACCACCTTACTATTTAAGCCCAGAATCTCAAAAATCTGCGCCCCTTTATAAGAGTGCAACGTTGAAATTCCAATTTTCGACATGACCTTAAGCAAGCCCTTTCCAACCGCTTTAATGTAGGTGTCTGTCAATTTTTTGAGTGGCTGCTGTTGATCCAATATGCCCATTTTCTTCAGCTGGGCAATGCTATCCAGCGCCACATAGGGATTGATGGCATCCGCGCCATAGCTGATGAGCGTAGCGAAATGCTGCACCTCTCTAACATCCCCTCCTTCAACGATTAGCGCACATTGCATCCGCAGTGCTTTATCGATGAGGTGATGGTGAATAGCCCCTACGGCCAGTAGGGTGGGGACTGGTACCTGCTCTTGACTCGCTTCTCGATCCGAGAGGAGGAGGAGGTTACAGCCTTCGCGCACGCGCCTTTCGGCCTGCGCGCAGAGCTGATCCAGCGCTGCTTCCAGTGTACTATCGTGGGCATAGACCAGCGGGATACTGCTGCTCTTAAAATAAGGATGTTGATTGGCCTTAATTCTGGCCAGGTCTTTATTCTTGAGTACCGGTTGCTTCAGCCGTAGGCTACGGGCATATTCCGGTTGTTGATCTAAAATATTACTACTGCTGCCCAAGATGCTGTGCAGCGACATGTACGAGCGCTCCCGAATGGGGTCGATAGGCGGATTGGTAACTTGGGCGAAAAGCTGCTTGAAATAATTGGCGGGATGCTGCGAAAACTGCGAGAGCACCGCCAGCGGCGTATCATTACCCATAGAACCAATGGGGTCTTTCCCCACCTGGATCATTGGGGCGATAATGAAGCGCAGGTCTTCTTTGGTATAGCCAAAAAGTTGTTGCCTTTTCAGCAGTTTCTTACCGGATAATCGCTTTACTTTTTCAGTGGGGGTGGGTAAATCTTTTAATCCAACGGCGAAGCTGTCGAGCCAATCGCGGTAGGGGAGGCGCTGACAAATGGTTTGCTTGAGTTCTTCGTCGCCGATGATGCGTTGTTCCTCCAAATCTGCGATGAGCATCTTCCCCGCTTGCAAGCGCCCTTTGAGCACAATGCTGGCAGGATCAATATCAATTACTCCGGCTTCGGAGGCAGCGATCAGGGTCTTATCTTCGGTCAGTACGTAGCGGCCAGGCCGCAGACCGTTGCGATCCAGCGTTGCACCGATGAGGATACCGTCAGAAAAGCCGATGAAGGCCGGGCCGTCCCAGGGCTCCATTAAGTTTTCGTGGTATTGGTAAAAGGCGCGCTTCCAGGCTTTCATCTGCGAATCGTGCTGCCAAGCCTCGGGGATCATCATCATGAGCGCGTGGGGAATACTGCGGTCATTTTGCACCAAAAATTCCAATACATTATCAAAATTGCCCGAGTCGGAGAGGCCCTTGCCACAGATGGGCTTGAGCATTTTCAATTCCTCGGCACTATAATGACTGGTCTGTAGCAGCGGCTCACGGGCGATCCAGCTGTTGACATTTCCGGTAATGGTATTGATCTCCCCGTTGTGAGCAATCACCCGAAAGGGCTGCGCCAGCTTCCACTTGGGCAGCGTATTGGTCGAAAAGCGGGAGTGCACCAGTGCCATTGTCGAGCGGAAGGCTGGGTCGGACAGGTCGGGAAAATAGGGCCCTAGCTGGGTAGCTGTCAATTGCCCTTTGTAGACAACGGTTTTGTAAGAGAGCGAAGCGATATAAAAATCATCCTCCACTTGGGGATACTGTGCATAAATTTGGTGAATGGCGTGCTTTCTCAGCAAGACCAACCGCCGCTCTAGCAATTTTGGCTCAGTGGCTTGCCGGGGACGAATGAAGACCTGTTCCATACGGGGCTCCACTGCTCGGGCGGTAGCGCCGATCTCTGAGTTGTCGACGGGGACTTTGCGGTAGCCCAGCAGTTCGAAGCCCAGCTCATCGATGTAGTGGTTTAGGGCTTGGCGGCAGGCTTTGTGCTGATCGGGGTGGGGGGGAAAGAAGATCATGCCGAGGCCATAGCTGCCGAAGGCAGGAAGGCTAAAGTTGAGGGCTTTACATTTTTGGGCGAAGAAATCGTGATCGATGCGGGTGAGGAGGCCGGCCCCATCGCCAGTATTAGCCTCGTAGCCGGAGGCTCCGCGATGCTTCATGTTACCGAGCATTTCGAGGGCGCGCTGAATGAGCAAGTGACTCGCCTGTCCATCCAGGTTGGCGATTAGCCCTGTCCCGCAAGCGTCTTTCTCTAATTCAGGTACATAAAGCCCCTTCCCTTTATGGTGTTCTAAAGGTTGCATAAGAAATACTTAAATGTTATGACGGTTAGGGCCGCAGTTTATCCAGTTTCTGGGCTGGGGTAATAGTAGGTTCATAGTATGCCTGCGAAGGCAAGTTTATAAAAATAAGAAAAAAATTTGTCAGATGCTCATGCTTTCAGAATATAGTATTGTGCGAAACGATTTTTGCCAAACAATGAATTAATCTATTTTTAATGAATGATTGCTTAAACGGTTAAATGGCCAATTTATATGTGGCACTACACATTTTTTCCAAAAATTATTCTGTTTTGAAAAATCGAGTCCTTCCTACTGTCCCCAGCAAGAAACCCATGCAGTATGTTATATCAGCTGTTCAATTTGTCGATCTACTTTTTCAAAGTTGAACTGCGCCAGGATGCGCTGCATTTTGCTTTTAATCTGCTGATGACAGAGGTTACCGATGCTGCCCTCATGCTGATGTTTAAGTGCTCCGTCGAACTGGAAGGTACCATCGGCAATGCTGCCCTTCACTTTTTGGTAAGCCTCCCGG
>JBCDGZ010000183.1:0-12432 GCA_038750655.1 Bacteroidota bacterium | reverse complement strand
CAGTTGCCCCAATATTTAATAGTATACTGATGACTAATCAGAATGCTGAATTTGTAGGTTCTAAATGGAGGTTTAATGCCCCGGGTTTTTTCTTGGCACTGAGAACAGCTTTGAAAACAATAGCTAAGAAAGCAACCGACCTTTCTCCAAGACCAGTCGTTGATGTTAATTTTATTGATGAGAATAACTGTGCTTCAATAGCGTTTTTATTTCCACCTGACCAGCACCTTTACTTCTCCCCTATTTCTTCTTCTGTTTTAGAAAGCCTAGACTATAAAACAACGTTTAAAAATAAAAAAAATGGCGATGTGGAGACTAAAATAGAAGTACAATCCATCGATCTTGAAAATTTTTCGCTAAATGGATCAATAGAGGGGAAGGGCGTCACGAAATACACTAGGAGATTTCTAGCGGAAACCTACGGAGCGTCTATCCTGACTTTGATTAATAGCTGTCTGAAATTTGAAAAAGCAGCATTATACGTAGTAAATGGGGACGGACAAGTGAAGGGAAGTGGGGATTGGAGTGGAAAAATTGAAAGTGAAAAAATTAGTAGTGGTAAAGGAATTGCTATAACTAATCAATATAAATTTATTTTCTCTACATCAGGAGCAGCTATTGACTTATTGTTATCTTCTGATAAAAGGGGAAGGGGGACCGGAACCGGATTTCGATCAGACAGCGTAAATGACGAGGACTATCTTTGGGACTACATCGGAAAAGATGATGCAGATCAGATAAACGGGATTAAGTTTGGCGTACATATGTTTGGATTGAGTAAAGACAGGCTGATCTCAAATCTGGACAAAAGCATAAGAACAACTGTTGTGTACGAAGAGGAGAAACAGATAGGTACAAAATTAGGATTCGGTGCTGGTCAGCCTTTGAAATATAATCTAATAAAATATAAGCCTGCGGGTAAAGAGCTCTATTTTATGGAAACACAATTGCCCAGGAGACCCCTCAATGGAGATGCTTATGATCTACTTTTTAAGTTCAGGTATTGGAGAAGAATTTACCTTGATCGTACGGCGGGTAGTGATGAGTCTTATAATTATAAAATTTTAAAACGTATTGATGGGGCCAAATACAGCCCTAAGTCAAAAGATGATGTGTATCCATTTCCCAATGGGTTGGGCTACGACGACTTTATTCCCGTAAATCCGCCGATCGTATTTCAATATATGGATAATGATGGTATCTTGGTTGAGCTTAATAAGCCTGCTTTTTCAAGCAATAAGAACCTTAGAAAAAAGGTCAAGCACAAAGGCGTGAATATTGGAATGAAACAGACTCGAAAAGGAATGCCCGGTAAAGAGATGGCTAAGATATTGAACTATGTTGCCGTTGAAGGCCTCAAAACTGGGCTGAGTGCTAGCTCTGCTATCTCTGCATCAACCTTTGCCTTGAATACCATTAGCAATGGGGCCGGTCTAACTGCCAAGACGGATTGGCAGGAAACTAAAATTCCTGCCGCATCACAAAAATATGCGAAATATCATATCGGACAGGATTGGTGCCACTTACAGGCGGTTAGCTTATCTGGTGTGGATCGGGTAGGCAATCTGGTGAGCGGAAGTTCCTATTGTAATACAGAACAGCTCGCCATGGAAACACCGTTGATGAGTGTTCCTATGAATAAGTATATGCTGAAAATTACCGCCTATCTTCTGAAAGATAACTCTATGAATGGTAATTATCTTTCTGGTGCGGATGACAAGTATGTAAAGTTGGCTTACGAAGTGAACAATAGTATAAAATCTACTGCTAAACAAGCAGTGATTTCCACCGATGGAGGGAGACAAACAATTACAACCAATAAGGGGGGAGAGGAATTTGATACGAATACCTTTCCCAATGCCCCTGTTGCTGCTTTTATCCGATATAAGATTTATCGTGCGAGTCCTACCGAATTGGTTTTGGATTATATTATAGATGCCCAAAGCGAATTCTTTGATAAGCTACAAAACAAAATGCTGGGCTTTATTGTAAAAACATTGATTACAGAAGATGAAGAAGCTTTAAACATGTCTTCTTCGGAGTATAATGTAGACTTAAGATCCGACAGTGACGATGGAAAGAGTGGCAAGAAGGCTAAAAAAAATGATTAGAAAGCGTGGCAAATAATCCCACCATAGCAGTAAGACTAGAAGGCGGAATCGGCGACCACATCCTCGGCCTACGGCTCCTCCCTTTCGTCCGGCAAAAGCATCCCCAGGCCCACATCACCCTCTACTCCGATGCCGCTGGTAGCCCCGTACAACTCAGCATCGCCCAGCTGTGCGGAGAAGCGAACGAAGTCCTATCTCTCCACCGCCCAACCGAAACCCTCCGCATGGAGACCATGGGCAGCCTGGAAACCCTACCTCCCGCAGCGCGGCAAAAGCTAGCCGCTGCCGACTATTTCTACGATGCCTGGGGCGGCGGCTTTTACCTCGACGCCGCGCGCGCCCTAAAGGTGCCGTTCTATACTATCCTCGCCCAGCGCCCCACGCTCCACATCCCCCCCTCCGCCACACAAGCAGCAAACCAACATTTGGGCCCCTACAACGACGCCATCTTCATCGGCCTCAACCTCTCCAAGTATGGCGCAGAATGGCTCAACCACTACGCCGAAAAACTCTATACCTTCATCGGCCGCTTACTCGAACACCCCAAGGTGATCGTCCTGAATTTTTTCACCCAACAATTCGACTTTTCTCACTGGCCGACACCCCAACGGCTGCAACGCCAACACTTGGCTATTAGCGAAGTCCAACGCATTGCTCAGTTTAGCCAGCGCCACGAACGCCTCGTTCCAATAGTTGACCTGCCCATCCACACCGTTGCGGCCATGCTTCAACGCTGTCAATATTTTATCGGCGTGGACAACGGCATCAAGCATCTGGCTTGGGCCCTGCGGGTCCCCCTGACCAGCTTCATGCAAGAACTGCCCGATCTCTCCTTCGCCCTGCGATGGTCGCCTGACTACCATCGCGTATTGTCTATCAACTGCTCCACAGAAGAACTAGAGACCCGTATCGACGAGGCATTAGCAGAAATGAAGCTGCCCAGGGCAGCAGAGTAAACCCGTTTTTTGAAAAGCTATTTTTTAATTGTGGCAATAAGAGCAAGTAGAACATAAAGGCAATTCCTCCGAACGCCCTTCGATGTGCAGCCGTCGAAAATGCTGGTATTTTTCGCCCTGCCAAATTTCCTGGATGCTTTGCTCCATGACATTGCCCATCACCACCTGCCGCCGCCAATCCATGCAGCAAAGCACGGCGTCGCCATTGTAAAGAATGTACATTTTGTGAAACAGCAGATCGCAGATTTTAATGGGCTGATCGCTCTGAGGTTTGTAGTTGAGTTCTTCAAAATTGCCGAGGTTGCCGCCGCGATTGACCAGCACCGAACTTCCCGAGCCGACGCCTTTGCTCATCCAATGGCGAATGTTTTCTTCAATCTCTCCCTTCATTTCATTCATATCAATCATATTGGTGAAGACCTGCAAACTAGGCGGCTTGATGGACAGCAAATAGTCGATGTTGCGCTTGACGCGATCGAAGGAGATGCCCATGATTTTTTCGTAGGTTGCCTTGGTCGCGCCGTTGAAACTGAACCAGATGGCATCCAGGCCAGAGTGGATGAGCCGATCGGCAACTTTAGGGACCAGCGGTGCTCCGTTGGTAGTGAGGGTGACCATCGCATGGGGAACAAATTGTTTGGCCATGGTGATCCAGTCCACCATTCTCTTATCGGTAAAAGGATCGTTCATTAAAAACGGTTCGATTCGGCGCAGGCTGGATTCCCGACTGCATTGATTCAAAATATCCAGATAAAGCTCCTCGCTCATGCGACTGTGCGGAAACTCCTTGGAGACGATGGGATAGGGACACATGATGCACGAAGCATTGCAGCGGGTGTTGCTTTGAATCTGAATTTCGAGCGGAAAAGGGGGAATATCTTCTTTGGGAATATGAATGGCCGGAGCCTGCTGTACGATGGGTCCAGGGGCCAGTTCTTCTAATAATTTTGCCCACTGTGGAATAACCCTTTCTGCCGAATAATGCGTCTGGACCCTTTGCTGGAGTTGGCGGCCCAGGTGCTGTTGGGCTACTGGATCAGCCACCAGATCGACTAGCGCCCGAATAAATCCTTCCTTGTCTTCCTCTGGAATTAAGCGCCCGGCGGCTCCACCTTGCAGCTGTTCCGCCGCTGCCCCAGAGGCAGAAGCCACCACGGCCAAGCCCGCCGCCCCCGCCTCATTGATCACATGCGACATCCCTTCACCAAGGGCCGGTAAAGCCAGTACATTGCTGGCCGCCATCAGTAGTGGGACATCATCGCGGGCGCCGGTGAAGAGCAGTCGGCCCGTCGCCGTCAGCGGCTCTGCGAGTTGGTAAAGCAGCCGAGCGTACTGCGGCTGGTAGGCGTCGGGCGGGCCAATGATGAGGAATAGCGCATTCTGCTGCTGCGCCAAAATGCGGGCCGCTGCCTCCAAGACGATTTCTACCCGCTTCTTGGCATCTAAACGGCCGACGAAGAGCACAATGCAAGCCTCCGTAGGCAACTGATAGGCTTCTCGCAGTGCTGCTTTGGAGTGCTGATTATAGCGCTGAAAATCAACCATCGACGGCAGGAAGACTGCTCGCTCGGGCTGCGCCAGCAGCGGCCGGGCCACATCTGCTATAGCTTGAGAAACGCCGATGTAGCAGTCCGTTCTGTCCTTCGGAACCCGCAGGGCCTCCTCGGGGATGCCTCCATGCTCGATAAATACCACCTGCTCCTTCGGTAGCCTACTCACTGCATGATAAGCCAGACTTACATCTTGGCAAGCAACGACGACTCGGATATTTTTGCGCTGAATATAATCGACAATGTAGCCGACCTTTTCTTCGGCGCTGTTGAGAGCATGGCAGTGGGTATCGTAAACGACTTGCGCTTCCCGAAGGGCGGCTGGAGCAAAGGAAGCCTCGTCTACTGCGCTGCAACTGAGGACTTGGAGGTCGAATTTCCTGCGGTCTAGGTGCTGGGCCAGTAGAGAGATTTCTGTTTCTTCCCCTCCTGTTCGCAAGTTGGTCATGACAAACAAAATGGGAATGACTTCTTGGAATAGGGGATTACTTTTTAGAGGATAAATTTGATCAAGAGCTGCTTGCTCTTCCTGCAGTCGTTCGACGAGACGTCTGAAGTTGTGTTTTTGGTCAAATTTAGTGTGGGCCTTTTGTCGGGCCACTTGGGCCATTTCGCGAGCCCGTTCGGGATGAGCGAGGGTTTGCTCGATGGCCGCTACGATGGCATTGGTATCGCCGGGAGGGAAGAGCAGACCGCTTTCTTCGTGATCAATCAACTCTGGGATGCCGCTGATTTTGGAGGCGACGACGGGCGTTTGCATGGCGATGGCTTCCACCAGGGCATTCGGCAGGCCGTCGTTGAGGGAGGGATGACAAATTAGATCACTTGCGGCAAGCAAAGCAGGGACATCGTCAATTTGGCCTAAAAAGAATACGCAATCTTGGATACCTAGCTGAGCGGCTTGCTGTTCGAGGTCGGGGCGGCAGGGCCCTTCGCCAGCGAGTACCAACTGTAGATGCGGATGACGGGCTGCGAGTGTATGGAAGGCGACTAGCAAATGATCATGTCCTTTCATGGGGACCAATCGGCTGATGTAGGAGACGGTGAAACGATCTTCTGGCAATTGGAATTTGGTGAGGGCTTGGCTTTTATCATAAGCCGTTGGGTCAAAAACAGACCAGTCGATGCCTTCATAATTGACTTCAATAAAATCTTGGCTTAGATCGGGATGCCAATGGTCAAAGGACCTTTTGCAAGACTGGCTAACCACGTGCAAGCGGCGCACTGCACTGCCCGGGAAGCCGCCGTAAAAATCGGGAGTAGCAGCAGGCAACTTCGGGAGTCCGGTTTTCAAAATGAGGGCTAGTCGGCGTGCTGTTCGCTCTTGATTAATGGGATGTACAATACGGCTCAGGACCTCCGCTTCGTGGAAAGTACCAATGACAGTACAGTACAAGACATCAACTGCATTTTTTTGCAGAAAATGATAGATGGGTTCTACGAAAGGCGTTCCGTTTTCATTTTGATAGGTGAAAACATTAATCTTCCTTTCCACGCATTGGATGTGCAAGGGCGAACCATAAGGGCAGATGACCGATACGCCAACGCCCCACTGAGGCAACTGCTCGCAGGCGCGCAGGACCCAAAGTTCACCGCCGCCCAATTCATGAATCGCATTTAGGAAACAGATATTCATTTTACCATTTTGGTTACTCGATTGACAGCCTCTAGGACTTCTTCTAAGGGAAGCGTTCTCAAATCTTTGTACAGTACTTCGCAGCGGCTGGCCTCGCTTGGGTTGGCCCAGCCGATGTGCAGAATATCCGTGTAGAGCATGACCATCGGCGCATCGACGGCGGCAGCCAGATGGCCTAAGCCGCTTTCCAGGGTGATGACACAGGCCGCGTTTTTCAGCAGGGCGGCTACCGTCAAGATCGGTAGGCCGTGTAGGCATTTGACGTAGTCTACCTCCAACTGAGGTTCACTTTCTGCGCCAACCAGAATGACCTCGTAGCCCCACTCTTTGGCCAGGGTTTCGGCCAGCTTCAGCCAATTGTATCGCCCCCATTCTTTAATCCCCACCCCTTCGCGTTGATAAGCTGTATTCGTCACCGAATGCATACCCAGCACCACATAGGGGCGCGAAGTGTAGATGGCAGCCTTGCGTTCTTCTCGTGCTCCGATTTCCAGGATGGGCTTCACCGTATCTGTTTCGACCCCCAACAGGCGAGCAAAGCCTTTGGAAATATGGTCCTCGAATACATTGGGCAGGTCCGCCATCCGTTTCATATCAAAGTGAATAAATTCGGGATAGCCTTTGTAATCCAGCGGTAGAGACTCTACCCAGGCGCTGCTGTAATCCGCCAGACCACTGAGTAACATCTTCTGATTATAAATCACCAGATCGATGTCCGGATTGGCTTCCAGCACCCGGCAATATTCGATGTCCTGACAGATATAGAGGAACACCGCTTCCGGATGCGCCTGTCGATACGTTCTGACTACCGGAGTAGTGCAGAGCGTATCACCAAGGGCATTGTGTCCGATAAAAAAGAATTGCTCTCGGGCCATCGATCAAGGCTTTATCGGCGATATGATGGAGATGACTGGCGAAATCGGCGAAATCACCGAAAACCGTGAAATCGGCGACAGCAATGAAATCGGTGACAGTCGGGAAACGACTGGCGAAAATGCAGTGGTTAATGTAATGATCGGTGAAAGTGGGGTCAATAAGGAGACGACTGGTGTAAAAGGCGTCACTAAGGAAAATATTGAGGGGGCCATGGAGATCACCGGTGAGGTAGTCAACGTGATTATTTGTGAAATCCCCGATACAATTGGCGATAAAACCTGAGATACATTCAATCCAAAGCCATTAGACATGGTCAGGGCAAAATCTTGCCGGTCATTGGCTCCTGTAGGAACGCTGGGGGCGTGGTTGGCCACCGATACGCCACGTACTCGAATGGTATAATTGCCCGTACCCGGATTGGCAATGGTTACCTGCTGAACATTATTAGATACTGTTGGGAAAGGAGTAACGTCGCCATCGATTACTGTACCTGATGGGGTCACCACTTGCAGATAGAGCGTGTTTTGCAGGCCGCCCGCTCCGGGGCTATGTCGATCTGTCCAGCACAGCGTTACGCGCAGTGGCTCCGAGATATTGGCTGCGCGTACGGAGTAAGTCCGCATCTGGCCACTTCGGACCGCATTGTTAGGTTCATCATCAAAAGCTACGCTGCCCAGTGAATTGGGCGTAATGGTATTTTGCGCATTGACCCGTCCAAAGCCCGTAACATTGTTCACGCCAGCCGGAACTTCTCCGGTGTATTGCCCCGCCATGGCCTCTGTTCCATTGACGATAAAGGCTTTGATTAGTGCGCCAGATGGTTTGACGCCATCGACGAAGTGGGCCCGTTGGGTGACGAGATGTTCTCTGACTAGCGCGGCTAATCCTGCGACCAGTGGCGTAGACATACTCGTGCCGCCACTCCAGCAATACAGTCCATTGAGTGGATCGGTATTAGGGGTGACATCGCCCCAGAGTGGGCCAGCTCCTACGGTAGAGGAGCGGGTGGAGAGAATATTGGAGCCGGGAGCGACGACGTCTGGTTTGATGCGGCCGTCGTCTGTGGGGCCTCGGGAGGAGAAGCAGGCCATGCCTTCGGGATCATTGGAGGAGTGCCCGGCGGCTCCCATGGTGGAGAAACGGGGAGACTGGAAGGCGGTCCAGTTCGCATCGAAGCCGGGGGTAGGGGTGGAGCCGTTGGGGCGATCGTTCTCGCTGGCGCCTACGGTCAGGCAGTTTTTCGCCGTACCCGGAGAACCGATAGAATCCAGATCGATCTGTCCATCGCTATTGGTATCATTACCTTCATTTCCGGCTGAATAAATGATCAGCATATCCCGATTGTTCCACATAAACTCATCAACATCACGAGAAGAATCGTTGTATACGCCATCGACGGGGGCTCCCCAGGAGTTGGTATGGATGCGGGCGCCGGCAGTATAGGCTTGATTGAATAAGGTATTGAGATCATTGGGAAGACCGTAGAGGCCGAAGGTTCGGGGAGGCCAATCGGCAGGAATAGGAAGGCCCTCTGCTGCCAGTTGAGCAGCAGGCTTCCAGTTAACTTGCTGTTCTATGGCCTGAAAATACAGTTGAGCCTGCGGGGCCACCCCGCGAGGAACCGTCGTCGATCCTGACCCCGTAGCCGCCGTACCATCTCCCAAAACGGAACCCGCTACATGGGTGCCATGACCACTATTGGTATCCGCTGCACCATCATCGGTATTGAGAGGACCGTTGATAAAAGGAGCATTACCGGCGGGCCAGTTGGTACCCAAACTAACGATCCCGGCAATTCTTCCCGCAAAATCCTGATGGATCGTACCCGCATTTCCAGTATCCAAACCAGAGTCACAAACCGCTACAATTTGCCCATTCCCTTCTAGGTTACCAGAAGAGAAAGCACCATTATTAGGAACAGAGATGATGGTACGTGCAACGTCATTGTGCAATTCTGGAAAGGCAAAGGGCTGGATGGTCAGTACGCTAACATCCATCGCCACTTTCTTAATCAATTCCTGATTGGCAATCACCCGGACGGATTGTTTACCTTGCATAAGTACCTGTGCTCCACCATCAGTCAATTGTTCCATAATTGAATCGGTCGATTCGCCAGGAAAAACGGTGACTTCCACCATCTGATTTTCGGAGAGCTGCATCGCATCCATCGGGGCCGCTAATGCATTTCTATTTAAGATGGAGCTAGAGCGCTGCCGGAGCTTGGTCGATATTTTGAGGTTGGGACGATAGGGCGTCAGTCCATCCACCCAGGGGAAATCGCTTAAGCTCCCCGCTTGATCCGGCATCAAACCTACCAGGAAAGATTCGCCAGCCGTCCGACCAATGATCTCGACTTCCAGTTCGTCCATCGCCTTTTTCCAATCCTCCATCATGGGGCCAGCCAGTTGAATGATGTAGTAATTCTTTCTCGAATTATCGATCGGTGGGACATTATCCTCCGTATCAATAGCATCGGACATTGCAAAGGTAAAGCCGGAGACCCTAACTGGAGCCATCGGCATTTCTACAATCTCAATCCGCTGAGATTGCAGACGTTCGAATTGATCGGTAGTACAACGTGCGATCAAGGAATCAGGGTACTGGGCGATGATCTCACAACCTGAATTTCTGATGATGTTGAGGTCGCCGGGAGAGACTAGGGTGATTATGTATTTTCTTTCCATAATAGATTTAGGGTTTATTTATTCTCAACAAATAAATAAGACGTGAAAAGTAATGATCTATTTAATCTCCCTAAATAATAATGAACACAGACACTGGTTCGAAGTTAAGAGGTCCAGCACGTGATTTAATGAATGGCTAGAATAGAGTTCTAGATTAGTAAATTTACAAAATCGCGTCTCTTTTGCAAAAAAAATCCTGAGAATTTGGGGAAAACTTGTTCTGCAAATACTTAGTAATAAAAAATGTGGAATGTGATTAAGTTGTTATAAATAAGGCTATCGGTAGCCAAAAGAGAAGGTGTCGGTCAAAGTTGTAAAAACGTAGGAGCCTTGGTGAATGGGAGAAAAAACAAAAAACAAACAAAAGGGCAGAGGGGGGAATCCTCCATTATTGCCGATTTTCAGCTTGGGGGAAGTCGCTTATTTTTCGGAGATAAAGGTTTACGTGACAGGGACAAATAAATAGTATATGATTTTAATCTTATCCTGGAAAGCCAAATTTTCTGCATCTCAAAGGTCTTAAGGCTATTTTTTATCTTGATAAAAATTTTGTTAGAAAAGTAATTAGTCGTAGTTTTGTTTTAAGCCATTATGAAAGTAAGGTTTATTTTTAGGTTAAAGAAAATCTTAGAAAGAATCAATCATCAAGTCTTGTAGTACGCTATTTTATACATACGAGGCCTTACCTAAATGGCAGAGAACTCATTAAATGCAACTCGATATACTAGCCTTGTATTAATCAGTACTACAGTATTGTTAAACCTAAATGAAAACCAATGAAGCAACAGGCTTTCTGTATTCCTTTATTGATGTGTAATGACAAATTGCGATTCGAGTAGTCGTTGTTTTAGACCTAATCTTAGTTGATTTATTGGCTATTGGTCGGTTTAAAGCGTGTGGTCTTAGAGTAGGATTTAATTTGTCTCGGCAGAACATTCCTCAGTTTTTTGTGTATAACGCTACCGTTAAATGATGGTGTTCTTTCCAAAGCTATGGGTAATACTGGACAGGGTTTTTCTCTTCTATTTGGAGGGGTGAAATTCGAAAAAGCCACATTTCAATTTATAAGCCTATTTCAAATCTAGTCGCCTTTACGCTACGATGTAGTGCTAAGGGCTGAGACACTATATCCTAAACCGGTGTATTCAAATAACTGGCGACCTTTTTTTGCGGGTTGCTTAACATCAAGTGCACACTTGGTGATCAAACCATTGTTGGCCTCAACCTAAACTCATTTGTGATGAAACAAACATTATGTTCCACCCTAATTGCCTGTTGTCTATTGCTATTTGCATCGGGATTAGACGCTCAGTGTACAGTAACCTTTGACACCTGCCCGGGCGACCAGACCTTGATTGATTGCGATGGGGATGGGATGGTTATCTTTACCTGGACTTTACCTACGGCCTCCTCTAGCGGTGCTGGTTGTAATCCGATCGGTCCCGTTGTTCTTGGAGGTCCCAATCCACCAACAGATACGCTGATGGTTGGAACTTCTGTTTCTATCACTTATGATGCTCTTGATCTCATGACGGGGGCTACTGCTTCCCCTAATTGTACTTTTATCCTCACTGCCCTCGCAGATACGGAGCCCCCGGTCCCCATGTGCAACACCGCTCAGGATGTTCCAATCAATGCGGCGTGCGATGAGATCACCATTCCAGATTTGACGGGAGAGTCTTATTTGGACAATGGGGGGGAATGTGATCCTCATGTGACGGTGACGCAGGTGCCGGAGGCTGGTACGGCCGCTGCCACCACGGCCGGAGGAACGACAGATGTGGTAGTTACATTCACAGATGCCTCGGGAAATGCGGCTACTTGTACCGTGACGCTGACGGCTATAGATGTAACGGCCCCAGTTTTTGATTGTACGACTTTAACGCAAGTTGATTTTACTACGAATCCTTCTTCGACTTGTACAAACGATATGGATGTAGCGCCTCCTGTTGCCACTGATGCCTGTGACGGTGCAGTTACGGCGGTTGGTACGCGTGATGATAATGCGGCGATTGATGCGCCGTGGGAGCTGGGTACGACGGTAATTACCTGGACGTTTACCGATGCGGCGGGTAATGAAACGGAATGTACGCAGGATGTGGTGGTGGTGGATGATGTCGATCCCATCATAGACTGCAACTCTTTAGATCCTATTAGTTTTAATACGGACCCAGTGACAGACTGCACGAATGATACTGATGTATCAGCCCCAGTAGCGACGGACAATTGTGATGGGACGGTCACCGCTGTTGGGATGCGTAATGACAATGCGGCGATTGATGCGCCGTGGCCCTTAGGTACAACAATAATTACTTGGACCTTTACCGATGCAGCCGGGAATGATATTATATGTATGCAGGATGTAGTGGTAGAAGATAATGTTGATCCGGTCTTTGACTGTTCAAGTTTAATGCCTATCAATTTGAATCCTGATCCGGTGACGGGTTGTACGAATGATACGGATGCGATGGCCCCTGTTGCGACGGATAATTGCGATGGGATGATCACTGCTGTTGGAATGCGTGATGACAATGCGGCGATTGATGCGCCGTGGCCATTGGGCACCACCGTCATTACGTGGACGTTTACGGATGCGTCGAATAATGTAACGACTTGTAT
>JBCDGZ010000182.1:0-12490 GCA_038750655.1 Bacteroidota bacterium | reverse complement strand
TGCAGCTCCCCGGCAAGGCCGATCAGCAGCAGTAGGCCCGCCAGCAGGTATTTGATTTGTTTTGTAATCATGTTTTTTATTTTCTTTCCTGGACACCGAAGTATCCAGCAATGATGATCGAAATTATTGATCAACCCTTGATGCTAAATGTCTTGGGGGCTGATCGTTTTCCATTGAGGTCTTCTAAAGTAACTTCCCCGAAGCAAGGGCCCATGTTGGTGTACTTGCCCAAGCCCAGCACGATGATCCGCCCATCGCGGGTGTAGTGGAGAGGCGCGGGTGCAGCCCGGTCGAACTCGAAAGCATGGCTCACAAAATTCGACTTCCCCTCCGCAGCTCCCAGCTTCACATGGATGCGGGCAATATTCGCGGGATTGAAAACCCTCAATACGAGATGGTATTTCATCTCCTCCTTGGCCAGCAGGTCCTGCGGACTCTTCCCCTGTAATTTGGTGGGGTCCAAATTGACTTCGCCTACGGGCTCCATGTACACCGAAGCACTCTGCACCGGAAGGACGGTGGCCTCGGCATTGGTACGCGCATTTTTCAGCTCCAGTTCGATATTCGGCTCAGCGCCTATTTTCCCCCTACTCTCTACGACTTCGCTTTTGCGCTCCGTCCGCTCGCTTTTGCTTTCCGATTGGGCATTCAGCGACCAGCTCAAACAGCTCAGCAGAAAGAGAAGGAGATAAGAATGATTGAATTTCATAATTGTTGAATTGATAATTAATAATTGTAATTCCCCTTCTTGCCTAATTCAGCGGGCGCTTGTAGTGGTAGTCGTGCTCCGTTTGTAGGCGCTTGCCTTTGGGGTTTTCTGTGGTCTCAATGTAGGTTCGGATCAACTGCCCTTTGTCGTTGTATTCGAATTGAGTGAACATATTATTCTCATCCAAAATGAAGGTCAGCTCATCGGTTTCCTTATCGTAGACATAAGCCTTGAAAGGAGCATCCGAAGGATAGAAACGGAAATCGTCAAAGTAAAGCTCGTAGGCGGTACTGTTGTCGTTTCTTACTCCTACTACCAGATAGTGATTGTTGTACCCCGAAGGAATTTCAATATCCAAATTCAGCTGGTGCCAGTTGCCCGCTTTTCGATCGTAGTCGGGCGATAGGACCTGACTTCCGGAATGCAAGATTCCTCCGGTTGAGGTTTCGATACGGTAGAACAATTTGCCCTGATCCAAATCTACCCCTGGCCCGTTGGGCAACCACCAAACACTGGCGCGATAGCGGCGACCTCGGGTGCTGAACTGCTCTACATCGGTCCCAATTCTGGCTTTGAAAATAAAGCCCTCTTCGCCATTGTCCAACCCTAAAATATGCTGCCCCGTATGCGAGACGCCTTGTGCATGCGGCAAGGTGTTCACCGAACCACTTCCTTTCAGCACCTCTCCTCCAAAAAACCCAGTATTCGGATCGTAATCCTCCGCACTAGAGAAAGCAAATTCGGTGTAGCGCGCCTTGCCGTTGGTGGCAATAATCAAAGATTCATCGTAGCCCATTTTCACCGACGCATAGTTATCGTCCATATCCACTGCCTCCAGTGGCTTAGAGTAGCGATCGTAACGAGTGAAAGTATTGACCGCTTCCCAATTAGAAGAAATAGGACTGCTGGCCAGCCAGTTGACATCCTGATCACTGGTATTGGGGTTGGTAGTCATCGTCCCATCGGGATTAACTGGGGATCGCCAAACCAATTGCTTGTGCTTGCGCCAGATCTTATCGGGGGTAACAACGGAAGGAATATCATTATAATAACCGTAAGAGGTAGGCGTTCGGTAGTCCCAATCGTCGTTCCAAGTCGTGGCCTCGGCGTTCAGCACCCCAAGGATAGTACCTCCCCAGTCATCAATCTCAGAGGTCTGGGTGTAGGCCGTTTGCGAGAGCATGTGTCGATTGGAAATGTTGTTGACCTTCAAGCCCATCTGATCATATTTCTTGTAGGCTGGAATAGATTCCTGGCGGTAGAACTCATCCCGATGATTCTCCGTTTCCGTCTCCAATAGTTGACCAGAATAGAAATCGTACTTCGTATGTTTGGTCACCGTAGTCAGGTTCTGACTGTAGTTGGAAGTACTCTTGAGGATAGAGGGAAATTCCTGTCGCATACTGACGACGGCTTTGATGTAGCGATGATCTTCATTCCCCGTATGCTTGGTCCGCATTTCGTGGAAAGCCTGATGGATGATCCCTTGATCATTATAAGCATCGTAGTCGGATTCGCTTTCCCCTGATTCATCATCCGTGTAATCGTTCTCGGTTCTCGATGTTACCAGACCTTGCCCATTGAGAATCTCCACCTTGAGCAGATTACCGATCTGTGCAGTTTTATCCTTGAGGGTAATGTTCCGTTCAGACAATTCTTCCACATCCGGATAACCGCTGGTACTACCATATTGAATGGTCGAGTAATCTATGGTCACCATATCCTCTTTGGGCACCTGGAAGGTATAGCGCCTAGAACCTGGTACCGTCACTCCATTGTACTCCTCGCTGATGCTCACCGTTTCGTACATGACCGCAGGTGCGGGCAACTCTCTGGCCATAGCAATCACCTTACTCAAATCCTTTTTGAATAAGTGTTCATAAACCGTTGCCAGCGGAATTCCCGTAGGTTCTATGTATTCAAGTGAAGAAGGATTATAACTGATGCAGCCATCATCGTAGTTGTAGATAGTCGTGCGGCTATTGCCATCCCCGTTGACCGTTATCGACTTGGCTCTTAGGCCATTACCGTAAGCCTCGCCAGAGCGCATAAACTTAAGAAAACCTATTCCTCCCAAATGATAAATAGAGGAGAAGGGATTATTGGTGACCAGCTTGTCTGAACTCACCGATTGTACCGTCAAGGGGGTATCATCTTCGATGTAGTAGGTGGGGTAACCACCATTAATAAAAATTCTATATCCTGTGAATTTTACAACATCGCCAACCGCAAAAGCATCCTGCAAGTCGATGTCATCGTGGAATTCCAGCTCTAACTGTGTATCACCATTGATTCGAGTGACTTTATTGAAATTGATTTGATCGTATTTCTGCCAGACATTTTCTTCATACTTTTTATTCTCATACTCTACATCAATCGTTGCCCCCAAACTGGATTCTATGCTGCGTAGCGACCAAGCATCGGTATTTCTGACGGACTTGGTGGTAGGGATACGAGCAATATTACCCGGTGAGACATCACTGCCCTGGGTAAAATCAGGCTTGTAGAATCCCCAGTAGTCGTACTTACTATCGCTGAAAGGCGCATTCTTGGTTTTGACCAAGGTATAACCTCCAGCCCCACTGTGACTGCTGTGCGGAATGTTTTCCCCCAAAGGAACAATGTTGAAATTACTGGAACCAAAAAATCCGGTCAACAGCATATAGTAATCCTTTCCACCGTAGGTGTATTTCACCATATCCCCTACCCAATCCGGGTTGGCCCCACCGATCCAGATGGACTGGCTAGAAGAACCAACATTGTAATTGTGCGTAGTCGGACTATCGTAGTCATAGCTGAAGTTAAGCGGGGGCATGATGACCGAGTTGTTGCGCCCTCTGTATTTGAGGGACTTGAGGGTTAACTTTCCCGCTTTCGTTAAGGTACCTTGAGCTGGTGTGTATAGGGTAGTAAACTCGTTGAAACTATTCGCCGTTTCAGGACAGAGATCGTAGTGATCATTGTCAAATTCAATCGTTTTCAAAGCATCCCCCATAACCGCTGCCATAGCCGACTGCCCCATATCCGATACATCGATGACATTGTCGCTATAGTGGTAGTTTTTCGTGAGTGTTGTCAGATCGCAAGGCTTGAAAAAAGACACGTAATCTCCGGGCTGAGAACCATGATTCCGCACCGTATTGAGATTGACATTATTTTCCTCCAAGGCAGTATTTTTGAACAATAAAATCTTATCCAATCGCATCGTACTGATGGGAAGATCTAAGTACGCCAAGACGGGAGATTGGCTCGTTAAATAGCACAGCGGCGCCTGCTGCGGAAGGAAGCCACCGTCCTCGCGATCGGTTACTGATTTTCCATCTTTGCGAATGTCTTTAACAAAAAGGGCGGTGTGCGTGCGCGTTCTTACCGCATCCAAATAGTAGATCGCTTTTTTACCGTAAGCAAAATTATCTGACTCTTCATTGATGTCGCGGAAAGTTCCCGTAGAGGGACTGCGCCAAGCATAGTCGTGCGCCCATTTCCCGTATTCAAACTCTACCCAGTAGCCCCAGTCGTCTTTATCCACCCGATCATTATCATTCTTATCGACATAGTCAGGACCGGTTACCGCTGTAAGCAACCAAGTGTAAGCATAGGGTTCATTGTTGTGCTGCTTGTTCCAACTCTCCGATCCCTGGCTATCCTCCTTGCGCGTGTAAGAATATTCATCAAAAGAATAAACAGGAAGTGCGTAGTGGTAAGTCACCCCACTTTCGTTGGTGATGCTAACGCCCCCCATCTGGTCCAACAGATCATTCGTAGTAGAATGGGTCGTTCGCTCGGTGGTGCTGATTCCAGGATAGTCCATCAAGGTAGTGGCACTGCCGTTGATTATATCCTGATTGGTGTACCACTCGATGTGCTTAGAACCTGCGAGGTGCTGATCAGTAGAATTATAACCAGTAGAGTTGAGCACGGAATACGATTGGGCCCAACTGTAAGGGTTATTCACCGTGAGGAATAAATTCGGCGTGTTGACTTGTAGGGTGTTGGAAAAATCGTTGACAAAACGAAAGTTCACTTTTTTAGTGAAAGAGCGCAGGTGGTAGAAAGACAGGTCCCGGTGACTGCTTGACTTCTTAATTTGCTTGCGGTACAAAGAGCCATTTTCAAAAATATACGGCTGAATATTACCGCTAATGCCCTGGCCCGTCACGCTGTAGTTATCATAAGCAGGGTAGCTTCCTCCTTGTACCCATTCCGGGTCATTGTGTTGGGCAATATTGATGTCGGTTTGGTGGAGGGAGTAGGAATCAAAGCTGATATGCTCGTCTTGAATTACACCATTACTGAGTGTACCGGGGTGACTCTCATCAGCATACAAGGTACCATTGGTAGTCACCACATCGGTTTCGTGCATCCAATAGCGGGTGTGGCGAAAGCCCAAGCTGAGGATCACCGGCCCGATAGGCGCAGCAATACCCATTCCCGAAGTCCGGGTAGAAATATTACCAGAATTGTTGTTGTGTTGGTAGGTGCTGACCCCGCCAGCCTTCAACGATGGCGTAACCCCTTGAGAACTCATGGACACCCCTAGCGCAGACCTTGAGCCCCGATGCGATACGCCCAAGGAAGCGGCACTTCCTCCTTTAAAATCGGTGGAGAAGCCCGCCGAGAGGCCATACCCCGCTTGCGAGGCCAGCCCAATCTGAGGTCCAGCCCGAAAGCCCGAAGTCCCCACCGAAACACCGATCGAAGCGTTCAAGCCGTACTCTTTGCCGACGCCGAAGGAAAGGCCCATATCGCCACCAAAGCCCCGATAGGTATCATTGGAAACCGAGATGTCCAACCCCAGTTGCGGCCCGCCGGGAATACCGATCCCGACTCCGACCGAGTAAGTCTTGGTGGTACCGCCTTGCCAGTAATCTTCGACACTGCGGGTCACCCCTTTGTGATCATCCGGGTAGCCGTTGACGGCGCGGTTGATGGCACCGGGCGAGAGGTTCCAGCCTAGCCCGACCCAGGAGGCGTCTTCGAGGGGCTTGATGCCAGCGTGGTAGGACAGCGAAAGCGGATAGCCGCCTTCGGGGCCAGGGACTTCGAGTAGTGGAACGTTGTAGGTAAAGTCTCCGGTCATGAGGTTGACCATGTCGGTAGCGTCGACGGGTTCGAAGCTCATGGCCTCCGGCGCGGTGGGGCCGGAGGTTAGGGCGCTGGCGACCGGAGGGAGGACAACGCTCTGCAAAAAGCTAATTAGTAAGAAGATGGCTAGTCTTCGTTTTCTTAAGCTATTTTTATATGTCATGCTATTTTTTTTAAATCTAAGATGTCACGAAAAAAAGTATTAACTAGGCATAGAAATAGCAGTCCGTAGCAGGGGCTACGAAAATTGATCTTACCATTGGAGAGCACTTTTCCTTTCTTACCTAACTAATGCTTATTGCCCATATCTATCAATAATAAATGTCTGGTTAGTTGTTACGGTAAAAAGGGAACTCGAGGAATTCTATCGATGGCGGAAGTCTCAAATCGGAAGTGGTTGGTTCCGATGCCCAGCCCGATGTCCTGTAAGCGGAAGCTGAGCCAATCGGCATCCGCTGCGGCCTTCCGGTCAAAGGCAAAGAGTACATCCGAGCTGCTGCCGCCGCCGAAGGTACGTTGGTAAATAAAATCTACTAGCGGAATCGAGTCGCGGGTATTGCTGCTCAGTTTGACCTGTTCGGCCATCCCGAAGGCCAGGGCCTGGACACGCATCCCGAATTGCTGTTGGGATTGTACCCGCCAGCTTTCGATTTCTTTTCCATTAGCAGAATAGCTCAGTAGAAAGTACAGGTAGTCGTCGTACTGCTTGCGCAGGCTGTCGATGCCGAAGGCGGTGGGGGCTTCGCTCCCTAGCTCCTGGCCGACCAGCAGGTCGGTGGGGCGATAGCTCAGCCGGACGTTCAGCTCGCCGAAGGTCTTCTCTTTGCTCAGGCCATTGCCAGGCTCGGCCACGTAAGCACGCAGGTCTTCCGTGGAGTTGAGCTGGGGAGAACAGGCCGTAATAAAGAGTAAAAAAACCGTCAGCGCCAGGGCAGCACTAATGGCCTTCATAGCTTCGGTTTAGTTCGATCAGTACTTCATTCGTCAGGTCTTTAGCTTCATTGCCGTAGACGATATTTCCGGCGCCATTAGCCCCAAAAATAACGCTATAGCCGTGTTTTTTGCCGTAGACTTCCAAAAAGGCATTGATCTGGGACAGGACGCCCTCAGTCAGTTTTCGGTCCTCCTCTTCGGCCTTTTGACTCACGGCCTGGGAGTAGCGGTAGAGTTGATCCTGCTTGGTTTGCAGGCTTTGTTCTCGTTCTTTACGGTTTTTGTTGTTTAAAGAAACTTTCACAGCTTCAAAGTCTTTGACAGAAGCTTCAAACTCGGCCCTCAGCGTGTCGACTTTTGACTGCCAATCGTCCGCTTTGACTTGAAATGTAGAACGCGCTTCGATCATCCCCTGGTACTTGCTCAGGATTTCGTCAGTTCGCACGTAGGCGATCTTCGAACGGTCGGGGAAGAGGGTGAAGAACAGGATAAGCATTCCAACAAAACTAAGCCCGGCGAGCGCCAGCGCCAGCTTGCTCCACACAGCAGAAGGCTGTGGTTTGTTTAATGAGTTCATTTGCTATTTATTTTTGTTATTGATATACAGAGCCTACTGATCCGTTTACCAGAACCGATCAGACAAAATATTTTTACGACTAACTTCTCTAACTAATTTAGCTTAAATAGTGGACAATAGATTTGAAGGGATCTTTTAGTATAAAGGGTAGCATACAATCTAGTAAGAGTGGATTTTTCGGGTACTTTTAGTTTTCTACTAAGGCGTTGAGATTGCAAAGGTAGGTAATATGTGGGATAATATCAATGTGAAAGATCATTAGAATGTAAATTTAACAAAAAAGCCCCTGCGGGGTGCAGGGGCGAAGTATCATTCGGTTAAGATGAGAACACGAAACATTTATCTACCTGAATGGAAAAGACGCTTAGTGTAAACTATCTTAACTTTTTCTTCAACTATTTCTTTCAGAGCAACATTCAGATAGGAATACTTTTCTTCTTGTAAAATTTGCTCATACTCATAGTAACCATTTTCTCTTAACACAGACTTTTCATCTTCTGGAGAAATCTGTAGTATAGTAACAGAGTCTCCCTCTATATCATTATAATCTAGATTTCTCAATAGATAAATCGCTTTTTTTTGCTGAGGTTTCAAGGAAAAAAACGGAGATAAAATATCAGTTCTTTCCTTGGGGTCAAGTTTTGCTATTGCGAATAATAGCTCTTGACCTTCAGCATTGGTAACAACGACTCGATCATCATGAAAATGACAAGATGAAAAAAGAAATATCGTCAATAAGAGTAAAATAGAAGAATTTTCCATAATCAGTCTAGTTTCTAAAAAAGTAAGCAGCACTCAAGATATTAGCTTTTTTCTCAACAGGATTTGACTCATGGTCATGTCCATACCTTCCAATTTGAGAGGCGCTTCCAATACTGGGAAGCCCCACCATCGTAATGTATGATGTAAAATTATACCTGAAGTGGTACTTGTAATCCAGATAATGTCCATATTCGTGTTCAAGAAGGCCGTTTCCTCCATCTTCCAATTGCTCAGTCTTAAAATAATTGGTATTCACAAAAATCATATTTCCTAAAGTAACTCCACTAATTACGTGAGGAGAAGCAAGGATTCTGACCCCAGGATACCTTGATTCGTCTGTGAGGGATGTTAGTTCCCCCTGTTTGCCTAAATACAAAGTATAGGCTATTGCTGCCAGAGGTGTATATTCTTTATTATAAGCATTATTCTCAAAGGTCTCATCCCCCGTGTAGTTGAAAAAAGATATTCTATATTCTCCAACTGGCTCATAAAAGTCATCTATACCAGAAAAACTAAATTGCCCGATGTATTCCCCTGTCTCGTTATCATGATGATCATAAGAACCCAATTCTTCATTCCAAAAATAGTCCCCTGTATCATCCCCAAAATAGGGTAATCCTTCTATTGGTGGCTCATCTAGTCCCCCGGTTGGATCAACACGATTAAGTGGATTATTTTGAACATAATTGTAAGGATTCAGCCAACTTCTCTCACTTGCAAAGGGATCAACAGTCGTCCACCTTGCCAATCGCCCATCGTACATCCGCAGCTCAAAAGCGTTCCACCCCACTTCCTCATCCTTCTCCGCAAAATCCCCTTGATAACCATGTCGGCTCACTCCACCGTGACGCCCCGGCAAGGTCCAACCGTAGGGATAGTAATCCGCATAATACGTCGCTTCCGCCAAGCCATTCGTTCCTTCCTCAATCACTGCCCGGACATTGCCCAAGTAATCCTTGAGATCATACTGGTAAGTATAATTCCCTCCACTGTAAGCTGCTGTCCCTAGACGACCAGCACCATAAGCAGCGGCCTCTTCTAGTACAATACTACCGCTACCTTCTTTCTTATAAATACTCTGTACAGCGCCTCCGGCACCCCGGACATACCAGGTCGTTTTGACCAAGTTCCCGCTGGAATTGTAGCTCCGTTTTCTGACGCGATGACCGTTGGGGCCATACTTGTACGCCACCTTTATATTACCGCTGGCTATGGAATGCACATCGAGTACTTTTCCGGCTGCATTATAGGTCAGCCGATTGTCCTCACTCACATCCTCAGTCATGCGACCGTTCAGGTCGTAGCTGTAATTCCCCGCGCTCTGCGGGCCAAGGTCGCCATTGGGGTTCAAGCTGACCTGATCGCTAATGTGCGTCAAGCGATTTCTTCCGCCGGAATAATCGTAGTTATAATTCAGGTAATCTATGATGCTCCCTCCCTGACCAAAACGATTACATTGTTGAATATTCCCGTTGAGGTCATAGGCTCCGGTGCCGAAAATGACTTTGTAATCATTTAGGCCGCTAAAGGCCCCGTCGTAGTTCGGATCGCCATTAGAGAGGACATTACCAAACTGGGCTTGGCGAAATTCATTGCGGTGGTTGTACTGGTAACCGTAGGCAAAGTGGCCGGAGAAGTCACTGCCACCGATGTCCGCTCGGGCCTTCCAGCGCTGAGCAGCTACTTGTCCGGTGTAATTGCCCTGCCCGTTAGTTCCATTAATCAAATTAGAAATCCTGCCCGCCTTTGAGCCGTTGGCCGCTTCGTAGTCGTCCAAATAGTAATCCAGGGCCATACTGAAGGTTCGCTGATAAGAATTGATTTCTGCTGTGGCCATATCTTTAGGATTGATGGCCTTCAGAGAACCTCCCAGGGTGTAGACATAATGCTTGCGCTCTACCCCATCTCCCAAATTCACTTTATCCATCGTTCCACTAACCGTATATTGATACTGCGCTTGCAAAGTTGGGGCGGTACTGAGGACACCATTCTTCCGCGTGCTGGCGCTGGTCATTTGACTGTTGTCGTCATAGGTGTAATGGTGACGGAACTCATCGGACTGTCCCTCTTGATAAATCGTTTCAATGACATTACCCAGCAGGTCGTATTTATAGTCGGTAAATTTATACCCGGACAGGTCAATCACGGATTGTGCCCTCCAGCTCATCTGTCCTTCTTCATTATAGCTGTACCAGGTCGTTCCATAATCATTAGTAATTTTAGCCAGCGTTCCCTGTACAAACTGCTGCTCCCGATTAGTGGGTAAAAGAGGATCAGAGACATCGTAGGTCATATAATATTCCTCCTTTTTGTAAGGTTCATAACTGGGATAGGTATCATTGTCTACACTAGTCGCCAAGCTGTTGAAGCTATTGGTGAACTCCGTGTATTTTCCAGCCTCAATTTGTCGGCCCAGTGGGTCGTAGCGAATGTAAGAAAAGTGGTTGTCATTGGCCTGTTGTGGGTCTTGTGAGAAGCGGAGCTGGCCATCCTTTCGATACAGGTAGGAGGTCCGCCCAGCATCGGGAGATTCTTCCCAAAGCAATTGGCCGTAGGAATTGTAGCGGTAAAAGGTAAAGGCATTGTGCTGTGGGTCAGTAGCATCATAAACGACATCGTTCGGTGCTACCGTGGCAATCAGTTGATTGCGCTTATCATAAATGCTTAAGCTAAAATTATAGTAGTTCACCGTGTAGCTCATCGTAATGTAAACCGACTTGGAGACAATCCGATAGAAGCCGGGAGATAAGTTCAGCGGGTGGGCAGTTCCGTCAGAGATGATCTTCTGATCGGTCATCAAATCATACACATCATAAACCGGAGTGGCTCCACTAGCCCCCCACATATTGATCCCTCCACCAGCATCGGTCACGTGTATATCTCGAAAGTCATCCTCCGGGACACCCAGTACAGTGGTTTGGGTCTGTACATTGCTTCCATCTACCTTCCCACTGAGGGCCTGGGCAATGATATTGCCGTTTTCATCCTGAAACGAAACGGCTGTTTTCCCGTCTGCATCAACAGCTACGATTTTCTTGTAGCGACTGTTGTATATGGTTCCGGGATCACTACACGTGGCGGAAAGGAAGCCTCCCTCATCATAGGGAGTGCCGACCAGTAAGCAGAGTGGCTTTTTCTGGCCGAGCACAGGTAGCAGCGCATTCCCTGCCCGCATGGTGAAGCTCACCCCTTGGTTGCCGCTTCCCATTTTCATCGCATCGCCGGGGGGTGCGGTGTACCTTGCCGCTCCGGTCACCACGCTGTATTCCGTACGGGTGTAGGGATATTGGGTGATGGCCTGCCAAGGCTCTTCGGTGTTGTTAGAGCTGTACCAGGCCCCGAGTGTGTTGGCTTGAGTACCGACGGGATTAGGGGAATTGGTGTTGTTGGACGTTTCGACGCCGCTGCTGTTGAAGGTCCGGTCGAAGTCGTCCAGGCCGTAGGCATTGCCGGAAGCATCGCGGATGAAATCGGGTTGGTATTGGAGAATAAATTGCCCGGTGGGTGCAGCCAGAGAAGCCAATGCGGGTCGACCTAAGTAATCGTAAATCGTTTCTGTGGCCCAGACCTTACCGGTCAAATAATCCTTGCTTTGCTGCTGTATCGACTGGCCTTTTTCGTTGGTGTAAGATCTAGCTTCACTGATCAAATGACAAGGCCCCTCCCCTTCTCCATTATACACTTTGATATGCACCAAATTCCAATCTTCATTCAGGGGAGATGGTGGATAAAAAATATCCGGATCGGCATTAATCGAAGAAGGTAAATTTTCAAAATAATCCTGACAAACCCCTCCTTGGGTCGCATAAAAAGAAGCCTTCACTTGGTTCCGCATTCCCGATGTATATTCATGTACCCAAGGATGCCAGTCAAGATTGCCATCAATAGCGTAGCTCAGCTCTACACCATCCGCCGAAAAAATCACTGTTGATCCCTTTCGTTCAATCACTAGTTTATCGCCCGTACTCATGGGAACGGGTACTTCTCCCTTCTTGACCCCATCAATATAGATATACATCCGCTGATACAAATCGTAGTAAAATAGGGAAACATAATGCTTGGATAAATCAGCATCCTTAGTATTGCTAAAACCAAAGTAAGCGTGATTGCCGCTGTAAGTAAATTCCATAAACCCATCTTGCCCTCTGCGCAATTCATGGGTGGCGATATATTTAGAGCCATTGTTGAAGGCCCAGTCCAAGCTATTCACCTCCGGCGTTCTAAAGAACTCTAGCAGGTCGTGGTGAGTACCGCTATAGTCGTAGAAGTAAGGATAGACCGTCAGCGCCGGGTCCAGGGCGGGCGCGGTAAGCACTACTGCTCCATTGCGATATATGGTATAAACACCACCTTCTCGGGACACCCGAAAATGATCGCCAACATTGGCGATATTGCCCTGATTATTCCAGCTGTTTTGACTGTGC
>JBCDGZ010000181.1:0-12504 GCA_038750655.1 Bacteroidota bacterium | reverse complement strand
TTGCCGTATAATTGGATGGAAAGTAGGGCGAAAAAATTATCTTTAGTTCTGCTCAAATCATTAATTCCCGAATTCAGTGAGATAACGAAGGAGGTAAATGCGTGAAAAGTACAGCATTCGAGCTAATTCGTTGACCGAAAAGTGGGAGGCTAACTTCTGGGCTTTACTTAAAATTAAGCAACAAAAAACGATGCAATACCACAAACTGAAATTAGACAACACCATCATTGAATTTCACAACAACTGGCTAGGTCAAGAAACGGTCATCGTCAATGGCCACATCGTCTCTAAAAAGTCCTCCGTTTGGGGGACCAACCACTATTTTACTGTGATGGAAAAAGGGCATAACCACCGCTATATCCTGACCACTCGAATCGATCAAAGTATGCAGGTGGTGCTGGATTTGAGTAAGGATGGGGAAATGCTGCAACAAGGCATACCGGTCAGATTCGGCTCTATGCCCAAAAAACCGAAGAATAAAGCTAAAAAATTGGGCCTGGCTGAACTCAACGAATACGACATGAAATCGGCCCTGAAACACTTCGAAGAAGCACTAATTATGGCCCCCGAGGATCCCGAAATCTACTTCCACATGGCCTGCGCTTATTCAATTAAAGAAGAAGCAAAAGCAGGATTTGACAGCCTCCAAAAAGCGGTGAAATACCACCTGCAAAACGAGGAGATGATCCTCAACCATGATATGCTGGCCTATTTGCGGATGCACCCTGCCTTTGATGAGTTTCTCAATAGTGGTTTTACAGAATACGACGAGAATCTAGTCAATGCAGAAAATCTCGACGAGGACGATCTGGTCTAGCGCGGAATATTCCCACCCAATTTTTCAACCAAGCTCTCCAATTGCTGTTAACATTGCAGGTGTACTAAAAACCCTTGCTACTATGGAGTTTACGGAAGAAGAACTGGATCGCATCATCGAAATGGCCTGGGAAGACCGTACCCCCTTCGAGGCCATCCGCTTTCAATTCAACCTCAGCGAAGGCGAAGTCATCAAGCTGATGCGCAACAACCTCAAGCGCAAAAGCTTCAAGCTCTGGCGCAAGCGCGCGCAGCGCATCAGCCAAAAACACCTCAAAAAGCGCAATCCTGAAATCAGCCGCTTCAAATGCTCGCGGCAACGCGCTATCAGCAACAACAAAATCTCCAAGCGATAAGAGGAGATGAATCAGCGACCACGCATCAATATAGTATGGTTGAAACGCGACCTGCGGACCCAGGACCACGCGCCCCTGCAAGCCGCCGAACAAGACGAACACCCCTACCTCCTCCTCTACCTCTTCGAGCCCAGCCTGATCCAATACCCCGACACCTCGACCCGGCACCTGCAATTCGTCTACCACTCTATCCAGGCCATCAACGAGCGTCTACATCCCCTCAATCGCCGCGTCGAGCTGCTGTACGCCGAAGCCGTACAGGCCCTCCTCTACCTCATCCAGGCTTTTGAGATCAAAACGGTCTATAGCCACCAGGAAACGGGCATTCAACTTAGTTGGGACCGCGACAAAAAACTACGACGCCTGCTGCGCAACAACGACATCAAATGGCAAGAATTCCAGCGGGATGGCATCGTCAGAGGGATTCGCAACCGCAAGGGCTGGGACAAGCAGTGGTACGCCACTATGAATCAGCCTATTATTGCCAATACTTACACCACCGCGGAGCTGCCTCCGCTAGATCATCCCTTTCCCCTCCCCTCTAGCCTGCTCGATCTCCTGCAAGACTACCCGGCTGCCTACCAGCCCGCCGGCGAGCAAAACGCCTTCCGCTACCTCAGAAGCTTCGTCGAAGGCCGCGGCTTCAACTACCACCGCCGACTGTCCAAACCGCTGGCCAGTCGCACCTCCTGCGGACGCGTCTCCCCCTATCTGGCCTGGGGCAACCTCAGCATCCGACAGGTCTGCCACTACGTACAGCTGCATCCCAATCGCAAAGCCTACAAACTAGCCTTCACCTCCTTTCTCAGTCGCCTCAAGTGGCACTGCCATTTCATCCAAAAATTTGAGGTCGAATGCGACTACGAAACCCGCTGTATCAACCGAGGTTTCGAGCTGCTGGAACACGAGGAGCGCCCCGACTTCGTCGAAGCCTGGAAGCAGGGCCAGACCGGCTACCCCCTCGTCGATGCCTGCATGCGCTGCGTGACCGCCACCGGTTGGATCAACTTTCGCATGCGAGCCATGCTGGTCTCCTTCCTCTGCCATCAGCTCGATCAGGACTGGCGGCGCGGTGTCTACCACCTGGCCAACCAGTTTCTGGACTACGAACCGGGCATCCATTATCCACAGTTTCAAATGCAGGCCGGAACCACAGGGGTCAACACCATCCGCATCTATAACCCCGTCAAGCAGTCCAAGGACCATGATCCAGAGGGGCTGTTCATCAAAAAATGGGTGCCAGAGCTGAGCAATCTGGGTACAGAATTTATCCACGAGCCCTGGAAAATGACGGCAATGGAGCATCAGTTTTACGGCATCACCATCGGCAAGGACTACCCAGCGCCGATTGTCGATTTAGAGGAGTCGGCGAAGAAGGCGCGGGATAAAATCTGGGGGCACCGCGGCCATCGGACCGTGAAGCGGGAGGGGCAGCGCATTCTGAAAACCCATACCCGCCGCAAAAGCCCCAGAGAGGAAAATCTACGCAAAAAGAAAAAACGCAAGCGATGAAAAAGCAACACTTGCCCGAAAAAATATGTGCCGTCTGCCAGCGCCCCTTCAAATGGCGCAAGAAGTGGGCAAAGGTATGGGATGAAGTTAAATATTGCAGCGAACGCTGCCGAAGAAACAAAAACAAAAATTATGACCTCGGTTAATCTGATCTTTCCGCATCAACTGTTCGCCGAAAGCCCGCTGGCGGAGAATGGCCATCCGGTATTTCTCATCGAGGAATGGCTGTTCTTCCGACAATATCCTTTTCACAAGCAGAAGCTGGCGCTGCATCGAGCCAGTATGCGTTTTTATAAGCAGTATTTGGAGGATAAGGGCCTGGAGGTGCATTATGTGGAGGCGATGGAGGAGCGCAGCGATGTGCGAAAATTGATCGCGGAGCTGGCCGAACAAGGAGTGACGACGGTTCATTATATCGACCCAACGGACAGTTGGCTAGGTCGCCGAATCAGAGAAAGTGCGGAGCGGGCGGGCCTACAGTTAGCGCAAGTGACCTCTCCCCTATTTATCAATACCCCGGACGAGCTGGCCTCCTTTTTTCGGAAGGATAAGAAGAAATTTTTCCAAACCAAATTCTACATCGAGCAGCGCAAGCGCCTCGGCATTTTGCTGGAAGGCGAGGACAAGCCCATTGGCGGCAAGTGGAGCTACGATGCCGACAACCGCAAGAAGTACCCCCGGAAGAAGGTCCCCCCAACGCTTCAGTTTCCGGCCAGCAATGCCTATTACGAGGAGGCTTGTGGCTATGTAGAGGCTCATTTTGCGGACAACTACGGGGAGCTGTCGGCCTCGCCTTACTACGCCAGTACGTTTGAGGAGGCGGAGGCCTGGTTAGAGCAGTTTTTGCAGCAGCGTTTTGCGGAGTTTGGTCCCTACGAGGATGCGATTGTGGCGGAGGAGTATTTTTTGCACCATAGCGTGCTGACGCCCATGCTGAATATTGGCCTGCTGACGCCGCCGCAGGTGGTAGGGCGGAGCTTGCAGTTTGCTGCCGAGCACGATATTCCGCTCAATTCGACGGAGGGCTTTGTCCGGCAGATCATTGGCTGGCGGGAATTTATCCGGGGCGTCTACGAGTGCAAGGGCAGTGAGGAGCGGACTCGCAATTACTGGCAGTTCGAGCGCAAAATTCCGGCTTCATTCTACGACGGCAGCACCGGCATAGCGCCCCTTGATCTCACCATTCAAAAAGTGCTCAAAACGGGCTATTGCCACCATATCGAAAGATTGATGGTCTTGGGGAATTTTATGATGCTTTGCGAGTTCGATCCAGATGAGGTTTACCGTTGGTTTATGGAGCTTTTTATTGACGCCTACGATTGGGTGATGGTGCCCAATGTTTACGGCATGAGCCAGTTTGCCGACGGTGGCCTAATGTCCACTAAGCCTTACATCAGCGGCAGCAATTACCTCAAAAAGATGAGTGATTACAAAAACGGCGATTGGCAAGGCATCTGGGATGCCCTCTTCTGGCGGTTCATGCACGTCCATCGCGATTTTTTCACCAAAAATCCCAGGCTCGGAATGCTGGTCCGTAGTTTCGATAAGATGTCGCCGGAAAAACAAAATCAACTGCTGACGACAGCGGAGGAGTATTTGGAGCAGTTGTGAAGATAAGGCAGTGTTTAAACTCCCCTTTTCCTAAATAATCAATGCCGGTTACTTATGAAATACTGCCGTTAAATAGAGCAAGCAGCATCTAAAACGAATTCTATCTATATTTGTAACATCCACCTCATCACATCTTTCAACCCTATCCACTCCACCACAAGTCACACACCTCCATTTCGGTCACACTATTCTCTTCGCCTGGTAATCTAATTGTCAAAAATCAAATTTATCGCTGTTTACAGGGGCGCTAAAGCCATGCCTGCTGGTGACGAATACCGCGAGCAGCTATGCTTATGGCTCAACAAGTAGGCTTCCTTTGTTCACAAGTCCAGCTTGTGGGTAGCTGGCGTATGCACCAAACCAAAGATAATCTAACAATATAATGAAGAAAACATTAGCACGGCTTGTCTATGCCTATCTCAAGGACAATCAATACCATTTGGATCGACAGGAATGGCAACTTCAACTCAAGGCACATCCTGATTATCCTAGTCTTCGTGCGATTACCGATACGATGGATTTTTTTGGTGTGGAGCACATTGCTGCTGTTGTTCCCAAAGAAAGTTTAGAAGAATTGCCAGACCGTTTCTTGGCTATTGTTCAAGCTCCTGGTCAGCCACAGGAATTAGCTTGGGTAAAACAAGAAGGACCAACCCTTTTTGTAGAAACAGAAACTCAACAAGGCCAACTATCCAAAGGGGAATTCCTAGAAAGCTGGGAAGGATTGGTATTGGCTGTGGACAAAAATGAGCGTCCCTCACTGACCAACCCCCAAAAATCACAGCTGCTCTATTTAGCGGCCATTTTACTCCTCTTCTTCAGTCTCGCCAGTCGCAGTCCCGATCAGGTACATCTCCTGTACACCTTGCTTTCCTTTCTGGGACTGGGGCTGGCCATTACTATCATTCGAACCCAATTAGGGCACCAATCTGATCTAATCAATCGGTTTTGTAGTAGTGGCGGCGAGCAGAATAGTTGTACAGCCGTGCTAGCATCCAGGGGAGCAGTCATTGCAGGTATTCCACTGAGCGATCTGGCGCTGGTCTATTTTATGAGCACCAGTGCAGTGCTCTGCTTCGCGCCCTTTCACTATGGCCTATTCTTCTGTTTAGGCATTAGCAGCGGGCCGATCATCCTGTACTCTCTACTCTATCAATGGCGGGTGCTTAAGCAATGGTGTACTTTGTGTCTGGGCTTAGTCGCCGTCCTCAGTACACAGCTCGTGTTACTACTAGTCTTTCGACAACCCTTGACGATGCCAGAGCTAGAGGTTTTCGGCCACCTGGGAGCGAGTGTAGCTCTAGCGGCCCTGTTCTGGTATCTCGTCAAGCCGTTACTGCATCAACAGCAGCGATTAGCAGCTGTCAGCCTACAGCTGGCTCGGTTCAAGCGCAATCCGACGATTTTTGAGTTCTTGCTGTCTCAGGAGCCGCAGGCTGGTTCGGCGGCCAATGATGCGCTACTGCTGGGCAACCCAGAGTCGGCCTTCCGCCTGCAAGTCATCACCAATCCTTTATGCAGTTACTGCAAAGCTGCTTTCGAAAGTTACCAAAAAATCCTGCAACGCTACGGTGATCGGCTTTGCCTAGAGCTGCATTTCAATATTTTTCTGGATGATCCGCAGGATGTTTCGCGGCGCATCGCCTTGCAGGCGACCGAGGTTTATCGGGCTCGGGGGTGGGAAGCCTTTGTGGGGGCGATGGCGGATTGGTTTGCACATTATGATTTGGAACGCTGGCGAAGCCGGTGGGGCCTCGAAGAACAAGCCGCCCACCTGGCTCGCCTAAAAAGCCACAAGCAATGGTGCCTTCAACAGGACATCAACTTCACACCAGCAACCCTGATTCAGCGACAACTATTGCCCCAGTCCTACGAGCTAGAAGACCTCCTTTTTTTGCTCGAAGACTTGATCGGTGAAGAAGTTCCTCAGGCCGAGTACGCCCTACGGCTACCGGAAGCAGGATAGCAATACATATTTACTAACCATAAAATCATTTTATCATGAAGAAGTTAATTTTGAAGGTAACCGGCGCACAAGCAGTTAACAAGCATGCTCAGAAGAGTTACAAAGGCGGATTGCTCACTCCCACTAGAGGCAACTGCAATGGACGCCCAAGTGGTTCGAGATGCTACTACGGCGGTCACTCTGGCTGCCCCGGCGAATGCGATGGCAATGGCAATTGCATTCCGTATTAATTAGAAAGTCAAGTTGTTAGATAAAGCCTGGGCAGTTTCTACTGTCTGGGCTTTCGCTATTTAAAGAACCGTTTTGCACTCTTATGTTAATTTAGTGTAAACTAAAGGTTGATTCAGAGTTAATTAATAGTTAACTTTGTCTTACCTAACCAAAATAGCGAGTAGAATGGGTAGTGTCATTTCACGTACGATTTTGATGGGATCGCTGTTTTTAGCGGGGTTACTGGTTCTCCCTCAGCCACTAGACGCCAAGAGAGCTAAAGACATTAGCGTCCCTTTCCAGCTTCATAATGGGCTTATTATTTTGCAGGCCGAGATTGATGGCCAGCCCGGGAATTTTATTCTCGATACCGGTGCTGATGCCATTATTATCAACGGGATGCCGCAGGCCGCTAGCGAATTGCTCGAAACGTTGAACGGTGAAGTCAAAGCGGCTACCACCCAACTCAATCACCTCAAAGTGGGGGCCTTCATCCGCTACGATGTCGCCGCTCAAGTCACTAGCCTTTCCCAACTAGAGCACCAACTCGGCATCGACCTCTACGGCATCATCGGCGGCAAATTCTTTCTCCCCAGCGTACTGGTCATGGATTTTTCTACCGGTGTCTTAACCATCTCCACCGCCTCTATAAAAGCTATTGATACGGAGCATATGGACCGCTTGGCCTTCAGAATGGTCAACAATATTCCAATTGTACAAGTAGAAATTGAAACTCGCAGCTACCAATTTGCCCTCGACAGTGGCGCGAGTATTCACCTTATCGATCCAAAATTTGTACAGCAGTTTCACAACTTTCGTCCCCTCGGTAGCCAGTCAAAGGTGATGACCCTGGATCGGAGTGGCGCTTCCGAAAAACGCTATATCCTGGACCATTTTGCGCTGGGGGAAGTCAGTTTTATGGCTCAACAGTTCCTCTCCTACTCTTTGGAGACGGTAAATGAAAGCCTCGATCAGCCGCTCGCGGGGATCATTAGCCTTTCGCAGCTCAATTGCCATCGGGTGGTCTTTGATTTGAAAAATCAGATGCTGTATTTGCAGGCGAAGTCGTTTCGCGATTAAGGTAATGCTTACTTGTAAAACCTCGCTCAACCTTCCATATTTTCCCCTGAATAATCCTACGGTCCAAAATATTTAGCTAATTTCGGACAAATTAATCTCAGCTCCTTGAGAATTTAACTAATCAGTTTAACTTTATGGTTAAATGGCAAATCAAACGGAAATTACGATCCTGCAAATTGCCCGAAAGCACTTCGTTCAGAACGGCTTTGCGGGAGCGCGAATGCAAGAGATTGCGGATGAGGCGGGGATTAATAAAGCCATGCTACACTATTATTTTCGCTCCAAGGAGAAATTGTATCATGCCATAGTGATCGAGACCTTGGGGCAAATCATCCCCAAGCTGGCGGCAGCTTTAAAGCAAGAAGGCAGCCTTTGGGAGCGGATTGAGCGGGTGGTTAATACCTATATTGATACCTTGGTTGATAATCCTGATATTCCCTTTTTCATTATGTCCGAACTTTCGCAGAAGCGGGAGCGATTTGTCCTCGAACTGAAGCAGCGAGCGCAGTATTTTCCGGCGATTAAAGGGCTATTAATGCAGATTACGCAGGAGATACAGGCTGGGAATATCAAACCTATCCCTCCCCTTCATTTGATTCTGAATATCATGGGGATGACCATTTTCCCCTTCATGGCGAAGCCCGTTTTTTGTACCATTCTGGACTTTCCGGAGCAGGATTTCGGCGAGTTGATGGAGGAGCGCAAGGTCGTTATTGTGGAGTTTTTGAAAAGTGCGCTCAGAGTAGATTGAATTTTTTTGCACTGCAATTAACCAAATAGTTAAATCATAAAGTTTAATCAATATGTTAACTCGATTTTTTCTCATAGGCTGCGGTTTTTTGCCGGGATTAATGGCTCTTGGCCAGGCTCGAGCCAGCTTTTCCCTACAGGAAGCCTATACCGCTTTGGAAGAACGCTACCCGGCCTTGCAGAATGCGGGGGTACTGGAAAGCATTTACCAAACAGAACTGGCGCAACTGGACATCGCGCTGCTGCCCAGTCTGACCTTACACGCCGACGGCCGCCTGCAATCAGAAAGCACGCAGTTGGAGAGCAGCGAGATGAGCCTGCCGATCGAAATTGACCAACCGCTGGTATCCGTCCGGGCCTACGCGGAGGCACGCTACAATATCCTGGACGGCGGCAGCAATGAGGCTCAGCGGAGGCTGAAGAAAGCACAGTTGCAATCCGGCTTACAAGGTATTGAGGTCGAACGCTTCGCCCTGCGCGAGCGCATCAACCAGCTCTTTATCAACATCGAAACCCTTCGCCAGCAGGCCGGTGTTTTTGACCTCTCGCTCCAAGACTTGCAAGCGCGCAAGGAACAAGTCGCCGCCGCCGTCGCCTACGGCAGCCTACTCGAAAGCGAACTGACCAAAATCGAAGTCAAAGAACTCGAAATCAAAACCCAGCAGGACAACCTCAAGCTGCGCCTCGACGGCCTCTTCGGCACCCTATACCAGCTGACCGGCATCCCCCTCCGCCCGGATGCCGAATTACAGTTTCCGCAGATGGAAAGCCCGCTGAACATCCCTGCGCTTGAACGCCCCGAACAGCCGCTCTTCCAATCCCAACGAGAAGCCATCCTGGCGCAGTCCGATATGATTGAAGCCCGGAAAAAGCCCCAGCTCAATGCCTACGCACAGGCCGGAACGGGTTATCCAAATCCACTCAACATCTTGGATAACAACATCGCACCCTTTGGCCTGATCGGATTGCAACTGAACTGGCAAATTACAGATTGGAAGAAAAGCCAGAAAGATAAAGAATTGCTCAGTCTGAAAGCCCAGCAGGTGCAGCACTCCGAAGCAACGTTCAATTTTAACCTCGAAACTCAAACAGCCAACTACCTGGCTGAAATCAAACGACTGACTGCCCTTATTGCTCAGGATAAAAACATTGCTGAATTACAAGCCAGGATTCTTGAACAATCCGCCGCTCAGCTAGATGAAGGCATCATCACTTCAGCGGATTACATCACCCAGCTCAACGCAGAGCTGCTGTCGCGCCAAAATCTGCTGATCCACCAAACGGAACTCCTAGCGACGCAGCTCGAATTTTGGAACGAGCGCGGTGCATTTTAAAACAACAAAATCATACAAAAATGTCCAGATTTATTTTCATCAGCCTATTGCTACTCAGCCTGACGGCCTGCGAAGAAAAGGCCGCCCTCTCGGATGCCTACGGTAACTTTGAAACTACCACCACGACCATCAGTTCGGAGGCCAACGGCCGGCTGCTGTTCCTTCGGGTCGAAGAGGGAGAGGCCCTGGAAGCGGGGACACTGATTGGCATCGTCGACACCACCCAGCTCCATCTGCAACGCAAGCAAGTAGAAGCCAGCATCAGTACCTTACCTAAAAAACTACGGACGGTGCTGGCCGACATCGAAGTGCTCAATAAGCAAAAGGCCAACCTGATTCGCGAGCGGGATCGAGTGAATCGACTGCTGGCCAAGAAGGCCGCTACTCCCAAACAATTGGATGACCTCAATGGTGAAATCGAGGTGGTTGACCGGCGCATCACGGCGCTAGAGGACCAAACAAAAACGAGCAATCGAAGTATCCTGGCCGATAAAGAGCCGCTGATCGCCCAAATCGCCGTCATCAACGAGCAGATTCGTAAATCCTACCTCTACAATCCACTGGAAGGACAGGTACTGACCAAGCTGGCGGAGGCCTACGAGATTGTCGGTATGGGCACGCCGCTCTACAGAATTGGGCAGCTAGATACACTGATGCTGCGCTTTTATGCCAGCAGTCAGCAGTTGCAGGCGGTGAAGCTGGGGCAGGAAGTGCAGGTGTTGGTCGACAATGGAGCGGAACGCTACCGCGAGTTGAAAGGTAAGGTAAGCTGGATTGCCGAGCAGGCAGAATTTACTCCTAAAACAATACAAACCAAGGAAGATCGGGTCAACCTTGTTTACGCCGTCAAGGCCAAGGTGGCTAACCCCGATGGTTTACTCAAAATTGGTATGCCCGCTGAAGTCAATTTTAGTCCTCGAACATTTGACAATAAAAATCCCTAAGACCTATGGCTGCTCTTGTTGTTGAAAACATCCACAAATCCTACGGCAAAACGACGGCGCTCGACGCTATTAATTTTAAGGTCGAAGAGGGCGAGCTGTTTGGCTTGATCGGCCCCGATGGAGCGGGCAAATCGACCCTTTTCCAAATCCTCACCACCCTATTGATTCCCGATCAGGGACGGGCGCTGGTCAGAGGGTTGGATACGGTAAAAAAATACAAGGCGATCCGCAAAATCATCGGCTATATGCCGGGGCGATTCTCGCTTTATCAGGATTTATCGGTGGAAGAAAACCTGAATTTCTTTGCCACCATCTTCGGAACGACCATTGAGGAGAACTACCATTTGATTGAGGAGATTTATGTACAAATCGAGCCTTTCCGTAAGCGGCGGGCCGGTAAGCTCTCGGGAGGCATGAAGCAAAAGCTGGCTCTTTGCTGCGCACTGATTCACCAGCCCAAGGTGCTCTTCCTCGACGAGCCGACAACTGGCGTCGATGCCGTCAGCCGCGCCGAGTTCTGGGAAATGCTCAAGCGCCTCAAAACCTACGGCATCACCATCCTCGTCAGCACACCCTACATGGACGAAGCGGCCCTTTGCGAACGCATCGCCCTGATCCAAACCGGACGTATTCTGCAAATCGACCGCCCGACGCAAATGTGCGATAACTACGGCAAGCCGCTGTACGAGGTACGCAGCCAGGATTTCTATCGTCTGCTGAAGGAACTGCGCCAGCAATCCTTTACCGAGCGGGTGGAGCCGTTTGGGGAATACCTCCACCTGACTACCGAGCGGACGGTCTCACCGGAATTGGTGCTCAATTTTATCAAAAGCCAGCAGCATCAGGCCATAGAATTCAAGAAGGCCAGAGCTGGAATCGAAGATGTATTTCTGGATTTAATGTAATAACCTATGCCAACTAGTAACGCCATTCAAGCCCAAGGGCTGACCAAACGCTTTGGGGATTTCACGGCGGTAAAGGCCATCAGTTTTGAGGTCAAGCAGGGGGAAATCTTTGGTTTTCTCGGGGCCAACGGCGCGGGGAAGACCACCGCCATCAAGATGCTCATCGGGCTGAGTCGCCCGACCAGCGGGGAGGCCAGCATCGCCGGGTTCGATGTTTATCGACAAACCAATAAGATCAAGGAAAATATCGGCTATATGAGTCAAAAATTTAGCCTGTACGAGGATATGAGTGTCCGACAAAATATCAATTTCTACGGAGGCATCTACGGATTGAGCCGCCGTCAGATTCGACAGAAAACAGAGGAGATTGTGGAGCAGCTGGATTTGCAAGAGTACGCCAGCAAGGCGGTGGGTTCGCTGCCGCTGGGCTGGAAGCAGCGACTGGCCTTCGCCGTATCTAGCGTCCACGATCCTAAGATCATCTTCATGGATGAGCCCACCGGCGGGGTCGACCCGGCGACGCGCCGGCAATTCTGGGAAATGATCTACGAAGCCGCCAGCCAAGGCATCACCATCTTTGTCACCACCCACTATATGGACGAAGCCGAATACTGCGATCGCATTTCGATCATGGTGGCCGGACGCATCGAAGCAATGGGAACGCCGCGCGAACTGAAGCAGCAATTTAACGCACCTACTATGGACGACGTTTTTCTACAACTGGTACGAACCGAGGACGGTGCCATGCGAACCTAATTTTTCAAAATCTAAAAATAAAATCATGCTTAAATTCTTGTTTTCTCTCAGCAGCTTACTTCTATTCTTTCAACTCCATGCCCAAGATGCCGGCCCGCTTACGGTCAGCATCGATGGCTTAAAAGCCAAGAACAAAGGCCAATTAATCATTATGATATTTGATCAGGAAGAGGGCTTTCCCAAGGTTATTGACAACGCAAAATACCAAGGCAAGATCAAGCAAATCCAAACGGAGACCAGCTACACTTTTCCCAATATTCCCTA
>JBCDGZ010000180.1:0-12538 GCA_038750655.1 Bacteroidota bacterium | reverse complement strand
CCGTACGTCGCTCCGGCACCACGCTGGTACAACGGCTGCTGTGCTCGGCCCCCAATACCCTGATTTACGGAGAAGGCTGCGCCAACGAATTGAGCATTTTAGTGAACATCCTGCTGTCTCGACAGATGCAATTTCGGTACGATCACGAGCAGCGCGATCAGCTCTTGCAGCGGGTCCTGGACGGACATACCGATGAGTGGATTGCTGATCTGATGCCAGAGATGAAGGGTTATATGGAGCGGCTACAGCCCAGCTACCTCAAGATTTTTGATTATTACCGCAGCTTTGCCGAGGAGCAGGGTCGCCCGGTTTGGGGCTGTAAGATGGCGGAGTGGACGGCGCCAAATTTGGTGCAAGCCATGCGGCTGTTTACGCAGGCCAAGCTGATTTATATTTATCGGCCGCTGGCGGAGTGTGTACGATCGGCCAAGAAGTTGGATTTGGTGCGCAGTGGGCAGGATATTCAGCAGTATGCTCAGCATTGGTTGCATGGTTTGCACTATGTGGTGCAAAATATTGATGCGAAACAGTTGCTGCTGTTGGATTATGTGGAGCTGGTGGAGCGGCCGGAGGCGCAGTTGAAGCGGATAGAGGCATTCAGTGGTGCCGAAGGCATAAAGATGGAGGTAATGAACACCCGGGTCAATACCTTTGGCTACGATCGTCAGGAGGAGCAGACCGCGCCGGGGTACTTGCCCCCTAGCCAATTGAGTGAGGAAGAAGAAGCCTTACTGAAACCGTTCCAGGAACAATTGGAGATAGCATTGGCTCCTACAAGTAACAACAACGCGTAGACAACTCTGGTTAATGTTTTTCTACACTATGACAGACAGTTATAGTAAAAATTACTTATATTACCGACGCATACCTTTGAATCATTACAAAATTGCTGCTGTAGCACTACCTATAGCGGGTAATGATCAGTTTAGTACATAGAGAGTTAGAATATAGAATAAAGGTGAAGTTCTGGTTGTATTCAGATGGTGTTACCCTTTGGGATGATGTACACTCTGGTTATACAGCTAACAAAGAATGATGTAAATCCCAAGCATGCTAAGGAGGAGTAGGCGCTTCGTTGTAGAGGATTGTTCGTTCATAGTAAACTGATTCTAAAGTGAAGAACTTGATTCTATCGAGTGACCATAGAATAAAAGTTGCTCACACATCCGCTCTACCAAATCTTTCCTGTCTATCAGGCTGGGTAGGGCGCTGTGCCTGGAATTCAGCTCTGCACTTCCGATACTTTAATCAATAGTTTGCATGTGTACCTTTTGTACAGAAAATCACATATGCTGCTAAAGAAGATAGAAACCCAATTTAATCATCTAAAACAATCTAAATTATGCAACCAACAATAGCAGAAATTCGAATTTTTGCTGGTAATTTTGCACCACGAGGATGGGCTTTTTGCCACGGGCAGCTTCTGCCCATTAACCAGAATCAGGCGCTGTTCTCTTTGCTAGGGACGACCTATGGTGGAGACGGCCGTACTACTTTTGCCCTACCCGATATGCGGGGACGCTTTGCGATGTGTACCGGTCGTGGCGCGGGACTCACCCAGCGTAATCTAGGCCAAAAGACAGGTACCGAAGACAATATACTTACTGTTCTTAATCTAGCCCAGCACAATCATCAAGTAGCGGTTACAGGGGGCACCAACTTCGTAATTCCGGTAGGCATTGGGGCAGCTGATGAGAATTCTCCCAGTGAAACTTACCTCACCACGCAAACCAACGAGTTCTACTCTAGTGTAGCGACTGCCGGTCAGCACATGGAAGGAACGGTAGACTTTCAGGCGGCCATGCTCAACCAAGGGGGCCAGCAGTCGGTAAACAACATGTCTCCCTTCACTACACTCAATTATATTATTGCCATGCAAGGAGTCTTTCCTTCTCGCAACTAATCGGAGTGCTTTAATTCTTTATTATCAATTCTTTAAACTTTAAAACACAACAATTATGCAAGGTATGATCGGTGAAATCCGACTCTTTGGCGGCAACTTTACACCTCGAAGTTGGGCTTCCTGCGATGGTCAGCTTCTTTCTATAAGTCAAAATTCAGCATTATTTTCTATACTCGGCACAACTTACGGAGGAGACGGCCGGACGACTTTTGCGCTGCCCGATCTGAGAGGCAGATCGGCACTTGGAGAAGGAAACGGTGCAGGTCTGACCGACCGTCGACTTGGATCAAAGGGAGGAACTACCACCAATACCCTAACAGTTGCCCAGTTACCCAATCACGGGCACAGCTTGGTCCTGCAGGCTACTCCCAAAGCATTAATCCCGGTTAGCATTTCAGCTGCTGACGAAAATTCTCCCAACGAGACCTATCTGACGACACAAACTAATGAGTTTTATTCTAGTGCTGCAACAGCTGGTCAATTCTATGGAGAGAATGCAATTCCATTTAATCCGACGATCATTGTAGGCAATACTGGTGGTCAGCAAGCTATTAATAACCAGCAACCGTTCCTGGTTGTACGGTATATTATCTGTATGCAGGGACTCTTCCCATCACGCAATTAATTGAAGGCCCGAAGCCCTTTTATAAACTTCAAAAATATTAAATAATTATGAACGGATATATTGGTGAAATCCGAATGTTTGGGGGTAATTTTGCCCCTCGTAGCTGGGCCTTTTGCTATGGACAGTTACTATCCATTGCTCAAAACACAGCACTATTCTCCATAATAGGCACCATCTACGGTGGTGATGGTCGCACTACTTTTGCCCTACCTGACCTTAGAGGTCGCATCCCTTATAGTACTGGAAATGGCCCCGGCCTACCCTCCGTCCGCATGGGACAGCGTGGAGGTACAGAGACCAATACCATGACAATCTTAACTATGCCTTCACATTCTCACCTCATACAGGTTACTAAAGCGGAGGTCAAACTACCAGTGAGCATTGCTGCTGCTGACGAAAACTCTCCCAACGAAGCCTTTCTAACCACACAGACCAACGAATTTTATTCCAGCGCCGCAACGGCTGGTCAGTTCTATGGTCCTGGGAGTACAATATCTAACCTGAGTTTAACCGATACGCCTACGGGCAGCCAACAATCCTATAATGACATGGCTCCCGTACTGGCCTTGAATTATATCATTTGCCTACAAGGGATTTTCCCTTCCCGTAATTAAAAAAGAACAACGTTCTCTTCGTCTTCCTGAATTCCCCGTATGGGGGATTCGGGAAGTTATCATAACGCCTTTTTCAGGTAATAATCTTAGTAATCAATTGGACAATTCTTATTTCAACAAACTATTTAACATGAAGAAAATTTTACTTTTAGCCCTTTGTTGCTACAGCTTCGGTGCGCTGGGGCAGCTCCCCTACGTGGAGAGCTTTGAGACAGGAAGTGGTTACACTCCTCAGATCGCCGATATTATTGATAATTTAGACGACTATTTTTCTCGCATGGATACCGACTGCAGTGGTCCTCCGGATCCTTGTGCTGCTAATTTTCTTGAAGGCTATAACGGCTGGATTGGCACCTATTACTGGGCAGGGGAAGACCACGATGATGCCCAAGTCGGTGGAACTGGTGTTGCAACTTTGTGTGTTACTCTTGACCCTATTGATATATCAGCTAATGCGACAGGGGCACTAGAAATTGCCGCCTACTATGCTGGTGATGATCGTAGTAATGCTTATGACCCTACAAACGACGGGGTTTCCCTGACGTATAGCGTGGACGGAGGTGGCTCACAGACAGCTCATTTATTTTCCTACTATGATAATGGTAGTGGTGGAGAATTTCTAGCCTATGATGATGACAACAGTGGTACAATCGATGCTGGCGAAGTCAGCGTTCTCACCGAGACTTTTACGCGTTATGCCAGGGTCATTGCTACATCGGGTAGCTCCTTAGTGATCACCGTTTGTGCCCACTCCAATTCCGGCTCCGAAGAATGGGCCATCGACCAAATTGAAGTCTCCGGAGCCATGCCAGTGGAGTTGAGCCATTTTTCCGTCAATACGATGGATGAAGGTGCCCTGCTCAAATGGACGACGGCTAGTGAGGAGAACAATGAATATTTCGCGATTGAAAGAAGTACCAATGGCCTGGATTTCGAAGCTATTGATAGAGTCGACGGTCAGGGGACGAGCTTTGCGGCCAATGAGTACACCTATTTTGATAAAAATCTTCCGGACAGTAAGTACATCTACTACCGCCTTCGTCAGGTCGACTTTGATGGCAGCTTTGATCACAGCCCGGTCAAGACCATTTTCAATCAACTGCGGACGGGGGAGCTGCGACTATGGCCGATGCCTACCGACAAGCAAGTGCAACTGCAATTTGCGCAGGATATGCGAGAAGCCATTGATGTTCAAATCTACGACATCAGCGGCCAATTGCTGCGCAGGGAACAGCTGCCCGCCGGTGACCAGCATACCCTGAATATTGAGGAATTGCCCCACGGGCAATACTTGCTTCGGGCGCAATCGGGTGCTCAAAGCTGGACTAAAAAATTAATTAAGCTCTAGTATACCCCTGGATATTTGTCACAAGAAAAATATTTTTCTTGCTTATATCTTCTTCTATTCTTTTCTAAAAGCACAGTCTGTTCAACCTGACTGTGCTTTTGCCTTATACTCCCCGTCACAAAAAGACCAAAACACCACTGGCATGGCATTTTGGTACAATATTGGCTGTTAATTGATTAACTTTTGGCACCTAATTCCTACCTCCCCAATAAAAATATCCCCTTTCTTACAACATTCAAATGCCAGTGTTTAACACGGCCTGACTTACATAACCAAACTTTCACCTAGTAAAGAACAGTATGAAAAAGTTTCTTTTCGCCTTAATGGCTTTATCCTTTGCCTCCCTTAATTATGCTCAGTTGCCCTACGTAGAATCTTTTGAGACCGACGGTCTGGGTAGCCGCTACACGGCGGATGCAGATGTCTATGCGGATGCCAACGATTATTTTCACCGTACCGATGGTACTGGCGGCATGGAAGCCAATATCAACAATGGCTACAGTGGGCAGGAAGGCAGCTATTTCTGGTCTGGCGAAGACCATGATGCCAGCGGCGTAGGCGGAGGAGGCAACCCCAGCCTTTGCATTACCATCAGCAACATCGATGTATCCAGCAATACGGGCGGGAATTTTGAAATCGGGGCGCTGTTCGCCGCCAACCAGATTTCTAATGCTTACGATGCAGGGACCGCCGACGGCATTTCCCTGAGCTATAGCGTCAACGGCGGCGCGTATCAGACCGCCCTTTTATTTTCTTATTACACCCCTAATGGCGGACTATCTGAATACCTGGCACTGGACGATAATAAGGACGGAACCGTTTCCCTTGCCGAAGGCAGTTCCACCATTCTCACCAGAAACTTGGAGCGCTATACGACGACCTTTTCGGCTCCCGGCGCTACTACCATAAACATTCAAATATGCGCCTATTCTAACGCATCAAGCGAAGAATGGGCCGTCGATGCCATCGAAATCTCCTCGGTCCTCCCCGTCGAGCTGATTAATTTCGACGCTCTGGCCATCGACGACGGTATCCGCCTGGATTGGGCAACCGCCAGCGAAACCAATAACGACTTTTTCTCCATCGAGCGCAGCATCGATGGGCGGGCCTTCAAGGAAATTGCTCAAGTGCAAGGCCGAGGGACCAGCTATACCCAAGGCGACTATCAATTCATCGACGAGGCTCCTCCCCTATCCGCCACTCTCTACTACCGCCTGCGCCAGTTCGACTTCGACGGGCAATACCACTTCAGTCCCATCACCGTCATCGATCAGCCGCTGAATCGCAACGAACTTTCCATCATCCCCAACCCCGCCACCGAGCAAGTCATGCTCCAACTCGGCGAACGCCCGCAGCAAGCCCTGGCCGTCAAAATCTACGATGCCTACGGCACGCTGGTGCAGCAGCTCCAACTCGATAAATCCAACATCCAATACCTCGATGTTTCTCACCTGATGGCCGGAAATTACGTCATCCACCTCAGCGATGGGGTACAACATTGGGTGCAGCAGCTGGTGATGATTAAAATGTGAGGGGAGTCATTCCAAAGATGTTATGGCAAAAGGAAAGCTACAGGTACAAATTTACAAATGTTAAATTTTGATTTTGATTTGTAAATATCATGTTTTAATGGTAATTTTCATGAAAAGCCTAGTAGTATGTCTAAAGCCTCCCCAACGATTGCAATAGCAACCTTGCTACTTTTCGGAGTCGTAGGTTGTTTCAATTCAGAAGAGTTACCCGATAATATTGACTGTGAATATGAATTTGTTGACACTTTTGGGGTCAAGCAAATTCATGATATACTTTGTACAGAGCTTTGTGATTCTTTATCGGTATGGCAATCCCAGAATATTTCAGATCAAGAAATGATTGCTTTGACCTATGATAAGTTAATGGTAAATCGACTTTCTGAATTAAGCAATCTTGATGTGACGACCATCAATCAAGGATACCAAGACTTAGGAATTACTATGTCGAGTCTCACCACATGGGGCTGGTCAATGGAGAACATGTTTTCAGGCCCCAAGGCGACATTGTATAATGACATCCAAGAAATGTACGAAGTTACTTTTGATGAAGGTGAAATACTCCGTGAGCTAGAAGAAATAAAAGAGGAATATGAATGTCAATTAGACCCTATTTTTGTAAATTCTGTCATCGAAGTAGCAAAAAGCTCACTTGTTTATTGGAATACTAATTACACCTGTATCTACGATGCATCTGATCAAAGAGCCGACCCTTGCAGACTCAGGATTGCTTGGGCGGATTTGTGGGGTGCAGGCTATGGTGCTGCTAGTAGTGGCCTAGTTGGTGCTATGTTTGGTGCCATCGGTGGTACATTAGGTGCAGGTATAGGAGCAGCAATTACGGGAGGGTGCCCATGAAAAAATTATCAATAATAGCGCGCAGGCCACTACTTTGGAGCCTTTACATGTTCTTGGCGCTTGAGCTTACCTGGGTTTTCATTTATTTTGGAGAATATTCCGAAAATTTCGCCAACGCTCCCTTTCGATATGCCCTTTCCTGGGTTGCCAAATTCAGTATTTTCTATATCATTGCCCTACTGTATCAATATTACACGAAGGCCTCAAATGCGGATCAACAGTGATAAACGCTGCCATCTACTGGTATAAAGGCGGCAGTGCTTCGCCGGTGGGTACTTTACATCAATTTTAAAAAAATTGTTTTAAATTTGTGTGCCATAAAATATTTTGTTTTCTTTGTGTCAGAGTAAGCCTTCAATACCTCCCTTTTTGATTCAACAGACTGACTGTATTGATCGTCATTTCCAGGTAAGGATTCTCTTCATTCCATTATCTTTGTGAGATTATGACAATAAGCGCCGCACAAACCGCACTCAAAAAATACTTTGGTTACGATCACTTCCGGCCGATGCAAGGAGAGATCATCGAGACTGTTCTGGCGGGGAAGGACACCCTGGTTTTGATGCCTACGGGTGGCGGAAAGTCCATCTGCTATCAGATTCCGGCCATTATCAAACAGGGGGTTTGCATTGTTGTTTCTCCGCTGATTTCGTTGATGAAGGATCAGGTAGAAAGCCTTAAGGCCAATGGGATCAAGGCGGCCTACCTCAATAGCTCGCTGAGTAGTGGGGAGCAGCAGGAGGTGGAAGATCAGCTCTACCACGGCCAGATTAAGCTGCTTTATGTATCGCCGGAGCGGCTTTGCTCGCCTTCTTTTACTCCCCTACTGAAGCAGGCCAACCTGAGTTTGATTGCCATTGATGAGGCGCATTGTATTTCCAGCTGGGGGCACGATTTCCGGCCGGAATATACTCAACTGGCTTTTCTGAAGCGGCAGTTTGCGCAGGTCCCCTTGATTGCGCTGACGGCTACGGCGGATCGGCTAACGCGGCAGGATATTATTGATCAATTGCGCTTGGAGCAGCCGGCTTGCTTTGTGGCCTCCTTTGATCGTCCTAACATCAGCCTGGAGGTGCGGCCGGGGCAGAAGCGGATGGAGCAAATCCTGGATTTTGTGCAGCAACGCCCCAATCAGTCGGGCATTATCTACTGTTTGAGCCGCAAGTCGACGGAGGAGGTGGCCGCGAAACTGCTAGCCAAAGGCATCAAGGCTGGTTTTTACCACGCAGGGTTAAGCCCGGTGCAGCGCAATCGCGTGCAGGATGCTTTCATCAATGATGCGACGCCGGTGGTTTGTGCGACGGTGGCCTTTGGGATGGGCATTGATAAATCTAATGTTCGCTGGGTGATTCATTACAATTTGCCCAAGAACATGGAGAGTTATTATCAGGAAATTGGTCGCTGCGGCCGCGATGGCGCCAAGGCGGATACCTTGCTCTTCTACAGCTTCCGGGATGTGATGGTACTGCGGGATATTTTGCGGAAAAATGACAGTGATCAAATCGAGGTGAAGCTGGCGAAGTTGGAGCGTATGCAGCAGTATGCCGACTCGCTGATCTGCCGCCGCAAGATTTTGCTCAATTACTTTAACGAGGAATTGGAAGACAACTGCGGCAACTGCGATGTTTGTAAAGATCCTCCTCAATACTTCGATGGTACGATTATCGCTCAGAAGGCCCTCTCAGCCATCACCCGCCTGAAGGAAAAGGCACCGATGGGACTGTTGATCGATGTCCTGCGAGGCTCGCGCAGGCGGGAGATTTTTCAGTTGGGGTACGATAAAATAAAGACCTACGGGGCGGGGGCGGACATCAGCTATGTGGATTGGCAGCACTTGATGGGGCAGCTACTGAGCGTCGGCCTCATCGATATTGCCTATGAGCACAATAATGCGCTGCGGCTGACGCCGGCCAGCAGGGAGGTCTTGTTCAACAATCGCAAGGTACAGCTGGTGAAGATGGCGGCGATTAAAGAGCGGATGAAGGCACAGCAAGAGAAGATCAAGCCCCAATCGCAGCGACAGCGCGTACGGGATGAGTTGTTTGAGGTGCTGCGGCAACTGCGCAAAACGATGGCCAAAAAGCACGGTGTACCGCCTTACATCATCTTCAGCGACGCCTCGCTAGAAGAGATGGCCGCCGAGCGCCCTATCAATGCCATTGAGATGCGACGCATATCAGGCGTGGGAGAAGTGAAGCTCAAACGCTACGGGCGCCCCTTCGTGGAAGCCATCATCCAGTTTATTGAAAAGAAAAGCGCGGAAGGAGCCAGCATTAAAGGCTCTACCCAGCTACTAACCTGCCAGCTATTTCGCAGGGGCCTGAGCCCAGAGGCCATCGCTATTGAAAGAGAATTGAATGTAAGTACTATTTATACCCACCTAGCCGATAGCTACGAGGCAGGAGAAGACATCAATATCGGACGCCTGATCAGCAAAGAAGAAATCAAAGCGGTCTTCGATGCGCTGCAAAAGCTGCCAGAACCTTACAAGCTAAAGGCCATCCACAGCCAACTCGACGAAGAAATGCCCTACGGAAAGATCAAACTGGCGATGGCTTATTTTCGCAAAAAAGAGCAAGAGGTGCTTTAAATACGACCCTTGGCGACGAGAAAGTAGGAGAAGTACCCTGTAAGGTGGGGAACGTTTTACAGGATACTCCTTCTAAATTTGGAACTTAAGTTCTTAGACAGATACGGCCATGGATTTCATCGCCCCATCAACTGTATTAATGATTTTCTGTACAATCAAATAAGGATCGGCATTAGAAGCGGGTCTGCGGTCTTCCAGATACCCCGTCCAGTCATCTTGTGCTGTAGAAATGGGAATTCGGATGGAGGCTCCCCGATCACTGATGCCGTAGCTGAATTTGGAAATGTGCTGGGTTTCGTGCAAGCCCGTAAGCCTGAGATCGTTATTTGAACCGTACACCGCCATGTGGTCATCGTGGACTTTACCCAAAGCATCACAGATGGTCTTCATTAATTCTTCTCCTCCTTGTTCTCTCATCGGTGCATTCGAAAAGTTGGTGTGCATACCTGATCCATTCCAGTCCCCTTGAACAGGCTTGGGATGCAATTCGATTTGAACGCCGTATTTTTCTGAAACGCGATGCAGCAGGTATCTTGATACCCACAGGTCATCACTGGCTTTCTTTCCTCCTTTGCCGAAACACTGGTATTCCCACTGCCCCAGCATGACTTCCGCGTTTACTCCCGTGATTCCAATCCCTGCTTTCAAACAAAGATTAAGGTGTTCATAGACCATATCGCGTCCATCTACATTTCCTGTTCCTACTGCGCAATAGTAAGGACCTTGAGGAGAAGGGAAGCCATCGGTAGGAAACCCGAGCGGTTTTCCATTTTTCATAATGGCGTACTCCTGCTCAAATCCAAACCAAAAGTCTGCTTGATCTTCAATTTGATTTCTGGTATTGGTAGCGTGGGGCTTTCCTTCGGCATTGTACACTTCGCACATCACCAAGTAGGAATCTGCGTAGGAAGGATCAGCATACACCCTAACTGGTCGTAAGATACAATCAGACGAATGCCCGTCTGCTTGTTGAGTAGAACTTCCATCAAAGGACCACTCCGGCAAACCGTCCAGCTGTCCTTGATAATTATTCAAATTTAATACTTTAGTTTTTGATCTTAGCTTAGGTTCTGGCTGATTACCGTCCAACCAGATGTACTCAAATTTTAGTGATGTCATGTCAATTAATTTTATGAGATTATTGAAAAAATTTTATTCTTAATACCCGCTGAATCTCCACGGGGTGTCTGGCCTTTTGGACAAAGCGGTGCCATTATCAGCTGTGCTGAATTTCCAATAAGGCCCTCCTTTTATATATTGTCTAGGTAAATTTTGACCGGGCTACCGGTAGCAGTCCGGCTAATTAGTATTATTAAGCAATAATTCGATTTCTTTATCTTTCAATTTTTTAGCATCAGAAAAAGGCGTTACGCCCCATCGGTCTTTAGCCTTTGAATTTGCCCCATGACTGATCAAGTAGTTGATGATCTTAGTCTGCTTTTCAGCAACAGCTAAATGTAGAGCCGTCCGATTATCATAGTCTCCCTGATTCAAATCAACGCCCATCGCATGCAGCCGTTTGACCTCCTCAAGGTCACCATTGGAAGCAGCAAAAATGAGCGACATGACTTCGTTGACCTTCGTCTCATATTTTTTACGTCTCGGATCAATTTTTTTATCCGCTTCAAAAAGTAAGGAGTCGAAATTGTGGAAATTGAACCGCTTGACGAGTTCTTCCGCAAAGGCAATACCTTTTACACTATTGCCTACCTTATCCAGCCTTGGCGAGAAAACACAGATGCCCATTACATTCGGAACAACGATCCAAACGACTCCAGAGACACTACTTTTGGCCGGTAGTCCCACACTGAAGGCAAATTCGCCAGAGAAATCGTACATACCGCAGCTTGACATTAGAGACAAGGTATTTTTGATGGTCTCCGACCTAAAAATTCTTTTGTTACTCAATGGATTGATTCCCGAATTAGCATACGTAGCTGCTACCTTAGCAAAGTCAAATGCCGTCAGTTCGGTAGAGCAACATTGCAAGTAGAAATCAAGTGCCTCGTGCATATTGATATTTTCTGGAAAAGCTTTTTTCTCCCTCATAAAATAAGCCAAAGCAAAATTTCTATCCGCAGTCGATTTTTCTGAAAGATAAACCGAGTTGCTAAAAGAAGGTCGGGAGCCGCCGGCCAGTTGGGTCCATTTATCCTGAAAATGTTCGTAGCGTTCCGAGATATGATCCTCCATACCGATCATCGAACTGCACATAATCGCTCCGGCATTGATCAGAGGATTGTGGGGCAGGCCATCTTCGTTGAGCGTCAGTTCGTTGAAGGAATGACCGCTGGGTTCTTTTCCTACATGTTGATGTACTTTATCTACGCCGTGCTCTTCTAGTGCAATGGAATAGGTCACTGGCTTTGAAGCGGACTGAATGGTAAATCTTTTTCTGGTATCCCCAATCTCAATAATCTGGCCGTCTACAGTACAGATAGAAACCCCAAAAAGGTTCGGATCAACTTTAGCCAGTTGAGGAATATAATCCGCTACTGCCCCACCATTTTTATCTTTAATGGCGTTGAAGATGTCATTGATTTCTTTCCTAAAAGATTGGAAATCAGGGATGATGTTTTCCGCTTCGAACAAGCGGTGAAGAAAGCGGTTTTTTTGTATCAATTCGCCTAGTGCTGTTTTCGATATTTTGCGGATGCCATCAGCATTGACCTTCAATTCATTCAATTGATCAACTATCGGTTGTAGTCGTGGATCATCTTTGCCAATTCCCAAGTCTGTTAATTTTCTGAGTAGGGTTACATCGGAGATTTCTCCGCCTTTTGAGTGGTCAAAAAGCCTCCATAGGGGCTTTTTGTTGGTTTTATTCGATTTCATTTTTAAGAAATTTATAGCCTTGAAGATTAATTCTATACAAAGGTTAGACCCGGTGCCGATCGTACTTTCGTACGGGCACTCCAATGATACAATAGTCTTTAACAGCAAGTGACAGCAGCTGTTAACTAGCCTCTAAAATGATTTGGTTGCTTGACTACTAGGATTAATGTATTGGTATAGAATGAAAGGAATTGTCTATTACTGATTTAGAAACGCAAGTTACGCAAATATGTTAT
>JBCDGZ010000179.1:0-12588 GCA_038750655.1 Bacteroidota bacterium | reverse complement strand
TTTTGCTCATAAAGATCGCGGATAATATTCTTCCAAATATAAAAAAATCCACCTCCTTACGGAAGTGGATTTAACCTATTTGAAAGATCAGGTATATCTTAATTGATTATCCCAGGTAGGATTTCAAATTATTGCGATTGTAGGACTTGCGCAGGCGACGAATCGCGCGCTCTTTAATCTGCCGTACCCGCTCGCGGGTAAGACCATACAGCTCGCCGATCTCCTCAAGAGTCAACGATTTGTAGCCATTCAGGCCATAGTAAGAAGACAGCACTTCTACTTCGCGAGGCGAAAGGATGGATAATCCTTGCTGCACCTCTTCCTTAAGCGACTGCTCCATCAGATTGGTATCTGGACTGAGACTTTCGGCGCTAGAAACCACGTCGAGCATGGTAGAATCGCCCTCGTCTCCACTTAGAGGAGCATCGAAAGAAAGATGACGGCCGTTGCCCTTGAGCATATTGCTGACCTCCTTTGGGGTCATGTCCAACAGTTCGGCTAATTCTTCGTTTGTTGGTTCGCGTTCAAATTCCTGTACAAAGGAAAGGAAGGCCTCATTTACTTTGTTGTAAGAGCCTACTTTATTAAGCGGAAGGCGAACAATACGAGAATATTCGACGATGGCCTGAAGGATGGACTGACGAATCCACCATACAGCATAGGAGATGAATTTGAACCCCTTGGTTTCATCGAAACGCTTGGCGGCTTTCATCAACCCGACATTGCCTTCATTGATCAGATCACTCAATGACAATCCTTGATTTTGGTACTGTTTGGCTACTGACACGACGAATCGCAGATTAGACTTGGTCAAACGCTCCAGGGCCTCATTATCTCCGGCTCGGATACGCTTGGCAAGGTCTGCTTCTTCATCGGCATTGAGCATGGGAATCTTACCGATGTCATTGAGATACTTGTCCAATGCGAGACTTTCTCTAGCTGTAATTTTGTTAGTAATCTTTAACTGACGCATAATTCTTTCAGGCTTTGGTAGTTGTATCTGCTGTGCTTATAATACGAACAAATGTGAAAAAAGTTGCTTTTTTAAGCGACAAAACTTGACTTTTTAATAAAAAAAATTTAAATGCATGAATTTTTCTATAAATACAATACCATCTACAAAAAAGTTTCCAGAATCCACACAAAAGAAGCCCGGCCTCGAAAAAACTTCGAAGCCGGACTTTTTTGCAACTATTTTTGAATCTAAATGCCAGTGAACACGCTACCTAACAATGTATTTTCAGCAAAGTGTTAAAAGCGCATTATTTTAGGGCATTAGGATTTTTGATCTTGAAAACGACGCTCGCGGTTGTCTTTACGAGGAGGACGGGGCATCAGTGCTTTTCTGGATAACCTCAGCTTACCCGTCTTTTTATCGACGCCAATCAGCTTCACTTTTACCATATCGCCCTCTTTGAGTACGTCCTCGACTTTCTCAATTCTAGTGTGAGAAATTTCGGAAACGTGCAGTAGACCGCTCTTGCCTTCGAAGTCGACAAATACCCCGTAAGGCATTACAGAAGCGACCTTTGCTTCGTATACATCACCAACCTCCGGAACGTGCGTAATGGTCTTGATGCGCTTGAGTGCCGCATCAATCGACGCCTTATCTGAGCTAGAGATGTTCACCACACCCTTATCATCCACCTCATCGATGTTGATAACAGTATTGGTAGTCGCCTGAATTTCCTGAATAATACTTCCACCAGGCCCGATAACCGCACCGATAAAGCTCTTGTCGATAATGATTTCGACGATGCGTGGAGCGTGAGGCTTGAGGTCTTCTCTAGGCTCAGCGATGGTTTCTTTCATCTTATCGAGGATGTGCAGACGACCGTCACGGGCTTGCATCAAAGCCTTTTCGAGCAAGTCGTAAGGCAGACCGTCGATTTTGATGTCCATCTGACAGCCCGTGATGCCTTCCGCCGTACCCGTTACCTTAAAGTCCATATCTCCCAGCGCATCCTCGTCACCGAGAATATCTGACAGAATCGCCGTGCGCTCCCCGTCGGAGATCATACCCATCGCGATTCCAGAAACTGGAGCTTTGATTTGGATACCTGCATCCATCAACGCCATCGTACCTGCGCAAACGGTAGCCATAGAAGAAGAGCCATTAGATTCCAGAATATCCGAAACGATACGGATGGTGTAAGGAGAATCTGCTGGCAAAACTTGGCGTAGGGAGCGACCAGCGAGGTTGGCGTGTCCAACTTCTCGGCGGCCCGGGCCACGCATAGGCTTGATTTCCCCAACAGAGAAGGCGGGGAAGTTATAGTGGAGAATAAAATTATCGAAAGACTTGGCCAGCGCATTATCCAGCATCATCTCGTCCATCTTCGTACCGAGGGTAAGCGAAGCGAGGGCCTGGGTTTCTCCACGAGTGAAGACCGCAGAGCCGTGAGGCGATGGCATATAGCTCACTTCCGTCCAGATGTGGCGCACCTCATCGAAATTACGACCGTCAAGGCGGGTATTCTCGCTGAGCACCATCTCGCGGATGATTTCTTTCTTCAGCTTACCGTAGTAGGTGTCGATAAATTTAGAATTTTCTTCTACATATTCCTCGCCGTGCTCTTCGGTGAAAGCTTCCACAACGGATTCGTGGATTGCTTTGAACTGCTTTTTACGGTCATGCTTTTCCAGTGCCCCTTTAGCCACTTCAAGGATGCGAGCGTGGGCCAGCTCTTTCACTTTTTCTTTAATCTCCTCATTTTCAGGAGCTTCCTCCAATACGCGCTTCACCGTTGCTTTTTCACCGACGAGCTGCGCTAGATCGAGCTGTGCCTGACATTGTACTTTGATCGCATCGTGTCCAACCCGGATGGCAGCGACTAGGTCGGCCTCAGAACACTCCTTGGCGTCTCCTTCTACCATCATCACGTTGTCCAGCGTCGCAGCAACGATAATACTGAGGTCGGCCTCTGCCAGTTCAGAACGCTTAGGGTTGATTTTGAATTCACCATTGATGCGGGCAACACGTACCTCAGAAATTGGACCATCCCAGGGGATGTCAGATACTGACAGGGCAGTAGAGGCCGCCAGAGCCACCAGCGCATCCGGCATTACATCTTTGTCGATGTCCGCAGAAATCAGGTTGATGATCACCTGAGTTTCGTTCATGTATCCATCCGGGAACAAAGGGCGAATGGCACGGTCAACCAAGCGAGAGGTCAACACTTCGTAATCAGAGAGTTTGGCCTCTCTACGGAAAAAGTTGCCAGGAATACGACCTGCGGCGGCAAACTTTTCCTGATAATCGACAGATAGCGGGAAGAAGGATTGCCCCTCTTTTGCTTCTTTCGCTGAGACAACAGTAGCCAAAAGCATCGTGTCTCCAAGACGAATAACGGCCGATCCATCGGCCTGCGCAGCCAGTTTGCCTGTTTCGAGAACTACAGTTCTACCATCAGGTAATTCAAACGACTTGCTAATAGGAATTTGCTTTCCCATGTTAATATAATTTAGGTATTAGTAACATCGACAAATTCCTTTGAACGAGATATACCAAATAGAACAACCAAGGCTTCCTTCTTTGGTCACGATTGATTCTTCTATTTGGATATCCACGGAATTTGTCAAACAAGATTAATTTTTTACCAGTAAAATAAAGGCTCCTGCCGGTTTCTTCTGTTTTGGGCTTTCAGGACCGAAAGGTGTTCGAGTTGAGAAGTTAGGTCGTTAAGGACAGCTTAAAAATAGCTCGAATGAATTCCGGCTTCAGAATCACATATGCAATTAAGCTAATACGTATAAAAACAGGAAAGTGTTTCATAATTATGGCACACTTTCCTGCTTGAGTATTTTTACTTACGAATTCCTAATTTTTCGATCAGCGCACGATACTTGGTAATATCTTTCTTGGCCAAGTATTGTAATAATCGCTTTCTTTTACCGACCAGAGTCAGTAGGGTGCGCCGACAGGAATGATCTTTTTTGTTATCTTGAAGGTGCTCAGAGAGGCTTTTGATGCGGTAGGTAAACAGTGCAATCTGGCCTTCTGTAGAACCTGTGTTGCTGGCTTCGCCACCGTATTCTTTAAAAATCTCTTCTTTTTTTTCTTTCGTTAGATAAATTGCCATTTTTTAATTTTTTACCATTAGTGATTACTGAAATCAGTTATAGCGGTGCAAAGGTACATAATTTGTTCGTATTGCGAAAGTTAGCCCGTTAAATTTTAGCAGCTAGCCGGGTGCCTTGGTCAATGGCGCGCTTGGCATCCAGCTCTCGGGCCTCATCGGCTCCACCAATCAAATGGACTTTTACCCCCGCTGCCGCCAGCGGCTCCTGCAAGCTCCGCAACGGCTCCTGCCCTGCACAGATGATCACATGATCCACTTCCAACACCATAGGCTCCTCCTTAATCTGTATGTGCAGCCCCTCATCGTCAATTTTCTGATAGCTGACCTGCCCAATCATCTGCACCCCACTCCGCTTGAGGCTAGCACGGTGGACCCAGCCCGTCGTCTTCCCCAGCCGACCACCGACCTTGCCTTTAGAGCGCTGTAGCAGATAAATCTCCCGCGTCGGCGGCTTTACCTCCGGTGCCGTCAAGGCCCCTCCGTGCTGATACGCCTGATCAATGCCCCATTCCTTGGCAAAAGCATCGATGTCTAGGCTAGCGGAAGGCCCTTCGTGCAGCAGAAATTCCGCCACATCAAAACCAATGCCCCCCGCCCCGATGATGGCGACCGAGTGGCCGACGGTTTTTTCGTGACGCAGTACATCAATGTAGCTCAGTACCTTGGGATGGTCAATGCCCTCCAAGCTCAGCTTTCGCGGGCTAACGCCACTAGCGATGACGACTTCGTCAAATCCTTGTTGTTGCAAAAAATTAGCGTCAACACGGGTGTGGAGGTGCAAATGAACGCCCTGCAGCTCGATTTGCCGCTTGAAATAGCGCAGGGTCTCGTAGAATTCTTCCTTGCCAGGAATCTTCTTCGCCATGTTGAACTGCCCACCAATCTCCCCGTCGGCTTCGTACAGGTGGACTTCGTGGCCACGCGAGGCGGCCGTAGTAGCGAAGGCCAAACCCGCTGGCCCGGCTCCCACAACGCCTAGTTTCAACTTCTTAGCGATAGGCTCGATCTTTAGTTCAGTTTCGTAGCAAGCGCGAGGATTGACCAGGCAGCTCGCCGTTTTGCGGCTAAAGATATGGTCAAGACAGGCCTGGTTGCAGCCGATGCAGGTGTTGATTTCGTCGGCGCGATTGGTGCGGGCCTTGGCCACAAAGTCGGCGTCGGCCAGGAAGGGGCGGGCCATAGAGATCATATCGGCGTGGCCGTCGGCTAGTATGGTTTCGGCCACGTCGGGCATATTGATGCGGTTGGTAGTGATCAGCGGGATATTGACTTTACCCATCAGGCGCTTGGTCACCCAGCTGAAGCCGCCGCGCGGCACCATTGTGGCGATGGTCGGTACGCGGGCTTCGTGCCAGCCGATACCGGTGTTGATAATGGTTGCGCCGGCCGCTTCGATTTTTTTGGCCAGCATTTCAACCTCCTCCCAGGTGCTGCCATCATCGACCAGATCGAGCATAGAAAGGCGGTAGATGATGATAAAGTCCGGCCCGACTTTTTCTCTGACTCGACGAACGATCTCGACGGGGAAGCGGATGCGGTTTTCGTAGCTGCCGCCCCATTTGTCTTTGCGGTGATTGGTTTTGGAGACGATGAATTGGTTGATCAGATAGCCTTCGGAGCCCATGATTTCGACGCCATCGTAGCCCGCATCGCGAGCCAGGGCGGCGCAGCGGACGAAGCTGCGGATAGTGCGCTCAACGCCGCCGCTGGTGAGCCGCCAGGGCTTGAAGGGCGAGATGGGCGATTTGATCGCCGAAGGCGCTACCGCCAGTGGATGGTAGCCGTAACGGCCAGAATGTAGAATTTGCAGACATATTTTTCCCCCCTCCTGATGCACCGCCTTTGTAATAACCTGGTGATGTCGTGCCTCTCGGCTATTGGTCAACTTAGCCGAAAAAGGGCCTACCCAGCCCGCTCGATTGGGCGCAATTCCTCCGGTAACAATCAGTCCGACCTCTCCACGCGCTCGCTCACCAAAGTAGGCCGCCATTTTCTCAAAACCATTAGAGGTCTCTTCCAATCCAGTGTGCATAGAGCCCATTAAAACACGGTTACGGAGTTGAGTAAAGCCTAAATCGAGAGGGGCAAGCAGGTGTGGATAGGGACTAGACATGGCTATTAATTTAGATTGATAATGTGATGCGGTGTGTAAATATAGGAAAGGGAAGGGAATAATTTCTCCTCTTGCGACATATTTTGCGAAAATTCGCTGAGAGTAAACAAAAGCCCTTTTCCAGAAAAAATAACAGCCCCGTTGGATGTTGATCCAACGAAGCTGTTTATCCCGACTTCTATTGTTTTCCTTGTGACTGGTTTGCTAAGCGAAACTATTTACTTTCAATACTAATCCGAGTGTGGTGAATGGGAGCATCCTTGAGGTCAAAAAGGACAATAGTGTAAATACCCTCCTTCAATCCCGACGTGTTGGGGTGCTGTCCTCTAGCCATTAAGCCACTGCGCACCAGTTGCCCTTTGGCATCGTACACTTCAAAACGAGGTAGAGGCGGCCCCTGGAAGGATTCTAATTGAGAAAACCCCTTATTATCCATAGCCTGTGGCTGGTCAATTTTCAGGAAAATCCCCTTTTTGTTGGTCGAAGACGGTTGTGCTTGGATAGTGTGGACGCCGAAAAGTAGGCAGAGTACGGCAAATGTTTTGATTAAACGTTTCATTGCTCTTATATTTTTGAATGATGTAAAAAGAGTGGGCTTATATCACCCCCTCATTTAATCATCCGTTCAAAGCCCAAAAAGGTAACCAGTAGGCAAAAAAAACAGGCACCATCTGATATTTTCAAATGGTGCCTGCGCCTATTACCTAGGCGGAAAAGAGCCGCTTAGTTAGCAATTGTCATCAATTTACTACGAGTACCGAAGGGGGTCCGTAGTTGATAGTAGAGCATTCCGGAGGCGGGAAGCATATTGCTATTGATGTCCAACTCATTGTATCCTTTGGGATAGTCATTGCTCACCACGTAAATTTCCCGTCCGGCCAAATCGTAGATGACCAAAGAAGCTTCACAAGCTTCTGGCAGGACAAAACTGATGGTCGTCAAGCCCATAAAAGGATTAGGACGGTTCTGGTGCAGGATCAGATCACTAGCCAATGGCAGATTTTTGTCGGTCGCAGTGAATTCGAGCACCACCTCTCGGTGGGCAAATTCCAGGTCGTATGCCTCTGCTTTGGTCAGATCAGAGTTGATGCTGATCAGTTCACTTAGTTTACCGTTGGTTTTGGCCCGGAAGGCAATGGTATAAAGCCCAACCTCTGGAGCCAGTATTTGTTGGCCGTTCCAACTGGTTGTTATTAAGCCTTTGTCCTGATGTACCGCAAAATTATCCTTATACAATCCTCGCAGCTGGCCGGGTTCGATGGCTTCAACATCCAATTTATCTGAATCATACTCCAAAGTATATTGGTAGCCAAGGGTCTGACTCATCGCAGGTGCCCGGAATACCACTTCGACCAGCTCGCCCGCTTTGAAGTCTTGATCTGCTGCCTGGAATACAAGCGGTTCGTTGATCCAACGGTCTTGTGAAGACTGGAAGGTGTTGGGATTGGCAGAATCATTGACATCCCCCATTTTCACCGCCACAAAATCGAACTGCATAGCTTGACTCAAAGAGCCTACCCAGGCATACTCACGGAAGGGCTCTGCAAATGGATCGGTAGGATCGCTGAACATGTAATCAGCATCAATAAAGCGCCAGGATTCACTATCGGGAAATTCATCTTCTACTGCTAGAATCAACTTCCGCATTTGCACCACATCAAAGGTGGTGATGCTGCCTGAATTATTGACATCAGCCGCGATGAGCTTGTAGGGCGAATCCAGGTCCTGAGCCCCAAGGATATGTTTGGTGGTCAAGACCAAATCGAAAGTGGTCACGCCATCGCGGTAGTCGCCTTCTTTTTGAGGAGTAACGGTGTATTCCTCGCAGGTTTTCAGCTGGGAGAAAGTATATTCCCCATTTTCATCTGTAGTGGCAGGTCTGGAATTAGTAGAGCCTTCAATTTCGAGGTTAACATTCTTAATTTCCAGGCCGGATTCCATGGTGACAATCCCGTTGATTTCTTCCAGGACATTAACAGCGGCACAAACAGAATCGTGGGGAGTCGCGATGAATACATTCTCCTGTAAGGCGGTAATATTGGAATTGCGGATGATAATATCTCTAAACAGGGTGTGTCGAATTTCGTCGATCTCTTCGGGTGCCAGCATAGGGTCATTTTCGAAGTAGAAGCGATCGCCACTGCGCAGGACCGAAAATTGGTGCTTGAGAATGGCCAGGATGGTTTCGCCAAACAGCGCTCCATCCATATCTTCTTCGATCATCATTCCTACCCAGGCATCAATTTCGTTAATGTCTGGATACAATTCTTCGAGGACAGCGGCGACAGCCGAGTCTTGGCAGATGTCAAAGTGGGTTGCGTGGGGCGTCAGGCCGAAGTGCTCGCGGATGGAGTTAAAATCCGCCAGGCCGCGCTCGCGCCCGCGCTGGATGTTAATCGCTGGAAGGTCCAGCCCTCCACCTCCGCCTCCCGGAGGGCCGAAGAGGAAATTGCGAACATCATCGATAACCTTGGCGTCCATCTCTTGCATCACCTGTACGGCCATCCCCTTGAGGAAAGGATCCAAGCCTGTATCTGCAATAGGCTCTGGATTGAAGAATGCATCCCTCAGCGTCAGGTTGCCCTCGGGAATGATCTCCCCGTCATTATCCATACGTAAGATATTGCTGTTGAGCAAGGTATGCCCCAAGCGAAAAGCAGCGGCAGAGAAGACGTTGCTGATATTTGGATTGATAGCTGGATCGTAGCCTGCGTAGGGAGGTAGGTGAATGCCGAGTACCGGCAACCATTCGTTATAAGTGATGGCCTGCAATTGCCCACCGACCATCTTACGAGCGTGCTGATACAACTGCTCGTCCGACCAATCGGGGTATTTTACAATCAACTCCTCACAAAGGCGATTGTGCTCGCGATGAAAGAGGGTATGCAGGGCAAGCAGCGATGGATTTTCGTTGGCCCTTGAGTCTCCGGCGATGAAGAGGTGATCGATAAACGGGTTTTCATTCTCCATCTCGGGCGTACTGTGGTCGATCGGTGCATTACGCTCTCCGTTGGTCGTATTATAGGGCAGTAAATTGCCGGAAGAGACCTTGATTTTCCCCCCACTAAAAGTGCGAAACCAATCGGCCGTTTCATCATCCGAGCCATAAACACAAGAACCATCAATCCAAGCCGTGATGATGTTGACAGCACGTCGAGGATTGGAAGGGTCGGTGCCCGTACCCGGCAAGGTCCGAGAGCGAGTCATCGGAATGGTGATGGGAAAAATACCAGTAGGATTCATAATAGAATCCACAAAGTTGACAGTAATTTGCGCTCGCTCGGCAGGATTACTAGGCACAAAGGTGATGTCATGATCAAGCAATTGGCCAAAAACCCAAACATAATCACTCAAATTGAAGGGATCGTTAATCAAACCATCTTGAGCAAAAAGGGTATTACTGATGATGCGCGGATTGGCCCGGTCAGTACCGTTAGGCTGTGAAATACTGTCGAGGAAAGCAACCGGTGTGATGTTTTGTAATCCTCCGTGAGCAGCTCCCCATTCAGGGTGCTGTAGGTTGTTCATGCTTCCGTCGATCGTGCGATAGTCCTGGGCTTGTAGTGCCAACACTATCAAACTTGCCATAAGGGACAATAATGTACGTTGTAACATGGGTAGTAGTGTCTTTAGTTCATGGGCAATACTTAAATAGTACGAGTGTACCCTGATTGTGTTTGTGTAAAATATAAGCGGTCAATAAATGCTACCGAATATCAGGGGGTAAATTGTGGGAGGTTTTTGGAATGGAATTTTAAGTACAACTGCAAATATAATCAATTTATACTATTCTCTTTAACTATAATTTGCAAAAACAAATATCGTCAAAAACGAGCGGAAATGCAATTATTTATTTCATATTATAAAACTATTAATTCCATAGCTTCACTGAACTGAACTACCCTTCATTTGCTTCTGCAAGCTACAGATGATCAGAGGTTTATGGAATGAAAGTTCCAGAAAAACCGCAGCAATATAGTTGACAATTATCATTGCCAATATTGTTTAACTAGTTCAAGAAATCTGGCCCGTGATTACCGTAATTTTACGGAAATAAATGACTGCATCATGAATTTCAGAGAACTCAGGATATTATTCAAATCCTTAAGCCCAATTATTAAAAATGGCTTCAAAAGTGGCCAGTTATTTAATCCAACCTGTCAACTACTTCCCGCCGATGAAGATATTTTGTGTGAGTTTGATGTCAAAATCCCCATGAGTGAGGGATTTTTCTTGACGGCGAATATATTCCGTTCGAAAAAGGCAGAAAACGCCTCCCAAAAAGTACCGGTTGTCATGTGTGCTCATCCCTACGATAATCATAAAATTCCTGTCTTAAAGAAAACACTCGGGAATGGGCCACCCCAGCAATACAGGATCATTCCTCAGGGTGGTGGAACCCCGTCCTTTTCCGAGCTTACCTCCTGGGAATCGCCCGATCCCAATTTCTGGGTAAAATCCGGTTATGCTGTCGTTAATCTTAATCTACCGGGCTTTGCCAATAGTGAAGGGCCGCCGTCCATAATTTCACAACATCAAGCAAAATGCTACTATGAAGCCATCGAATGGATCGCCCAAAGGCCCTGGTCAACCGGAAAAGTTGGCCTTAATGGCGTAAGTTTCTTAGCGATCAGCCAATATGCCGTAGCCTTCACTGAAGTTTATGGCGGGCCGCCCCCTTCTTTAAAATGCATATCGCCGTGGGAAGGCATGAGCGATTTGTATCAAGACGTTGCTTGTTTTGGAGGGGTTCCCGACCTTGGCTTTTTGACTTTTTGGTGGCATACTGAGGTAAAAGGAGTGATCAATGGAACGATCGAAGCGTTTAAGAAAGAGGAAGGGGCACTGCCTGTTGAGTACTTAGATCATCATCCCAATTATGATGCGTTTTGGAAAGCCAAGGTTCCAAAATTGGAAAAAATAGACCTTCCCATGTTGATATGTGCCTCTTTTTCAGATCATGGCCTGCACACGATGGGGTCCTTTCGGGCTTATGAAAAGGCAAAAAGCAAGCACAAATGGATTTATACTCATCGAACAGGAAAATGGGTAGCCTACTATTCAAAAGAAGTTCAAGAATTGACCAAAAAATTTATGGATTGTTTTCTATTGGACCAGAAGGACAATGGGTTTTTAGAAATTCCTTCGGTGAGGCTGGAGGTCAGAAGTGCAAAAGACGACATTCGTGAGGTACGCTACGAAAAAGAATGGCCCATAGCCCGGACAGCCTACAAAAAGCTATTCCTCCAACCCGATGAGCTGGTGTTGGAGCCCTTTTCTTCAGAAACAAATGGTACCATTGAATACTCAGGTAGGGGCGGGCGTGTGGTGCTCAGGCACCTGTTTAAGGAGGATACGGAGTTGAGCGGTTATCTAAAATTAAAGCTGTGGGTGGAATCAGGGGCTAAAAATTCAGATGTCCCACCAAAAGATATGAATATATTTGTGGGGGTTAAAAAGTATACTGCCCAAAACGAGGAAAATACATTTTATGGGTCAGTGGGCATAGATTGGGATATGGTAACTAGGGGATCACTTAAGGTTTCTAAAAGAGGGTTGAATGAGGAGGAATCTAGAGCATTCCATCCGGTGTATACCGGTGCAGAAAGCCAATTCCTCAGACCAGGAGAGGTGGTACCTGTAGAAATTGCACTATACCCACAGAGTACCTTTTTTAGCAAGAATGAAGTTTTGGAACTTATTGTATCATCAAAAGGCATCATACCCTCAAGACCTTTTCAGAAATCTACAACAGGAAATGATGGCGTACATATTATCCACGCAGGAGGGGATTATGATTCTCATCTGCTCATTCCGATCATTCCTGGAGCTTAAAATTGTTTAGATTTAATTCCAAAAGTCCATGTTTGACCAATCTAGATACCATCCTGGCAATAAATTGATCGAATTCTTTTTAAGGAATGGCAACAAAAAGATCCTGAACCCCTATGAATGTCTATTAAACGTTGGAGAGAAGTGCAATAAGGTTTATTTAATATTGGAAGGCGGATTCATTTGCCAAAATTTTAATGAGCAAACCGATACCTTCAGAACCATCAACTTTCATCTCGATACCTTTCATCCCTTAATGACTGTTTTGCACAGTTACTACAGTGATTCCGTATCTAATTGCCAACTTAAAGCTATAGTGAAGTCTGAGGTGCTTGTGCTTAAAAAGAAGACAATTCTGGCAGCGGTAGAAAAAGATAAGGTTTTAAAAAAGTGGTATGATGAGGAAACGATACATGCGCTTTTGGCCATCAATGAGTTTCACACCAAACTCATCACGCTCAGTACGAAGGATATGTTCCAATATTTGGCCGGTATTTTTTGTACAACTTCCGACCATTCTTTCAACAAATATTGGAACATATCCTTCGTACTGAGCGTGAT
>JBCDGZ010000178.1:0-12734 GCA_038750655.1 Bacteroidota bacterium | reverse complement strand
GGCGGCCGGTCGTTGTCACCCCGGTAATTATTGTACTTAATCCATAAAACTTGCTTACAAACGACCGCTCTTTAGCGGCGCGATTGCAAAAATAGGGCATCCTTGGGAAAGACGCAATTTTTTGGCTAAAAAATTAAAAAAAATACCACGGACGCCCCTACCTTCGAGGGGTAATTACTAATTTTGTAGGCCACACAGGGAACACACTAACTATTGCAACAGGTAGGCGTAGGCCCACGGGCCGGAATACTTCCAATACGACTGTACCTCAAAACACACGAAATAATGGTTTTTTTAGATTTTGAAAAACCCCTGGAGAGCTTGTATGAGCAACTTGATAAGATCAAGCAGGTTGGTGAAGCAGGTGACATTGATGTGTCTGACAAGATTAAGGAGCTGGAGAATAAGATAAAAAACCAACGTAAGGAGATTTATAGCAACCTCACCGGCTGGCAGAAAGTCCAGCTGTCTCGCCACCCCGAGCGGCCCTATACCCTTTATTATATCAATCAAATGTGCAAGCGCTTCGTCGAACTGCACGGGGATCGTTATTTTAAGGATGATAAGGCTATTGTGGGCGGTTTGGGGAATATCGATGGGCATAATGTGGTCATTCTGGGGCATCAGAAGGGCGTCAATACCAAGATGCGGCAGTACCGCAACTTTGGAATGGCTAACCCCGAAGGCTACCGCAAGGCCCTCCGCCTGATGAAGCTCGCCGAACGCTTTGGGCATCCAGTGGTCTGCTTGATCGATACGCCGGGGGCCTACCCCGGCATCGAAGCCGAAGAACGCGGACAGGCCGAAGCCATCGCTCGCAACCTCATCGAAATGGCGCAGCTGCGCGTCCCCATCATTTGTGTCGTAATCGGCGAAGGAGCCTCCGGCGGCGCCATCGGCATCGGACTGGGCGATCGCGTCTCTATGCTCGAAAATACTTGGTACTCGGTCATCTCGCCCGAATCCTGCTCGTCTATTCTCTGGCGCAGCTGGGATTATAAGGAGCAAGCAGCCGAAGCCCTCAAATTGACAGCCGACCATATGCACCAGTTCGGCCTGATCGATGAGATCATCAAAGAGCCGCTAGGCGGTGCGCAAACGGCTCCGGAGGAAATGTCCAAGATTCTCAAACGCCATATTAAAAAGGCGATTGTCGAGCTGCAGGAGATGACCCCCGAAGAACGAATTGAAGCTCGTATCAATAAATACAGCAAGATGGGCGTTTATGATTTGAAGTCGGCCGCAGTGGTCGAAGAAGAAAAGGAGGTCGAAAAAACGAAGTAAACCATACCCTTTACCCTTACTAATCAAAACGACGAATTCCCAAGAACACAAGTTGGCACTCCCTTTCGATAAACTTAAATTTGCTTAGGACATGTTAGGAGATGGTGCTTTAGAAGCGAAAAATTCAAATTTAGGGTTCTGGCAAGGCTCCTTTTTGAGTGCGTAGCCGCGCTACGGACGAAAAAATAGCCGCAGACAGGTTCCAAAAGTTGGGTTTTGTAGCCTGAATGACCATCTCCAAACATGTTCTTAACCCCCCAAGCAAGATACTATGAGTTTGGTACACGATACGCATAGGCGACTCCATGAGTACGCCTTATTAAAAAAACTGGATAGCCAGCGCATTCAAAGACAACCGGCCGACTACGAGCAGTCGAAGTCCATCGGAATTCTCTTTGATGCTACACAATCGCAGCATTGGATGCCGATTAAAAAATATGCCAAAACCCTACGAGAAAAGGGGAAAAAGCTGAAAATTCTGGCTTATTTCCATGATAAACATAAGCACGACGAATTCCCCTTCCACTATTTTAACCGCAGCCAACTAGATTGGCTGCTTCGGCCAGTGAGTAGTGAGGTAGGAGAATTTATCAAGCAGCCCTTCGATGTGCTGATGACCCTAAACCAATCGGCCAGTATGGCGCTAGAGTACATCTCGGCCCTATCCAGAGCGCAACTGCGGGTCGGCCCCTATACCGAAAAAACGTATTGCTATGATCTAATGATTGAAACCAAAGACCAGCAAGATTTGCCTAATTTCATCAAAGAGGTAGAGTTTTATTTAAATAGAATGAACAGTAGTACACATGAAAATGCAGCAATTTAGTGGTACAGGCGTCGCCCTGATCACCCCTTTCAGAGACTATAAAGTAGATTTCGATGCCCTCGAACGCATCATCGAGCATTGCATCAGTGGTGGTGTAGATTATCTGGTGTCACTAGGGACGACCGGTGAAGCCATTACGCTTACCGGAGCGGAATGCCGCGAGGTGCTTGATTTTACGATAAAAGTGAACGCTGGACGCCTTCCCGTGGTGGCTGGCCTCTTTGGTCGCAATAATACCTCCTATCTAGTAGAAGCAACAAAAAGCTACAATTTTGAAGGTATAGATGCTATCCTTTCCAGCAGCCCGGCTTATAATAAACCGACGCAAGAAGGCATCTTTCAGCACTATATGGCGCTGGCCGAGGTCAGCCCTCGTCCGATCATTATCTATAATGTCCCCGGGCGTACCAGCTCTAATATGGAAGCGAATACCTTGGTCCGCCTGGCTAAAGCTAGCGACAAGTTTATCGCCGTTAAGGAAGCCTCCGGCAATCTAGTGCAGGGCGCGAAGGTCATCAAGCACAAGCCGGATGACTTTATGGTGCTCTCGGGCGATGATCCGACGGCCCTGCCGCTCATTAGCTGCGGAGGCGAGGGGGTCATCTCGGTGATTGCCAATGTTTTCCCTGCTCAGTTCTCCGATATGATCCGCTCAGCGATGAACGGTGATTTTGCGACGGCCAGTGCGCTGCATCTGCAAATGCTGGATGTACACCAATGGCTTTATGTCGAAGGCAATCCTACGGGGATCAAGGCGGCCATGGAAATTCAAGGCTTCTGTTCGCGCGAAACGCGCCTACCGCTGACGCCGATGTCGGGCCCTAATTATACCCGCCTTAAGGCAGAGATGCAACGGATGCTGGTGAATACGCAGGCTCAAGGATAACACGACATGAGAGTACTGCTAGTTACCGCTTGTTGTTTGCTCTTTGGGACTTTGATGGCTCAGGCTGGCCGATAAAGCCCTGGCGATTGATGAAAATAACAGATGGGCAAGGGCTTTGAAAATCCGCCTTTTCGAAAAAATACTTCATTATGATAGGGCGCTGGCGGAGATTGATGCGGCCATCGCACAAATCAAGAAGGCCAAGTATGAAAACGAGGAAGAGAGAAGCAGAGAAATTCAAGGCTTGCAGTAACGCTACCAAAGCATTCAAGAAAAAAGAAATAAATGAAACTCAAAGCGAGTGTTCTTTTTGTAATACTTTTCTTCTATTCGTGTGGAAAATGTGACAAAGACATCAAAATAGGAGAATTTAACCTATCGGAGCCTTCTAGGCAATTTATCCCCTATTCAGGTACAGAAGTTTTGGTTTTTGAAGATAACAATGGTGTCCAACACCAACTGACCTCATTGGATGGTAGAGAAATACAAAATTTAAGAATGAATGTGAGAACGCTTTGTGATGAAGGGACTTTTGATAAACAAGAACAATATTATGATATACAAATAGAGCAGGTGACCTTTTTCGATTCATCAGGAACGCAAATATTCTATGTTAATCTAGTAACGCAGTTTGAAGATGCAGATGATTTAGATTCCATTGCTGTTTACGATTTTTTTTATCTGTAGACTCTTCGCTCAAAGGATTTTTCTACGGAAGAATAGAGATTTTTACAGCCGAAAGGCAAAATACAGTTTCCGAATTTCATAAAAATGAATTTTGGAGACAAAGCAGGCTCCTGAGAGATACCACCCTTTTCGGCAGAGCATTCAAGGATGTATATATAGGAACATCAGGAGAAAATAGAAACATTTTTTATACTAAAGAAAAAGGCGTTGTAGCATTCAAAATCAATGAAAGTGAATTTTGGGTGTTAAAAGAATAATACAACTTAAGATTTTTTTAACGATTTTTTCTCCAACCTTTTATTCCGCTGTGTTCGTCTTTATGGGTATAGATTACAAACGATACTCGACTTTCACAACACGCAAAAATAAAAGGTATGAAAATTTTCCCCCAACTTTGGACACTGCTTTGCGGCCTACTCTTACTGGCTGCCTGCGGCTCTGATGATGACATCCTGACCGTCCCCCAGGACTGTGGCGAGCAATTCATCTGCTGGCGCAGTACCCTCAACACTAACGATAGCAGCCTGCAAATCCTCAGTTTTGACAATCCCATGCCCGCCGCAGTTACTCCACTCCAAATCGGCTCCCTACAAGCATTTAATCCCCTACGTATCATTTTACCGACCAGCAATGCCGTTTACGATCAAGACAGCGAGCAAATAGTCGGGATTATTTCCAGAGAGAAAACGCTGATCCGCCACCACACCGCCTCTGGGAATAGCTCGGCCCTTCCCCTTCCGACCTTCGTCACTGCGCCCATCTTTCTCCAAGGCAACTGCTATGGTATCGACATCCCTAATGGTTATAGCAGTGGTGGGACGGCCACCTTCAGCATCGTGCAAATCGATCCGGCGACAGGCTTGTTCATCGACAGTCTGGCATTGAGCAGCAATAGCTTCGACTACCGGAGCTTTTTTCATCACGAAAGCATCTCGGCAGCCACAGATGGCCAGGATCAGCTCTTTTTCCTCGGGGGCACTAATCTGGTGATGATCCAAGTTAGTACGGGGCAGGTGAAAGTCATCGACCTTTATCCCAACTTCAACTCCAGCAATGATTTTGTACGCTTTTATGGATTGGAGTTCAGGTCAGCCAATCGGCTGCTGGCAGTTCGAGAGGGGAGCGATGATCCCTCTGAACTCGTAGAGATTCAGATTGTGGGAAATGTAGCGCAGGTCGGTTCCTTATTTGATTTCAGCGAAGACTTGCCGGCTTTGGGGGACTGGACTTTGAATCGAGAATTTTATTCTACCGTATACGATGCTTGTAAAAACCAGTACCACATTGCAACGCTGGCGTCCCTTAATCCCCAAACAACGACTAAACTGATTAATGTTGATCTCAATAGCCGGACTGCCCAGCAGCAAATCGTCGCTGATTATTGGTTCGGCATCAACCTAATGGAATAGAACGCCACTCAAATACATTCTTTAAGTTAAGTACAATCGATCGGAGGTGAGTAATTGCAAGGTGCTCACCTTCCTTTTATTCGTTCCCACAACATGCCGAAGGTCCCTTCCTCAAAACTGTCTTCTCGGTCCTGTGAGGCTTTTAGTTCTCCATTATTTTCCTCCAAAATAAAGCGAAAGACAAAGTCAGATTCTCGCACTGCCCGCTCACCAATGATGCCGAAGCGCAGATCGTTCAGCTGCAACTGACCATCCTTACGCACCAAAGCATTGTAATAGCCATTAGAAAACCATTCTAAAATTTCGATGTCTCGATCGGCTTCGTGGCCTTCTATTAGATGGCGGCGCTTGGGCATTACATTGAGGATTTGAAATTTGGCTTCGCTATCAAAAATGGAGTAGAGCCCCGAGTAATAGGCCGTGTCTCCTTCGGCAATACCATGCCAGAGGGCATTGTTAAAAATAGTCGGAGCCGTCATGTAGCGACTGTAGTTGACTTGCTGCTCGGCCAATGAGCGTTCGAAGACCTGGTCGACGCGCCACTTGTTGGCAAAGGTCAGCAAGAGATAGAGGCTGCTGAGGCCGATGCCCAGGTAGTTGAAAAAACGGCGGCGAGAGCTGCTCTTGGGCAATTGGCTGACGATGATCAGACAGATGATAAAGGGGACGGTATAAATGGGGTCTACAACAGAAATATTGTTGAATGCTACGCGGTAATTCGAGAACGGTTCGAGAAGTTGGGTGCCGTAGGTAGTGCAGGCGTCCAGCAGCGAATGGGTAAGGATGGCCCAGAAGTACAGCCAGCTCCATTCCTTCCAGCTTGCATCGACCGCCTCTAGCGAGGCGTTGTAGTAACGGGTTCGAAGTAGGAGGAATAATAGGAGACCGACAATGACGCTTCCAATAGCAACACCAATATTAGGTTCTCCTCCAACTATCATCGGAGCGAAGTAGAAGCCCACAGCTGCCAGTCCATAAAGGATCAGCCAGAAAGTCATATTCCCGGCCTTGTATCGCTGATCTTTGTATAAGCCCGAACTGTAGAGTTTATGCGTCAGCCACCCCAGGGCAATCGGCGCGGTGCAAGCAAAAAATACCGAGTGGCTCAATCCACGATGCAGCGCGAGGGCCGTCATTTCATCTGTAAATAAATTAGCGATGACATCCAAGTCGGGAACGGTGCCCCCAATAGCACCATACAGCAGGGCTCTATTACCAGCTTTGCGTCCGAGTACCACTTCGCCGACAGCAGCACCCAGTGTAATTTGCGTTAGTGAATCCATGATGATTGAAGTAGTGAACTCCTTTTCAGAGTCTCTATCAAAGAACCTTTAGTAACCGATAAAGTTCAGCGTAAATAGAGAAAAAGCAGGTCGCTCGAAGTTGGACAATTAATTATTGTAAGCTTTACACTTTTACAAAGTTTTTCGCTAAATTTATTTGCTAGTATCCACTCTATTCCTGCCCCAGATAGGTTTTTCAATGAACGGCTTGCATCCCGCATTCTGCTGGATAATGATTATAAACTTTTCTACACATTAAACTATTTTGGACAATGAACAAACAACTACTACCCTCCCTTCTTTTTCTAGCGTTCGTATTAATGAGCAGCAACGTATTGGCTACGGTCAATTGGGTTGGCGATATGTTTCCTACTTCCGGCTCTGATAATAATATTGGAGAAGGAGAAAATTTCACCCTCTTTGTACAGGCCTATCAACCGGGCGTCACGGAGGCCCCTGGCCAGGGCGCTGGCGTTACCTGCGAGGTCTACTTCGGCGAAGTGTCGTCCTTCGGCCAGCCTTGGATGAGTATCAATACGATGACGATGAACTACAACGTCGACATCGGTAATAATGATGAATACATTGGACTGATCGCTCCCTCTGCGGGCTTTTATGAATTCACCTGCCGCTGCTCCGGCGACGGTGGAACCAACTGGACCTTCGCAGCCCTCCCCTCCGGCAATGGCCGCCTAACCGTGAGCGCCCCACTGCCCGTCGAGCTGATCAGCTGGGATGCCCAAGTCCAGCGCGATGCCATCGCTCTCCACTGGCGTACCGCCACTGAATTCAACAGCAGCCACTTCGACATCCAGCGCAGTGGCGACCTGAACACTTGGAAAACCATCGGTCAGCTTGGTGCCAAAGGCAATACGCTGGTCACCCAAAATTACCTCTACGAAGATGCCCAGCCCTTACCCGGCACCGGCTACTACCGCCTTTTACAAGTTGACTTCGACGGCCGTTCCGAGCTGAGCGATGTAGTCGCGGTGAAGTTCCAATCGCAAAGCCAATGGCTGCGCGCCTACCCCAATCCCGTCCGCCAACAGCTACGCATCGACATCGCCAGCGACGCTCCAAGTAGCCCCCTCCATCTACAGCTCTTCGACGCCACCGGCCGTCTGCTCCATTCCACATTCACCAATGCCGCTGATTTTGTGGAGCTGGATTTAGCGGATCAGCCGGCGGGGCTTTACCTGCTGCGCTTGGTAGATGATGCGGGGATGGTGCTGGCGCAGGAGCGGGTGTTGCGGCAATAGGGCGCCTTTGGCGCTGCGGTGGACGGTGGGTGCCTTTGGCACTGAGGTGGACGGGTAGTGCCTTTGGCACTTTGGTCGACGGTGGACGGACGGACGCGAAGCGGTTTGCAATTGGATATAGCATTGTAGTTGGATACTTTCGGCGATAAAGTTGACGGTCCGGCAGTGCCAATGGCCGTCCACCGTCCATCGTCTACCTAAACGCCAAAGGCGTCATCCCTCCCCTCCTCTCAGAATCTGTAGCACTAGTACCTTCGTTAGAGGGCGGTTGCCGGCTTTTTGGCGGACTTTATCAAAGGGGAAGCGGAAGGTGCAGCCGGTTTGCCAGAGGTTGCAGCCGTAGGCGGTTTTGCCTTTGATGACTTTGCCGACGCCGCATTTGGGGCAAGGGATGTGGTCTTTAGGAGGAGAAGGGGTGGACGAAGTTGGAGGAGTGACTTTGGCGGAGTTGGTCTTTTTAGGTTTCTTAGGTGGAGAAGCCTTGGGGGCTTTTTCTTCTAGCCACAATTCAAATTGATCGTTGAATTTCAACTTACCGGTGAGGCTTCGCCCGGCGGATTTGAAGCCTCGAAGTTGGATGGTGGAGCCGTAGTTGAGTAGGCGCAGGAGTTGTTTTTCTGATAGTGTTTTTTCTTTGAAGACAAAGGGCAATCGGAAATTACAGCCTTCTTTCCAGCGGCTACAACCGTATGCTCCTTTTCCTTTGAGCAACTGCCCATTCTTGCACTTAGGGCAGGTCGCCTTGAGCAGCGCGCTGACTTTTTCCTTCTTCGCCTTCGATTTCCGCGATTTGACCTTACCGTATTTAGAGGGAGGAGCACTGAGCCGTTGTCCGGCCTTCGCTACTCGGACCTCTTCGACCAGGCTGCTCACCAGCTTTTTCATATCCGTGATAAACTGCTTGGCGAAATATTTTCCCTCTTCAATTTCCCGCAATTGCTTTTCCCATTGCCCCGTCAGTTCAGCTGATTTTAAGAGTTTATTTTGAATGGTGTCAATCAGTTGGACGCCCATTTCGGTTGGGATAATTTGTTTTTTCCGGCGTTGGATATAGCGTCGCTTGAACAGGGTCTCGATGATGTTAGCACGAGTCGAAGGCCGACCGATGCCGTTGGCTTTCATCAGCTCGCGCAGCTCATCATCGTCTACTTTTTTGCCCGCTGTTTCCATAGCCCGCAGTAAGCTGGCTTCAGTGTATTGTGGCGGCGGCTTAGTCATTTTTTTCACCAAAGAAGGATCATGGGGGCCACTCTCTCCTACCGTAAACTCAGGCAGAATTTTCTCCTCCTCTTCCTTTTTTTGTTCTTCCTCATCCTTGCGGCGGATGCTCTTTTTTGGGGGTTTGGGAAATAATACGCGCCAGCCAGGCTCCAGGATTTCTTTCCCCGTCGCTTTGAACTTCACCTCCGCTGATTCTCCAACCACCTTCGTCTTCGCCACCAGACAATCTGGATAAAAAGCGGCGATGAAGCGCCGGGCGATGGCATCATACACCTTTTGCTCATTGACCTGCAGGCTCTTCTCGTAACCCGTCGGAATGATCGCATGGTGGTCCGTTACTTTTTTGTCATTAAAGACTTTAGCAGATTTTCGAATAGGCTTGCCCAGCAGTGGCTGCGTAAATTGGCTGTAGTTTTTCATTTTACCCAAAATACCCGACACCTTCGGGTAAATATCATTGGGGAGATAAGTGGTGTCCACCCGAGGATAAGTCACCACTTTTTGCTCATAAAGCTTCTGCACCAGCTTTAAGGTCTGATCAGCCGAAAAAGAAAATCGCTTATTACAATGAACTTGCAAGCTGGTTAAGTCGAACAACCGAGGAGGCTGCTCCTTCCCTTTTTTCTTGTCGACCGAAAGAATAGTGAAGGGCTGCCCGGTTACTTGCTGCAATAGCTTAGCTCCATCTTCTTCTTTTTGAAATTTGCCCTTTTCACAACTAAAGACCGTCTCCCGATATAAAGTTTGCAACTCCCAGTAAGGCTCCGGCACAAAACTTTCAATCTCCTTAAAACGCTCTACCAGCATGGCCAGCGTCGGGGTCTGCACCCGTCCAACTGACAGCACCTGCTTGAAGCCGCCGTACTTGAGGGTATAAAGCCGGGTAGCGTTCATCCCCAGCAGCCAATCGCCGATGGCGCGCGAGCTGCCGGCATAATAAAGATTATCAAAGTCGCTAGCGGCCTTCAGGTTTTGAAAGCCCTCCCGGATGGCCTCCGTCGTCAGCGAAGAAATCCACAGGCGCTGCACCGGCCCTTTGTACTTACTGTGCTTAAGCACCCAACGTTGAATCAGCTCCCCCTCCTGCCCGGCATCCCCACAATTAATGACCAACTTGGCGCTTTTAAACAACTGCTTGATGACTCCAAACTGCTTTTTCACTCCCTTCATCTTGATGAGCTTAGTATCAAATTTTTCCGGCATGATCGGCAAGCTGTTCATCTCCCAGCGCTTCCACTCCGGCTGGTAGTCATCCGGTGTTTTAAGCGTAAAAAAGTGGCCGAAGGTCCAGGTCACACAGTAGCCATTCCCCTCGAAGTAGCCTTCGTGGCGAGTTTTGGCGCCCAACACACGAGCAATCTCGCGGGCAACGCTGGGTTTTTCGGCAATGCAGACTTTCATGGATTTATCTTTAAGAGCGACTAATGCCCTTGCAATTTAAAACATTTTGTAGTACATTGTAATACATTTCGATTATTGCTGCTGTATTTTGTGAAAAAAAGACGATCGAGCGCGGCAGCAATTCCCTTATCAGCCTATTGGAAGGCCTGAGGTCTTCCGTAGTTACATACTTCCTTTTCTTTCAGAGGCCTGGAAAAGAGAAGGAATGCCATCATCAAGAGGGTTTCTTGCGATCTGTGAGCGTGCTGCAAGAGCGGGCCATGCTATGGTTAGTTCGGAGTAGTAGGCTGGCAGATTGGCGGCGGTGGTTTTGTGGGCGGGTTCCCTCCCAAAGCCCCGACCTACATCTATTGTCGAAATTACCTTGAATCAACTTACAATACGGGTCAATGCTCAGAACAGATCAATACTCTTGGGCATCAACGTCCGCTATACATCAATATCCGCCACACAACGATGTCCATCACAAATCAATTTAAACCATAAAAAAAGCGTCGGCCCCCTCTATCGGATGCCAACGCCTTAGTTTATTTTGTTTGTTAGATATGATATAACTAGAAGCAATATTCATTCGCCTCAATCAGAGCAGCAGCAATTTTGCGGCGTGCAGCCTTGACATTAAACGGCGGATATTTCGTGAAGCGCTTGAGGCCCATCAGTAGGGTCTTGAGCAGATCGCCTTCGGCAAAAGAGCAGAGGGCATCGGTAGCATTCTTTACCATGCGAGCATTGGCGTCAGCGATAAAGGTTTTGACGAGCGCATCATAGATTTCCTGGCTGTGCTTTTTCTCTTTGTCTGCCAGCTTTTGTACCCGCAGCAGCGTCGATTCCGCTTGCAACAGGTCGGTAAGCATATCGGCAACGTTGATTAGGATTTCTTGCTCGTGCTTAAGATTGAGCTGGCCGTCCATTTGCATCTTGGCCGCTGCCCCCGCCACCATCAAAATGATTTTCTTGAAATTCTTGATGGCCTTTTCTTCCACGCCGTATGGCCCTTCGGGCTCGCCAAAACCCGGCATAGAAGTCAACTCCTTCTGTACCGCCCAGGCGGGACCGACAATATCCAGGACCCCTTTCATCGCCCGCTTGAGGAGCATATCGACAGTTAACAGACGATTGATTTCGTTGGTCCCCTCATAGATGCGCGTGATGCGAGCATCGCGGTAGGCCCGAGCCGCTGTTCCCTCTTCGGAAAAGCCCATACCACCGTGAATTTGCAAAGTTTCATCAACAACATAAGAAAGCACTTCTGAGCCCGCAACTTTAAGAATCGCACATTCGATGGCATATTCTTCCGCAGCTTCCAGGGTCGCCTGAGCGAAGTCAATGCCTTTGTGCTGTAAGTTCTTTTTCTTTTCGTTGAGCAGACTAGAAACCCGATACATCGCACTTTCTGCCGCGAAAGCACGGATAGCTTGTTCTGCTATTTTGTATTGTATGGCCCCAAAGTTAGAGATGGGCTGCTTGAATTGAATACGTTCATTAGCATACTGTATACCTGTAGTAATACTTCCTTTTGCCCCACCAACACTGAGTAGACAAAGCTTGAAACGACCGATGTTTAGTACATTAAAGGCAATCAGATGTCCTTTACCAATCTCTCCTAATACATTCTCCGCGGGTACTTTGGCATTTTCGAAAAACAACTGGCGAGTAGAAGACCCCTTAATGCCCAGCTTTTTCTCCTCTGCTCCCATCGTTAAGCCTTCCGTTCCTTTTTCCACAATAAACCCGGTAAACTTGTCTCCATCAGCCTGAGCAAATACGATGAATACATCGGCAAAGCCAGCATTCGTTATCCACATTTTCTGCCCATTGAGGATGTAAGCACTGCCGTCCTCTGTCAGCTCAGCGCGGGTGCGCGCAGCCAGAGCATCAGAACCAGAAGCGGGTTCGGTAAGGCAGTAGGCAGCCTTGAGTTCACCAGTGATCAATCTTGGCAAGTACTTCTTCTTCTGCTCTTCAGAACCAAAGTATAGAATAGGCAGCATACCGATGCCCGTATGGGCTGCATAAGTGGTATTAAAAGAGCCCGCAGGGCCCAGGGTATCACAGATCAGTGAATTGGTATTGGTATCCAGGGCCATTCCACCGTACTCTTCCGGCATATGACTGCCTAGCAGGCCCAATTCTCCCATTTTTTCGAGGAATGCAGGCGCCAGTCCCTCCTCCATCGCTTCAATGCGCTCGGTATTGGGCAAGAGTTCAGAATTGAGGAAATCGAGACACATGTCTCTGATCATCAATTGCTCTTCACTAAAATCTTCAGGGATAAAGACGGCAGAAGGATGGGTGTCTTTTATGAGAAACTCACCGCCTTTCAGTACATCTTCGTTGATAAACTTTTCAGGATTCTTTGTCATCGGTGGATATAATTTGGTTTAGTAATTAGCGAATATTCGCTTAAAATTATAAATTTTATGGAATAATGTAAAGCATTCGAGCAAAAAACTAGCGAATATTCGCAAAATAAAGTTT
>JBCDGZ010000177.1:0-12804 GCA_038750655.1 Bacteroidota bacterium | reverse complement strand
CCTTTGTTGGTGGATTGAATATCGAGTATAGCACTGGAATCCGGCTGGCTGCCATCGGCGTTGATGGCGACCTGGGCCGAAAGCTGGCTAGTCAATAGTAAGAGAAAAAAGAACAATCTATATTGCATGATGAATAAGAATTATCGTCAAGTTTTTAATAAAAGTCGCTTCTCTGGGAAGCGGCCGCAGGTATACTGTGTTAATTAATTCAAGTTGCGATTCACTTTTACAAGAGTCAATGCGTCAGATATTTGAATCACCACCTCGTGGTTCACAAAATCTTCCTTACCTGCCTGCCGGCAGGCAGGCAGGTTGGCTCTCGTTCATCGCAACTTGGGTTAATTATTGAAATTAGCGAAAGGATGGAACGTATTAGGCAGCCCGAAAAGGCCAACGCCCCCACCTCGAATCTCTATAATCGGCCCGTGAGCAATCGTCCCGCGAAAATCATAGCCGGGGCCATTGACGGTGCCGGCCGCATAGTTTTGGATCACCAGTCCTCCACTACGTCTGACAAAAATCCCGACATACTTATTTTGAATCACCGTGTTACCTATGATTCTATGATTTGGACTCCCAGCGGATCTTGCGGAGATACCGGCGTATTCATTTCCCGCACAGTGATTGTTGAAAACATAAACAGCATCACCGCCGATTACGATTCCGCCGAAAAAAAAAGAATCCATTGAGGACGATAAAACTTCAGCTCCGTTAAAGTTAGCTGTACAACCAGATATGAAAGCGTCGGTAAATAATTCAAATCCTGATCTAAAGTTGCCATTAGAGATACAGTCCTTAATCACGACCCCTGTACCAGCAGCATCCACTCCACTAGACTGATTATCGGTAGCCATGCAATTCGTAAGCGTGGTTTGGATGGTAATATTAAAACCATCCAATTTATTTCTCGATGCACTACAGTTAAAGGCATTGTTGAATGCGTCTATATTGAAGCCATTTCCTGCATTGGAGGAGGAAGTGCATTGAATAAGAGTACAATGGTCCGATACATTAATGCCATTAAAATAACAGTAATAAACACCGCAACGCAAGATCACATTATAGTTGTTAACCTCTAATCCGTATCTGCCGTTATTGCGAATCCGGAGATCATAAAAAGAAGAACGGTTCGTTCTGGAACCGGAGATACCGCTGCCCTCCCAACTGTCAATAATTCCATTCTTGATGGTGATATGATTTCGGAGGCCTTCAATATGAATGCCGTCGCCTCTTCTTCCCGACCGGGTAGGTGGATCAACCGAAGGCACGGTCGTCCGGTCCCCTAGAATGGTGTAGCCATTGAGATCAAGGGAAACATTATCCGCATCGATGACAATGCCGAAGGCATCTGTTCGCGCACTCAGGACATTTTTGGTGAGGTAATAGGAGCCCGGCTCGGTGATGACATAGCTGGTGTAACCCACCGAGCCGTAGTTGGCAAAATGCGCTACCGAGTCAATGGGGGTTCTTGGGTCTCCACTCAACTCTGTACGGGTTCCAATTTTGACCCAGTCAGGATTGGAGGAGGTCCCTTGATTGTAGTAAAAGCCGAAGAAGCCATCGGTCTGATAAACCATCAATCCAGTAGCGGGGTTGGCAATGGCGTTGCGATCGTCCTCCGTCATCCGAGGCGTCAGCAGGCCTTTGTTGGTGGATTGAATATCGAGTATAGCACTGGAATCCGGCTGGCTGCCATCGGCGTTGATGGCGACCTGAGCCGAAAGCTGGCTGGCCAATAGGAAGAGAAAAAAGAAGAATCTATATTGCATGATACTTATTATTTAGCGGATTTCTTTTAATAATTATACTGCGCTCCCTTCCCTAAATTCAGGATCAGGAAATTCTGCAAATCGGTGTTCTGCACCTGCCCATTGAGATTGAGGTCGCCCATCTGATAGCCGGAGGTACCGATGGAAGGCACGAGTCCGTTGACATCGGTGTTTTGCACCTGCCCGTTGGCATTGAAGTCGCCGCTGAACATCCCAAAGAGTCCTCCAGAGAGCGGAGCGATCCCATTCACCCCTCCCAAAGTATTGGCCGCCGAGCTGCTGAAATCGTAGATCGTTGTACTGGCCGAACTCAGGCTGAGTACAGAAGAAGATAAGATGCCCAGGTGGTTGCGGTGGCGGATGGACAGGTAGTAATCGTCGTCGGGGACGGGAATGCCCAGTGGAGAAAAGCCGTCCATATCGACGATGTCGCCGTCGCGCTGCAGCAGCGCTGATTTGGTTTCGATGACCACATCGGAGTCGTCCTTATCCCGCAACTCGACCATCACCCAATCGACGATGTCATCATCAGTACCGGGCTGGTCGAAGACCGTCGCGCTTTCAGCGGCTTCATTGCCACCACGGCCGACGTGAGTAAAGTCGCTAAGGGCATCGTAGGGCTCATTGAGTGGTAGGAGGCCGTTGGTCCGAAGGTCGTCGCGCATTTCGGTGGCGTCGAAGGCTCCTTGCAGGAAGGTGCGGGCTTCCAGCTGGACATGAGGCAGAAATTCTTCTCCCACAACATAAGTGTAGGTAAAACCACCTGCCAACTCCCCTACTCTACGGTAAGGATTACTGCCGGTGGCCGGACCGACCGCACTAAATGGAAGTTGATAACCTTGGGGCCCTGGAAGGTACCGGAGCACTCCGCAGTATTGCCGATCAAAGCCCGGCAATTCCTGATCCGGCGACCACTCAATACTTAGGCTAGCAGGCTGGCTCAAGCCATTGGCAATACAAAGGAAAGTGCGATCTAGTACCCCACTAGTAAAATTAGCGTTCGTTGTAAGATCAAGTGCATTGGGTAATACATTAACCGATACATCTGTGGTATCCCCTGCCACCAATGTGATGGTTAAGGTGGTGTAGGAATCCCTTTGGGAACTGATGGGAAAAACAAAAGCTCCAGCTTGATTTTCTTTCTGCATGGTTACGATCCCCTCCTGGTAAAAATGATTTTGAGGATCATAGCCCGTAATGCTGGCATCTTCGCCAAAAAGAAGCCCATCTGTCGATGCCACCTTAGCGCCATTTCCACCAAACATAAATTGATCATTGAAGCGAAATCTACCATCGAGCACCAAGTCGACGTCATTCTCCTTATCCAGCAGCACCTTATGGAGTGCCATACGATTACTGGAGGAGACTTCATTGGACAGCGTATCCGTGTGCGTACCGGTAAATTTCAGCGTCCCATCAGTGGCTTCAAGAACAGCTGAGGAAGAAAATTTCAAATCTGTATCCTGTAAGACTACGGTCACTTCGCCGTTGATTTTACAGTTGCCCTCGGTGAAGAGGAACTTGGTATCCTGGGCCTGCCCAATGAGGGTACAGCAAAGCAAGAGGATGAATATTATATTTTTCATGTAAAATGATTCTTTAAAACTCAAAATTAGCCAAGGGATGATTGGCATTAGTTGTTCCAATGATATCACCGACACCAGTGATGTTGACGAGCGGACCGTAGGAAATATCAGGTCCAGTGTAATAAAACTCCCCAGCGGGGATACCCAGGCTGGTCAGGTTGGAGCGAGGAGAAGAGCCATTATTGTGACAAAGATTGCGAAAATGCATCGCTCCAGAGACAGAGCCGTCTACCGCTCTGGGTATCCCCACCACTCCCTGATGCCTATTGTTCTCACAATAGTTTTGAAAAGCAGCACCATCCTCAGAAGTCAAGAAGATGCCAATCATATTATCATTAGAATGATTATCATAAACCAGGGACTTGCCAGAACCGCAAATTCCCGTCCCCTGCGGGCAGATAATCGACGAACCACTTCCCAAAGAAGGCGTACAGCTGCCATCTAAAACACAATCCCCATTATCCCCGGCATAACAGCTGGTCACGGTACCGTTAAATACCCAAATTCCATAGCCATCATTCTCTGTACTCGTACAATTGCGCGCAATACTACCGCTAAACAGAAAAATGCCCATATTCAGATTTTCTGTTGCGGTGCAATTTTCAACAATGTTATTTTCACCTCCATTTATTCCAATGAAAGTATTCCCCGTCGCGACACAGTTATACAGCTCACATCCTTCCTCTACACTAAACCCATTTCTACCATTTCCTTCTGCCGTACAATTTGTAATCAATGCGTTATCCCCTATTTTTAAACCGTCTTCGCCATTATTGTTAAATACGACATTATCAATAGTACATAAATCATCTATCTCAACCCCCTCACGCCCATTATCGGATATGATCAAATTGCGTAAAACACAATGGTCTGCGGTAGGAGCACGGATTCCATATCCGCCGAAACCCTTGATATGACCGTTTTGAATCAAAATATTGTCATAAGAAAGAATCTCAATGCCATTATCCTCGGAACTCGTACTAGTAGAGGTATTGGTAATTAGGAAGCCATTGAGGTCAAGGCTTACATTATCACTGAAGATTCTAATCACCCTTACGGCACCTTCGGTTGAAATTAAATTCCGAGTCAAGTAATAAGAGCCTGGTTCTCTGATTTCAAAACCACTATTTACACAACCTGGGCAAACGGCATCCAGCGGTATTCTGGCATCTGCGACTGCAACGGGGCAGTTGTCTGTACTGGCTTGTAGCATTAGGCTACAGCAGATGATGAGTAAAAGGGCCGTAAAGCGGTATAAATTAAATCTTGTATTTTTCATTATTTCGTTTTTTAGGAGGACTCCCAAGGAGTTAGTTATTAAAATTAGCAAATGGATGATTTGCATTGGGGACAGTAGAAAGCGGTCCAGCACTTCGTACATTGATGATCGGACCGTAGCCGACGATCCCTCGAAAATCATAGCCGGGGCCATTTAAAGTCCCCGCAACATAATTCTTAACCACCATCCCTCCATTCCTCTCCACCAGAATTCCGATGTACCCATTCTGAATGAGCAGATTACCAACGATCTTGGTGTCTTGTACTCCCGAGACCGCTGCGATACCGGCATACTCGTTATTAGAGCAAACATTATTGAAGAGATAGCCTCCATTACCGCTGATTCTGATACCAGAATAAATGGAAGAGTCAGAAGCCGCCGACGTGAGATTTTGCCCATTGTAACTAGCTACGGAGTTGGAGACCATGCAATCGCTGGAAATTTGTATTCCAGCCTCCTCATTATCATTGCTGAGACAGAATGAAATAAAGGAGCCGATACTGGCATTAATCCCGATTTCTTCATTGGCTGTAGCCGTACAATTCGTCAGCTTTCCGTCCTGGCTGATGGAGAAACCATCTCTCGCATTATGGGAAGCCATGCATCTATCTAGTGTAGCAAATCGATTAATGTCAAAACCATAACCACTATTATGCGTTGATTTACAATTGCTAAGGGTACATCCTTCGCCCGTATCGATTCCATCGTTGAAGTTGTAATAAGCTTTGCAGTCGATGACCACATTGTAATCGTGAATCTCCATTCCAGCGTCTCCGTTATTACGGATCAGCAAATGCTGAAAAGAGGAGAGGTTGGTGGCATTACCGTATATACCATTTCCGGCCCAACTGTCTATCGTTCCATTTTGGATGGTGATATTGACGCGAGTGCCCTCTAGATGAATGCCGTCGCCGGTGCCGCCGCCGGAAGGTAATGTTAAGACATTGGGGTTCTCGGTCCGATCTCCTTGGAGGGTGTAGCCGTTGAGATCGAGGAAGACGTCGTCGGCGTCGATGACGATGCCGAAGGCTCCGGGTTGGGCGCTGATGACGTTTTGGGTGAGGTAGTAGGAACCTGGTTCAGTAATGACATAGCTGGTGTAGCCAACGGAGCCATAGTTGGCAAAATGGGCGACGGAGTCGATGGGGGTTCTGGCGTCCTGTAGTTGTAGGTCGTCCCGCGTTCCGATCCTTGTCCAGGAGGGTGCCGACGGTGTGCCTTGGTTGAAATAAAAGCCGACTCGGCCATCCGTCTGGTAGACCATCAAAGCCGTGGCCGGTTCGGAGATGGCGTTGCGCTGGGCCTCCGTCATCCGAGGCGTTAACAGCCCCTTACTCGTGGATTGGATGTCCAGTATGGCGCTGCTATCTGGATCACTATTATCGCTGTTGATGGCCACCTGAGCGGAGAGCTGACTGGTAAACAATAATAGGAGAATGAACAATCTGAAAGTCATGATACTTAATTTTTTTCTAGAGAATGAAGTTGCTCTTGATTTACTGTAAAATAATTTTGTTCGCAAAGAGAGGCGTCTCTCCACCGACACGGATCATATAGACCCCACGCGGCAGGTGCTGCACATTCAAGTTCCAGCGGAAGTCCTGATCGCTTGCCAGTTCCTCCATCACCAACTGCCCCAGCTCGTTGAAAAGCTGAATGCGCTCCGGCTTCACCTCCTCCTCTACCTCCACCGTCAGCCAATCCGAGGCCGGCTGAGGATAGACATTGACCTTCACCGCCGGCCCGTTGATCTCCACCGCCCGAATCTCAGAATACTCAAAGTCGCCGTTGTAGTCGACCTGCTTGAGGCGATAGTAGTTGGTGCCGATGTAGGGATTTTTATCCCATACCTCATAGTACAGGGCTGTGAAAGTAGTGCCTGCCCCCTCCACCTGATCGATGTCCTCGAAACGCAAGGCATCTTTGGAGCGCTGTACCACAAAGTGGTCATTGCCTAGCTCCGTAGCCGTCTCCCAGTCGATTTGCACCTGCTCACCAACGGCCCGGGCATCAAAAGACAGCCACTCTACCGGCAGAGGAGCACTGGCAGAACAGTCGAAGAAATCGTCGGTGAGCTGCACGCCGGAGGCCCCGGCGCAATCCGGGAAGCCACAACTACCCGCACCGGAGCCACAGGCCGTAAAGGTCTGATCATCAAAAGGGGGGGCGGAGGTGAAGCAGACACCAGGGTCGAGGGCATCGCCCCCCGAGATGAAATCGATGCGCAGGCGAAAAAGCGCCGTACCCGTAGTCGTGACATTGTCCGCCGGTAGGCATTCCGAGGACAGGGCCTGCTGCCAGGAAAAGGACAGGCGGCTGCTGGAATTATCGTTGGAGGTAAAGCTGCTGTAGATTCCAAAAGGGCCAGAAGTCTGTCCAAGAGCATAGCCAAGCGTGGTGATCGTTACCTGCCCAGCGGCTACCACGCTGCTCCCAAAGGCCAGGGGATTGTAATCGAAGTACAATTGGCCAGAACCCAGTTTAAAATCTGTATTAGCACTTATGATTACATCTGCTTCATAAGAGCTGAAAGGACCAGCGTTGGTAATCTCCGCATTACTAAACGCAAAGGTCACCGTTTGGGCCTGACCAGCGTAGGTATTTAGGCAAAAAAGTAGAATAATATAACAAATCGTCTTTTTCATTATGTAAGATTTTATAAATTATTGCACGGAGTAGTTAAAGCCGGTATGCCTTGATCTGATAAATACCCGGCAAACTGATCATGGTCTGTTCTTCCTGTTCAAAGGCCTTCAGCTCCATGAGTAGGGCATGTATTTCTGTAGCCGAGACCAGTTGTTTATTCATCACCCCCCCCATGATCGACTCAAAAGAGAGGGAGGCCAGTTGCTTAAATTCGTTTTTGAGAAAGAGAGGCGTCTGAAATTTAATTCGAATCTGCTCAAAACCAGCCTCTTGTAATTGCTGCTTGATGTTGCTCCCCAAAGTGGAATTGGTGATGCCCTCTAGCTCATAAAGTGCTCTGAGCAATTCCTTGAAGCGCTCGAATGCGTAGGAATAGGGGAAGCAGTTCATCCTCCTCAAGTCGAGGTCTTCCAGCAACAAAAGCCCGTTAGGGTGTAAGAGTCGATATAATTGGTCGGCCTTATCCTGAGGAGAAGAGAGCTGAGAAAACAGATAGCGGCCAAAGACAAAATGAAAGGTTGGTTTGATGGTCGGGATAAAAGCCTTTTTGGTGTAAAATTCAACATTCCGGTAGCCCTGCTCAATCGCTGCAATCCGCGCACCTTCAGTCATCATAGCATCCGAATCGATGCCGGTAAGCCGTCGTTCTGGGCCAATCAAATCGGCGATTGCCAATGACAATGTACCATTACCACAATTAAGGTGTAATCCATTCCCCTCCTTTTCAGTCAGTTCAGTCCGTAAAAAATCTCTAGCCCCCACGGCCATCAAGCGAGACAGCAGTTGCTGTTGTTGCTTTCTGGCGGCGTTTCCCAATGGCGATTGGTAAACGCTTTTACTCTTCCTATTGGAATGATACAGCATACTGATGAGTCGTTTTAGGTTGTCTTAGGAATAAGTGATCGTGGATGCTTTCTTTCGTTGAGACAAAGATGGGGGCAAAGGGAGTTTTACATCTTCCACTCATGTTGCAGAAGTTTGAAATTTTGTTGTATGGGCCAAAAAAAAGATGAACCTATGTTGCAAAAGCAATGGTTACATCGAAGAATCCCTTGAATAAAAAATTGATAATCAGTCAATTACAAGTCGCATGTCATTGTTGCCGTAAATCGGCGGGTGGAAAGCCGTAGGCGGCACTAAAGGTGCGGGAAAAATAGTTGGGAGAAGAAAAGCCGACCTCATAGGCGACCTCGGATACCGTCAAATCCGTCGTACGCAGCAGCGCTTTTCCTTTGCGCAGGCGGATGTTGCGGACAAAGACGGAAGGCGAATGGCCCGTCAGGGCTTTGACTTTGCGGAATATCTGGCTGCGACTCATGGCCAAGCCCCGACAGAGCTGAGAAATGCCGAAATCGGTTTCGGAGATATTGGCCTCCACCAGCTCTTGGATTTTTTCGAGGAAGGGGTTGGCAGCAGCTGCGGCCGTGGTGGCTAGAGGGTCTGCTGGATCAACAGGTGGGGGGACTAGGGCGTAGCGTTGCTGCAGGCGCTTACGGGTTTCCAGCAGATTGCGGAGATGGAGTTCCAGCTCGCGAGGTTCGAAGGGTTTGCCCAGATAGATGTCGGCTCCTTTTTCCAAGCCACTGATTCTGGATTCTGTATCAACCCTGCTGGTGAGGAGAACAATGGGAATATGGCTGCTGCGTTCATCCTCTTTCAGTTCAGCAGTCAGCTCGTAGCCGTTCTTTTTCGGCATCATCACATCGCTGATGATAATATCCGGAATACTTTCAATGGCTTTTTCTACCCCCTCCTCTCCATTGTCGGCTAGATCGAGCTGGTAATTATTCTGTAAGCAGCTGATGATATATTCCTGCACGTCCTTATTATCCTCCACCACCAAAATCCTCGGCAGGTCCTCTTGCGCAGTCGGCACCACTACGGGCTCAAGCTCCGGCATGGCAATGGGGACTTCTTCCTTTGGCATCGGCTCAACATAGACCTCCCCCTGTTCGATAGAAGACTCCTTGGTAATTGGTAGGCTAACGATAAAGGTCGTCCCCTTGCCCAACGCACTATTCACTTCAATACTTCCCTTGAGCAGTTCGACCAGTTCTTTGGTCAACGCCAGGCCGATCCCCGTTCCGGGCTTACCCGGCGTATCCTCGCTTTCGGCTTTGAAAAAGCGATCGAAGATATTCGGCAGCTGCTCCTTGGGTATCCCGCTTCCGGTATCTTCCACCCTGATCTGCAAAAATGGACTGCCTTGCACTTCTTTTTGATCAAGATGAAAATAGATGTCTTCCCCCGCCGGGGTATACTTAATGGCATTGGAAAGCAGGTTGGCAATGATCTTCATCAACTTATCCGGATCATAATCCATCTGTAGGCGGGGAACGGTTGTCAGAAAATGGAGGGTTAGGCCCTTGCTCTTAGTGTAGGATTCGAAGGATTCGGTGATGTATTGCAGGTATTGGATGATGTCTCCTTGGATGTATTGAATGTCCATTGCCATGGATTCCAGCTTCCGCAGGTCGAGGATTTGGTTGATCAACCGCAGGAGGTTGCCGCTATTGCGCTTGATCATCTGTAGGCCCTTTTGGGTCCACAACTCGGGTTCGCGGCCGATTTGATTGGCCATGCCCAGGATGATGGTCAGGGGTGTCTGAAATTCGTGAGAGATATTGGTAAAAAAGCGGGACTTGGCCTTGTCGAGTTCTTTGAGCTGTTCAGCCTGCTGCTCGATCAACTCCTTATCCTCCCTGATCTTTTGGGTAGCCTCATGGACTAGCGTCCGTAGCCGGGAAATCCACAAGCCCGCCAGACCGACAATAATCAACAAACAGAGGGGATAAAACCAGAATTGTCGGTAGAAATACTCGCGAGCGTGAATATTGATGGCCAAAGGATCGGACGTCCAATTCCCCACTCCATCACCCCCTCGAATCAACAGGCGATACTTGCCCGCAGGCATATTAGTAAGGCTCAATTGAGGCCGATTGCCCAGAGGAATCCAATCCTCGTCCAGTCCTTCCAGCTTATAGGCATAGATATTTTTATCCGCTTTGAAATAATTAGAGACCGCAAATCGGAGATCGAGGTAGCGCTTGGAAGCAGGCATATCAATCGTTTCCAGCGTATTCAGCCCGTAGCGTTTCAGGGTATCACTACGACTACTGCGATTATAATGGGCAAGAGAGGTAAGGAAAATCTTTAGGCCCTCGGCTTGTTTCAGCTGATTTTTGATGCGTTGTGGATTGATAATATTGAGGCCCTTGATCGTGCCAATCAGCAGGATTCCGTCTTTCATAGTCAAGGAAGCATAGCGATTGCATTCGCGATTAGCCAGTCCATCCTCTTCGTAAAGATTGGTAATCAGCTCTCCTTCGGCAGTGACAAGAGAAATCCCGTTGTAAGTACCCAGCCATCGATCCCCATCTTGATCTACGGTAACGGAGGCTACTGTATTATTGCCCAGCCCCTGATCGCTATTTAGAATTTTCAAAGCACCAGTTTGGGGATCATAGATGTGTAGCCCCCCCCTGCGGCGTCCCCAGCCACAGTCGCCCTTTTTCGTCCTCATTAATACACATAAAGCGAGCATCTAAAAAGGGAGCCTCTGTACCGATGACTTCCATTTCTTCCGTTTCCAGATTGATCTTATGTAGCCCTCTAGCCGTCGCCACCCACAAAAGTCCATCTCTGCCGTACAATATATCGTGGGTAAAGCCTTCAATATACACCACCTCCCCATTAGCCTTAACCGGCCTTACTTTTCCAGAACTGCGGTCATAAATATTTAAGTGATGCCGCCCTTGTTGAAAAACAATTCGATGGTCATCAATTTTCTCCCAAGCCCTTACGTCTATTATTTCAGGAGGTGAAATTAGCCTTACCGCTTCCGCTTGGTGATCATACAGATAAAAACCCTCTTTACTCCCCAGCAGCACCTGTCCATTGCCCTGTTGCGCTATATTGATGTGCCCAATACGATCGAATTCCTCTAGCCGTGCAGTCGCCGTATTGGTTGTCGTATTCAACAAAAATTGGCGGCTTCCCTGCGTCGTCACCAAAGCTTGCTGATTAGGCAATTCTATCATTGCTCGAATAGAATGTGCTCCCAGGCTTTGCCGAATGGCATTTTCATCCTTCACCAGGTGCATTCTCAGGCCCTGTTCTTTATTGACCAGCAGTTGTTTTTTGAAGTCCGGGCTGACAACATTCCTGACTTCTCTTGCTCGCGTATCTTTGAAAAAGTTCTGGTAATCGTACCGTTTTCCGTTCGTATCTTCCAGAATAGCCTGCGTCTTGCCTGCATCATCTTCAAACAAGAACAGAAAATTGCCTATTTGATCTACACAGGCCAACCAACCATACCAATTATCAGGGATGCCCTTGAGCGGCACAAACCGATCGTTGGTGGTATCTAACATAAAGAGGGGGTACTGAGCTTTATTGGGCGAGAAATAGAGATAAGTCTTTCCCCGATGTACAATCAAATTGGTATGAGGGGCTCTAGAATTAGGAATGTCCTTCGTTATAAAGGAGCGAAAAAAATGTTTTTTTCCGGGGCCATTGATGGGATGAACGGGCTGAACATATAGCTTTTCACGATCCAATCGCCAATACTCGGTAGCCGCTGGGCTAGACAAAAAGATCGTGTTTTGGAGAACACCATCTTCCTTAAGTTGATCCTCCACTGGAATACGACTGATCAGTTGCACCTGTTCCTCTTTCTCCTCATAAAACAGCCAGGCCCCTTCCACTTCTGTCAGGACGCTCACTTTCCCATCAGTATTCACCATCATCTCAAGAACGGTCCCTTCCCAGGTAGCATCCAATATATGCAATCGGTCGTCTTCCAAGTCATAGAAAAATAGCTGTGTACTGTCCGCTTGCCCGGTATAGCCAAACAATCGCCGTCCCTCCTGTAGCCCAATCAAGTGCGTAAAGTCTTTGAGCTGCGACAGTTCGCCCTCCACTAACTTGAACTCGTAGCCATCGAATTGGTACAATAACAATCCCGAGACCCTGGCGGTCCCGCAGGTGGTCAACCAAAGCTTCCCATTTTTATCAAAAAAAGCCTGTTCGAAGCAAATGGAAGGGTAGCTCTTATAGTTTTGAAAGCCATCAGAATAGGAAGGGGTAAGTCTGGGCAAAGCGGCGACTTCCTGCGCCCCTACAGCGAAACAGAACAGGGAGAGGATGGAAATCATTAAAATCAACCAGCGATAACTCGTGCTTCTCAAGGTAAAAATGACCGCTTTGTTAAGCAAAGGGGAAAGATACGGAAATTCAGAAAGCCCTGCACTATTAAAGTACAGAGCTTTATAGATCAAGGTCTATTGAAGTAAAATGGTTTTATGCTCTCAATTAGGGGTTCAACGGCCTTCTCCCTCCTCTCTACTGCCTCAACACCTTAAACGTCCGCTCCGAACTAGCAGACCGCAATTGTACCACATAAAGCCCCTTCGCATAGCGACCGGTGGAATAGGTAAACTGCCGCTGTCCCTCCGGGAGCCTTTGGCGAGCCAGCAAGATGCCCTGAGCATTGAAAATGGCCAGCTCTGTGGGTTCCTGAATG
>JBCDGZ010000176.1:0-13090 GCA_038750655.1 Bacteroidota bacterium | reverse complement strand
TGGAAATTGGTTTTCTCAAACTAACGGATGGAGTTTGGACTTTCGAGTACAGTACTGATTTTAAGAATCAAAACGATATTCAACCATTAACTGATTTTCCAGACGTTGACAAAGTATATAAGGGAAAACTTGCACCATTTTTCTTGCAGCGAATTCCCAGCTTAAGTCAACCCAAAGTCATGCAAGTTATCGAACAGGAAAATATTGATAAAACCAATGAAGTCGAATTATTAAAACATTTTGGCAAAACATCAATTAACAATCCTTTTCAATTACAACCTGCGTTTTAAATAAATTTCTTTCACCATTAAATAAGAAGTCCGAAATCATAACTGCTGATTTCGGACTTCTCCATTTTCAGCTATCTTCAGCCATTGTTTTCATCAACAAAAAGAGGTGTAGAATAAACACCATCAAATACCCCTAAAAAATAATATCTCACCAACCTTAAAGAAGTTCGAAATTCTTTGCCTATCTTGCGGTACTTTCGAAACAAAAATATTACCACCAGTGTTAGTCATATGATGTCGAATGAATTGATAATTGAAACTGCAACTGCTCTATTCCTGCAAAATGGGGTAAAATCCATTACGATCGACCGCATCGTGAAGGAACTGCGGACGTCTAAGCGGACGATTTATCAGTACTTTGAAGACAAAACGGCGCTGCTGAAAGCCTGCCTTTATGTGTACAACAACAAGGTCCGGGCAGAAAATGAGGCCATTATCAAATCTTCGGACAATGCCATTGAAGCCATGGGGCACCTGCACCAAAAGATTGTCCGTCGCGCTCACCAGGTGAACCCCAATTTTTTCAACGACATCCTTTACTACTATCCCGGTCTGTTGCACGAGTCTTACAAAGAGGCCGGAAACTTTGCTCATCGACAGCTGATAGAACTAGCAGAATGGGGAATTGAGGACGGTATCTTTCCCAAAGAGCTTGACGTGGAAGTGGTGGTCAAGACGGTCTTGGCTATGCAGAAAATGCTGAAAGACAATAAGTTGTTTCCGGCCACGGAGTTCAGCAAGGAGCAGTTGACCTTCGGCATCTTGGTGCCTTATCTGAGAGGGCTTTGTACTGCGAAAGGGAGGAAACTCTTACAAATACAAGAAGAATTATTCCGGGTTGCGGTGTAGCAGCCCCTCTTTAAAATAGATAATTACATGCATTCGATCAATATAAATAGTTCACTACAGAAGACACCGATTGCGGTCATTGGTCTTTCTACCTTTTTTGCCGATGCAAAGAATGTGGCCGAATTTTGGACCAATATCATTCAGGGGCGAGACAGCATTACCGATGTGCCCGACAATCGCTGGGCAATAGCGGACTATTATGATGAAGATATGTTTGCACCGGATAAAACCTACTGCAAGCGGGGAGGCTTCCTCCCGGAGATCGACTTCAACCCTATGGAGTTTGGCTTACCGCCCAATATCCTTGAGGTCACCGATGCCAGCCAATTACTGGGCCTAGTGGCCGCCAGAGATGCTTTTGAAGATGCTGGCTATGGAAAAGCCTCGGGAAAGTTTACCGCCGCCCTAAAGGCCAAAACGGGCGTGCTGTTGGGTGTCGGGGGTGGTCAAAAACTCATCACGCCCCTCATCGCTCGCCTACAATACCCCGTATGGGAAAAGGCGCTGAGGGCTTCCGGGGTAGCCGAAGAAGATATTCCGAAGATCGTGGAAAAGATGAAAAAGGCATACGTCAGTTGGAATGAGAATGCCTTTCCTGGACTTTTGGGCAATGTCATCTCTGGACGAATCACCAATCGATTTGACTTAGGCGGAATCAATAGTGTGGTAGATGCGGCTTGTGCGGCTTCTTTGAGCGCGATTAAAATGGCATTGAGCGAACTGGTAGAAGGTCGATGTGATATGATGCTAACTGGCGGGGTGGATACCGATAATTCGCCCTTCATGTATATGTCTTTTTCGAAAACGCCCGCCTTCTCAAAATCTGGAAACATCAGGCCCTTCAGCGATCAAGCAGACGGGATGCTCATCGGCGAAGGCATTGGCATGTTGGTACTGAAACGACTGGAAGATGCCGAGCGAGATGGGGACAATATTTATGCGGTGATCAAAGGCGTGGGGACGTCCAGCGATGGTCGGTTTAAATCCGTTTATGCACCCCGCCCATCCGGTCAAGCCTTAGCAATGAATCGGGCCTACGAAGATGCGGGCTATACCCCTTCAACGGTTGGCCTGATCGAAGCGCACGGCACCGGCACCGGAGCAGGCGACCCGACAGAGTTTACCTCTATGCAAATGGTTTTTGGCGCCAACAACCCACGAAAACAACACATCGCCTTGGGATCGGTAAAATCCCAAATCGGACACACCAAATCCGCAGCTGGTGCCGCCGGAATTATCAAAGCGGTACTGAGCCTACATCATAAGGTACTTCCTCCGACTATAAATGTCGAGCAACCCAATTCAAAGTTCGACATTGAAAATTCTGCCATCTATATCAATACAGAGGCGCGCCCCTGGCTGCGAAATGGACATCCCCGACGGGCCGGCGTTTCTGCCTTTGGTTTTGGAGGAATCAATGTTCACATCACCCTGGAAGAATACGAGGGGCAGAGGCATCAAAATTACCGGCTGCATGAACCCTATAAAACGGTTTTGCTACAAGCGGCTACCCCCAATGCTTTGCAACAGCTCTGTCAAGCGCAGTTGGCGCAGCTTCAAGAGGAAGAAGGACAAGCCGCTTTCGATAAAATCGTACAGGCCAGTAAAACAGCGAGTCTAGCAACAGCTCACGCAAGAATCGGTTTTGTGGTCAGTACCTTGGAAGAATGTAAAGCCTACCTGACCATCGCCGCTCGGGAGTTACAATCTCGTACAACGGCCTGGGATCATCCTAAAGGAATCTATTATCGTCCTAATGGAGTTGATCCAACGACACAAAAAGTAGCGGCCTTATTTGCCGGACAAGGGTCGCAGTATGTGGGTATGGGTAAAGCATTGGCCAATACCTTCCCCATCGTTGCGAAAGCCTTTCAAGAGGCAGATGCCTTGTATGAGGCATCCGGTCAAACCGCTTTATCAAAAAATATTTTCCCGATCCCGGTTTTTTCAAAGGAAGCAAAAAAGGCCCAACAACAAAACTTAACGCAGACCCAATATGCCCAAGCTGCCATCGGCGCACTGAGTATGGGGCAATACAACCTGCTCCAACAAGCGGGCTTTGCCGCACACTTTACAGCAGGGCACAGCTTTGGTGAACTGACTGCACTTTGGGCCGCTGGCGTATACGATGAAGCGACCTTCCTGGCTTTGGCCAAAGCAAGAGGAGAAGCGATGGCCAGCAAAACTCCGACATCAGACTCGGGAACCATGCTGGCGGTCAAAGCCTCACAGGAACAAGTACAGCAGGCGATCACCTCCATCCCGGGGGTTTCCATTGCGAATGTAAATGCTCCAAATCAAGTCATCATTGCGGGGGGGACCGCTCAGATAAAAGCGGCGGAGCAGCAGCTTGGTGCGCAGGGCTTTTCTGTTATTCCACTTGCTGTTTCAGCGGCCTTCCATACCGCCTTTGTCAAGCATGCGCAGGAACCTTTTTCCGCTTTTGTGGCCCAACAGACCTTCCGCAAAGCTCACCTTCCTGTCTATTCGAACACGACCGCTGATGCCTATCCGGACAACTTAGATAGCATCCAATCCATCTTACAAAACCAGATGCTACATCCGGTTCTATTTAAACAGCAAATTGAAAACCTCTATCAGGCTGGTGCTCGAATCTTTGTAGAGTTTGGACCTAAAGGAGTGCTGACCAAGCTGGTCAAAAATATTTTACAGGATAAAGAGATGGTTGCCATCGCTATCAATGCTAGTGCTAGTAAGGATAGTGATCTTCAGCTGCGCCAAGCGGTCGTTCAACTGCAAGTCTTAGGATTGCCGATCACCCATATCGATCCTTACAAAAAGGAACTGGCCCCTCTTCCGCCAAAGTCAAAGCTCACCGTGCAGCTGAGTGGAAATAACTACGTTTCTCCTGCTACCCAAAAAGCCTATCGAGATACCCTCAATGATGGCTTCCAAATTCAAGGGGGAGCAACAGAAACAATTGAAAAAATTGTGACGGTCGAAAAAATTGTAGAAGTCCCAGTCACCAACCCCCTATCCAACAACCCAATTGAAAACGAAGAAGAAATGATGAATAAAGAAGTATTGAACTTAATACAATCTACTTTAGAATCTTTTAAAGCGAATCAAACAAAATCTCTAGAGATTTTTGAACGCTTCATGAATGAGCAAAACAAACAGTCTCAACAGTTGCTCAACTTACTATCAGAGACGGTACATTCCACTAAAGCACCCTCAAGCTCGGGCAATGACGCTCCTGCAAATGGATTCACAAAGAATATTCCTGACATCATTGCCGAAACTCCAGCCTATACCAATGGCAATGGAAACGGTCATGCCTCCAACTTATCGGTGGCAACGCCTGTGGTTCAGACAACAGTCGAGCCAGCGGTAGCTAATCCGAGCACCGGGATTGACCACAATCAATTGTCCAGTATGCTGTTGGAGGTGGTGAGTGAAAAAACGGGCTACCCCGCTGAAATGCTGGAACTCTCTATGGATATGGAGGCTGACCTTGGGATTGATTCCATCAAGCGAGTAGAAATATTTGGTGCCCTTACGCAAAAATATCCAGAGCTGTCCGGCATCAATCCGAATGAATTAACAGAACTTAGAACGTTGGGCGAAATTGTCAATTACGTCGGGGCTAATGGATCAGGTGAAGCCCCTACTCCGGTTGCGGCAACGGCTGTTCTGGAAACTAGCCAGCCAGTCCCCCCCACCCCAGCCGCCGCCGCTCCAGCTCCGGCCGTTGACCACAGCCAATTGTCGGGCATGCTCCTCGAAGTAGTGAGCGAAAAAACCGGCTACCCCGCTGAAATGCTGGAACTATCAATGGATATGGAAGCCGATCTCGGAATCGATTCCATCAAGCGAGTAGAAATATTTGGTGCCCTTACGCAAAAATACCCTGAGCTGTCCGGCATCAACCCGAATGAGTTGACAGAACTCCGGACGCTGGGCGAAATTGTTAGTTACGTCGGGGCTAATGGCTCAGGCGGAGCCCCTACTCCGGTTGCCGCAACGGCTGTTCCGGAAACTAGTCAGCCGGTCGCCCCTACCCCAGCCGCCGCCGCTTCAGCTCCGGCGGTCGACCACAGTCAACTGTCCGGCATGCTCCTCGAAGTAGTAAGCGAAAAGACCGGCTACCCCGCTGAAATGCTGGAACTGAGTATGGATATGGAAGCCGATCTCGGAATCGATTCCATCAAGCGAGTAGAAATATTTGGTGCCCTTACGCAAAAATATCCAGAGCTGTCCGGTATCAATCCGAATGAATTGACAGAACTCCGAACGCTGGGCGAAATTGTCAATTATGTCAGTAATCACAGTAAAAAAAAAGTAATATCCTAAGTGCTTCTGTAGCACCTACACTGGAAGAAAAAACAGTAAAGAGCGGTCAATTTCATGGTGTCGAACGCTTTGAAATTGGCCTTTCTTACCTGCCTCAACCTGATTTTCTGGACTATAGTATTCCTTCCAGCCACCACACCCTCCTGACCAACGACGGTTCGGCCTTAAGTAGCCAAATGCTGGATGCCCTAAAAGCGGCGGGTAATAAAGTGGTAGTGATGAACCTACCCGGCATTCCAAATCCGATGACTGAGCATGCGCTTAACCTGCCAGCCTACACCGATGAAGCCATCGGCCAGACGATCCAAAAGCTTCACCAGCAGTACGGAAAAACGGGAAGCTTTATTCATATCCATCCTCACTTTGAATTTCAGCACGGAAACTTTACCCAGCATTTTAAGGCGGAGCGGGACATCGTGAAAGCGATTTTTTTCATCGCCAAACATATTCAAAAAGACCTCAACGAGCTGGGGGAACAGCAGCGGGCTAATTTTGTGACGGTAACGAGAATGGACGGAAAACTGGGGCAAGGTAAACGAGGCAATACTTCTGTTGTTGGAGGAGGAATTACGGGATTGGTGAAGTGCTTGAATCTAGAATGGGCACCGGTTTTCTGTCGAGCACTGGATATTCAAGCAGAACTTCCAACAGCAGCAACAACAAAACACATCATGGCAGAACTTCATGATCCTAATGTCAAGGTGATAGAAGTCGGCCTATCGGAGGAAGGGCGCAAGACCACAAGTGCTCGAAAAGTTGAACTGCTGGAAAATCATCCGATCCAAACGACAATTAGCAAGGAATCTGTTTTCCTGGTAAGTGGTGGCGCGCGAGGCGTTACGGCAACCTGCGTCATAGAAATGGCCAAAACTTTTCAGTGCCAATTCATCTTGTTGGGGCGATCTGATATAAGCTTTACAATTCCGGATTTTGCAAAAGAGGAATCCGATGAGGGCAATTTGAAACGGCTCATCATGATGGACATGAAGGAAAGAGGAGAAAAACCTAGCCTTCCCAAAGTCAAAAGCCTATTCAAAAAGATTGTCGCCAAAAAAGAGATCGAAGCCACGATACAGCAAATACAAGCCCACGGTGCCAAAGTCGCCTACGTTCAGGGAGATGTTACCAATATCGGAAGTTTCCGCAAAGCATTGGACGAGGTAGTGGCGGACTTGGGTTCCATTACGGGCATCATTCACGGAGCCGGCAGGCTCGCCGATAAATACATCCAGGACAAATCGGAGGCTGATTTTGACAATGTACTTTCTGTAAAACTGGATGGCCTGCTCAGCTTGCTTGCTAGCGTCAATCTCAACCAACTGGATCATCTTATTCTTTTCTCGTCGGTGGCGGGTTTCTACGGAAATATTGGTCAGACCGACTACGCCATCGCCAATGAAATCCTGAGCAAAGCGGCTCATCTTTTCAAAACCAATCATCCCAAAACGCAGGTCTCGGCCATTAACTGGGGCGCATGGGACAGTGGGATGGTACACGGCGAGCTTAAAGCCCAATTCGAAGCCGCAGGGATTAGCCTGGTCAATAGTGAGGGCGGCGCAGCCATGCTGGTCAATGAACTCAGTACCCAGTATAGCCATCAAGCCCAATGCATCATTGGCGGCACCTTGCCAACTGCGGTAAGTCACCTGGGCGATCTGCAAACGTACCGCATTCACAGAAAGCTAAGGCTAGAGGATAATCCCTTCCTCAAGGATCATATGATTCAAGGAAAAGCGGTGCTTCCGGTGGTCAATGCGGTAGGCTGGATGGCCCAGCTTTGCGAGAATCTTTACCCGGATTTTCAGGTATTCAAGATTCAAGACACCAAATTATTCAAAGGCATTGTCTTCGATGGTACTCAGAAAGAGGACTACATCCTGGAGATAAAAGAAACGGAAAAAAGCCCAGAGCACATTTCTTTCGAGACCAGCATTACGAGTGCAGGAGGAAAGTTACCGCTCTTTCACTACAAAGCACAGATTACGCTGGTCAACAAAAAATCTATTCCCCAAGCCCCTCGCTTCTCTCCCACCATTAGCGGGACTTATCCTCCTTCTAAAGGCACTGTTTTGTATCAAGACGGCTCCCTATTTCACGGAGCGTACTTCCAGGGGATTGAAGAAATTTTGGATTGTACCGATCAGCAGATTGTTCTTTCCTGCGAGGCACCCGAAGTCCCCTTGAAAGATCAAGGGCAATTTCCATTGTTTTCAGTAAATACCTTTTTCGCAGATATTCAGTACCAGGGTATGTTGGTTTGGGTACAGAAAAATAGAGACAAGGCCAAAAGTCTTCCACTGCAAACCGAAAGTGCTGTGTTCTACAAACAAGCCCCATTCGGGAAAAAACTATTGGTCCACGTAGGAATCGTCGAAGCTAGCGATGTAAAGATGGCAGCGGATTGTACCGTCTACGATGAGGAGGGCAATGTATATATTGAAACGAAGGGGGCGGTGGTGACCATCTCAAAAAATCTGACCTGGTAGAAAGCATATCATGACAAAAATTGCAATCATAGGAACATCGGCGCTCTTCCCTGGCTCCTCCACTCCCGAGGAATTCTGGGAAAATCTGATGCAGGAAAAAGACTTAACGGGTACCGCAACGGCGGAAGACTTTGGTGTAAATCCTGACCTGTTCTTTCAGCCGGATAAAGGGGTGGAGGATAAATGCTATTCCTTACGCGGCGGCTACATCAGGGATTTTCAATTTGATCCTACAGCCTATAAGTTGCCCGCAGATTACCTGGCGAAACAAGACAAACTTTATCAATGGTCGCTCTATGTGGCCAAAGAAGCCTTGCGCGATGGGGGCTATCTCGATGATGCAAAGCACCTGGATAGATGCGGTTTAATTCTTGGCAACCTGTCCTTCCCAACCAGCTCCTCTCACCGACTGCTGGCGGATGTATATACCCAAACCACAGAAAAGGCCATTCAAAAACTCCTCAAACAGGAAGACTTCCGTATCAGCCCGCACAAAAAGGCGCAGCCGGATAATGAAATCTTGGCCTACACCCCTTCCGAGATGGTCAGCAAGGCGCTCGGTCTGAACGGAAGTCACTATGCCCTGGATGCCGCCTGTGCTACCTCTTTGTACGCCATAAAACTAGCTTGTGATGAGCTGATTATGGGGAAATCAGATTTGATGCTCGCCGGAGCAGTGAGTGCTTCGGATCAGCTCTTTATCCATATCGGATTTTCGATTTTCCACGCCTATGCACCAAGGGGCAAAAAATTTGTTCCCTTTGATCAGGATTCTGCTGGGCTGGTTTCTTCAGAAGGCGCAGGAATGGTTTTGTTGAAGCGACTGGAAGATGCAGAAAAAGACGGAGACCAGATATTGGCCGTCATTGGAGGGATTGGTTTGTCCAATGATGGCCGTGGGAAATTCTTACTTAGCCCCAACCCGAAAGGGCAAGCCCTGGCCTTCGAAAGAGCCTACCAAAATCACGGTGTTTCGCCCAAAGAGACCTCCTATCTGGAATGCCACGCTACGGGAACACCCCTGGGCGATGTCACCGAGCTGAGTTCTATTGCCCACTTTTTTAAGCAATACGATACCACGCCCCTGCTGGGCTCGGTCAAATCTAACATGGGACACCTGCTGACGGCTGCCGGAATGACTGGCCTGCTAAAGGTCTTACTAGCCATGCAAAAGGGCCTCATTCCCCCTAACATTAATGTAGAAAATCCGATTCAGCCAGACGAGGCATGGGAAGGCAGCTCCAATATGATCAGCCAAATGACTCCGTGGACACCGACCAATAAGCAAGCGGGAATCAACTCCTTTGGCTTTGGGGGAACCAATGCCCACATGATTGTGCAAAGCTATACCGAAGACCTTACTAAGGCTACTTCGAATCCAAGCGTAGCACGACAAGCGATGGCGGTTATCGGGATGGATGCTCACTTCGGCAATTGCCGTTCTCTGAAGGATTTTTACACTACAATTTATCAGGGTAAGCAACATTTTAGCCCTCTGCCCAAAAACAGGTGGAAGGGAATCGAACAAAATACTTCGCTCCTCCGGCAGTATGGATTTGATCAGGGAGAAGCCCCGAAAGGCGCCTACATCAGTGAATTTGAAATTGATTTGTTGCGCTACAAAATCCAACCCAAAGAAGCAGAGCGTCTTCACCCTCAACAGGCCCTTTTGTTGAAAGTAGCCGACAACGCGATCAAAGATGCGGGCCTAAAGGAGTCCCAAAATGTGGCGGTGCTGGTGGCTATGGAAACCGAATTAGCCATCCACCAAATTCTGGCTCGTTGGGATATGTCCTGGCAACTGAAAGAAGCCCTGGAAAAGTATGGTATTGAGCTGAGTCCGGAGCAAGAGGAAGAACTGATGCAGCTTTGCAAGAATAGTCTCAATCACCGGGAAGGTACGCCGATGCCCAGTGAATTTACCAGCTACATTGGTAACCTCATGGCCAGTCGGGTATCGGCTTTGTGGGATTTTTCGGGACCGGCCTTTACGGTCTCTTGTGGGGAAAACTCGGTGTTCAAAACCTTGGAGATCGCCCAGAATATGCTGTCGCTGGGAGAGGTAGATGCGGTGGTGGTTGGTGCAGTAGATTTTTCGGGAGGTTTGGAAAATGTGTTGCTGCGCAATCAAAAAAGTAAGGTAAACTCCGCTGCTCATCCTAGCTTATCGTTCAACAAGGACGATGATGGATGGTTGGTGGGAGAAGGAGCGGGAGCGGTCGTATTGACCAACACTTCCTCTCCACAAAGAAAAGCCTACACTATCATTGATGAAATAGGCCAAGCCAACAGGTCCTCCCCAGCAGGCTATCTGGAACTTTCTGCCACTGGCATTGAAGAGGAAGACCAAGCGGAACAGCGCCGGTTGTTGCACTATCAACCCAGCCAGCCGACGGCCCTGGGGTCGGTGAAGGCCAACATTGGCCATACCTTTGCGGCCTCGGGCATGGCAAGTTTGATCAAGACGGCCTTGTGTGTTCACCACCGTTTTATTCCGGGCATTCCCAACTGGAAAGCGGCCAAAGGCCAGGCGGCATTTAAAGATAGCCCGTACTATTTCCCGACTAATTCTCGACCCTGGATTTTATCCAATGAGCAGACCAAACGCCAGGCTGCAATCAATGGACTGGATGGAATTCAGATTCGCCTGTCAGAAGCTAGCGAGCAAAGAGCCGTCTCCCCTAGCCTACTCTACGAGCAGGCCCCAAAATTATTCGTCCTTAAGGGAAGAGATGCCTCGGAATTGCTGCAAGAATTAGCAGCATTAGAAAATGCCTTAGCCGCAGCTACACCGCTAAGCTCACTGGCTAAGTCCTACTTTCTACAATCGACAAAAGAAACGGTTTCAAAGCGTCTGGCACTACTCGCCTCAGACAAAACGGAGCTGCTTGGTGAAATTGCTTTTTTCAAAAACCATATCACTAATGCCATCGAAAAGGGCGTCAACCTTAAGACCCCCAAAGGCAGTTATTTCACCCCCAATCCACTGGTGCAGCAGGGAGGGAAAGTAGCTTTTGTGTATCCGGGTTCTGCGACCGCCTATACCGGCTTGGGACAAGATTTGTTTCAGTTATTTCCAGACCTACTTACTCATTACGAGGGGCTTCTCGGGAAAGATCAACTGGATCAGTTTTTACGATCCAACTATTTATTTCCCAAGCTACAAAGCGCAGATGCGCCGGCCCCAAACATCTACGAAGATGCCATTTCGATGATGTCAGCCGGTGTTTTTTATTCGGCCAATTACACCCATCTACTTCGCTCTTTCTTCCAACTGGAACCTCACATGGCCTTTGGGTACAGCATGGGAGAGTGTAGCAGTATGTGGTACTCGCTGGGGGTTTGGCATCCCCGTAATGCGGAAAAATTTAGGCAATCGCCGATTTTCAAAAATCGCTTTGCGGGGAATCTGGAGCTGCTGGCTGAGCACTGGGGTATCTCCAGCGCAGAGGCGAAAGCGCGTTGGGTCAGCATGGTCTTACTCGCCCCAAGAACAGCAGTGGAAAAACTGGTTGCACAAGAGCAGCAGGCCTACCTCACCTTTGTGAACACCGACCAGGAAGTGATCATCTCCGGAGACAGAACGGTTTGTCAGGCCATAGTAGAAAAGCTGGGCTGCCCGGTCATTGAGATGCCGTTTCAAAATGTGATCCATCAGGATTTTTGTAAGAAAGAGGAGGTGGGCTTGTTGGATATGCACAATTTTCCAGCTACCGATCAAACCAATATTGACTTCTATTCCAGCATCAGCCAAGCAAAAATTAAGGTCGATAGTCTGGAGATCGCCAAGAACTCCCTTGCGGTTTGTGCGCAGCAGGTGGACTTCCCCAAAACGGTAGAAACGGTTTACCGTGCGGGGGCAAGAATTTTTGTAGAATTAGGAGCCAACGCTACTTGTACCAACTGGATTTCCCATACCCTAAAAGGAAGGCATCATCTAGCAGTTTCCATCAATCAAAAAGGAAAGACGGATACCCAATCCTTATTGGCACTGCTTGCACAACTGCTGAGTCATGGCGTCAATCTGGACCTGTCCATTCTTTTTCCTGACGCTCAACAAAATCAGCAACAAAGACAATTTTTAAAGAAAATCATTCCTGGGGCTGCTCCAATTTTTGAGCGTTTTACCGCAGCGGAAGCCTCCGGAACTTTTCATAATATTCAAAAAAGAACGCTACATCAAGAATTGGTATTCTCCGATGCAATCCCTTCGGTTTCGGAGCATGCCACCTATCTCACCGCAGGATCAAGAGGGAGCAGTATTACTCAACCCAACCGAACGGAAACACTCATAAGATCAAAGAAAAATATGGATACGATAAAAAAGGAAAAGCTCATCGCCGAAAAAACCCAACTGGGAGAGAACGGCCTTCGCTTACAAAATTTTGCATCAGGTGAACACCTGAAAGGGAAGAACATCGTGTTCTCACAAGAAGACCTGGAAGAGTTTGCCAAGGGTCAGATTGCCAAGGTGTTTGGTCCCGACTATTCCACCATCGACAGCTATCGTCGTCGGGTCATGCTGCCCATGCACCCCTATTTACTCGTGAGTCGGGTGACCGATATGAATGCCAAGCTGGGGGAATATAAGCCTTCGACGATGCAAACGGAATACGACATTCCCTATGATGCCTGGTACACTACAGATAAGCAGATTCCCTCGGCAGTAGCGGTGGAGTCGGGCCAGTGCGATCTGCTTTTGATTGCATATCTGGGAATAGACTTTCAAAACAAAGGGGATTTAGTCTATCGATTGCTGGACTGTACGTTGACTTTTGTAGACGACCTTCCGTACGAAGGCCAGACCCTGCGCTATGACATTTCTATCAATTCATTTGTCAAAAACGGGGACAACCTCTTGTTCTTTTTTAGTTACCGATGCTATTTGGAGGACCGGCTGTTCTTGAAAATGGATGGCGGCTGTGCTGGATTTTTCAACGACGAGCAGCTCAACGAAGGAGCAGGTGTGGTGTACTCCAATGAGGAGATCGAAACGCGCAAAAATGCCGAACGAAAATATTTCACTCCACTGCTAAGAACGAAAAAGACGGCTTTTTCAAAAGAAGATTTGCAGCATTTGATCAATGGGGATATTGAAAAGTGTTTTGAAGACATCTCTTATTTTCCCAATGGCCGAAATCCCTCTTTGCG
>JBCDGZ010000175.1:0-13172 GCA_038750655.1 Bacteroidota bacterium | reverse complement strand
GATTGTAATCGCCTAAGGACGAACAAAGGTTAAAAGAAAATAAGGAATTAAGTTTTTCATGATAAGGTAAGTTAAATAATAGGGTTTTAGGTGTTTTAACAAAAGGTCGGAGAGTCTTCTTCGACCTTTTATTTTTTATTGCTTTTTGATCAAAATCCGGGTACCGGGCTGTAGTGGCTGCCCCTCTCTGATGTTGTTGAGTTTGAGAATATCTTCGAGGCTAACATCCGCAAATTTATCGGCCACTTCCAAAAGGGACTCGCGGCGGCGGATTTGATAGTAGACATACTTGCCACTTTTTCCCATTCGACTGAAACCATATTTGCGAGAGATGTCGCGGATTTTAGAGTTATTAGCCGGTAAATAGCCCAGCGCCCTGGCCTGCGGCCCTTCCAATTGAATCCGCTGCTGGGGCAGGGGGGCTAATAGCTCAAGCGTCTTGCGATCCAGCTTAGGCCGGTACAGCAGCAGGCGCTGCCCGGGCGAAAGCGCCGTTTGCGTCATCCGATTCCATTGCAGAATATCATAGGGCGTACAGTCGTACTTCTCTGCGATTTGTTCCAACGTTTCTTCGGGCTGAACGATGTACGAAGCCTTCACAAAATTTTCATCATCCATGACCGAGCGTGGCCCCGGAATCGGTGTCGATACGATATGATTCAGGCGAGCATCCGGACGGCCCAGCTTATTGAGCAAGGTCGCCATAGCGTTCTGCGGCAAGGTCAGGTAGCTGCCTCTAGAATTACGAGGCAGGAAGCGTTGCTTGTAAGAAGGATTGAGCGTTTTGATAGTAGACATGGAGACCCCGGTAATATCGGAGATCATTTGGAAGCTCATCCGTTTGAATATCTTCGTCGTTGCGGTGAGCTGCAATTCCAACTCAGGATAGCGAGGTTGCAGGTTGTGATTGTGGTAATAATGGACGACATAAGTAGCGGCGATAAAGGCCGGTACGTAGTTGCGTGTCTCCCGGGGGAGGTAACGACGGATGCGCCAAAAATTCTTGCTGCGCCCGCGCTTGATCGCCCGGTTAACCCTGCCTGGTCCGCCATTGTAGGCCGCCAGCGCCAAGGACCAATCGCCATACTTTTTGTACAAACGACCAAGGTACTTCAGTGCCGCCTGTGTCGCCTTGTGCGGATCGCGACGCTCATCCACCAACGAATTGATTTTTAACCCATTTTCCTTACCCGTTGCAGGCATGAACTGCCATAAACCAACCGCCCCCGATCTCGACACAGCCGAAGGATTGAGGGCCGACTCCACAACGGGCAGGTACTTGAGGTCCGTTGGCATATCTTGCTCCAACAAATACTTCTCGAAAACCGGAAAATACATATTGATCTTTCCGAGCATAATCTCCGTATGCTGGCGTTTTTTTACCGTATAAGTGTTGATGTAGCTTTTAACGACGGAAGTCAATTGAGGAGGGACGACCTTATTGGTCAGCTTGCTCAGTCGCTCTTTGAGTTCACTATCTGTGTAGCCAGGAATGGTTTGCGCGTTGATGGATGCGTAGTCTCTATTCGATTGTGCGTTCGTTATTGCGATACCGCACACCAGCAGTACTACCACTGCAAATATTTGTTTCATAATGGTTGATCCTTAAATGTCAGTTCGTGTCAAAAGCAATGTCGGGTATTGAAGATCATCGATCTTCTCAGCTGTGAGGTTCATTGCAAATGTAATTAATCTATAACGCAAAAATGTAATTTGCATATTGCAATAACTGTTCCAGCCAACTATTTTAACACTTTTTCACTATATGTAAGTCTTTGGATCAATTTGACTTACAAAAATTTAGGGACTGTTTATTCTGTGACAGGACAAATGTGTGGAACTGCATTCCAAGATTTAAATTGAATTAATCCCCTGAAACATTTAACTTTAATTAAAACATGTAGTTTTGAAGTAAATTACTCCTATATGAAGAATGCAGTTCAAGATATTCCTGAAAGCTTAATCTATGAAATGGTGGCGGGTAAACCCATCTATTACAAAGGCTACAAGGAGTATCTGAAAGGCAATAAACAAATCGAGGAATTAATGGGAAGCAGCTATTTACAATCATTGATCATTACCAAACTGGTCTTCCTCTTAATGTCTCATCTGGATAAAAAATATGTGGTCCTCACTAATGAAATAGGGCTACAATTTAAAGATAAGGGATGGAGAGCCGCTGACATCGCCATCGTCGACGTCGATAAATTAAAAGGAGTGGACAAGACCAATAAATACCTCAGTGTCGCCCCTAAGATTGTTATCAAAATCGATACGAAAGCGGAACTTGAAGAGGTCAAAGATTCCTTTAGCTATTTCCACAAAAAAACGGACGACTTGTTAGCCTTTGGCGTCGAAAAAGTGATTTGGATATTTACAGATTCTGAGAAAGTGATGATCTCCGAGGCCGATAAAGATTGGCAAATCCTCAATTGGTCCAAGCAGCTAGAAATCATCGATGGATTGGAAATTAACCTCAAAGCGTTAATTGAAACAGAATAATCTCTTCCACGCTACTTCCAACTGTTCCCTACCTATACACCTGTAACAACTGATAATCATCCTGCCGACCAATCTTCGGTAACATCAATAAATTACCTTGCCGCACCGGTGGTACCAGCTCCTTTTTGTAAGCAGGATTAAGGCGACGAATAATCTCTACATCAACCCCCGTCTCCAAGGCCAGCTGCTTGAAAGAACGGCGCTTGTAGACTTTGGTCAGTGCCGTGAGTTGCAGATTGTAGTCGGGATAATCTGGATGCAAATCGTAGAAGAGGTAGTAGCTCATAACATAGTTGACGGCCAGAAACTTTTGCACATAGCGTTGGGTCTCTTTGGGTAATTTTTTCTTCAACTTCCAAAAATCACGAGTGCCCGCCTTGCGGATTTCTTTGCTGACCCGACCCGGGCCACAATTATAGGCAGCAATCGCCAGCGTCCAGTCGTCAAAGCGATTATAGAGATAGTCCAGGTAGTCAACAGCTGCTACGGTAGATTTGTGAATATCAAAGCGCTCATCTCGGTAGTCATCAATGACTAGTCCGTACTTCCGGCCAGTTTTCGGCATGAATTGCCAGAGGCCCGCAGCGCCGACCTTCGAAACCGCGGTAGGGTCTAAGCCTGATTCAATAACAGCCAGGTATTTCAATTCCTCCGGCAAGCCTTTTTCCTGCAGGTATTGCTCAAAAATAGGAAAGAAAATCGCCCGACGGCCCAGAATGATCTCGGTGCCCCGACGGCCATTGGAGACATAATCTTTGATGATCTTGGAAATGGTGGTGTTGAGACGCATCTCAAAAGGAGCTTCTAAGTCGTCCATCCGTTCCAGAATGGTGCTCTTAGAATATTTGGGCAGCTTGTAGCGTGTTTTTCTGCTCTTCTTCATCCCATCGCCTCCTCCATTGGCAGTGGCTCCCCATAGCACAGTGCATAGCAAAGCCATAAGCATGGTTAAAATAGCTCGATTGTTCATGGTTCAGAGTGTTCGTTCGTGTCCTATAAAAGCCAGCATCGCGCCTCAGGCCCGCCTCCTCAAATGGCGGTAAACGCTTAATGGCTTGTCCTCAAAATACCCCTCCCGAAACGTTGGGGGAGTCAGTGGAGGTTGTGGGAACGTTAGAGGTGAAAGGTGTTTTTAGGAAAGTTTATGAAAACAAAGATAATGGGTTTTTTCTCTAAAAAACAAGATTAAAACGTATATTTTTTATTTAAATTCTTTTGAAAGATGATACGAAAATGCCAATAAATCAGCCTCCTTGAAGCGATTCCCCAGGATTTGAATACCAAAGGGTAGCCCATCGGAATGCTGGCCTAAAGGCAGCGAAACCGCCGGAATTCCGGCCATATTGGCCTGAACAGTGTAAATGTCGGCCAGGTAATTTTCTACCGGATCATCCACTTTCTCGCCAATGGCCCAGGCGGTACTAGTGGTAACAGGCATCAGGATAAAATCATAGTTTTCCAGAATCTCAAACGTCTGTTGTTGTACCAATCGCCGCACTTTCTGTGCCTTAGTGTAGTAGGCATCGTAATAACCTGCACTCAGTACAAAAGTGCCTAGCATGATACGGCGCTTGGCCTCTTTGCCGAAGCCCTCTGTCCGCGATTTTTGATAGGTTTCCAGTAAATTACTAGCCGCCGTACTCCGATGCCCGTAGCGAATACCATCGTAGCGGGAAAGGTTGGAAGAAGCCTCGGCGGTGGTCAGCACGTAGTAGGCGGGAACCATGTATTCCAGGTAGTCAAAATCTACGGCTTCTACGGTATGGCCAGCCGTTTTCAGCTGCTCGATCAGGGCTAAGCTACCAGCTTTGATAGCAGCATCTAATTTTGGATGATTAAGCGCTGGTTCGAAATAGGCAATTTTTGCTTTTGTCGAAAAATCGAGCTGTTGCGAGTAGGCTGGTACGGCTTGTTGGCTGGCGGTGCTGTCAAATTCATCCGGCCCGGCCATGATTTCCAGCAGCAGGGCGGCATCGGCGACGTTGTGGGCCAGTACGCCGATTTGGTCGAAGGAAGAGGCGTAGGCCAGCAGGCCGTAGCGGGAGATGCGCCCATAGCTAGGCTTGACGCCAACGACGCCGCACAAGGCGGCGGGCTGTCGCACCGACCCCCCAGTGTCCGTCCCAATCGACGCCAGGCAAGTCTGCGCCTGCACCGCCACCGCTGAGCCCCCCGAAGAGCCTCCGGCAATCCGCGTCGGATCAGCGGCATTACGCACCGGCCCAAAGTGACTATGCTCACTCGCCGAGCCCATTCCGAACTGATCGCAGTTGTTGCGACCGATGATGATGGCATCCTCCGCCAGCAGGCGCTCCACAGCCGTGGCGCTGTAAAGCGCCGTGAAGCCCTCGAGGATTTTAGAGCCTCCATTGACTTCATGGTCTTTGTAGCACAGTAAATCTTTAATGGAAATCACGGCCCCGAAGAGGCGACCGACGCTGTTAGGATCGCGCTGGTATTGGGCATCCAGTTCGAGCGCGCGGGCGCGGGCCTCCTCGCCGAAGACTTCGATGTAGGCATTGAGTGCCTCGTTCTTTTCAATCTGTTGCAGGTAATGGTCGACCAAAACCTGGCAACTCAATTCGCCCGAACGAAGGGCTTGCTGTATTTTTTCTAGACTAGTATACGGAGTCATAAGACAAGCGAATTAGCCTTTAATCTGGCTGATAATGGCTTCCAAGGATAAGGATTGCTGCTCCCCACTTTCCATGTTTTTCAATGTCAACTGACCACTTTCCATTTCATTACCCCCAATCAACACGGTATACGGTACCTTCCGAGCGTTCGCATATTTCATCTGCTTGCCCAGCTTCGTAGGCTTGGGATACAGCTCTGCGTTGAGGCCTGCGGCCCGCAGTTGATTCAAACAGTTGAAGGCATAAAGGTGCGTCGCCTCGTCGAAGGCAATGAGCAGCACTTGCAAGGTCTGACCAAAATCGGCAGGAAAAAGGGCGCATTCTTCCATGACATCAAAAATACGCGCCGCGCCGAAGGAAATACCGACACCCGAAACCCCTTTGAGGCCAAAAACGCCGGTCAGGTTATCGTAGCGCCCTCCTCCACTGATGCTACCAATCTTCACCTCTTTGGCCTTGACCTCAAAAATGCAGCCTGTATAGTAGCTCAGTCCGCGGGCCAGGGTAATGTCAAACTCCACCTCATTGTGAGCAGCCTGTTGGTCAAAATATTGGTGGAAAGCCCTCAGTTCTTCGATGCCTTTCAAGCCCGTAGGGCTGTTCGCAAAGGCTGTTTCCAATACCCCCAAATCCTTCATCTGCAACAGCTCCGCAATTTTGGGAATCGCCGCCTCGGGGATGCCTCGCCGGATCATATCCTCTTTCACGCCATCCAAACCAATTTTATCCAGCTTATCTACGGCAGTGGTCATGGCCGCGAAGTGCTCAGCGATGCCTGCGGCCTCGGCGATGCCTTCCAGCACCTTGCGATTATTGATCTTGATCACCACCCTCACCTTCAAGTCGCGAAATACCTGATCTGCGATCTGAATCAGCTCCGCTTCGTACATCAGCGAGTCCGAGCCGACCACGTCAACATCGCACTGATAAAACTCCTGGTAGCGGCCCTTCTGCGGCCGGTCGGCCCGCCAAACGGGCTGAATCTGGTAGCGCTTGAAAGGCAGCGCAATTTCGTTTTGGTGCATCACCACATAGCGGGCGAAGGGCACCGTAAGATCATAGCGCAGGCCGCGCTTGGAGATAGCCGGCAAGACTTTGGCGGAATTGCGCTGCTCTAGCTCTGCGGCCGGTGCTTTGGATAGAAAGTCGCCGTTGTTCAGGACCTTGAAAAGCAGCTGATCGCCCTCTTCGCCGTATTTCCCGGTCAGGGTCGTCAGATTCTCCATTGTGGGCGTCTCAATAGGCTGATAGCCAAAGCGGACGAAGACTTTGCGAATGGTATCAAAAATATAATTGCGTTTGATCACCTCTAGGGGGCCAAAGTCGCGCGTTCCTTTAGGTATACTCGGTTTCATGTGTGCTTATGCTGAGGTAAATTGTTCGAGAAAACGAACATCATTTTCAAATAACAGCCGGATGTCATTGATGCGATAGCGCAACATGGCCTGCCGCTCGATGCCCATACCGAAGGCGAAGCCAGTGTATTTCTTGCTATCAATTCCACATCGCTCAAAGACGGCGGGGTCTACCATTCCACAGCCCAACACTTCCACCCAGCCGGTGTATTTACAAACATTACATCCCTTACTATCACAAATGAAGCAGGAAACGTCCATCTCTGCACTCGGCTCGGTGAAGGGGAAGTAGGAAGGCCGCAGGCGAATGCGGGTATTGGGGCCGTAGAATTCTTGAGCAAAGTAAAGCAAGGTCTGCTTCATGTCGGCAAAAGAAACATTTTCGTCCACATATAAACCTTCCACTTGGTGGAACTGGCAATGTGCCCGCGCCGAGATGGTCTCATTGCGATAAACCCTTCCGGGGGCGATGATGCGAATGGGAGGCTGCTGCTGGCTCATCAGGCGCGACTGTACCGAGGAGGTGTGGGTGCGCAGGAGCCTGTTCTTATCGTCACGCAGGTAGAAAGTATCTTGCATATCGCGAGCGGGGTGATCTTCGGGGGTGTTCATGGCGGTGAAATTGTGCCAATCGTCCTCGATCTCCCGGTCTTCGGCGACGGTGAAGCCGATGCGAGAGAAAATTTCGATAATCCGGTCCATGGTGATGGTAATGGGATGGCGGGCCCCGAGCGGTAGCGGCTCGCCGGGGGCCGTCAGGTCGATCTGCTGGGCTGCTGTCGCATCAGCCGCCGCTTCGGCGGCGGACTTGAGGGCCGAGAACTTCGTTTCTGCTGCCTTCTTGAGTTCATTGAGGCGCAGGCCAAAGTTTTTCCTTTGATCATTGGGTACATTACGCATCTCGCCAAATAGCGGCTTGATGATGTTTTTAGAGCCCAAATAGCGGATGCGGAACTGCTCGACGGCCTCCGGACTTTCCGGAGCAGCCTGTTCGATCTCCTGCATCACCTGATCAACCTTTTCGAAAATTTCTGCGGACATTATTTCTATATTTGTGTGAATCTTTGCATTCCCTAACGGCATTGCTGGTCTTTGCGTTTCTCAAAGCAGCAGAAAATATAAAGTAGTCAGGGAAAAATTAGGCACAAAGGTAAGATTTATCTCATGATTTGGCAACGCCTCTTACAGCGCTATCGTACACAGTCCCTCTTCTTCCTCCTCAGCTGGGTGCTGGCGCTGGTTTTCTCGATGGAATTTGTGCTCTCGGTCTCCATGATTGCCTTGATTGTATTGTCCGTCTTTCAGTGGCAGTCCCCTCAGCAGGGCTTCCCCATCCAGCTGCGCAGCGGGCTGGGTGATCGGCTCCGGGCCTTCATCCGCCGCCCCGATTTTGTGGCAGTCACCATCCCCTTTTTCCTTGTCCTCCTCACCCTCCCCTACTCTAGTGATTGGGGCTACGGCTTGGAGCGCCTGCGCATCAAACTGCCCTTTCTGCTCCTGCCCTTCGCCTTTTTCAGCCTGCCTCCGTTGAGTCGTCGCCAGGCCAACGGCCTGCTCTACGCTTTTGTGGGCTTGGCCAGCCTCGCTGCCCTCATCACCGGCATCCGCTACGGCCTCAACTTCGAGTACATCACCGAGCAGATGAAAAAGGGCCAGCACATCCCTACGCCCGGTAATCACATCCGCTTCAGCCTCATGCTGGCCTTTGCGGTGCTGACGGGGGCCATCCTCTGGGCCCGCCGCTACACTTGGCGCTACGCTTGGGAGCGCCATCTGATCGGGCTGATGACGGTCTTTTTGTTCCTCTTTATACATGTACTCTCTGTACGCAGCGGCCTGCTGGTACTCTACCTGTCGATTGCCTTTATGGCCCTGCGCTATATCTGGGTGAAGCGGCGTTGGGGGCCGGGCTTGGCGGCGCTGGCCCTGCTGGTCTTGCTGCCCGTCTTGGCCTACCAGTTCATCCCCAGCTTCTACTCCAAGGTCAACTACGCCCGCTATGACTTGGAGATGTACTTCAAGGGCGAGGGGGCGACCTACTCAGACAGTGAGCGGCTGGTCTCTTTGGGCGTAGGTTGGCAGGTGGTCAAGGAGCAGCCCTGGCTGGGCGTCGGCGCGGGCGATCTGCGGGCGGAGGTATACCGTCGCTTCGAGGAGCAGCATCCGGAGATTGAGCACCCTAAGATGCCGCACAATCAGCTGCTGACGATTTGGGCGGGATGTGGGCTGTGGGGGCTGGTGGTGTTTTTGGGGGCTTTTGTTGTGCCCTTGTGGTACCGGCGGCGCTACGGCTCGGCGCTCTTCGCCTCCCTTCATTTGATCGTTTTCATTTCTTATATGATGGAGAATACGATTGAGAATGCGGTGGGGGTGGCGTTTTACTTGTTGTTTCTGTTGTTGGGGATGGTGGTGTTGGAATGAGGGCCGGGCTAATTTTGTAAAAACGCATAAATCAAGGATTTCACCTTCTTAGGTTGATCTAACCAGAGCATATGTCCACTTTCATCGAGAAATTCCAGCCTCGAATTTTGGAGTATTTCGTGGGTCTTCATAGGTACATTAATTTGAATAAAATCAGCTACGCCATGAAGGATCAACACTGGGGTCATGATTTTCTTTAATCGTCGTTTATAATTGAAGGTAAACAGACTTCTCCATACATAGGTACTAATGCCAGGAGCTGGATTGCTCTTATAGGCAAACCATTCAACAGCCTTCGGAAGACTTTCTACCTTATTGATATAGTACCTTGCTAATAGTCCACTCCGATACCTCTTCATTTTTACTTCTGAGGGATTCTTGCTGTTCACTTCCTCTTTCAGTTGTAGAAGGACAGCACGCTCCTCCTTTGTCATATCTTCCATAAGTGGAAAATCGAAGTCTTGCATCGAATCTAGCTGCCTGGTATCAATACCAGCCGAAGAACTCAGGATCATTTTGTTGATGTACTGATGATGCCTACTGGCATAAGCCATAGCATAAAGCCCTCCGAAAGACTGCCCCAATACATCCCATTTTTCAATTTTTAAATGCTTCCGTAATCTTTCCAGATCATTAACCATGTTATGTATGGTTATAGATTGTTCATTGATCAATTTCACTTTTGATTTTCCAGTCCCGCGCTGATCAAATAAGATGACTTTCCTGATGGCAGATAGTTCCTCCGCTATATGTTCATAGCCGTCTGAGGCTAAGCCCGGCCCGCCGTTGAGGATGACTAGAGGTGGCCCTTCACCGAAAATTCTGTAGAAGAGTTCGCCTCCTTTGATTTTGACGAAGCCGGATTGTGCTTGAGCGATGCAGTTGGTGGTAAAAAATATTAGGATAAATAGTATAAGGCTATTCTTCCCGATCCTTTTCAAGGGGAGCATTTTTTAATCTTTTGATGAATGTTAGCTTTGCTGTTTGCGCTTTGGCGCAGGAGATCATGATGCATAACTAAAAGAATTTCTGCGGCTCAACTTAATAGCGAGCCACAGAAAAGTACAGGCTTATTTTAGTGATAAAACAAGCTAGTCTTTAGCCGAGAGCCATTCTTTCTCCAAAGTATACAAACTAATATACTCAACATCATCCTCTCTAATCGTCGTTACTGGAAATAAATGAGGTTCCCCCCTTCGCTTTCCATAGAAAAGGTAAAAGAATATCCCTTCTATTTCAATAAGATATTGCTTGTATTTACATTTCTCTACGGTAGTTTCTAATACAGTGGGTTCTAGCTTGTAATAAAAAATATTATCCAAGTCAGGATCTTCAATAATCCTAAGAACATAGAATCCATCCGTATCCTTTAAAAAGGATAAGCGATCTTCGACAATCTCCACCTCATCTTCCTTAACAGCATGAACATTAGACTCTGTGATCAAATCTCCGGTTACTGCGTAGAACTTGCATTTATTGGCCAATACGTCTATATCAATCACCGTAAAATCAATATAGCTTGTCTCGAAGCTGTATGGCTTACTTATGAGATGGATGTAAGTACCGTCCATAGTTAGGGTATTTAGTATCAGAAAAATCAATAATTTACTCATTGTGTGTGTTGTTCTTGCATTTAACTAATCACAACAATTATCTTCTTGCCCAGGAATCGCAGTAATTAAAGGCTGTCCGGCTAGTTCCACTACTGCTGGAACTGTCGCTCCCTCATGTGGAGCGCTCAATGGGAAGTTTTGCTTTAACGCGTACGTAAGATCCGCTTCCAGATGTTCTTCTATCTCTTGTTTAGCATTAGGCAATTTATAAATTCTTGAATAACCTACGTATCTGATAATTTCTTTAACAACTTCATTAAAAACGTTTGCAAGTGTATTCTTTACCTCGCATTCTAATTCTCCAGGTAGGGCAGTCACTTGTATATCCATTGAAATTCTGAATCTATACGTTTTATAACCCCATGGAATCAGTGATATCTCAGAAAAGGGAGGCTCCCACCAGGTGATAGTGGTCTTAAAAGTATTAGGTGCAACTTCCGTTAAATCAAAAGATCGACAACTGTAAGGTAAGATACCGATTTCTACAGAACCATCAGAATCCCCATCTTCTCGATCTATGACTATCACATGATGACCATCTCTAGCTAGATCACATAATGTGGATTCAGCTTCTCTCCGTTCAGCAGGATGTTCCAATAACCATAATACTTCTTCTGAAGTCAAGTTCATCCCTAATAAAGCGGTACACGGTGATTCCCCATCCACCAGCGCACAACGTAAACTATTCTCCACACAAGTCGCAAAACCAGCCCCCAGCTGCTCATTCAAACAAATCGGATTAACATTATCTAATAGCAAACCAAGCTGATTACTAGACAAGCCATTGTCCTCCATATACCCCATCAAAGCATCAATCATTTCTCCCAGTGCCATCACATCCAACGTGGTAGAAGGAACGCAAACACTAACATCACTTGGGCCGCTACTGCCGCCAGTGCTGCCTCCGTCGTTACTGTTACTACCACCGCTACCACCGACATTAAAGATGCCATGAACAAATGTAGGCCCACCACCTGACCCAGGATCATTGACATCATAAAAGGGGTTGAAGGCCTTTCGGATGCCCCGCTTGATGCGCAACCAAAGCCGACGTATCCAGCTGGGCCGACAGCCAGCGGGCTGGCCACAGCGATCCTGCAGCTCATCTCCGCCGCAGTCCAACCAGTCGTCGTACAGAAGGAACAAAGAATCTAAAGCTATAGTCGCTTCAAAATCCTCAGAGCTTGGCGATGCGCTTCGCAGCAGGGCCCCTACACCATCTCGCCGGAAAAAGAGGGTCTTGGTCACCTGACCAGGCGTTTGATAGATGATCATCAGAGAGCGGACACTATCCTGATCTTCTACCAATATGGGCACTACCGATAGGTGCTCCTCCCCTTGCACCAGGCTGTCGTCCTCTTCGAGGAAACTGCCCCAATCAGGCTGTCCGTAGCGCTCTTGAAGCAAATCAAGCATTCCCGGATGCTCCTGGTCGTCGAGGGCCAGCTGGGCTTGTGCGGATAGGAGCAGATCGGAAGGAGGCTGTTGGTAGGAGCAGGTACTTGAGGTACCAAAGGATAATGCCGCAGCTTGAAAGAAAGAATGACTATCAGCAGTAGGTGGGGAAATACGCTCGGGCGCTTGGTCACCAAAACTCATCGGAGCCTCCTTTTGACAGGCGTGTAAGCCTAGTACCAAAGAAAGGAGCAACAAAAACTTCATCAATCGTTTCATAACACTATTTTTAAAATGAAAGGAAAAAGCACCCGGGCACTGAATCCCCGCCCGGGCGCAAAACAAGACATCATTGTCGCAATGGGAGGCCCGACAGGGCGTCAAGCCTCCCTAGCAGAAAGCACTCGCTTCTACCATGAAGTGGACAATTTCATCGAGAGTGAGATGTGGGTGTTGATTAAAAAATAATTGCTCCTACCAAGGTGGTTGAATTAGGTTGGTATTTCGTCCTTTAGGGACAATTGCTTAATTTGTTGGTAACTAGATTACAATTTTACATATAAATAAGGAATATTCCAAATTTTACAGGAATAATTCTTTTGCAAAACTGCTGCTCGACTTGAAGTACACTGATAATGAATTGTTTATCCTTTGTGAAGAAATCCTCGCGGCCTGGGGCATCAAGGTGTCAGCGGTGGCGCGCGCATCGGGTGTTGCGGAAGAAAAAATCCGCTCCCTCAAACGCCGCCCTCCGAAGTCTAGCGCCGATGCGGCCATGCTCAAAGGATTGCTCTACTACTTTGGAACGGTGATTATGGAGGTGCTAGAAGACCCAGCCAATGGCCATGCCCCCGAATTGATCGACGATATGCGCACCCGACAGCAGGAAGGCCTGGAAGAACGCGGTGCCGTCAGCCTGATCAGACGTTTTGAGGATACGGACAAGAAACTGGATTTGCTCTTGGAAGAAATCGAAGCGCTGAAAAAACGAGAAGGGGAAGCCTAGTCGGCGCTCTCATCCTCTTGCCTCGGTTGGAGTGCTTTAATCGCTTTCAATGCTTTGTCTATTTTTTGTTCTATGCCTTTCAGTTTTTGCTCAGTCAGTCTGAGGTTATCTCCTTGATTGGTAGTATTTGTTTTCTTTTCTGGGCCACTCATCCTAAATAATTTAGTCGGCCAAACAGTGCTGTCAGCTTGTTTGACAAAGGGTGAAATAAAGAATCAACTTCGTTGTTTTCTTACCTTTTAAG
>JBCDGZ010000174.1:0-13251 GCA_038750655.1 Bacteroidota bacterium | reverse complement strand
CACAATTTTTGTCTCCCTACGCTCGCCGTCCACCGTCCACCGTCCACCGTCCACCAGGCCGGCCCTAGGCCGCCCAACCGCTGCCTACGGCAGCTACTTCGCCGGCAGCACCTGCGCGCTGACCGCTCCGAAGCCTACACGGACATCCCCCTTCTGGGCGTACCCGCGCATCGTCACCGTATCATAATCATTGAGGAAAACCCGCGTACTGCCGTCGTTGAGCGAAACGGGCTTGCTGCCCGCCCAGGACAGTTCCAGCATAGAGCCGTAGGACTGTTCGTCCTTGCCGCTGATGGTGCCGGAGGCCATCATGTCCCCGACGCGGAGGTTGCAGCCGTTGACGGTGTGATGGGCCAGTTGTTGGGCCATGTTCCAGTACATGTATTTGAAGTTGGAGCGGCAGACGATGGTTTCTTCTTTGCCCTTGGGGCTGATGCCGACTTCCAGGTTGATGTTGAAATTGCGGGGGCCGGTGGAGCGCAGGTAGGGGAGCACCTTGGGCTCCTGCTTGGGGCCGCGCACGCGGAAGGGCTCCAGCGCATCGAGGGGGACCACCCAGGGCGATACGGAGGAGGCGAAGCTCTTGCCGAGGAAGGGGCCGAGGGGGACGTATTCCCACTTCTGAATGTCGCGGGCCGACCAGTCGTTGAAGAGCACCATGCCGAAGATGTGGTCTTCGGCGTCGGCGGTGGAGACGCGTTGGCCGAGGGCGTTGGGCTGGCCAACGATGAAGGCCATTTCTAGTTCGAAGTCGACGCGAGCGGAGGCCTGGTAGGCGGGCTTTTCGGCGCCTTTAGGCATCACTTGGCCCTTGGGACGCTTGACCGGCGTACCGCTGACGATGATCGAGGAGGCCCGGCCGTGGTAGCCGACGGGCAGGTGACGCCAGTTGGGCAGCAGCGCGTTTTCGGGGTCGCGGAACATTTTGCCGACGTTGGTGGCGTGCTCGATGCTGGAATAAAAATCGGTGTAGTCGCCGACTTCGACGGGCATATGCATGGTGGCCTCGGCCTGCTTGATGAGCACGCGCTTGTTGGCCTTGAGGGGCGACCGGCTGCTGCTGAGCAGCTTTTGGATGTGGAGCCGCACCTTGCTGGTTTTGGCCTTGCCGAGGCTGATGAAATCGTTGAGGCTGGCCTGTGCGAAGACCTTTTTGTCGACCTTGAGGCGGTCGAAGTGGCCCAGGCGGGCGACGGCGGCCAGGTCGAGAATGTGTTCGCCGATGGCGACGCCCAGTCGGGGCTTTTTGTTTTTATTGGAAAAAATGCCGAAGGGCAAATTGTGAATGCTAAAGTCGGAGTCCTCGGGTACGGGGACCCAGCTTGATAGTGGTGACATAGGTTAGATTTAGTGTTCTGAATGTTCGTGGTGATCGAGCCAAGACAGGTAGTATTTCCCATCGTCGATTTGCAGGGCAGCCTCGGTGATCATCAAGGGTTTAAAAGTGTCGATCATAACGGCCAGCTCGTGGGTTTCTTTTTGCCCAATGCTGCGCTCGTAAGCGCCGGGGTGGGGGCCGTGCGGGATGCCCGCAGGGTGCAGGGTGATGTAGCCCTGATCGATGTCGTTTCTACTCATAAAATCTCCATCGACATAGTAGAGCATTTCATCGGAGTCGATGTTGGAGTGGTTGTAGGGAGCCGGGATGGCCTGTGGATGATAATCGAACAGGCGAGGGCAGAAGGAGCAGACGACGAATGCCTTGGTCTCGAAGGTCTGGTGGACTGGTGGGGGCTGGTGTACCCTTCCGGTGATCGGCTCGAAGTTGTGGATGGAAAATCCGTAGGGATAGTTGTAGCCATCCCAGCCGACGACGTCGAAGGGGTGGGTGGAGTAAACCAGCTCGTGTAAGTGCCCCTGTTTTTTGATTTTCATCACAAATTCTCCTTCCTCATCGTGGGTCTCTAGTTCACGGGGCAAAATGTAATCCCGCTCACAGAAGGGAGAGTGTTCAGACAATTGACCAAACCAGTTGCGGTAGCGTTTGGGGGTATAAATGGGATGAAAAGATTCGGCGTAAAGTAAGCGATTATTTTCCGTATCAAAATCAATCTGATAGATCATCCCGCGAGGAATGACTAGGTAATCACCGTATTCAAAAGGAATGTTGCCTAACAGGGTGCGCAGCGTACCACTGCCTTTGTGGACAAACAGCAGTTCGTCGGCGTCGGCATTTTTATAAAAATACTCCCTCAAAGAACGCTTGGGCGCAGCCAGTCCGATATTGATGTCGCTATTGACAAGCAGGGGGACGCGGCTTTCGAGGTAATCCTCTTTGGGCGCGACATTGAAGCCAATGAGCTTGCGGGAGGTCATGTTTTTCTCCACAACCACCTTGGGCGTCATATCGATCGATTTCCCGATATGTCTGACCATCGTCGGTCGATTGACGTGGTAGAGGAGGGAAGACATTCCATCAAAACCGATGGTACCGAAAAGTTGCTCGTAATACAGACTGCCGTCTGGTTTTTTGAAAGTGGTGTGCCGCTTGGGAGGCAGCTTTCCATTCTTATGGTAGATTGGCATGGCTTGGAATTTTAGAATTTGGGCCATCAAAGTAAGAGAATATGCCACGATTCCATAACTTTTTCCCTTTCTTTGCGGCGTTTGGTTAATTCAAGCTGCGGTTCAGCACAACTTGTTTTGGTTAGGTAAAATGGTTCTGTCCGCAATTTACAATATCTTTTGTTTTCCATGCCTGATTTTCTCACATTAGCCCCCGAATTTCAGCTCTCTCCAGTCCATTGGCTGCTGGTTTTGCTCTGTGCCGTCATTATTGGTGCTGCCAAAGCAGGGATCAAGGGCATCACCATCGTTGTTGTCGCCTTGCTGGCCATCATCTTTGGGGGTAAGGCTTCCACCGGAATCTTACTGCCCTTGCTGATTGCCGGTGATACCTTCGCGGTGTGGTACTACAATCGGCATACGCAGTGGAAATACCTGATTCGGCTATTGCCTTGGGCGATGCTAGGGGTAGGGCTGGGAACCTGGCTGGGCAAGGATATTCCAGAAGCCTTGTTCAAGCAGGGCATGGCTGCCATTATTCTGGTTAGCATCATTGTCATGCTATGGTGGGAGCGAAATAAGCATCGGAAGGTGCCCAATAATTGGTGGTTTGCTGGATTGATGGGCTTGTTGGTGGGGTTTACGACGATGATTGGTAACATGGCGGGGGCCTTTTCCAATCTCTTTTTTCTGGCGATGCGGCTGCCCAAGGACGAATTTATCGGTACAGCGGCCTGGTTATTTTTCATCATCAACCTCTTCAAAGTCCCCTTTCATCTCTACGTTTGGGAAACCATTCGTCCCGAGACCCTGGTACTCAATTTCTACCTCATACCCGGGATTATCATTGGCCTGTTGATCGGTATACGGCTGGTAAAAATCATCAAAAGCGACCACTATCGCCAGTTTATCCTCCTTATGACTGCATTGGGTGCGCTGGTTATTTTCTTTAAATAACCCCCCAAAAAAAGCCCGGCATCGCTGTACAAAAGCGTACTAACGATACCGGAGCAAGTTATCTTAATTCGAGTAAAATCAACGTGCTGGCTTAGCCACCGATAGCCGCCAAGAAACCAACGCCGAAGTTGATGCCTCGGTTATTGATATCACCACCAAACTCCAAGTCATTGATATTACTGAGTCCTAAGAGGTAGCGCACATCGATGAAGAAAGTACCGGGACCAGCCGGAACGAGCACGCCGACACCGAGGTCAACCCCAAAGTCGAAAGCTTTGAAGCCTGCATCTTCGAAGCTGCCTGTCGCATCATTGTCACCAACAGCCGTTTTGACGCCCACTCCAAGACCTATACTTGGCCCGCCAAGCACGTAGAAACCCAGGGTTTCTTGATCTCCGAAAACATACTTCGCCAGTATCGGAATCTGGATGTAGTTGAGCGTTGATTTGATCTCTTGGCCAGAAAAACCATCCTCTTCTTTACCTCCTTTTTGCAGAAAGTGTACTTCTGGCTGAATAAAGAAGGTCTCCGAAACTGGGAGAACGATGACTGCCGCAATATCCAAGCCCAATTTACTATCAGAGTTGTCATCTTCACCAGAAACACTAGCGAGATTGACGCCAACACGGCCACCAAAGCTCAGCTGTGCCTGAGCTGCAAAGTGCCCAGTAAATACGAAAGCTACAATTAAAAATACCTTGGAAACTAATTTCATAACTGTAATTTTTAAGTTAAATGAAGAATAAATAATTGCTAGAAGCATACAAGTATATCAGCTGTGATAAGGATCACAGCAGCCTGTATTATTTTTATAAATCTCTCTTAATGTGTGGGTTAGCAGCTAATTTAGATTGACTACTACGGATGGAAAGTTGAAAGCAAGCAGTATAATCTTATCTATTTAGAGGGCAAATCTATAATGATTTCTTTACTTATGAAAGAAAATCATAGAAAATTATTCCCGCTGCCACAAAGGCTCATTTATAAGCGGGCTATGTTCAAGCGTGCTAATGAAAAGCCCCTCGACAAGCAGCTGCTCGGCGAGGGGCTGATTAGGGTTGTTTACTTCCTAGTTTACTTCGTTTTTAATGGTTGATTTTTAAGAATTTCTGCACTCGGGTGCTGCCATCGGCATACTGCACCTGTAAGAAATAAAGCCCTGGTACCAGTGATTGGATGTTGAGTTCCTGGCTATTGCTGCCAGCGGTTAGCATCCAAGGTCTTTGTAGGGCCACCTTGCCCAGGTTGTCGATGATGCGGATATTGGCCTGTTGTGCTGGGCCTTGGGCATGCATACTAATGCGGAGCAGATCGGTCGCTGGGTTCGGAGCCACGAGCAGGGCATCGTTGATCTTGTCTTGTCCATTGCCACTGGTCGCTTCCCGACTAAGGCCGTTTAAGCAGCCTTCAATCAAAATCTCATCGAGCAAAATCCAGTCGTTATTCGCCGTACCATTATTATCGAACCTCAGTTGTACGGAGCTGGAAAGGGGGCCAGTATAGGTGAAAGAAGTGGTCTTTTGGTCGTTGGGGGTAAAGTCAACACCGGACTCCCAGGTGCGGATGGTTGTGAAAGAGGCCCCACCGTTGGTAGAAATATCCAAGGTAAAGGACTTCCCCGTTTCCATACTCTGCGAAGCATAGGTGAAGCTGACAGTGATTTCATCGTAGCCTTGCAGGTTGAGGGTATTGGTACTCATGGCCGAGGTAGAAGTGCCATTTCTCATGCGGATCACCCAGCCGTTGACCGTAAAAGAGTTGATGCGCTTACAATTGTTGCCGGCGCTGTTCCAGATGCCCCAGCCACTTTCAAAGTCCTCATCATCAATCAGCTGGTTGGTGCAGCCGCCAGTGGTTTCGTTGATAATGGTAACGGAAGCGGAGACCGTACAGCCATTGGCATCGGTGACGACGACAGTATATGTACCGGCGGAGAGCCCGCTGATGGAGGCATTGCTGCTGCTGAATCCACCGGGTCCGCTCCACAGATAGCTATACAGAGGCGTTCCGCCGCTGGCGCTAGCATCCGCCGTACCATTACCTTGGCCATTGGTTTCGTTGGTGCTACTGGTGCTGATCGTTAAGATAGTGGGCTGAGTGACGACGGCTGAGGTGGTAGCGGTGCTTAGGGTGACATTGTCGGTAGCGGTTACGGTGTAGATACCTGCGCTGAGGTTGGTGATGCTCGCGGAGATGCTGCCGTTCGACCAGTTGTAGGAATAGCTGCCACTGCCGCCGGAAGCGATCGCCGTAAGGCTGCCATCACTGCCGCCATTACAGCTCACGTTGCTGTTATTGACGATGTTGACATTGATGCCTGCCCCATCGCAGTTGCTGGCCAGTTCGGTTACATCAACCTCTAGGGGGTGCTTCACGTAGTTGGCGTAGGTGGCCGCCATTGTCGTCGTGGCACCGGGAGCGAGGTAGTAGTGGGAGCGTTCTTGGATAAAATATTCTCCATAAAAAGTACAGGGATTCTTGAATCGTTGGTCGGTACAAACATCGGTGAACATCCGGAATCCGAAGCTGCCGTAGGCCGCGCCGTCGCCGCTACAACTATGGACTGTGGAGGTCCCTGCATCATCGTAGTAGTTTTCGACGGCCTGTAGGTTGGAGAAGCCACTGTTGCAGATTGTCGAGCTGCTGCCCGCAGGGATATTGGTCTCATAATCATAACAAGCAGCAATAGAACCATGAGGACCCGTAACCAGCTCCCAATTGTTGAGGGCTGTACTGAGGATGAAGTCCTGGTTACCATCGATGCTAAGGCCACTGGTCGATTGATTGCTGTAAAAGGTCATCCCAGTCGCATTGCTAGAAAAATCAAAGGCATCGACAAAGCCGGCGCAATCTCGGGAGAGGAAATTATGGACCCGAAAATCCAAGCGATAATCCACGCGGTATTTAGTGAATTTGGCAGTCAACTGATTATAGGTACCGCTATTGGAGCCCATTACGGAGCGGATGGCCCGGACGGGGCCGTCAAAAGAATTGACGATGGGCCCTCGACTCTGCGAAAAGGTTTCCTCCGTACGACCACAAAAACCGGGAGTGATAAAACCTTGGTGCGCATCCAGAATATCGATCTGTGTAGAGCTGCCACTTTTGATCTTCAAAACCGTCTCCATCCAACGAGCCTCACAGCCCACTTCATACTCGGAAGTCGAGACCGTACTGGCCTCGCATTGCCCATTGTTGCTGCTAGAACAGTTCGTATTGTTTTCGCAGATGGGATAATTAGACAGCGGCTGGCCAGAAACGAGTTGGAAGTTGTAATCAACATAGTCCTGTCCTGCGGACTGTTGTAGCGAGCCATCCTGCTCAAATAAATAGAGATAGCGGTTGGTCAAGCTGCCGAGCGGATCATCGATTTTCAGCTGGTAAATGGAGTTGCCGAATACCCCCTCGGGGCATTCCCCACCGGGGAAGCGATCGCCCGTATCAAAATACATAAATACCAGCTCATCATTCGCATCAAAAAGTGGATCGGGGTCAAGGCCAATGGGGGTATTCGGGTCCGCATAGAATAACACATCCCAAGGTTGAGGATTGGAGGGAAGACTAATACAAATTTGCCCACCGTAGGGCGTACCGATGTCCGCAATAAAGCGCTCATCGATCTGAATCGGCACCTGCGTCCAGCTGCCACCACTGTATTTAAAACCCACTAAATCAGCAGGCAAAAGACTACCGAGCGTGCTCAGCTGGCTGCCTTCCACCACGACCGGGTCCCTATCGCGCGTTTGAGCCGACAGCCCAACAACCCACAAAAAAAACAGGCTCAGTACAAGCCCCTGTTGTACAAGGTGATTGAATTTCAAGGAATTTTTCATAGAAGAATACTTTAGGTTTAAGAAATATCAGTTCAGTGCTCCCTAGCTACAGGAAGCACGATTATTCAATAGGCCCTTATTGCCAAGCAATGGCATGACCATTCAAAATAGACCAGCAATATTTTGAAGGAGGTACAGCAGTAGGCTGCACTACAAAGGCACTGAAAATTTAAAATGATTTGTAGAAAGTGATCCGATTAGCCTGAGTAGAATATATCTGTAGGTGTGACGCTAGATGAATTTAGTTTTCAATTTCAAGTTAGGGCTTTTTGTCCTCAAATCTAAATTTTGGGGCCTTAAATTTTAGTGTTATATGTTATTTTTTGGCTATTTATTTGCCCATTCCAATCGGGGGTTCACGAATAGGCGATGGCCGTTTTGTCAATCAGCGGCGGCAGCTGCTCTGCCGGAAGGAAATGATCCGTCACCAGATGGACGACATATTGTTGCCCGAGGGGCAGTTCCTGCCAATGCCAGTCCTTACCGTGGAGTCGGGAAGGGCTGCGCAGCACCTCGATGTCCCGCAGCGGCGCGCTCAGGCCGATGCCATCGGCTTTGATGATGGCCTCCTTGCGGGTCCAGAAGTTGTAGAAAGTCCGATAGCCCGTGGCTGCGTTGAGCTGCGCCCATTCGGCGGCGGTCCACTGCCGTTTAAAGTCTTGCAGGTCGATGGGCCGAACGAGTTCTACATCGATTCCGACCCGGTGGGCCGTACTGAGGACACCTACCACGCGTTGGCCGGAGTGGGAGATGTTGAAGTCCAGCTCGGGGCGTAGGGGCAGGCTGGGGCGCTTTTGTTTGGAGTAGGCCAGGTGGGCGAGGGTAGTGGGGGGCAGCCCGAGCGGCCGCAGCCCTTCGATGAGCAGCCAAAAGCCAAAGAGGCTGGCCTGGGCGTCCTGCCAGCGGCGGTAGCGGCTGATTTTTTGCTGCAGGGGTGGGGGCAGGAGGGCGAGGAGCTGCCGAAGGCGGTGGGGGGCGAGGGTCTCCTCATTGCGGATGTAAAAAAGCTGCATCATGATTCCACAATAATAAAGGAATTTTCTTTATCTTTGCGGCGTTTCAGAACAAAGGTGGTCGAGAAGATTTCCGGCGGGCCGCCGAGCTGGCTCCATAGTACAAGGGATAGTATACAGGTTTCCGGAGCCTGGGATCCAGGTTCGAGTCCTGGTGGGGCTACAAAAAAATAATGATAACTATTTGTGAATCAATGGTTTGCAAAGGGTTTTTCTTTTTGGGGGACGGTATGGGGGACACTTTTTTGCTTTTTACTCCTACTAAGCTACCTTTTTCTTCAATTGCAACGAAATCATCTCTACCAACTTATCAAATGGGATAATCTCAACAGCGAAACCTTCGCCCATACGTACAGGATGGCTTTTCAATAATTCGATGTATCGCTTTGCTTTCCTTTGCAGAGCGACGGGGTGAAAGTTGACTTTTGGGTGCGCTAATAGGCAGAGGATTTTGATGAACCATTTGGCGCGTTGGGTATCGGGGCTTTTCAGGTGGCGATAGCTGTAGTGTTGCACGGCTTCGATGCGGTCGATGAATTTGCCGCGATCTCTGGCGAGGTAGACGAGTAGTTCGGCAATGAGGATGTTGATATTGCTACCTTGTTTATCTTCTTGGGCTTTAAAAGTGTCGTTAAGGTATTTTCCTATACGGAAGATTTTGTTGAGTTGAAGGTAGCCCATACTTGCTAAAAAGCAGAGGTAGGCTTCTATGATGACAAAATGCTGTCTAATATCCTCAAATTTGCACCTCTTACTTTTTTGATACCTATCATAAGCCGCTTGGTAATTTCCTGCATGTAGCTCATTTAGTATTCTGTAAAAGCGTATCATGTAAGTGTTGTAGGGGCTATTGGTCGTGTATTGCTCGGCTGCTTGATAGCTTTCAGAGGCTTTAGCGAAATCTCTTGTAGCGGTTTGAGCTGTACCCCTATTTTTGAGAAAGAACAAATAGTAGGCAGGGTAGACCCCTTTTCTGTGCTCAAAGAAATTCAGCACTTTCTCACAAACAAGGATGATGTCCTTGTATTTTCCGCTGCAAAGATGATACAAGACATTGATTGAGGCCTGAAAAAACTTATACTTTATACTATCCCCTTTTTGATCATTCAAGTTTTGCACAGCTTCACGGAGAAAATCTAGCGGTATAGAGGAATGCGTTTGCTCAACGACAATCTGATAGAAATAAGATTCTGCCTCTTTCTCGGCGGTGTAATCCTTTAGATGTTTTCTCACCTTTTGAGCATAAAGACCAACCATCCGTTTATTCCTATGGTAGTAGGTATGGTGATAATGTAAAATGCTCGCTAATTCACACGCCAAATGAGAAAAATCATATTCTGTGGCAATCAGGTAGGCTTGTTTGATTAGCCGCATCCCTTCTTTTCGCCCTCCCGATGTTAGGATTTTTTGCCCAACAGTAATTTTTTTTTGGCATTCGTCATATTTTTTTTTGACTAAACTGCCCCCTTTTGTATTGCTAATGATAGCTAACGCTTGGAGTATTCTGAGCGTTCTTGACTTCCATTCTCTATAGCTATTTTCATCATATTCACCACCATAGAGGTACTCTGCAAAGACTTGTTCAGACAGGTATTCCTGTTCCCGAAATTTATCAATAAATGCTTTAGGGGTACCCGACACATGCTTAAACAAGATTGGGTCTATGCTTGAAAAGTAGGATTTTAGCCCATCCATAACTAATGTTTTGTAACAGTTTGATAAACAGTGGATGCATTTATACTGGCTGATATAACAATATGATTACTTTACTTGCGTCGTTGAAAACCTTGAGACCCTTTTCAGTACATGCTACTGTAAATTAGAGGTATCTTTTAACCATTCAATTATTATACTTATGCTCAGTAAACTTGCAGTCTGCAAGACAGTCAAAATATTGACTAAAAAGCAGCAAAATTCAGTGAAAGGCGGTGGTATAATTATTACTGATGTGGGTATGACCTAGTCATTTACTCGCTCTTGATTACACTACCGTTCCCCGATCGATCACGCAACTACGCTGTGATCTTTCGGGGATTTTTTCTATATTTGTTTCACATTAATTTTACGAAAATCAAATTCACTCATGCTTCTAGCTGGGCTTCGCCCGGCCTGAATATGCTTTGGCCTAAGCCAAAGACACTACAAAGTTCACGACGTTGTTTTTGTTTGATCAACTTTGATAGCTGCAACTATCAAGAGCGAGTAATGACTATTTACATATAGTATCTAGCGTGTAGAAGTTGTATCAACTCAAACAGCACCTGTCCCTCTTCGGAGGGGCAGGTTTTTATATCATCCTTCTCTCTGCCAAAACTCAATGATGTGGATGCTATGCTTTGCAGCAAGCTGAACTATTCCTTAGGGATAGCCTGCTACTGCCCTGCCACGACCCGACCTAACAATTGCTAGTTGTCGGGACTGTCTTACTATACTAAGATAAGAAGTTTTTACTAACTATAAAAATACACGGTCATGTCTAATGCCTATTCTTTATTGGTCAACTTTGGTTTATACTTCTTAATCTATCTATTGACGTCCCTTTTAGCCCGACTGCCGCAGCCTCACCTCCTAGCTTCTGCGGCAGTATCGGGCTTTTTTGATGAACAAACGCCACCATCTCGAATGCCTAAATTCTTTACTCTTTAAAATCTCATTTATGAAAAATCGTATTCTAATTTATTTCATCATTCTGCTAATTGGCACGCTAAGCGTCCAAAGTTGCCGTAAGGATTCGGAGCTGGACAAAATGCCGATACCGACGACGGAACAATTACCATCTCCATTCAAGCAATATGCGTGGGCCGAGAAAGAAGCACCATTTTTTTCACTAGACAATCAAAGCGGTAATACGGTCAATGCAAGAACAAACGGACAAACCGTCTTTCATCCTCTAGTCATTGAAGCGTATAATGAAATTGCTGCACAAAATGAGCAACATCACTTTGTTGAAGCCATTGTACCCAAGGTAGGCTTGCCGCTCTGGCAGCAATCTTATGTATATGCTAATGATAGCACCAGCCAAAGCTTGGTGCTCATTCCATTGAGCTTTGCCGGGCAAACAAAACTCAGTGGTCTTATTGCCGTGAATAAGTCCGACGGGCGCTATATCATCAATGGCATGAGCCGCGCGGAATTGCTACAAACGGAGCAGGGCAATGCCGTACAAAAGGGAGCCTACGCGGAGTGGATGTATCAATATGAGCAGTGGCTGTTCGAAAGTCCTTCGGAAGAGCTATTGGAGGCCTATTGTACTTACCTAGAGGAAACGACCGTCAATGCTGATCCCACTGATCCAGGCGATCCTAACAGCTCAGGTGACCCTACGGAGCCTTGTGTCTGGCGCATATTAGAGCTTTGTGTTGATGAAAATACCCAAACCTCATGGATCGGAGGCCATAATAATCTCCCCCTACACTTAGATCATGATCGAGACGGCATACTTAATAAAGATGATCAAGACTGGCATGAATTTCAACAGCGAACGGGCATTACTCAAGAGGAATTTGAACGCCGAGTAGTGGACTGGTGGAACAGGCACCATCGAGACGAACAGGACAGAGAGTACCACGAGTTCTTTAATGATCACTCAAATCAATGGAACCCCGGAAATCAACATCTTGGCGGGCTTTGGGAATGGTTAGAGGACCTATGGGATGACTTTTGGGATTTCTTTGGCGGGAATGATCCAATCGATGATATTTATTTTGATCCTCACCCAGGCCGAGATTTTGATCAAAACTGTAATTTTTTTGGTGGCTTATCCAGTGAAGAAACAGGAGATCGCAACAGCATCCGCTGTAATTGGTACTATGTACTGGACTGCGGCGGCTCGGGTGACCATTGGTGGGATATTTTTGATGAGATTGTAGACTGCCCCTCTTGTCCAGGGTATCAAGACTATCAAGATCAGTTTAGGGATCGGCTTCATGATTATTGGCAAAATAGAGCCTTACGCATCGAATTTGGTGATTTAGCCAATCTTATTGGAGAACAATGCGATGCTTTTGCTCCGGGCTTTGAATCCTGCGTACAAAGCATTTATGATGAGTACCGCAGCCTCAGAATTAATGCTTGGATCGAAGATTTTCGGCTAACCATTACCCCAGACGATTTAATGCCCGAAGCTGACGACTGTAATCTATCTAGCGGCTTTGGGGAGTGTTTGTGGAATGCTCACTTTGAAAATAACTTTAGTGATCAGGCGGCTGTCATAGATTTTCTTATTGCTTATAATCCTGATTTAGCGGCTCTGGATGCAGAGTTTGCAGCCGCTCCGGCGTGGATGTGGCCGATTATCAAAGAACTAGGGGTTGAAGCCGTCGCGCAACTGATTGAAAGGCAGTTTAAAATCAAACTGGCCAGCGAGGTGATAGACGCTGTACGCTCAATTGGACAGAGTGATTTCAAAGGTTTTATGCTGGCTGCATTTGATATTGTCTCGCAGTTTCATCCAGCTACCCGAGGGTTTAAAGCTTTATGGGATACCATTGATATTGGTAAGAAGGCGCTACAAACGTGGAGAAAGATTAAAAATCTCGCCAATGAGATTGGAGAACAAGCTATGACTAGGGTTTGGGGTATTGCTGCGAATACGGCTACAAAGTTTAATGAGAAGTATTTGAGGTATGTGAATGACTTGGATTATCCTAAGTTAGGAGTTGCACCGAGGGTTAATTATCGGCTTACATTTAAAAAAGAATTTCCAGAGGTATATGATAATGTTCATCAAGTACATCATGCTGTACCAAAAAAAGTTTATGAAAGATACCATGGAATTATCACTCGAGAGGAACTACATTCTATAGAAAACCTAAGAGGTATTCCAATAAACGATAGTGCTATGCATAATATAATAACTGTCAGATGGAATCGTTTTTATGAAAATTTACCTAACTTTACTAGACAAAAAGCGTTAGATTTTGCTAAACAAATATACGATTAGT
>JBCDGZ010000173.1:0-13461 GCA_038750655.1 Bacteroidota bacterium | reverse complement strand
CCTTTTAGCTTTTGCAGCCATGGTGTCGTATGATTTTGGTTCGACAATGCTCCCGATCGGGAGAGTTATTCTTCCAGGTTTTGTGCTTTGGCGTACTGGAGTACGTCGCGTTTGATGATGCGGCCATCGGTCCCACTACCGGCAATGGCGTGTAGATCGATACCGAGATTTTCGGCAAGGGTCAAAGCAGAGGGTGTGGCATCGACAGCCTTTGCAGCGGCTGCGGTAAATCCCAAGTCGGTCAGATTTCCGAAAGAGTGACTACGACCGGCCTCAGCGAGTTGTTGTGATGCTTTCAGCGCATCGACCTGATGAGTAGCCGCTTGTGTTTGGCTTTTGGCCAATTGCCGTTTGCGCCTTTGAATGAGTCTTGTGGTATAGCCCATGATCGATTTATTTACTGAGTAGAAATAGTCCGGCCGCGCCCAAAGCCAGGGGTAAGAGATTGGATGAGCCCAGGGCACCGCCTGCACCCGGCAGGCTTCCGGGAAAGTCGCCTACTTCGGGACCGAAAGTGGGCTGGCCGAATCCAGCGGCATTGTATTGCAGTTGGCTGGCATCGGCTCGTAGCGAAGTGATTACTCCCGCCGCTGCGGTAAGTGCTCCAGCGATGGCTCCGATGATGGCTACGGCTACGGGGATAGCTCCCACAGAAGCCGTGTCACCGCTGGCGATTCCATCGCGCAGTTCGATGATGCTTTCGGCGGGGTATAGTGGGGGCAATAGCTTTTTGCGATTGGCTTCCATGACGCTGGCTTCTGCCCAGTTGGCCATGTTTTCCCGGCTGAGCTTGGTGATTTCTGCCAGGTTGCTGATGGCGTTGCGGTGTAGAACCCGCTTGGTGACCACAGCCGCTTCGGGTGAATTTGCTGGAGCAAACTCATACAGCATGTGATAGCCCGATTCATTGATGTGATTACTAGCATCTACGAATAGCCTCAATTCGGCACGGCAGATGTTCATTTCATCACAGAAATAGCACCCATGCTTACGGACGCAAGCCTCGGCAACCTTTGGATAGTCCAAGGATTCACCTGCTAAAGTCCGCTGGAAAAACTCTTCGACCAGATCTTCATTATTGCCGATACTGGATCTATTCAGTCGGAGTTTAGATACCTTCTGGGCAACTTGCCGCTCGATATCCGATGTACCGGGAGTACGCGTTTGTCCGGTAGCAATGGCATCTTCCACATATTGGCGAGCTCGCTGCACTTCCGGGCGATCGGAATAGTAACTACCGAGTATGCGCATCTTATGCAGCAGTAAAGCCGATGTTGCCCGATCGTTGCCCAGTACCGCAAAGGGTGGAGCCGATGGATAAGCTTGTGCCGCCCGATCCGGCGCTTCATTCAAAGCCGTCTGACGTGGAATGCCCTGTAGCATAACTACTCTAGTCATTGATCAGAAGAATGAAGGCAGCTACAACTGCCCAGGTTAGTGGATTAGAGAATAGACCGGTTCGCCGGGGAATGCTACCGAGACCTGCACTGCCTGCAGGCGTGTAGTCATTGAACTTCCAGGCGTGGAGCTCTTCATCGAAAGTGTCGTGTACTGGATCGACGACTATCACCTCGCCATCGAGATGCACAACGGAGTAGATATGGCCTTGCTGTGGGGTGCGCTTGTCGTAGAAAGCGACGCGGTAAACAAAGTCATATCCAAGGGCGCGAAGTATGGAGCCGACCAATACGGTCATACTCTTACAGTCTGCTTTGCCTTCGGATAAAGTGCAACCGGGAGTCTTGACGACTTCCTCGTGTTCCGGATCTCGGACATAGCGGATGTTCTCGCGCACAAAGCGCCATACATTTTTCAGGGTAGCTCTATCATTGGAGCCACGCAAAAAAGGCGCAAATTCTTTAGCCGCATCATAGCTGATCTTGTCGGCCTGCATGATGACACTGATGATATCATCTACATCGCCGGACTTGACCATGACCTCAGCAGCTCCACCACATGGAGTGATATACCTTTTAGCCAGTGTGCCGATATCCTTTCTCATAGACCTATGGAGCTATTGAATGGAATGGTGAGCCCGGCCACATACGCCTGACCCTGAATGCGCAAATCCTGCATGATCTGTCCGCTGGTAAAGAGAGCCAGGATGTTGCCGCCGATTTCTGCAAACCGGATCTGGCCATTGAAGGTGACTTCCGTGGTCGCATTGGCTGCAATATGCACCTGATTGGCCATCTGAAAGGGTAGGAGGGTGTATTGTCCGTACTTCAGCTGCCCTAAAAGACCATCTATAGTGAGTCCGACGGGGTTTTGATTGGTCACCGGAATGGTGATGGTGGTTTCTACACCCCAGTTCTGAATACCACCGAAGCGAATGCGCGGTCTGCCAAAGCTGATGGCACTGGATGCTGCCCCACCCAAATGCTTAATGGCCAGGTAGCCGATAAAGGCGATACCTAGCAAGGAAAGCGGACTGGTAGATGACTGTTTGCTCTTGGCCATAGGTCGGCGAAAACTTGGCGTACACTCGCCGAATGCTCGCCGCGTACTTGACGTACTGTATAGGCGGTAAGGCTAAAAACGCCCGGCACGATGGCCGGGCGAAGGGCCTTGTCAACATTCAGCTGTTGATAACGGCCGCAAAATCTGCCCGTACCGGTAAAGGGAATCTGCCGTAAACGGCGCTAAACGGCCGAAAACGATCATAGCTGGCTGGAATAGCCGATAAAGCAAATAAAGTGTCGGGAGCGGTTTAAGACTCGTTTTCGCCCAATTCCAGGGCGATTTCATCGGCAAGCGACATATCGAGGTCGCGGATGCCGAAATGGAGGTAAATCTTCTTAGTCAGCAGCGGGTGCAGCTTTTTGCAGGGGCGTACGTGCTCTTCATAGGAGTAGTTCCAGCCCTCCAGCAGCTCATCTGTGATGATTTCTTTCCACAAATATTCATAAGAGCACTCGAAGTAGGTAGCTAACTCATATTTAGTCACGCAGCGGGGTAGACGTGGGACGACGTTCATGTTCAGGCAGGTAAATATTAGTAAAACTGATATGTTTGGTTGGCCCTGCTGTGTCGTGAAGATAAGGTTTACTTAGATAAGTATATGATGATCCATTAGCGATATTGTGCTATTGTGAGAAATCTAAAATAAGATCATATTTGTCAAGGCAAATAATTACTTAGGGATGATACCTTACTAGTTCCAAAAGCAGATTCTATTGAGACTCCTAGTCAAATTTTGAGGGCAATTAAAGAATATGATGAAGTAGATTTAGACTATGATTTGAAAATGAGTGGATAATCATAAATCTTAAAAGATAATTAATTTTTGCAAATAAAATAATGTAAAAATGAATTTTGATATTATTACTACAGTTTTTCTTGCCTTTGTTGGTTACTTAATTACGTACTTGTATGACAAAAGGCAGCACAGCAGAAGTGAAAGTTTAGCTTTAGTCAACCAAAGATTAGAAAAATTTTATGGACCACTTTACTTCTCCACAATAGCTGGTAAAACTTCTTATGAGACGCTACTTAAAAAAATTGGTAGAGATAAAGTTAATGATAACCCTTCTAACTCAGAGTTGAAAGAATGGAGGGACTGGGTGGTAAATATATTCATGCCTATTAATATTCGCCAAAGAGATATCATATATGAGAATGCTTTTTTAGTAATGGAAGATAAAACCCCAGAATGCTTAGTCAATTTTGTTAAGCATGTGTCAGAGTTAGAGGTTATTGCTTACAAGTGGAGTAGAAATGATTTTTCAGAGCACTTTCCAATTTCAGACTATCCCAGAGATATGGAAAAGTATTTTGTCGACTCATATGTACGGTTGAAGAATGAGCAAAATGAGTTGATAGGCAGAAAGTAGATTCTGTTATTTATGGATATAGCTGAGACACTTTGATGGATTTTGCAAAGTTGTCAAAGTATGATAAAGGTCCTGGATGAAGTTATTATAGTAGTGCGTGCTCTTTGAAGAAGCAGTTCCAGTACTATAGCTGTTCATCTGTGATGATTTCTTTCCTCAAATATTCATAAGGGCACTCGAAGTAGGTAGCTAACTCATACTTAGTCACGCACTGGGGTAGACGTGGGACGACATTCATGTTCAGGCAGGTAAAGATTAGTAAAACTGATATGTTTGGTTGGCCCTGCTGTGTTGTGAAGATAAGGGTTTTATTAAGTATATTTGTTTTGATGTTCAAAATTATATTAGGTGAGCGCATTGCACAGAAATCTCGAATTCAGGTTGTTCACTTCTAGTCAATCTGTCTGAGAAGAACAAAACAAAAGGGCAGAGTCTCGCACGGATTTTTAAAAATCTAAACTAGCTATGAGGATACTTTTATCTATTATTTTTTTCTCTTTATCGTTTGTTTTCTTGCTCTGTCAAAACCAGACATCGTCGGACCTTGGGTCAGTCCTTGATGAGCTTGCGAGTGTCTTTGATGAGATAGAAGATTCAGGTATAATAGAGGGTAAGTTTGAAATTAAAGTGACACTAAATAACGTTGTTAGCGATAACGATGGTCTCAGCCTTAAAATCTTATTTTTTGAATTTAAGAAATCTGCAAAGAGGATTTATGATAATTCTTTTACGGCAAATTACACTGTAGAGGTAAAAGAAAAAATTAGAAGCAATGCTTATAATTTTAACCAGAGGTTGGCTAATGATATAATTCTTGGTATTGCAGCTTACCAAGAATCTAGTGATGAGAGATTTGAAAAAACAGGTTTCAAATTAAAAATTGCTTTTACACTTTCTACTGATGTTTCTTTAGGTGGAGAGACTGTTGTTATTGAGCCGATAAGCGTAGGTTTTAATAGAAGAAGATCTAGGAAAACAGTTCATACTGTTGAAATCGTGTACAAGCCAAATCAAAGTATTGGGAATGGCTAGAGTTGAAGTCTTTTTGTGGATTTGTGTTTTAACAATGTTAATATTTAGAATTGATCCTCTAAAGGCCCAATGTTCAAACTATAGAGACTTTAGTTCTATCGATAGCACCATGGAGCTATACCGATTAGATAGAAGGGCAGAAAATTTTTGCCGATACATTTCAGGAAAGTTTTTTGCAGACTCAAAAAATTACGCTGTACCAATTGGGTATCGAAATGATAAAGATTTTCATCCTACAGCATTTGCAATTTCTAGTAATGATAATAGTCTTTGGCCTAGATGCGAAGTGATAGCTGGACCCTCTAAATGTGGATATATATTAATTGATCAAGATTGGGTGGAAAGTGTGTGGGAGAAGAATGATTTTAGAACAAATAATGAGATAGTTTTTTTGTTTGCACACGAAATAGCACATATCATTCATGCGAATGATACTTTGTGGCAGCGTGCCGTTGAAATTGTTCGAGACAGTAGTGGAGATGGAAGATATAAGGGCTACTTTAAAAGAGATTCTTTGGGTAGAAGTATAGGCTTTTTCGGGTATATTACAAACGAATTAGTCAAGAGAGCAAAGGAGTTTCATGCTGACTATGCAGCTGGTATTATCGTATATGATTTAGTACTTTATGCACACGATTATTGGATTGACAGTGATCTGAAAAAGGTAAGTAGAGCTCACCAAACCGCCTACGATAATATACTTTCTGACTTTAAAGATTTTATCAAAAAAGAATTAGCGCCAAGACCTTCGCCAAGTCATGGTGATGCCAGAGACCGTGTTAGGTATTTTTTAAAAGGTATAGAGGATAGGCGTAGATACTTTAAATCAATTGACGAGATCTCATTTAGAAACAGACTTGCTAGAGGGACATTTCCATATAATGTAATTCAACTATTTACTTCTGAGGGTATTAACATAAAGGAGAAACTGGGTATTAAATAACATGTTTATTAGTTTAGGTTAATTGGGCGTGTAGGCTTTATCATAGCTTCAATTCATTAGATTTCAGGTTTCCGATATCCGTCAAACACCACCCCCTTCCCCCATACCCATACCTCACCAACCCCATTCCTCGCAGCAACTCCAAATACCGCATCGCATAAAGTTGCCGCTCATAAGGCAGCTTTTCTGGCCACACGTACAGCGCTATCTCAGCTGTAGATACTGGATTCATGTAGCTACTGCGAAATAGCGCATGCAGCACCCGCTTGGTCGTAATGGTCATAATCCGGTGAGTGAAGATTGAGAAATAGCGGGCAGCTCCATCTGCAGCATGAGGATGGAATTGCGGGCGTAAGCATCGTTGCCCCAATACGGATACTTGGCCAGGACAATAGAGAGGGCCAGCACTTCCGCTTCATTGAGCTTGATCTTAAAATCTTGCCGGATCAGCAGTTTGGTGTGTATGCGCCGCATAGGCTTGGCCAGTACGTGGGCGGTGAGTTTGTCCCAGGCGCTGGAGTCTCTTTGAAAGATGAGGTGCTGCACACTCGTCAGATATTCCAGTATGGCGGCACCTGCATCGGGACGAAGTGAGATTTGGGTCTTACTCATGAGGAATTGAGCTATTTATTATTCGAGCTATAATTAGCTACCGTAGACATCCACGATAATCCAGTTTTTACCGTACCAGGGGTAGTCTTCACTGTTGTACAATGCTTTTTCAGTATCAGCCACGGCCCACTTTTTAACCTCTGACTCAGGTACTTCTTCAGGGACATCATCATAGGCCTGAATAAAGTTTTTGGTAACCCACTCTGGTCCCAAACCTTTTCTTATCTCGACTTCTACATTAAATATGTACATGGCTAAGATTTATGCCTGATCAAGCTCTATCCCGCTAATGCCTTTCACTTCTTTGAGATACCAAAGACGGCGATTCTCGCGCAACCATACGTGGCGGGCCTTGCGGTCTTCGGCTATGAAGGTTCGGACGCGGGCCTCGAACTCGCCCCAGTTTTCGTTGACGTGTTCGCCTTCCTGGAAGATCAGCATGTGGACTTGTACGCGCAGATCGTTCTGTGTTTCCTCCAGCAATCGTCTGTGGACTTCGGCCCGCTGATAGACCGATCGGTCATTGGGGCGCTTGCTGATCACGTAGAGGTTTTCCGCTTGTCGGCCGTATTGGGACAATAGGTAGGCGCGGTACCAGTCGTGGGCGTACCAGGCCAGGACAAAGAGGACAAGTGCAGCGATGATGCATAATTCAGGACTCATGGTAAGTTGTCTTTTTGTGGTGATAGATTGTAGTCTCCTCTTCGACTATTGTCCGGCGGGAGCGGTGGCCGTTGTCCGTGGGCGGGCCGGACAAAAAGATGAATTGGAAAAATCCGGAGACGATCGATACGGACAAGCTCAGTATGCCCACGAGTAGAGACATGATGAAGTGGAGCACAGCCATAGAGCAGTCGCCCAGGATGATGAGCGCCCGGTCTTCGACCACCGGATTACGCTTAGCAGGGCGCGGCCGCTTGGCGCTGGAATCGATGATTTCATACTCGGCGTCCTCGATCTCGTCGAGTTGGGCCGTCGGCAGCGTTCCCAAGTCTTCGACCTCGTATCCCACTTCAAGTGTTACTTTAGGTTCGTAGGTGTAGACCGGTTTTTGCCTATAGTTTTGCGACATTTTGCGTACGAATTGCGTAGGTGTTCACGCAGAAATTGCGTTCATAACCCACTGATTATCAATATGGAGCTACGCAATTGCGTAGTTTTGTAAGGAATAGGGGGCTACTCCCCTATCGCTTCGGTGGGGGAGGGGCTGGCAGCATTGAAAGCCGACCAGTAATCCTGCACCGATCGCTCTCCATATCCCCTTTCTGATCGTTTGAGCGCCTTCAATCGGCCTCTGGCAATACCCGCGCCCATCTTGGCTGAGGTGCCGGTGGCCCATATCGGTTTCAGGAAGGCCGCCCGATCCATATCGAGTTCGCGGGTGGCTATCTCTTCGCGATCGAGTTCGGTCAGTTCCTTGTCGCGGCGACCCATATCATCGGCCGGACTGACGATGTCGAACTCCGTCTTGTCCGTCAGTTCGTTTGTCCGCGTCACCACGCCCAGGTTGGGCGTGATGGACAAGCCGCTATAATTGTATTTGCCCGTTGTCCGGCGTGTTGTCCGTGGCAGTCGCGGCCGCTTGTCCGCGTCATAGCCCGGCCAGATGTGATAGTTTATTCCCAGTACTTTAATCATTGTCCGTGTTATTTAGTGGTTCTTGTCAGTATGGCGCTGTAGGAGTAGATGGCGAAAGCGACGCCCGCGCTGATCAGTATGGCCCGCGCCCAGGCGATGTGGCCACCGACCATCCAGGGCTCGTAGTAGAGCAGATTGACGGCAAACTCGAAGGCGGCAAAACCGATCAGATATCCGCGCCCGCCATTGTGCAGCGTCAATACGAGAGCCGTGAATTGCACCCCGGCCGCATAGCAGTAATTCGACCAAATGGGCTCACCGGCATCCATGCGACCAATCAGCCCGGCCGTATGTATCATTTGCCAGACCAGGGACAGCAGCAGCACACTCAGCAGGAATGTCCGCGACATCAGCGCCCGGTCTATACCCGATCTTTTTTGGACTTCCGCAGGTCGGCGTCTCTTTGCCATGGTGGTTGTCTTGCCCTTGCTGGCTGTGGTTTTATTATTCAGCTTCGCATTAACGGACAATCCCATTTGTCCGGCTATGGCCTGGGCGGCGGCCACGGTATCGGGATCTCGTCGTCCGCTGGGTTTGCTGTACTCGCCTATGATTTGTCGGTACTGCTCATCGTCCAGTTGTCCGTGGGTCTGTATGTCCAGCCGCCGCAATTGTCTGCGCAGACTGTCCGGCTTTACACCCAGTTGCTGGGCCAGGGTTGGAATGGTAATACTCATGTCCATGCTTTTTAATCGGCTGCGTACCATGTCTCGGATACATCGTGCCGGAATTGATAGAGTTGTTCCCCGAATACGTTTTGCGAGCAGTCGTAAAGACCAGCCCAGGCGACTTTGCCTTTCCAGCGCCCCGTTACTAGCTTCTGTAGCCGATCTACGGAAGTCCCTTTCCTATCGTATACGGGCTTTGACCAGAAGGTGTACGGCTTGCCCTGCGGTTGCTTGTGTTCGTGGAAGTAGACTTTGATCTTATAGCGGCCTTTGCTCGATGATTTAGCTTTAGGTCGGGCTACGTTTCCTATTTGTTCCATGGGTAAGTTCTATGCAGCCTCCTGGGCCAGGTTGACAATCTGTTCTTTAAATCGCTCGGCCAGTTCGGGAGAGCGTTTGCCCAATCGCTGCAGGCATCGTCGCAGGGCTTCCTGCGGACCCACGGCTGCGCCATCTTCCAGGCTGCGCAGGTATTCTTTCACGGCTTTGGTGAGGATCTCCTGGTCTTTGATGCGGGCCAGGTTGCGGCGGTGTTTGAGGTACCAGGACTTGGTGGCCCGGAAGCCTTTCTCGTTCCTGAAATCGAAATAGATCTCCGGGATCGGCACAAATGCTTTTTTGCCTGCTTTGTGCCGCCTTTCGATCCATCGGCGCACCAGCTCGATGCGGTCGGCCACTTGTCGAGCGCCCGATTTCCAAAGTCGGGGCGAGCTATAGGCCAAATACTCGGCCAGGGCGATGCGGCCCAGCTCTTCCTGTCGCTCATCGAGCCAGGCATCGGCGTACAGGCTGGTTTTGGCGGTTTGCCACATGAAGAGGCTCAGCCGCTGCAGCTTGTGTTTGTCGGCGCGAGGCAAGTGAGCGAGCACGGCATCGAGCCCATCCGGCAGCTCGCGGTGCGGGGTACCTTTTTGGCGCAACTTTTTGGCGGGGGTATCCCGTTGGTCCCTTGCCGTTGCGGGCGGTTTTGCTTTGCTGGCTTTGTAACCTGACCCGGTATCCTGGCCGATATCCCGTGGCTTTTCGGCCATTTGAGTGGCCTCCGATGACTTATCCACAGCCGATTTTTGCAGAAGTATCTGATCTTCAATGACTTTCGCCGAAATGCCGCCGCTTAATTCATTTAATTTATTGGTATTCCTGGTTACTGTACAGGATACCGTATGGCGCAAAGTTTTCACCGGGGGCAGGTATGCCGGGGCCAGGTTGGTGGGGTCGCCGACCGTCTCCAGGTGCAGCAGATCGAGGCTCAGCCAGAGGTCGTAGCTGCTGTTGGAGCCGCGCCACTCTTCGGCAATCAGTCCGGCCATTTTCAGCCGTCTGCGCAGGTTGATGATGGTACGTGTGGAGCAGTTCAAGGCTTTGGACAATTGCTTGTTATTCGTCCGCAGTGATGGCAGGGTGTTGGAATTATGGTCCCAATTCCCGTAACTTTGGACAGAAGTGAGCTGCTTGCCGTAGTAGTACAGCAGCTTGTCGAGTAGAGCCTGGTGCGCCGTTCTGAGTTTGGTGCCCAATCCGGTCGCCTGACCGTTTATCTGCTCAATAGCAAGTCGGGTCGCCTTACGCGACTTGCCAATCCTAAGAATCAACATTTGTCAATATTCAGGTATTGAATTGAGCCCCCGGCTGCCACCGGGGGCTCTTTTTGGCAGTAAATAGCGCTGCTCAAAAGCAGAGCCATTTGCTTGCCGGCTTCATCTTCAGTTATGAGAAAGGTAAGAGCCCCGTTCACGAAAGGCTCTTACTGAAATCATAATCTCATAAACTCTGGTACCGGTCGCAGGAGTCGAACCTATCGAAGGCGCTCGTATGGAGCGCAGAGCCAAGCCCGGCCCGGTAAGTGCGCAGATCGATCCCTACGAAAGATCTGCGCGGTTAGAAACACCTAAAACCCATAAAACTTGGGGCAGAGTCATTACTCCACTTGGATTCATTGCATCTTAGTCGATAGCCGGGAATAGAGTCTAGTATCAGGGTAGGTATACATCGCCTGCTACAATCTTCCGTTTCAGTTCCTCCACTTCCGTGCGGTGGTAGGTATAGGGGTTGATGCGGCCGTATACGGTCAGGTGTCCTTTGTCGCGGGCGAATTTGAGCGATCGCAGGTGCCAGCCGCTTTTGGTGACGGTCTTGCCTAACATTTCGGCGGTCTCATCGGCCGATAGCCATTCCTTGCGCTCGTTTTTAAGCAGGCGGTTGGTTTCCTCCTGAGCTTCGCAGAGCCTGATCAGCAATTCCGAGACATCAGGGTTCAACTGTGTAGCGTTTGCGACTCCCATGATCAGGCTACATGTGCCAGACGGCCTACCTGAGTGCCTTCCGATCTCAGCAAATCGTTGAACTCGGCTATGGTTGCCCGCTCAGTGCCCATGCCCCAGGTTTCGACCAGCTCTTCATACCAATCTTCGAGTTGGAGAACTTCGGCAAATCGGGCTACCGTTTCGGCAGTGGCTTTCTGTGGGTCTTTGATGGTGCGGGTCAGCCACATAGGTGATAAGCCTACTTTTACGGCCAGCTCATCGCGGCTGATGCCCAGCTCATGGAGGCGATCTTCGACCCAGCGATCGAAGGTGGCTTTGACAGTTACGCTCATTTTGAATTATGTTTGGTGTGTTGGGGCATGAGGAACCTTGTCGCCTTTAAATGCAATTTATTGGCGTTAGAAGTAAATTTTTCTTCTTTAAAGGTTACTTTGTCCCCTGTAACGAAATAACACTACAAACATATTTCATCTAATGCAATTATGCAAGTTTTGATGAAATATTTTTTCATTGAGAGCAAGAAAACGTGTATCTGGGCCAAAACATTAAGCTTCTATCGAGCCTTAAAGGCTACAATGGTGCTAACCTTGCCAAAGAGCTGGGGGTATCATCAGGACAGATGAGCAAGTACATGAGTGGAGATTCAACACCACGAATGGAAACCATAATAGCAGTTGCAGAACTGTTTGATGTCAATTTACACGACTTAATACTGCTTGATCTAGGTAAGCAGCAAGCACGTCCTTTTGAAGGAGCTGACGGCTTATCACCTGATGTGCAGTTAGAAGAGCTTAATAAGCTACTGAGACAACGTGTCAATGAATTAGAGCGAGAAATCGCTGATCGCGATCCCACACTCGCTAAAAAACTTGGGATAGAGTAGTATATTAAACTAGCGGCTAAATACTATTATAACGCCATCATGAAAAAGCAACTTAGTTTTACAGTTGATAGTGCCTTGTTGCAGGAACTAGGGGAAAAGCTAGTTGAATCAGTTCATATTGCTTTGTCTGAGTTGGTCAAAAATGCATATGATGCTGACGCTTCGGAAGTTGATATTGTTTTTGATAAAAACGATGAAGGAGAAGATCGAATAACTATTAGTGATAATGGGGTTGGAATGAATCATCAAGCAGTAGAAAACTACTGGATGAGAATTGCAACTACAAATAAAGAAATAAAGAAGGCGTCTAAAGTATATGGAAGGCCTTTAACCGGTGCCAAGGGGATTGGCAGATTTTCTTGTAGGCGACTCGGTAAGAAATTGACACTAGAAACTATAGGTACTAAAGATGGCGATTGCTTAAAAGAACAGAATCGGGTTCAAAAGACTGTAGTTACTTTTGATTGGACAAGATTTACTCCAGGTCAGGAAGTTACTAGTATTGAGTGTCCTGGAGAGCAAACTATCATAGAGCGAGGTATTACTGGCACAAAGTTGATTATTGAAAAAATAAATCCTGAATGGCAAAAGAGGGGAATAAACTATTTGAAACGTCAATTGGCTGTGTTGTCAGCAAATCGAGGGGCAAAAAGAAAAGGATTTAAGATTGATCCTGGGTTTTTAGTCTTTTTAGGAGCAGAAGATATCGAAGGGAAAGTAGTAGATATTAGATCTGATCTAATGAATGCTGGATGGGGTAAATTAAAAGCGCGTGTAAATTCAAAAGGTCAGGCTGTTTGCAGTTTAGATGCATTTAGATTAGACAAAAAGACAATTATATCATCTCCAATTTTTGAGAAAATTAAGGGAGCAATGCTAGAGATAGCAATAATGGTCGATGATAAGAATCAAATTCGTGACAAGTCTATACTGTCGAAAGGTACACTTCAAGACATTCTCAAAGATTGGGGAGGAGTTCAAGTACGGTATAGAGGATTTAGAGTATATCCATATGGGAATGATGATTGGCTTAATATAGATAGAGATAGAGGTCTCAGAAAGGCTGCCGTTGGTATAGAATTACAAGCCTTCGCAGACTCGTTGAAGGGAATCGATAGTAGTAGGGCTCTATTAACTATGCTCTCTATGAAAAGTTATGTCGGCAGTGTTTTTGTAGAAAGTGGTGTTGATGGACTTGAAATGAAAACAAATAGGGAAGGTTTTATTGCATCAACAGCTTTTGATCAATTAAGACAATTTACGCGATTTGTAATCGATTGGTCAACAGTTTGGAGGGATTTTTACATAACACAAGAAAAACTAAGAGATAGAGATTACGCCCGCAAAGAATTTGAAGATATATCAGGAGAGGAAGTTAATTCTAGTAGTAGTGTCTCCAAAGCGCTGGGTTTTGTGAAAAAATCAGTCAATAGTGTAACGCATTTGCTACCTTCAGGTGAAGCACTTGAACTTGAAAAAGCTGTTAGTACTGCCAGTAAATTAATAATGGCAGAGAACAAGTCTTTAGTGATTGAAATATCTCAATTAAGATTGATCGCATCTACAGCAACGTTACTATTGATTTTTT
>JBCDGZ010000172.1:0-13541 GCA_038750655.1 Bacteroidota bacterium | reverse complement strand
TACAGCAGTTAAAATACATAGTTGCCCTAGACGATCACCGGAATTTTGTTAGGGCCTCTGAGAGTTGCTACGTAGCTCAACCTACCTTAACGTTGCAGGTGAAAAAACTGGAAAATCAAGTATCGAGCACCTTATTTGATCGCAGTACACAACCCCTCAAACCTACTCCATTGGGCGAAAAATTTATTGCAAAAGCTCGGAAAATCCTTCGGGAGGTGGAAGAGCTAAAGGCTATGGTCAATGATGAGCTTAATGTTATGGAAGGGACTTTCAAAATGGGCGTCATCCCTACTTTAGCTCCCTATTTACTGCCTTTATTTATCAAGGAGTTTTTATCTAAGTTTCCCGAGACCAAACTTGAGGTACAGGAATTACAGAGCGATATTATCATTGAAAGGTTAGCGAAAGAGCAGCTTGACATTGGCTTGCTGGCTACTCCGATCAACGAAAAGCAACTCATAGAAACGCCTATTTTCTACGAGCCTTTTTTGGTGTATACTGACGATGTAATGAAGATTACTAAAGGAAAGAAACGGATCAACGCCAATGATTTGGCACCGGAAAGCGTCTGGCTGCTAGGAAAAGGCCATTGTTTTAGAAACCAAACCTTGAAATTCTGCAACTTTGATACCCTAGAATTTGACCGTAACCTCATTATGGAAGGAAGTTCTATCGAAACCCTAAAATCCATGATCAGGGAAATATCTGGGTACACTTTAATTCCAGAGCTATCGTATCGGGAGTTGACGGATAAGGAAAACACGATCCGCTTTGAGGACCCTCAGCCCGTCAGAGAAATCAGTATTGTTACCCACAAAAATTTCGTCAGAGAACGGCTGATTGCAGAAATGCGAAAAGCCATTTTAGCACAGACGCCCGATTCATTTCAAAAAAACACTCAATTCGTAAAGGTGGATTGGCGTTGAACGGCGCAGCACTACCCTAAAACCTATCTCCCCGAAATGTAGACCCCACCTAAAATCAAACTCATCCCAATGAGGTGATACAAGGTAATGGGCTCTCCATCCACAAAGCCCCACATCAAAGCCACCAGTGGGATCAAATAACTGACCGTAGAGGCGAACACCGCGCTGGTGATCTGGACGAGGCGAAAGAAGAAGAAGGAGGCGAAGACGGTACCGAAGAGGGCCAGTAGGACAATGTAGCCCAGCGCCAGCCAGGCTCCTTCCTGCTGTTGGAGGATTTGTACAAAGTCCGTAGTGAACAGATAAATCAAGGCAGGCGGGCCGATGAGGAAGAAGGCGACGGCGCTGAGGGTGAGCGCGTTCATGTCCTGTAGGGCGGCTTTGACGGTGTTGGCGCTCAGCGAATACATCAGGCAGCCCAGGATGACCAGCAACCCAAAGCCGAGATGACCGCCCATCCCCGCTTCACTGCCGAAGAGGATCAGCGACACCGCGCCGGCCAGCCCCGTCAAGACCCCGGCAATTTTGATCCAGGAAAAGGGCACCTTGAAATACAAAATCCCCAGAAAGAGCGTAAAAAGCGGCGTCAGCGAGCTGAGCACCCCCGTCGTTGAGCTACTCAGCTGGGTTTGCGCGATGGCGAAGAAAAAGGCCGGAAAAAAGCTGCCCGCAAAGCCCACCACCGCCAAGTACTTGAGCTTCGACCAGTCGACCTTCGACAGGCGAGCCAGGAAGATGGGCAGAAAGGCCAGGGCGGAGATGCTGATGCGCAGGCAGGCCAACTGCGCGGGCGCATAGACCACCAGGCCCTTTTTGATCAGTATGTAGGAACTGCCCCAGACTAGGCCCAGCATGCCCAGGAGCAGCCAGCTGCGTAGGCTGGGGGAGGAAGAAGCGGGAGGACTGTCGGTCAAGGCTAGATATTTTTTTGAGAAAGGGCAAAGCTACAGTTTTGTGAGGAGAAAAGGGGGGATTCATTGTGGGAATTAGGGGAAGAAAAAGGGGCAATGGCTCACCTTACTGGTCGCCACTGCCTTTGAATTAATAGTATATAAAAGAAGATAGTATTTAGGTCGCTTAGCGGTTGTGTTGGTTTGGGAGGCGTCATCCGGTGGTATTGTTGCCAAGGATATTGCGCAGGTAGTCTGTAAGTTCACTTATATAGACGCGGTTTAGGCAAAACATCAATCGAAGTCGTAAATTTTTTATTTGAAAATGATGGCTAAATGTGCTCGAAAGCTTATTTTTAGAAATGATTACCTACGCGAAAAACTAACGTATGCCTAAGCAGGAGTACACCGATAAAGAGTTGGTCGATATGATTTTACAGGGTGGGAGAGAACAGGAGAAGGCCCTGTATATTCTCCAAGAGCAATATATAAATTTGCATTTCATCGTTGTTCGCCGTAAGTACCGGATACCCGACTATGATAGCATGAGTGTTTTTAATGATGCATTAATTGCGCTTAGTGATGCTATTTCGAAAAAACAATATCGGGAAGGCTCGCTCAAAAGTTATTTCCAAACAATTTTAAAAAATAAATGCCTCGATTACCTGAGAAAACGGCGGCGAAGTACTGACGAAATCAAAGAGGATACGTCTATAATTGATGAGAAGCCTAACCCCGAAGAACAGCTGATATGGAAGGAAGAACAGGTGGGACGCTCAGAAGAGGAGGAAAAAAAGCGGCAATTACTGGCCGAGGCCATGTTAAAGTTATCGCAGAAATGCCGGAATATTTTAATCGATAAATACCTTCATGGTCTAAAACCCCGACAAATTGCGGCCAAATACGAGGACATCAAAAATGCAGCAACGGCAAGGTCTACTTTGTATGAGTGTTTTAAGAAACTACTGAAAATTATTGATGATTTAATGGATTCTCAGGCCGATTGAATTGAAAAAAGAATGCAATGAAAAATGACGACACTTTCGATCAAGAGTTGTACGAAAAAATCGATCGCTACCTAGATGGAGAGATGGAAGGGGAGGAGCGAACAGTTTTTGAAAAAGCGATACAAACCGATGTGAAACTGGCCCAGCAACTGGCGAAAAGCAAGCAGGCTCGGTTAAGTATTGAATTAGGACGAAGGAAGGAGTTGAAGGATAAATTGACCGCTAGAGGGGAGGAATTACTGAGAAATAGCAGTATAAAAGTGGAAGAACCGCCCAAGCAAAAAAACTGGCTATTTTTCTTAATGATATTGATGCTGTTGGCCATGATGGCTTTCTTTTTCTTTGGTCCGAAATTTACGCAGCAAACAATTTCCCAACCCCCTCAACCTGTAGCGTTGTACGAAAAGTATATCGACTGGTACCAACGATCGACTACGCTTTCCAATGAGCCGGATAGCAGTGACCAAGCGGTCATGCTAGATAGTGCCGAGCAGTATTATTTGAGTCGTGATTGTTCGGCTGCCTTACCTCTATTGCAAGAGCTGCAAAAAACGCCGCCAGTCGCTTCCCTCAACTACTTGCTGAGTGGCCTTTGTCTGTTGCATAATGACCAGCCGGGCGTAGCTAGGAGTCAATTTAGCCGCATTCCTTCAACAGCAACTGATTTTTACTGGCATGGACAATGGTACACTGCCCTGGCTTGGCTGAAAGAAGGTAAGACCGCGGAGGCCACCACGGTTCTCGAATCCTTTGCACCAATCAGGCACAAGCAAAAACAAAAAGCCGATGAATTGCTCAAGGTCTTGAAGCAGTAGTCCTCCGCACCAAATAACTAATCAGGAGCAACAATAATCCAAGAGCCAGCGCCCACCACCAGTTGAAAGAAGAATGAAGTTCGATGTTTTGATCCTGGCCATTGAGGACGAGTGCAGCCCAGTAGGCGGGGTGAGCGTTGTAAGTTTCGTTGGCTAGATAGTTTAGCTTTGCTTGTTGTAGGGATTCCGCTAGGCTTGTTTTTTGGCCGTGTAATTCTTTGAAAAACAGCCCGGTCAAAATCGCGGAACTTTCATCCTCTACTTTCCACAAATTATTGAGAATACTTGGGCAGCCACTGGCCCTAAAGGCGCGTGCCAGACTCATCACTCCCTCGCCGATGGACAGTGCCCCCGTACCCGTCTCACAACCGTTGAGCACCACCAGTTGGGCTTTGGAAACCAGCGTATCCATCGCATAGGCGAACAGCAGCGCTTGATTTTGGGCCTCTATCTGAGGGATGGTTCTGCCGCCGTCGAGAGTGAAGGAGGAGTCCAGATAAACGTCGCCGGCGATGGGCAGAATGGAATCGATGGGGCTGCTGAAGGCCAGCCAGGAGAGGAGGGGATTGCTGTCGTAGGCGTCGGCGTGGCCGTGGAAGTGGAGGATGCGGTAATCGTCGAATCGCTCAAGGAAGGCTCGGTGGGTAGCTTGTGCGTTGAGCAGCGAATCGCCGCCGAGTAAGCTGGCGATGGTGGCTACTGTTTCTTTGCCGTATAATACGCGACTCAGAGAGCTTTTACTCACGGGGTAGTGCGGACGAAAGCCCAGGTAGGGCTTCAACGAAGGGTCTACAGGCTTGCGTTTTTGCAGCAGCGTAGTGGCAGAAAAAGGATAGCTAAAATCGTATTTTCGAATCAGATAAGGTAGTGAATCGTACCGCACCTGACCCATTGCTGTTTTTTTATCCAGCAAAATTTCGAAAGGAAGATAATTCAGCGGCCCACTTCGCACAATGACGATGGAATTGATGAAATCGGCCGGTAGAAGAGGAGCCAATAAGGTATTATAAAATTGGAATCCCTGCTCGCAAAAATCATCAAACACCTCTTTATCCCCTTCATTCTTTTTGATGAAATCCCAGTCTCTAAATTGCTGAAGATAATTTTTGAGCTGCGCCTTAAATTCTTCTCCCAAGGGCAGACAATGAAATTGGGGACCTCCTTTTTGGGTAATCGTAATGGCATAGATGGAGTCGGACTGCTGACTAAAAAAATACTCAATGAATAATTGTCGCTCATCCTTCAATTGCTGACGAATGGTCGAAAGGCTCACCTTGGAGACTTGTTGCTGATTCTTATATTTAACTGTTAGTTGTTGAAAAGCTTCATGGTAGTTTTCTTTGGCTTGGACGAGGGCCGCTTTCAGCGAATCCAGTTTTTCGTCTTTCGGAGAGCGGACTTTTAGAGTAAACCATTCTTCTTTCAAGGTTTCTATTTTACGCTCTAGCGAGCGGACTTTTTTGTACAATGGATCATTAGGTTCGTGGATGTCTTTGGCTTTTATTTTTTGTCGTAACAATACCGCCCGACTTTTTTCCATACTACCAAGAGCCTGTTCCAGATAAACGGCTTTTCCCTCTTTTTTATAGCGCTCAAAAAGAATATTGATCAGGTATTGATAACGAATGTGGCTGTCTTTTAATATTTGCAATTGTGAAGAAGTAAGGACGAAATTATTACGCAAATATTCCTCCATTTGAATGGCGCGTTCGATGTGACGCTGGGCTTGTCGGAGATACTGCTCCTGCAATCGATCTTTTAGGTATTTTAAAAAATAGACCTCCCCCTTTAAGGTCAATGCATCCAAAATCGCATTCTCTGGATAGAAGTCTACGCTATCCGGCAAGGCCTCCACTGCCTTCCTCTCAAAGTCAGGAATCACTCTGCCAAGGGCCTCTTGATAGTGCTGAAGCGCCAGATCGTAGCGCCCCTTTCTTTTTTCGAAAGCCCCCAGGCTTAAGAGTGCCTGAGCAACTTCCCGGCTGTAGTACGTATAGTTTTCCTCGGTGAAGCGGAGGCTCTTATTGAACTGTTTTGTAGCCTCCTCCTGCTCTCCCATTTGTTCCAAAACATCGGCCAGTATACCATAGGCCCCTCCTAGGAAATCAGAATCATTTGTACTTTGAATAGCCGTCGTTATGGCCGCCTTGGCCTCTTCCTTCCGCCCTAGCTCTAGTAAACTTCTCGCCTTATTTTTGAGTAAAAAACTTTTGAGTCCTTTTGCGTTTTGGGGTCTTCTTTGTGCAATTACTTTCAGCCCCTGATCAAAGGTATCAATGGCGTTTTTATTTTTATCTTGATTCCAGAAGACAATTCCAAGATCTCCATAAGTCAGGACCAGCTCTCTATCGTCTTTGGTGACTTCAATTGCTTTTCGCAGCAAGACTTCTGCTTTTTCATTTTCGCCTAACCTCGTATAAATATTACCGAGGGGTTTGTAAAGAAAAGGGCCAGGTCTAGAAGTTACAGAAGTGGTCCTTGGAGCTTGCTCGTGAACGATTTTGGCTTTTTCGTACCAGAATTTGGCCTCATGGTACTGGCTCTTTTGTTCAAGGTTCCAGGCAAGATAATGGTACAGCTTTCCTGCTAAAGTATCCTCTTCCTCCCACCAGATGTCATCAATAGCTTTTCGTAAGATTTCTTCGGCAGAATACCGATTTGAGTAGCGTGCCTTCCCAGCTGCTCTCCTAATCGCAAGTCTCCAATCTTTGGCAGAGCTGTCCAGTTGATAATAATGAGCCGCCTTTAAATAAGACACAACCTGTGTGTCAATGGGGGTAGCTGTTTTTGCGCTCTTAGATAAGCGGTCGCCAACTTGCTTATATTTAGAATTATCGCGTTGAGAAAGAATAGGGCAAAGGAGAAGGAATTGGAATAAAAAAATAAAGAGTATTCTCATAAGAAAAACAGTTCTCTTACAAAAATACTCAAAATTCTATTTTTTTGAACTGAAATTAGAAATTAAAATGAGTGTAGAGTTGATGATAAATATCGCCTCCGTCGTTGATGATAGGATTTAAACGCCAGTTAAAACGATAGCTAAATGAAAATCCATGACGGCCGAGAATATTACCCACCCCCAAATCGAGGAATACATTTTGCTCCCATCGATCGAAAAAGTTATCGCTGAGTCGCAAGGGGTTTTCATCGGTATCCGCATCAAGTACCAACGGAAAATTTAAACCAGCAGAGACTGCTGCCGATTTATAGCCCAGCCGTTTGATTCTTTTAATATCAAATACATAACGGACTTGTAAAGGGACAACATCTATAGACCGATAGCGGAATAATGTGGAGGTAAAGTCCTCCTCAATTTTCAGATGAGAATACATCAACTCAAACTGGTACCATAAGCGGGGGAGTTGACTGACTTTAATTTTCTTTTGTTTGCTGGAGTAATAGGAACGGTTTTTTCCTTCAATGGCCTTTCTTGCAGTCAGCCCTGTCATCATACCAATGGTGTTATCATTATCCAAATTGAAATTTTGAAAATTAAGACCCCATTTTACTCCGAAACACCAGGGTAAAGGTTTGGGTTCAACGACCCTGGTAATGGCAGTATTAGTCGCTAATTCATCATCCGGGGCTCCATCTGGATCAGTATACATCTTTATATTGGCATTGGCATGGATTTGATCTCCTGGGTTTAATTCGGTACGAGCATCCAGGGGCACCGTATATTGAATAGATCCTACCTCTCCGTGGGCCAACCATCTGGCTTTATCTAGATCATTCGGGGAATTTCGTAAATCCCAAATTTGCTGATGAGGCAGGGTCAGTGAACTGGTTGGCGAAGGCGCTTCGATAAATACATCTTTGCGTTGATGATCTAGGAGGTCTACATTACTGTATGCTAGTTTTTTGTCGTGAATCGTGGTGACCTCCACCCGCGCTAATTTCGACATGGCTTTGTTCATAAACTTTACGGTGTAGGTCAATACGGCGTTTTTATCATAAGTGAAGATTACAGAGGGCGAAACGGAGATACTATTGGGATCTCTGGCAATATTTACACTTAAGTTGAGGCTTTGCTTAAATACATTGTAATTGGGGTTGTCAAAGGCGTACGTATCCCTCTCATCCCTAGGCTTATCATCAATCACCGGCAACGAGGCAATTATTTTCACACTATCTCTGGTATCAATAGAAGGAGAAGGAAGACGATCAGAATTTGTAGAAGGGATGACCTCAATACTGTCTTTCTCCTCTCCCTCCCAATCAATACCGTATGAGATATTTAACTCAGCAGTTTCTCCCGATGTATTGGGTAAGTTACTGCTCACTGGAATGTCAATGAAAAAGGTATGTTCTTTATCGGGGGAAAGTGCTTCGATGGCCAAATCCAACCGATTATCGGTTCGAGTACGGGGCAAATCATTACCATAAAACCGGAAATTCTTGTCCAAATCCAATGAGTCAACCTTAAATCCTGAGCTGTCTTGCTCCTCTGGACCAAAGTGTATAGAGAGCGTCCCATTACGAGTTGAAGACCTTAGATTCCTGTAGCTGACCGCTAAGGTAAAGACTTCTCTTTTTTGCATGGCGTCCCAATGTGGAGTAATCTTCATATCCCGGTCAGGCTCATCAGGTTTAAAATTACTTATTAGAGTAGTCCCCCCAATAATATCTGTCGTCGCCTTACGTCGCTCTTCAGGAGGCTCTCCAGTCGGACTGTAAGTAGGGACGGCTCGGACCTTGATAGAAGAGGAGTTTACCCCCGTAGCTTGCGCTCCAAAGGTGTGAATGCCAATAGAGTCCCCCTTAATGTAACAGCCGTCGCTGAACTCCCAGAGGTGTTGCCATTTCGGATCCTCAAGATCATTACAAGTAACCCCTTGAGCTGGTGTACAATCTATTGAGTCCGGTGGGTTAGTAAATACGGAAGTGCTACTTCCGATGGGCGCCCAGCACATTTGAAAGTATATGGTATTCGGAAATGCTTGTCCCAGTAGTGTATTGAGGCCTGCTACTTCCTGTAGCGGAAGGATACATATAGAGCCAGGTAGTGAATCCTGGCACCTTCTATCCGCCTCTTGAGTAATCAGATGGACTGCCGCTGTGCTCCAAAGCATCGTATTTTTGATTTCATTTTCGCATTGGCTTTTCAGAACAGTTGGGTAGTTAAATAGAAAAAAGAAAAGAAGCAGCCAGGCAGCCTTCGGCACCCCGGCGGCAGGGAGGGTTGGAGTAGTCATTGATTAGTAGTTAAATGTTGAGTAGCCAAAATTTTGATAACGTTAGTCGTTATCTTCCTGTTTTCAGCTAGAAATTGTTTTCACTCTAAAGACGTGACACTCCAAAAACATCAATCCTCTTCTTCCTCCCCCTCCGGCAATATCCACTCCGCCTCCTCCAAAAAACTCCACTCCACCTGCGCCAAATCCACCGTCGGATCAATGTATGGCCAGTACTTCCGCCCGTTCAGCTTGACCTTGATGTTGGCGTAGACCTCCACATCCTTGTAGCCCTGGGCCTCGAATTCATCCCGTAGGAAGTGCGCAAATTGCAGGATCATATCCGGATGGGTGTACATCTTGCGCTCCTGCTTGCCCTTGAGGTAATTGCGGGGGCGGACTTTGGTAATATCGCCTTCGGCAGGGGTGCGGATGAGGAAGTTGCCGTAGCCCTGCTTGCTGCGCAGCATCATCCGCCAGGCGTAGCGGTGGCCCTCCTCGGTCCAGGTGACGTCGCCGGCGAAGTAGTGGTGGCGTAGAGGTAGGGCAACGTTGATGAGCATCAGGGCGATGAATGCCGTGGTGATGAGTTGGCGTTGTTGGGGGCTGTAGTCGATGCCCAGCGGCGGGGGCGTACCCGCCCGCTCCAGTCGCCGCTCCCACCAGCGGCCGATGCCCGCTAGGCGCGGGATGCGCTGCACCAGCCAGTTGGCGATGCGCCTGGGCGTGTCAGAAGGGAAGTAGAGCAGCGTCAGCCCGATGGAGAGCCAGGGAAAGATGCCGATTTTGAAGACTACACTGTTGACCAGATGGAAGAACAGCACGGCGGCGAAGGCCCAGGGGCGCGTCCGGCGGAAGATCAAAAAGAAGACCACAAATAGATCGAGCAGCAGCCCGCCGTAGCTCATAAAATAGGCCGCCCACTCGTTGGCCCAGATGGGACCAATCAGCCACATGTTGGATTTGGCCTTGAGCCATAGCTTGAGGGGCATGGCGTTGAGCCAGTCGGCGTTGATCTTGGCGATGCCACCGAAGAAGTAGACGACGCCCATCAGGAATTGCAGCAGGAAGAGCGGCCAGTAGGGGATTTGACGGAGCCGCAGCTCGGGGCGGCGGAGCACATCGGCCGACCAGGCGCGGTGGGCCGGTAGGGCAATCATCAGAAAGGAGAGGACGGTGAACAGGTAGCCGTGGTTGAGGTAGTAGGCTTTTTCGACCAGAAAAGTGTAGGCGAAGCCGAAGGCAAAGACGGTGGTGCAGAGCCGGTAGCGCCAGCCTAGGGCTACGCCGACGGCGGCGGCCATGATGATCAGCAGGAAGATGGACATCAGCGGCTCGGGAAAGGGGAGGACCCACTCGAAGCCGTAGTAGCGGAATTGCAGATTAGCCGGGTCAAAGGATTGCTTGTAGAGGTGTTTGTAGGTCCAAAAGGCAAACACATCGATGAATCCCAGAATACCGAAAAGTACACGGAAGAAAACAAGAGCACTGATGTCGACAGGACGGAAAAGGAATCGCATAGCTTTGGTCGTATTGAGCTGGCGAGAAGATAGGTAGAAAAATGCAAATTTGCCGGAATTGCCCGAGATTGTTATATTTGATTAATCAGGAGCTGATATTCCATGCTAACTACACCTACAAAAACGCCTGATGTCCTGATCAACGTACGTTGCTGGTACGCCAAGCAAGATACTGCCCACAAGGAACAACTGGCCATTCATCTGGAGTCCTTATTGCATCGCGATAAGATTGCTCACCTGCGCTTCGAGGAAATCAATGACCTGATGGAGCAGCGATTTTCGGTCCATACCATTGTCAAAAACACCGATTTGCTCCTCTTTCTCGTCAGCAGCAGCTTTCTGGCCGCCGATTTCAGCTTCAGCACCGAACTGTCCTACCTCCTGGAAGCCCGCAATCTGGGCAACATTCAGCTGATCCCCCTGGTCTTTACCCCCTGCCGCATCGAGACCAGCATTTTACACAAACTTCCCCGACTCCCGTCTAATGTCCTTCCCTTGATCAATGAACACACAGAGGGCCTGGACCACCCCTTATTCGTCATCAGTGGAGAATTAGAAACCCGGATTGATCGGCTGCGCTATCGAAAAGAGCAGGTCGAAACGGCCTGGAAGGAGGCCCTGGCCCGGAATGAGTACCGTACTTATCGAGATTTTATTGAAAAATTTCCCTTCACCCTACAGCGTCGCGAAGCGCAGCGTCGAGCCGATGAGATGCTGGAAGCCAAACTCTGGAAGGAAGCCGAGAGCCTAAACGATACCACTCATCTGCTCCACTACCTCAAAGACGCTCCCGAGATTCCGGCCAAGGCTCAGCATAAGCCCCTGGCGCTGGATCGGCTCACCGAGATTGAAGAAAGCGAGGCCATCGCGGGCAATGATGCGATTGACAGTCAAAATCTACCGCTCCTGTTCAACTATCTTCAACGCTTCCCTACCGGCAGCCAGGCGGCCAAAGCACATACCCAGATCAGTGATTTGATGGATGATCTGCTCAACGGTCGTCGACTATCGGAGAATTTGGAGGTGATCGGAGAACGAGAGGAAGATGCAGAGGAGATTCACGACATCAAAACCGAAGGTCTCAAACTGCGCTACCTCATTCTTCACCTCCTCCAACCTGATGAATTGATGGCCTTAAGCAGCTATTACCAATTTGGAGAAGAGATCATGAACAGTGCTGAACGACAACACCACCAACTTAAAGGCAATGCGGGGATGATTATGATGGCAGGACCAGTGATGTTCTTGCTCGGCGCGATGCTGTATTATGTCATAGGGCCTCGCCTGATTGCTTGGGGTTGGTTTTTATACCTCTTGGCCGCCTTCGGCCTCCTTTTGGGCTACGTCCTCCTACTGGGCTACCAGCACCTCATGGCAGATGCCCACCTCTGTAGGAATATGGCTATTGACCTCCAACGCAAATTAACCGAACTACGAATTTCCTTCCTGTTTCGCGATCGGCGAAGCATCAACCGACTGCTATTCGAATTTTTTAACGTTCGCGGCCGGCTGCAGCAGATCAGCGCCCTGACTTTATTCTATTACCTATGGGGAAAAGGGGAGGAATCCCCAGGATCGAGCTAATCTTTGTACATCATCTCTGGATGAGCGGTATACCACTGCTCCTTTTCCTGACTATAGCCGAAGGTGGCGTGGGGCAGCCTGCGGTTGAGGGCCTTCATCACCTCCTCAATTTGGCCTTCTGGAATGGAGAGTACCCATTCCTTTCCATTCACCAACTTAAAGTGTAAATAAGCATTGCGAGAAAATTGTACCCCGAAAGGCATCCGCTGGGTGATCGTCGAATAAACCCACACAATCCGACGAGATCGGATCCTCAACAGTTGGAGCAGCGGGTGGCGTTCTGTCTGCCGATAGCGCCACTGTCGCCAGCCAAAATTCAAGCCGGTTCCGACCATGAATAAGCCGAGTACAGCTAAGATGGTATTGTCACCAAAGAAGTGATAAATTAGCAGGCATCCAGCAAAAAATAAACAAACAATAGCAAAAAATTTAGAATAATATTCTTTGACTAAAGCCTTGCTAATGGATTGTATATCAGCGTGTTTTGGCAAAATATGGGTGAAATAAAATGTTTTATTAACGAAAATTTAATAAACAATTTGTTGTAAATATGGATTTATGTTTTTACTTTGCATTCAAATAAGTGATATTTTTCATAAAACAGCACACAAATTTCAACTAATCGCTTATGGAATTACAAGTATTAATCAGCAAAAAAGGAACGCAGGTTGTAACTGCTACGAATCTCCATCAAGTCCTTCGCTTGCCTCAACATAAGTACAACAGTAATCTGGACAAGTGGTTGACAGATATATATGCCTTTGGGGATGATGTGCGCAAGCCTTGCGAAATGAGAGATTATGCTCGCCGCAACCTCAAATTCAGTAAGCAAAGAGACTATTACCTTTCGGTGGAATTAGCCAAGCTGATCACGCTGAGTTCCTCAAGCCCTGTTAAGCAGGAATACGCTAAGCGACTCATCGAGCTGGACAACAAACAAGCGCGCAAGGATCACCTAACCAAGGATCAGGTCGTAGCTGTAGTAGAGCTGACCAAGGTCATGGGCTTGATCTCTTGTCAGAAATATGTGGAGCGGGAGCACCATAAATACTTCGAGGATTCCCAAGGAGGAGCGAGAGAATGGTGGCAGTACCGGGCGGATTTGTTGGGCTACACGGTAGACGAGCTGAAGAGTAAGATGATGCAGATCGGGAAGAATTATAAAGGAAAGAACTTGTTGAAAATGCTCATGCAAGTTGACAAATATGAAATCATCCGTACCGCCGTTATCGACCTGTTCATCGCCTTAGGTAAGAGTCGGGACTACGCAACCGATATGGGGGATTTGGCCAAGCTGTTTGCTCGGGAGATGAAGGTCGAAATTTGGGATGATCGCCACTCTGCCATTGATTTTGCCAAATACAATGTTAACCCTGCCCTGGTGAGCGAGGTGAAGTCCATGCAGCGGGGAGGCTATCTGGGTTTATGGGCCTGATTGCAACAAATATTTGTTGGAGAGAGTTAAAAAATAGGCGATATTTATAATTTGTGGGCTTTACTAAATGGAATATTCAAGTAGATGTCTTTATTTTTGTTGCTTGATTAACTAACGCATACTACAGCATGAGCAAGGTTTCTTATACGGAAGACAATATTAGATCACTAGATTGGAAGGAGCATATTCG
>JBCDGZ010000171.1:0-13600 GCA_038750655.1 Bacteroidota bacterium | reverse complement strand
GCACAAAACTGGGCCGTCATCGCTTCCCTGATCGAGACCTGCAAACTTAACGGGATCGAACCGCACGGCTATCTGTCTAGGGTCCTGACAGCCATCGCAAATGGGCACAAGGCTTGGATTTGAACGAGCGCTTTTCCGGATTCGGGGGCAGGACTGGGAATATCCTGAATATTGAGGGGCTGGTCTTTGCCCGTGAGAACGAGTGCTTTCATGCTGGTTTTTTTAGCGGATTATTGATACATAACTTTACGATTTTTTCGCTGCTTTACCAAATCAATATTCAGAATTTGAAAGAGGGGACGCGTAGTGTATTGCAAGATATATGGTCGATAATTAGATGTGTAAGAATCGGGGGTCACAGAAAAGTACTTTGAGCCATTATCTTTGTGGCAATTAAGTTCAATATTGAACCCATAACCAATCCTATTGGTATTTCCTTCCCCCCTGTTTTATAACCCAATCACAAACATGAAGACGAGATTATTACTATCTGCGCTCTGTCTATTGCTGTGCGCACAGGCCTGTAAAAAAGACAGAAACGAAAAAAAAGAGCTGGAAGAAATTACCGAAACACCCAATCCTAATAATCAAGGCAATAATATGGAGGATTTGAAGGTGCCAGACGGTTTCAATTACAGCTATTCGAAAAAGGTCAATCTAGACCTTAAATTTTTCTCCAAATCCAAAGAACCGGTCAGCAATGTGCGCTACACCCTCTATGGGATGGATGCTGAAGGCAACACGGAAGTGCTGTTCAATGGAGGTACAGGAACGGGAGATCAAATGCAACTACTGCTGGATGTGCCCAATCATTTTGAGAAAATTATCATCAAAACGACCTATAAGAATACCGTACGTCAATTTGAATTCTTGACGGATGAGGTCATCAGTAGGGAGCTGCCTGTGGAGGGCCTATCTACCGTCGAGGTCTCCGGCCGTGCTAGCGACTGTTATCCTTCCTTGGTAACCAATTTTACCGCTGATAACAAGGGCTTCACCATCAATAGCGATCAGCTGATGCACACCATCGAGGTGCTGTATTCGGATGGTAGCTCAGAAGTCATTACAGTCAACGCAACTACTTTTTCTTACTAAACCCATTTACGAAACACAATAAGACAATTTGAATCATGAGCATTCTATCTATACAGAGGGTGAGCCGGCTGGGCTTTCTCCTGCTGATCCTATTATGCACTGCAGCCTACACCCAAGCTCAGGAAATTTGTAATAATGGCATTGATGATGATGGCGATGGCTTTATCGATTGCGGCGATTCCGAGTGTGGAAATGACGCCAACTGTAGCGATGCTTTTACTTGCACTAATGCCCTTTATCAAGTCATTAATAACAGTCTCAAAGTATTAGATGTTACTACCAGTACCTATACCACTATTGGTTCGGCTTCGGCCAATTACAATGGGGCAGGGTACAATGTACAGGATGGCTATATTTATGGTATTCGAAATGACAATGGCGCCTACCTCTGGCGCATTAATGCGCAAGGGGTGGAGACCAATTTAGGGGCGATTAGTAATTTTGGCGGCCGCACCTATGTCGGAGATTTTGATGAGAATGGCCGATTACACACTTATGAGCACGGGAGTAGTCCAAAACTGTTTTACACGGATGTTGATGCTACTCCTTTACAGGCCATTAGTCAAAGCCTGACGCTTATTGGAGGAGGCTCACTACCGGGAGTAGCAGATATTACCTACAATAATAAGAATAAGAAATTTTATGGGATGGCTTCGGGTTTGCAATTGGTTGAAATTGATCCAGTAGCCCTAACTGCGGAAGTTATTATGGATGGTTCGCAGGATTATACGGCTTCGGGAGGCTTTGGGGCCGCTTGGTCGGATTCGGAGGGCTTTTCTTATTTTTCCAATAATAGTGATGGAAGAATCTTTCGGGCAACTTTTGCCGGCGATGGTTCGGTCAGTCAACTGGTGCATATTGCTAATGGCCAACCGACCAATGCCAATGATGGTATGGGCTGCTTTCTTTCTGGCCCACCTTTCGAAACCAATTGTAATAATGGCATTGACGAAGATGGTGACGGCCTGGTCGATTGCGATGATCCTGACTGTGGCTTCGCCGCTAACTGTATCAATGTTGCCATCGCGGTAAACGCTACGGCGCAGACCGGCCCCGGAGGAGTGGTTTCCTACCACCTCTTCTTTACCAATACCTCTAGCCACAATGTGTCCGGCTTGACCATGTCTGATGTATTGCCCACTGGCTTTACCTATATCGGCGACACCATTATCTTTGACGGTGCAGGCAGCTTCGATGGGAGCCTGCAACCTACGGATGGGGCTACCGGAGCCATCAGCTGGGGACAAATTGATCTGAATGCAGGAGAAACAGTACAAATTTCTTATGATGTAGCAGTCAGTAATAGCCAAGCCAATGGAAACTATTTTAATAATGTCAGTCTAACTGGTGCTGAGCTGGTAGGGTCCAACTCCACCGCAGTACAGATTGACTTTACACTAACCAGTAACCCCGTAACCTTTGATTGCGAACCCGCCTTTTATCAAGTTTACCAAAAACCTGGCGAGTCTAATGTCTACGGAAAGCTTAATCCAGTGACCGGAGACTACAGCGTCATTTCCCTAATCTCCTACCAAGCTAACGGACTGGGTTTCGACGTCCAGAGCAATCTGGCCTACGGCGCCGTTGGAAAGAATTTTATCAGCTTGGATGATGAGGGAACGGTGAAAATGCTGGGCCTTAGTTTTACCAAAAAATGCTACGTCGGGGATATGGATACCCTCGGTAATTGGTATGGTAAGGTAAATGGGAATATCTTAAAAATCGATGTGAGCGGACCAACGCTCCTGGCTACCTACTCCGGGCAAGGAATGCCTGGCTGGGATATGGCCTACAATAAGGATGGAAATTTTTACGCCGTACACAACGGTACCCTCTATAAATTCAACACCAGTACGAATACCAAGTCAACAGTGGCTAGTATCAGTGGTGATCCAGCGCCTTCGGGAGGCTATGGGGCCCAGTGGACGGGCAAGGATGGCTATCTGTACATCTCGCACAACAGTACCGGAGAGGTCTATCGCATTGATGTAGCAACGGGGGAGGCCCGCTTTGTCTTGCAGTCTTATGGGGGCTTGCGCTATAATGATGGATTTTCCTGCCCTATTGATATTCCGGCGATTTATAAGAAAGACTACAGCGATCTCAGTACCCACTCGCGGGTGAGCCACCTGGTGTATGCACAGGATGTGTACGGGGATAATGAGCCAGACTATAAGATGGTATGGCTGGGGAAAAGGGTTTCGGAAGATTTAGCGGACAACTCTAACGCTTCGGCCGACGGGGATAGCTATGATGATGGATTGAACCATCCTTTGGTCTATCGCCCCGGCGGGACGGCGGGGATGTATGTCAGCTTGAATACCAACTTTGCCTCGCAGGAAGTCTTCTACGGTATGTGGATAGATTGGGACAATAATGGCAGCTATGAGGATTTTTATAATGGGTCAAAGACCATTACTGGAATGGAGGATGTTCTGCAAACAGTGAATGTTCCGGCCAATTTTACCTCTGGCAGTATCGCCGTCCGGCTCCGCGCAGCCGAGAAGGCCTTCAGCAGCGGTGACGATGACAACGATTTACTGCTCGGTGAAGTCGAAGATTATCTTATCCCGGCTTTGGTCAATGGTAGTGGCAACAAAGACATCGTTTGCCTAAAAGTCAACTTCGCCTGCCGTGCTCCACAAGATTCAATAGCTGTATATAACAATGCGGTCGACAATGATGTGGATAAGGATGGCATTCCGAACGATGATGACCCCGACCCCAAGGACCCCAACCGACAGTTTCAGCAGTGCAAGCCCTCTTGCAATACCTTCGGCACCCTGGCCTTCGAAGACCTTTGGCCTCAGAAGGGTGACTACGATTTCAACGATTTTGTCGTACAAATCAAAGAGCGCATCATCACCAATCAGACCAATAACATCTACCAAATCAAATACGATTTACGCATCATGGCGATGGGGGGGGCCTACAATAATGATTTCTGTATGGCCTTTCCGAATCCCAATGACAATGCAAGCGTAGCGGTCTACTCGCCCGCACAAACTCGCCATGTCATTGAAGCTACCGATGATGGTTATTCTGTTGTCAAAATCAATAAACCCAAAGAACTACTTGGCCTCACCGGAACGGAATTGGTGAACGCCGAGGATGATGGTCTTTTCTACAACCCTATCGAGGTGCAAGTAGTCGTCGATCTTAACGGGGACTATCAATACCCCGGAGGCTACACCCCCAAGTTCTTCATCGAAGGCAACGGGATCAATGGCCACGAAATACATCTGCCAGGCGTTGCCCCCACCGCTAGTATGAAAACCGATTTGTTTGGTACCGTGGACGATGATTCCAATACCTCAAGCAGCAAGTACTTCTTAAGCAGTAATAATCTACCCTGGGCCATCTATATCCCTCGCGCCTGGGAATATCCCCTCGAAGGGGTCGACCTCATCGATGCCTACTTCCGCTTCGACGAGTACGCCGAGCAAAGCCCTACGCTGACTTGGTACCTGGATGACAACGGCTTCCGGGTCGAAGCGAAGACTTATCGGAGGCATTGATCTGCCTGGGGCCTACGGCAGCAGGGGGGATGGACGCCCTACTGCCTTTGGCTCCTTGGTACGGTGGAGCGCCTTTGGCGCTTTGGTGGACGATGGACGGTTGACGGCAGCCGTGAGGGACGTGGTAGGACGAAGCTCCGCACACCACGAACCACCGCGCCCCATCACGAACCACCATGCCCTATCACGAACCACTACGTTCGCCGTCCACCGCGTCCCATCACGATCCACCATGTCCACGTTCGCCGTCCACCGTCCACCGTCGACCCTGCCGGCCGGCAGGCGGGCGTCCACCCAAAATGCCAAAGGCCCCGAAGGGATGGCTATGCCACATTCCCCCCCTTCTCCAAACCCAAAAATTAGTAAACATGAAAAATCTAATCTACCTAAGCCCCCTATTGGCTCTCCTGCTCCTCAACAGTTGCTCTGCTTCCAAAGAGCTTAAGCAATTGCAGGATGAGGCCCTAGAAATGAACAAAAACCAGTCAGCGTTGAGTCAGTTGACGATTGATCAGCTGGAAGTTATTGATGGATTCAACTACTTGGACGACAGGGCTGTTGAGCTGGATCTGAACTTCATTTCAAAGGGACAGACAACAGTGGGCTACTTGCAGGTTGATATTGCGGGCCTAAGTGGTAAGGTTGCAGAGCGCTTTTTTTCGGGGATGACCGATAGAAGTGGGCGACTGCACATTGATCTAGAAGTACCTGACCGCTATCGGAATCTGCTGATCACGGCGAAATTTAGAGGAAAGGAAAAGCAGTTTAGAGCGCCGATACGCCCGATGATTCAGCAGCAGGTGGCACTGCCGTGATGCTGGAAAATTAGGGAAAAAATATTCGATGATTTTTTTTAATTTGTGAACCGAAAAACCCTTTCCCAACTTTTTCGTACATCGGAGATAAAAGCTTGCCCCCTATGAATCGACACTTTCAGAAGTTGATGGTCGCCAATCGCGGTGAAATCGCTATCCGTATCCTGCGTGCTGCTTCGGAGCTGCACCTCACCACGGTTGCTATGTATACCTATGAGGATCGCTATTCGCTCCATCGTTATAAAGCCGATGAGTCTTATCAGATTGGGGATAACAACGACCCTCTGAAGCCCTACCTGGATATCGAGGAAATTCTGAAAGTAGCCAAGGAGAACGACGTCGATGCCATTCATCCGGGCTATGGTTTTTTGTCGGAAAATGTGCACTTTGCGCGGCGCTGTCGCGAGGAGGGGGTTGTCTTTGTTGGGCCTGATCCGGAGGTGATGGAGCGCTTGGGAGATAAAGTGGCTGCCAAGACTATTGCCCGGCAGTTGGAGGTGCCCATTATTGAGGACAGTCAAAAATCGCTCAAACGGGAGAAGACCTTGATTGCCGAGGCAGAGCGGATTGGTTATCCGATCATGGTGAAGGCCGCGGCCGGTGGAGGTGGTAGAGGTATGCGGGTGGTGCGCAACCGTGAGCAGCTGTTGATCGAATACAAAGAAGCTAGCGGGGAAGCCCTGACGGCTTTTGGGAACGATACGATTTTTCTAGAAAAATACATTGAAAATCCCAAGCACATTGAAGTGCAGATTTTGGGGGATAAGCACGGACAAATTATCCATCTCTACGAAAGGGATTGCTCGGTACAGCGCCGCTTTCAAAAGGTGGTGGAAATTGCTCCGGCACTCACCCTATCTCCATCGACTAAAGATCAATTGTATGAATACGCCCTGCGCATCGCCAGAGCAGTCGAATACTCGCACGCCGGAACGGTGGAGTTTTTGGTAGATGAGCAGGAGAATATTTACTTCATTGAAGTCAATCCTCGAATTCAGGTAGAGCATACCATTACGGAGGAAGTAACTGGGGTGGACATCGTTCGCTCCCAAATTTTGATTGCGCAGGGGTACCCTTTATCTGATCCAAAAATTAATATCCAGCGTCAGGAAGATGTCAGCTGTCACGGCTTCGCCATCCAGTGTCGAATTACCACCGAGGACCCTACCCAGGGCTTTAAGCCCGACTACGGGACCCTGATCGCCTACCGCAGTGCCGCTGGCTTCGGCATTCGCCTAGATGCAGGGAGCGCCTACACCGGTGCTAATATCTCGCCCTTCTTCGACAGCATGCTGGTGAAAGTGACCGCCTGGGGGCGTACCCTCGGCGGCGCAGCCGATCGACTCTACCGAGCCTTAACCGAATTCCGCATTCGAGGCGTCAAGACCAACATTGGCTTTCTCCTCAACTTATTACAAAACGAAACCTTCAAATCCGGAAAAGCGACGGTCGGCTTTATCGATAATAATCCCGACATCCTCCGTCAGCCCCGCTTTCGTGATCGGGGTACTAAGACCTTGCGCTACCTAGCCAATGTCATCGTCAACGGCCATCCGGATATTGATGCTAGAAAAATTGATCAAGATCGCCGCTTTCGGACCCCCGGCATCCCCGCCTTCGGCAGCGGCGATTTTCCCAAGGGGACCAAAGATGAGCTGACCGCGCTTGGCCCCGAGAAATTTGCGGCCCGACTCCGCAAATCGCGAAAAGTCCAATTTACCGATACCACCTTCCGCGATGCTCACCAGTCGCTACTGGCTACCCGCATCCGCACCTATGATATGCTACAGATCGCCGAGAGCTTCGCCCGCAATCACGCCGATGATGTATTTTCTATGGAAGTCTGGGGCGGCGCTACGTTCGACGTATCACTGCGCTTCCTCAAAGAATGCCCTTGGAAGCGATTGGAACTGCTTCGCAAAGCCATTCCCAACATTCTCTTACAAATGCTGCTGCGCGGCTCCAACGCCGTCGGCTACACCGCCTATCCGGATAACCTTATCGCCAAGTTTATCGAACAGGCCTGGAATAAGGGGGATGGAATTGACATCTTCCGCATCTTTGATTCGCTGAACTGGATTCAGGCTTTGAAGCCTAGCATCAAGGTGGTTCGCGAGCGCACGGACGCCATCGCCGAGGCTTGCATTTGCTATACTGGAGATATAGCTGATCCAGAGCAGCATAAGTTTAATTTGCAATACTACCTCGATCTGGCGCGTCGGCTGGAAGATGCCGGTGCCCACATTCTGTGCATCAAAGATATGGCGGGATTGCTCAAGCCCTATGCTGCCGAAGAGTTGATCAAGGCGCTGCGTAAAGCGGTTGACCTGCCTTTGCATCTCCATACCCATGATACCTCTTCGATCCAGTCGGCTACCTACCTCAAGGCGATTGAGGCCGGCGTCAATGTGGTCGATGTAGCAACGAGTTCGATGTCGGGACTGACTTCTCAGCCAAACTTTAATTCGGTAGTGGCGATGATCCAAGGTAATCGACGCGCCCCTGCTATCGATCTGCAGCAGCTCAACCAGGTTGCCAATTATTGGGAGGTGGTACGGGAGTATTACTATCCCTTTGAGACGGAGTTGAAGGCGGGGACGGCTGAGGTGTACGAGCACGAAATTCCGGGTGGGCAGTATTCCAACTTACGGCCGCAGGCTCGGGCCCTGGGCTTGGAAGATCAATTTGAGACGATCAAGAAAAATTACCGTTTGGTCAATGATTTGTTTGGCGGCATTGTCAAAGTTACCCCTTCTTCTAAAGTGGTAGGCGATATGGCTTTGTTTATGACGGCCAATAATTTGAGCATAGAGGAAGTCTTGGAAAGGGGGCAGGTACTGGCCTTTCCGGATAGTGTGAAGTCGCTGATGCGTGGAGACTTGGGACAGATGGAGGGAGGTTTTCCGAAGAAGATTCAGCAATTGGTATTGAAAGGGGAGAAGCCCTATCGACGGCGACCTAATGCCCGCATGGCACCGATGAAATATAAGGAAGAGCGGGAGGATTTTAAAAAGCAATTTGGGCAATATGTGTCTGATAGAGATTTTCTTTCCTACAAGCTATATCCCCGAGTCTTTGAGCAGTACCAGCAACACTTGGAGACCTTCGGTGAAGTTAGTAATATTCCGACGCCTGCCTTTTTCTATGGCTTAAAATCTAATGAGGAAATCTTGATTCCCATCGATCAGGGTAAGCGCATTCTGGTTCGATTCCTCAACAAAAGCGAGGCGGACGAGCGAGGCTACCGTACTGTATTCTTTAAGCTCAACGGTCAAACTCGCTCCGTGAAGGTGCGTGACCATTCCGTAAAGGCGGCTGTCACGGTGAATCGCAAGGCGGAAAAAGATTCGGAGATCGGTGCGCCGCTGCAAGGTAGTTTGTCAAAAGTATTGGTAAAAAAAGGAGAAGAGGTTGCAGTAAATACGCCGTTATTTATTATCGAAGCTATGAAAATGGAGAGTACCATTACTTCGCCAAGAGCCGGTAAAGTAAAGCGCGTTTACCTGAAGGAAAAGACATTGGTTGAGCAAGAGGATCTGGTGATTGAGCTGGAAGATGTTTAGTCATCAAGTGCTTCACGCTCCAAGTCAGCCAAGGAATCTGACGGAATATTGTGCTTAACAAAACCACACCAAGGGCAGTCCTTTTCTCCACAACCCTCATAAAATTCGTGGCGGCGAATTTTTTCGTACACCGTTTTAATTAAGGAGCGGACCATACGCAACTCCTCTGCACTAAAGCTCAACGTTTTGTATTGTAATCGATTGCGGCTATCTGGTTCGAGATAAGAGATGGCCGCGGATTGCACTGTGCGCTCGTTTTGAAAAGCCTCGTAAAGTAATTTATAAAAGGCTAGCTGTCGCCAGTAGTTACCGCCCTCGGGCTGCGCCGGGCTAGGCCCCTTTAATCGGCTGCTGTCTGGCTGTCCTGTTTTGTAGTCGACGATGTGCACCTGATTTTCCGCCAACAAATCGATCCGATCAATCGTCCCAATCAAAGGAACGCCTTCCACCTGCACATTCCGCACATTGTATTCGATCAGAGCTTTCTCGGGCCAACTGGATTTATACTGCTGATAGTAGGAGGTTAAATTGTTGCGACCAATCTCCATCCGCCGCTCTTGCTCTCTTTTGTCGAAGTGGCCGCGCTGTCGTTTGAGTTCTTCATTATAATAAGTAATGAAACGATTGAGGTTGGGGTAGTGGTGCTGCTTGCGCTGGTATTCAAAGGCACTGCTCAGGGCGAAGTGCATCGCTGTACCGTAAGCGGCCGCCTCACTCGTCGCCACGGGCACCTGCAAGACGTACTCATAGTAAAAGCTGAGCGGGCAGCGTAAAAAAGTATTCATACTGGAAATGCTCAGATTAAAGCCTTCCAGTAAACTGTTGATGTGCGAGCGTCCTGGTGAACGCATTCGTGGCTGGGCCTGCTCCAGCATCATCAAGTGCTGGGCCTCCTGCAATTGTTCCTGTGAGAGCTGCTGGCGTTGGATTTGTAAGTTGGTCTCTTGCAAAATTTCATCGATGTACTGGGCGCGCTGTAGGGGCTTACCAGCATCATTACTGGCGCTGTAGCTGATGTGCAATTGCTCTTTTGCGCGAGTCATGGCCACGTAAAAGAGGCGGCGGCGGGCCTCCATCGCATCCTCTTCGCCAGAAAAAGTCAGGGTGTCGGGGAAGGTGAAGCGAGAGGCGCTGCTGCTTTTAGTCGGCTCCCAATAATCGCGGACGCAGTCCAGCAAGAAGACGCGCTGAAACTCCAACCCCTTGGAGCTGTGGGCAGTAATCAGGCGGACCCCTTCGTCGGCGTAGATAGCTTTGTTAACCCCGATGGATAGGCGGTTGGCATCCATTTTTTCGAGGATGTCCAAAAAGCGGCGCAGCGTCAGGCGGGGATTGCGATCGGCTTCTTTGGTGGCGAAGTCGAAGAAGGTTTTTAGTACCGTTAGCAGCCAGGCTTGGTCGTCTTGCTGAAGCAGGTGTTGCAAGAGACCACTGCGATTGAAGAGGCGTTCGAGTAGGGCGGGGAGGGCCAGGTTACTGGCATTGCCGATCCATTCTTCGAGTAGACTGGCGGTTTTTAGCAGGGCTTCGGGGCGGATTAGAGAGAGCGGTGCAATCCGTTTGGGATTGCCGATGAGCTGTCGCCAGCGCCGTTGTTCTGCTTTGTGCCTACGGCCCATATGAACGCTGAGCGTGGCGAGGTCTTGTGGGGCAATCTTAAAGAAGTCGAAATAGAGCAGTTTGAAGAGCATCGATTCGCCGCTGAAGGGCCGGGTATTTTCGGCTTGAATATATTGGAGCAGCGTCCTCAGTTTGCGGATCATCGGTAGGTCGAGGATATTGATCTGTCTTTTGGTCGTATAAGGAATACTCTTTTTTTCTAAGAGGGTGATGATATTGCGGGCTTGCCGATGGCGCGCGTAGATGATGGCTATTTCGGCGAGGGGGAAGCCTTCGCGGTGGCATTGTTCGATTTGGGCGACGATAGCGGTTTCCTCTTGAATGCGGTTGGGGAATTCTATGATTTGCGGGGTGAAAGTTGAGCTGGCAAATTCAAGATGTCGCGCCTGCAATATTTTTTCGATGCCTTGATTATTGAGGCTATTGATAATGCGATTGAGGTTGTTGTCGATCACCGCTCGGGAGGTATCGAGGATGTGTTGAGAGGAGCGGTAGTTATCTTTGAGGAGGACGAGTTGGAGGTCGGCCTGATAGGTTTGGTGAAACTCGATGAGATTGCGCAGCCGTGCGCCCTGGAATTCGTAGATCGACTGGTCATCATCTCCGACGATAAAGACGTTGGGGTTGTTCCAATACTCGATCAATTTGCGGAGGATGTGATTTTGAGCGCCGTTGGTATCCTGGTATTCATCGACGAGGAAGTAGAGGTATTGTTCTTGATAGCTGCGCAGGAGGTTGAGGTTGTTGTCGAATTTGCGCAGTACCCAGAGGATCATATCGTCGAAGTCATAGCGATTGGCTTGGCTCATCAGCTGGACATAGCGGGGGAAGAGCCTTAAGGCCGAGCGGAGGCGTTCCATGCGTTCCAGGGCAGCATCGTACTTCCACTGTTTGAGGTCGCCCTTTTTGGCCGTTTTGGTTTTCTTTTTATAAATATAATCTTCTCGCTCGGGTAGGCTTTGCAAGTATTCGTCAATGCGCTGATTAATAAATTCAACCGACCAGTCCTCCGCTTTCATTCGTTTAAACAAATCTTGCAGGTGGCGTTCGTAGAAATAGGCGTTATTACTCTTGCGTTTCAGGAGGTGGTCCACCGGCAGCTCGTCGATCAATTGGCGAATCAATTCCACCCGTTCCAGATCACTAAGCGGCTCCAGCTCATGCCAGCCAAAGAGTTCGAGGTTATCTTGAATGATTTTGTTACAAAAAGCATGAAAAGTATAGATGTGTACCCGATGGGCCTCCGGTCCGATGAATTGCAGTAGCCGCTCGCGCATGGCGTGAACGCCAGCATCGGTGAAGGTCAGGCAGAGGATATTGTTGGGCTTGGCATCCGTTTCCAGTAATATGCGCCCGATGCGTGCGCTGAGGATATGGGTCTTCCCCGTCCCCGGGCCGGCAATAACCAGAACGGGCCCTTCGATTTGTTCGACGGCCTGTTTTTGCCCAGGGTTGAGCTTTAGCAGTTCCTTCGTAAAGCGCTCGTGCGCACGAAGGCGTTGAGGAGGAGGTAGCGGTTCGGCCATATCAGATGCAGTTGCAGGTCAAAGTTAGTGTAAGTCCTTTGATCTAGCCTAAAATCGGAGGGAACTTTTTCACCGAACTTGTTCAGGAATTGATCAATCCAGCATAGAGGGAGGAGGTTAGGGAATCTGCTAATCAGGGGACAAATAGACATGTTAGAAAAAAAACGAATCTTTTTTTGATCATAAATTTGCTTTTTGGGTAATATTTTATGACCTTGAATTTCTGAATAAAAAATAGAAAATAATTCGATGATTATGAATTAAACTAGTTTTTTATGCGTTAATACTATGGGCCGGTTAGAACACACTTCATCTCGGTGTTTTCTCCTCCTCCAACCACCCGAAGACTTATCCAGTCGAAAAACTCAGAGAGACATTGTAAGCAGGCAATCCTGTGGATGTAATTACCTTACTAGTAGGGTAACAAGGTTAAGATGACTGCCTGAGAAAAAAGCAAGACAAAATTGAGCGATGTAGGTTTAGTGACATCAGTCGTATGACTGGTGGCTAAGCAGATTATGCTGTCTTGGTCTTTAGTGGACCATTACAGGACTATAATGGTATGTCCTTGTGAGGTGTATTGCACCTGGCAAGACCAGGTTGATATTGTCTAAAACAAAAATAGATTTAAAGCATGAAACGAACATTCAATTATCCACTTCGAAAAGTTAGAGCTATGAAAAATTGTTATTTTCAATCACTGATTGGTTTATTTATTTTATTTCTTACCCTACCTGGATATACGCAGGACAATAGTTTTAATCCATTTGCTGATGTCGTCCCACTATCGCCAACGGCATCATCTCTAGCAAAGTACGGGGACATTCCTGTAGGACTCCATACGGGGACCCCAGAAATTAATATTCCCATTCACACATTGACGGGTAAGAATATTAGTGTACCTATTTCGCTGAGCTATCACGCCTCCGGGATGAGAGTGGAAGAGCTAGCAAGTTGGGTAGGCTTTGGCTGGTCGCTTAACGCGGGCGGGGTTATCTCAAGAACAGTGAGAGGAAAACCGGATGAAGAAGCCAATGGCTATATTTTTTCTCGAGACCTACCATCGTTCGATGCACCTCAGAGTGAGCTTTGTGATTATTTCCTAAATGAAGTGGAAGACCTTGAAGCAGATTCTGAGCCAGATATTTTTTATTTCAATGTGAATGGCTATTCGGGAGAGTTCTTCTTTGATCAAAACGGTATGGCGCATACAGTTCCTTACCAAAATGTAATCATTACGCGTTTAGGTTTGGGAGGCGTAGAATTAGGACCACAGGAATTTGGTGGTTCCGAAGGGACTAGAGGGTTTAAGTTAGTTACACCTGACGGGATGCAATATATATTTGGGTTGACGGGGATAAATGGGGTTGACAATTGGGAACGAAGTTTCTCAATTGGAACTTGTAATCAATCTGCCAATATCCTATCATCAGATATTAGAATAGCGACAACCTCCTGGTTTC
>JBCDGZ010000170.1:0-13640 GCA_038750655.1 Bacteroidota bacterium | reverse complement strand
AGCTTCCCCCTCTCGGTCCTAATCCGTTGCCAGCCAAACTTCGTCAACCTTTTTAACCCATTCCTTCAATTCCTTGACGACCTTCTTTTTATCGTCGGTCACCTCATAGTTGGGGTTAAAGCTGTTCTCAATATCCACACCGCCCCCTCCTTTCTTCAGGTCACGAACGTGCCCGAAGCTGGATTTGACCTTGTAGTCAGTTCCGAGGATTTTTTCAATCGTTTTGGCTTTAGCAGGAGACTCTACAATCAACAAATTCTTCGCCATGATCAATTCATTAAGTCAATTAGATGGTTCTACCTTTCAGTAGATATTAATGCCCAAATACAAAAAATGTTCCACCGGGGTGGCTTAAGTTTCAGGGGTTTTTAGGTAGTCAGATTGCAAAAGTAAAAATTTTGCCTCAGCTTCAAAGCATTTTCAACAAAAGAGGTATTGCTTTAATACATAAGCGCCAGTAAGCTTGTCACTAGAGGGAATAGCACGAAGCTTGTCTGGTTCAAGACAATTTGGACAAATTCTACATAAAGAAATGTAATTCTTGCTACACATTGAAAACAAAACTTACCTAAATGTTCTTTAAAAGATATAAATTGGAATTATTCATAACTACCATATAGGGTATAGTTTTGTCTGGTGTAAAATTAAAGCTACTGCTCCTCACCTATAATAGCAGTAGCTTTTTTTATTGCCCCTCTTCAGGCTTGGGGCGTTTTCTTGTTTCTTGGTGAATAATGGTTCCACCGCTTTTTTCTTTTTGCTCTATTGCTTCGCGATTTGCTTTAATCGTCGTCAGTAATTCCTTGACCTCCAGCTTATTCTTATTGAGATTGCGATGGTAGGCCGTCATGATGAATACCGCCATGTCGTCGGGGTGGAAAAGCCCCAGATTGTTCATAAAGACGGTCAGCCGCGAGCCACCGTAGAAGCCCCAATTATGTATGATCCATCGGCCGAGGCCAAAGAAAGCTCGGGTCGGAATATCCTCTTCAGGGAGCTGACGAAATTTATTTTTAGACTCTTCCTTAGACAGTCGGTTGAGCTGAATAAAGCACTCGGTTAAATCTTTAGGAATGTAGACCCCATACAAGACCTCGCGTTGAGTTCGCCATTTATAGGACTTTTCGTATTCCTCATCATTAGTCGCTGGCTTCTGTGCCAGGAGCGAACCAAAGAGCAGGCTGAAGCAAGACAATAAGATCAATTTACCCGGCATAGGGAAGTGTTTTGTCAAGTTTTGATGGTGGATAAACGCCAAAGGTAGCTGATCTTATTGTGAACCGCTACATTTCTAGTCGGTCAAAATCAATTTTTTAACCACCTTCGATCCTTCCAGATGAAAAACGACAAAATAGATACCTCTGCTCAGCTCTGCTACATTGATCTCTCTAGACAGCTCGGCGGTGTTACCCTCTTTGAAGTAGCGAATACGCTGCCCTAGCGCATTGACAAACTCCACTTCGATTTCGCGCGGCTGGTCCATGTTTAACTGGATGAACAGCAGATCTTTAGCGGGATTAGGTTGAAGGCTTAGGCGGTAGTCGCGGCCTTCTTCGAGGGTGCTGACAATGGTGCCCGTTACTTCGATGGTATCGGCGGCGGCATCGGTGCAGCCGTCAGCGTTGATGACGGTTTGGCTGACTACGTAGGTGCCGGGCTCTTCGAAGGTGTAGCTGGGGTTTTGCTCGGTGCTGGTATCTCCGTTGCCGAAGGCCCAGAGCCATTGGGTAGCATTATTGGATTGATCAGTAAAACTGACCATGCCGTCCTCATTGTCTAAATCAATGCTGTTGGTACTAGAAGCAAAAGCGGCTTCTGGAGGCATTGTCGAAGTGCTCACATCAACGGTTACTGCTCCCCGACCACAGACATCACCGTGCTCAATTTCCCAGTCGTAGAAGTAATAATAACGGGTATTTCCTCCAGCTGGTGAACGAGATTGTATAATACTAAGCAAGCCATCAATACTATGGGGGAAGCCGGGATTGGTGATGTTGGTGTACAATCCCCTACCCTGCGTTAGCTGCAGCACCATACCCTCGCGGGCGGGAACTTCGAGATTCAAGTCAATCCGCGATTCTCCCGCACGAATATTTATGATTTTCTGGCCAAAAACATTGCCGTCTAAGTCTGTTAATGCAATCACTCGAATGCCTATTTCCTCCGCAAAGACCTTCACCGTTTTGAGGGTAAAAGGAGTCGTAGCATTGAAAACCAAGCCCGCATTCAGCTCATCATCTAATCGATCAATTCCCGAGTCTTTAGTTTCTTTGCCCACCTTAGCACTTTGGATGACATCCATATAAAAGGTCTGTGATTCCGTAAGCGGTGGCGTCAAGTAGCTATCGCCCGTTCCGAGTGCGTCGCCGCCCGTCTGGACATCAAACCACTGCACCGTACCATTTCCAGAGTAATTACTTTGCAGCAAAACCGGGCTGTTCTCACAAGCTTCGCCCATATCGATGGTCGTAGCGATGGGATTGCTCAGCCGAGCATCATCTTGCAACAAAATCTCACTGCGATGGACATTATTGAATCGACGAGCATCGCTAGTGCCGTTGGCCCCGACAATTTCGACGGCCAGGTCGTAGCTTCCTTCGCTCAGCCCGGCGTTACTGATGAGCGTTTTGAAAGTCGCCCGTTCGCCTTTATTCAAGCTGCCCGACCACTCGAAGGTCCCTGATGTTTGAGCAGCATCCGAAATGGTATAGCTTAACTCCGCAGCCGTCAGCTCATTTTCTCCACTATTTTCAATCGTCACTTCCAGCTCTAGCCCATCTTGGAAACAAGCTACCGCATTGTAAAGTACCTCTACGATTAACGCATCATTATTGACTCGGGGATCGACGGGCGTGTTGCCCTGATCGATCAGGTAGTTATAGGCGGCCAGCACATCGATGATTCCACGGCCGTAGTCGTTGTCCTCACCAGCGGCACCCAGATCCCGACAGGTTTGGTAAAGCGCCATTTGGTAATCCCGGCCTTCGAGCTGTGGGAAAGCCTCGCCGAGCAGAAGAATCGCTCCGGCAACGTGAGGCGCTGCCATCGAGGTACCAGAATTGAGGCCATAACCACCAGGAATGGAGGACCTCACATTGACACCAGGGGCAGCCACTTCTGGCTTAATTCTCCGCGATCCCGTTCCAGAGCAAATTGCTGGACCGCGACTAGAAAAACCGGCGATATTGAGACTGCTGGTATTGCCGTCGACAGCCGCAACAGTAAAACTTTTCAAAATATCAAAATTCACATTCCCCGGAGCCCGCAGGGTGCTGGGGCCAGGGCCTTCATTGCCCGCAGAAAGCACCACTGCAATGCCTGCTGTTTCCATAGCATTAAAGGTATTGACCCAGGTGCCGCTGCACTCCGAGCCATCCACGTCAAAGCCCCAAGAACCGTTGATCACATCGGGCATATCGTCCGTCGTAGTAAAATTACCGTCCGGATTCAGCGCCCATTGGAAGGTTTGGAAAACATTCAGGTTACCGATGGAATTTGGGCAATCCCGTAGTTGAAACAAGGGGGCGGCCATCCAGAGGGCATTAAAAGCCACTCCGATGGTATCGTTAGTCAATCGATCTATGCCACAGACTGTCCCGCTGACGTGCGTACCGTGCGCCTCGCAGTCTTCCGGTCTATCGGCCGATCCCGTCCAAGCCTCATCATCGGGGACATAAATCCCTCGGTAATTATCTCTCAGCGCGGGGTGATCCCCCTCCGTACCGGTGTCGATGATCAGGGCATTACGGCCATAACCAGTATAGCCCATTGCCCATAGCTTGTCGGCATTGATGGCTAGTAGGCCCGGCTCGGTGCCATTAGGCTGTACGAAGGGCGCAGGCAGGCGTTCCATCTTTCCCGCTCCGCCGACGCTGGCCTCCCGCTGAACATCAATCCATTCTACGGCCTCCAGCTGGCTGAGCTGGGCAATCAACTCGGACGTCCCCGCCAAGCCGATCATATTAGTGATCCAGAGCGAGTAGACCGTACCGGCCTTCGCCCCGCCCGAACGCTCAATTAAATTCATTAAGCTTCCCTGCGTACGCTCTGCCTTATTTTGCAAAGCCCCTACCATTTGCTCCACCCGCTTGGCACGGCTGAGCCGCTGACTGCGAAAGCGATCTTGCATCGCCATAATATCCACCTGATCATTCAGCATGACCAAAACTTCAATGTGCGATTGGTTGCCCGAACGCAGTTGCTCGATAAGAGTGTTAGACAATTTAGCTTCATCCCATTGTTGAGCATGAGCAGCAATACCAAAGAGAAGGGTAAAAACAAAAAGCAGAATACGCATGGTTAGTTGAATTTATTGAACGATTAAAATCGGAGCCGACCAAAGATAACCAAAAATCAGCTGATGAATTGATTAACTTTGACATATGTTTAGACTACGACCAATCGAGATATTCTTACTCCAATTTATTTTCTACCTCCTGCTCTGGTTGTGGAATGATTACCTGGCGACCCTGCTCTCTGGTATCTTGGCAGTGGTCTGTTTTAGTATCCTAATCATCTCGCTAATCACCGAATGGATAGAACCCTCAAAGGTGCCGCGCTGGTACTTTTGGTTGATGCTGGCCTCGATACTGGCTCCAGTGCTGGCCGCCCTTGTCTTTGTGGGCTTGATGGGCGGAGAACTAAACTGGATCAATGAATGATGGCTCCTTTGGGATTAGAATTTGGTGCTCAGCGTAACATTCCAGGTGCGACCGAGGGCGGGGATGATGCCAGGGCCGGGATAAGCCGGTGCTCGTCGGGTGAAATAGGAATGGTCGAGTAAGTTATTGATGCTGGTCGAGACGCTTATGGTTTCCGAAAAAACATAGCGGGCCGAAAAGTCGATCACAGTGTAGGCAGGGATGACTCCAAAGACACCTTTGAAGGGATTTTCGGTATTGGCGGCATCAGAAAACTGCTTGCCTACAAAAGTCGTTTGCAGCGAGGTTGACAACTTGCGATAACCATAGCCAAGGCCCAATTTGATGTTGTATTCAGGTAAATCTTCCAGCCTATTGCCTGTTCTTACTCCAACCAGAGCCCGCTCGTTGATCGAGGTGTAGACCCCGCGATTGACCGAACCGTTAATAAAGGCACTTAGTTTGTGCTCCGTCTGTTTTTTCAGCACCGCCAATACATCCATTTCAAAAAACAACTCTACTCCGAAGATGCGCGCAGAACCGATGTTGGTTCTTACCCGCAGGCCATCGTCAATGATCTCTCCGATCCGGTTGTCGTAGAGGATATAGAAGAGACTGGCTTCGAGGAAAAAGGGCGAGAAATTCCGCCGTCGGATGCCCAGGTCGAAGCTGTAGCCACTTTCATCTCTGATCAGCGTATCGACGAATTGGGTGTTGGTTTGAATCTGAACGTCGGTGAAGTTGATGGCGCGGTAGTTCGCCGTAGCATTGGCGTACAGTTCGTAGTTCTTGTTCAGTTTTTTGGAAACTCCTAGTCCGTAGAGGAAAATATGCCGCTGTTTATCTGTCGTATCTTGGGTCACCTGCTCAACGAAATCACCAAAGCTGTTGGTCCTCACGGTTGTTGTAAAAAAGCCTTCGGATTGGGTGTTGATGTACTCGTAGCGAACGCCGGGGATGAGGCTGAGGGTGCTGCTCAGGCGGATGATTTTCTCGGCGAAGAGGGCCACATTGAGGTTGGGAAATTCGAAATCCGATTTCCGGCGGTCCAAAAAGGCGGTGTCGACTCTGGTGAAGTCGGCATCGTCGCCGGCCGTACCGAAGCTTTGGCTAAAGTTGGTGAAGCCTCGGTAGAGCCGGGTGCCGATCAGCAAGCTGTTTTGCAAGTCTTCGACACTGTTGTAGGAAATTACAATGCGGGTTTCGTTACCGATATTTCTGAATTTTCCGTCGATCAGGTCGCGGTTGGATAGGGGATCTTCGACATCAGGGGTTTCGAGTAAGCCCAAAGAAGTCCGACTGGCAATCAGCCCGAAGGTTCGGTTGTAGATTTTGGTGTTGGGAGAAAGGGCGTACTCCAGCGAAAAGGCGGGCAAGTTCCAGTTGACCCGAAACCAGTTGCGTTCTCGGTTCGAGCTGCGGGGGTCTTCCTCGAAGGCTTCGTCGGTCAGGCCTCCGGCCTGCTTGCTGAGGTAGTACATATTGGTATAATCGAAGCCTAATGTCAATTTATCGGAGACCTCATAGTTGAGGCTTACATAAGCGCCAAATTGGTCAAATTCAGAGTTGCGGCGCCAGCCGTCGCCGCGCTTGTACTGTACATAGCTGTAGTAGTTGAGCTTGTTAACTTGGCCGTGGAGGCTGTTGAAGGTATTGACAAATTGATAGGCACCGTAGGTATTCTGCGATTCAAAGTTGAAGGCCTTCTCCGGATTTCCTCTTTTCATTTTAAAATTCACCAAGCCCCCAAACTGGCTACCGTACTGCAAGGCCCCCGCCCCCCGGACGATCTCAATCTGCTGAACTGCCTGCAGCGGCGGTGTATAATAACTTTCGGGATAGCCCAGGGCATCTGCGCTAATGTCATAGCTATTCTGGCGAGTGTTAAAATTGGAAGTTCGCTTGGGGCTCAGCCCCCGCCCTCCGATGTCCAACTGCAAGCCAGCATTGTCACTTTCCCAGATGTTGAGGCTAGGTATTTTACTAAAAGCCTGGCGAGCATTGTTGGTCGCTTTGTTGGCAATCAGCATATCAATATTGATCACCTCTGTTTTCTTCCCCTCGTACAGGCCTCCCCCCTCGATGGCCCACAATCGCCGGATGCCGAAGGCGTCCGCATTGGCCTCGACAGTCACCCCTTCCAGATTCTGAACAGTCTGCTCAAGCTGAATTTGCAGACTGGTATCTCCATCTAGAAAGACTGTTCGCTCCAGCGGCTCGGTGCTGATGCTTTTGATGAATAAAACATAAGTCTGCTGATCCGGAAGTTGCAGCGCAAACTGTCCTTGTTTGTCTGTAGTAGCCAGCTCGTCCTTTCCCTGCACATATACGATCACATCCTCCAATGGCTCATTATTAAGACTGGTAATGACGCCGCTCAAGGTCGCCATTTTCTGCGCCAGGCCATTCTGAACACTGAATAGACTGCCCAACAATAAGAGTGAAAGTAGTTGTTTCATTATTCTTTTAAAGGTAGAATCCAGTTGTTATTGATAGGATCGGTGAAGGAATAAACATCGATGGTCTCGTCGGTAAAGGGCTGGCTTCTTCTCCCGTTGAGGGACAGCCGACTTTTTACGTAAACCTCCGGGGCGTAGCCATGCTCTTTCTGGAATTCATCTCCAATGTATCGGGCAAACTGCAGCATCATATCGGGCTGGGACTTCATTTGCTGGCGCTGAAAGGGCGTCAAGTATTGGTTCAGTTTGACTTCTCGCTGCACATTGTTGACCGTATCTCTGACAATGATTACCGTATCGCCACTTTTCTCAATCAGCATCACTCGCCAACTGAAACGAAAGCCCTTCTCGTGCCAAAACAGATTGCCGGAGTATTGTAAGTAGCGGAGCGGTAGGTACAACTGTACGGCGAAGTAAAGCAGTAATGCGCTGGACACCAGGGTACTCCACCATTGGAGCGCTGGTTGTTTAATTTCTTGTCCGTCCAGAGCAGCGGAGAAGGGAAGCCAGGACAGTACTTTTTGGTGCCAAGACGGAGAAAAGAAGATAATCGTCGAGGTGATCATAATGAACGGAAACATCCCAATTCGGGGAAAGAGGATGGCCGTAAGAATATGAAAAACCAGTACGCCGACATAGGCCAAGGCCCGGGTTCTTTTGATCCACAAAAAAAACCAAATGCTCAAATCGTAGACGCAACCCGCCCAACTGAACAGAAAGGCTACTTCCTTGTAATGCATCCAGGAGCCTAGGATGGGGAGCTGGTATTTTCCGGGCAGCCAGGTGGCCATCGGCTGCGCGCGGAACAGCCAGTCGGGATTGACCTTGGCCAGCCCGGCGAAGAAGTAGACGATGGACAGTTGGACTTTAAAGATGAGGATGTGCCAGTTGGCGCAGGTAGAGGATTTGATTTTGGGGAAAATTAGGGTATCTAGAGCGTACCAGCGGTTGGCGGGCACTAGGGTCAGCCAGAAGGTGAGCAGGGTAACCAGGTAGTAATGATTGAGGTAGTAGGTTTTATCGATTAATTCGCAGTACGTAAAGAGCAGAAAGAAAAGCAGGGTACTCAGACGATAAAATAAGCCCAAGATGATGCCTACGGCACAGCAGCCCAATAGAAAAAAGATCAGATAGATTTCATCTGGCCCCGGTGGGGGCAGCCAGGAGAAGAAGCTAAAGTGGTAGGTAGGATCGATGTACAGTTCGGCGATCCAGTCTTTCTGCCAGGTTCTGAAGGTGCTGTAGAGCAGTAGGGTGCCGAAGGCCAGTCGAAAAACAATCAGAGGAGCAATCGAGACCTCTCTGAACAGAAAGTTATTGAGTTTATTAAAAGCGTTGTACATCTAGGAAATAGGAAAAAAGGCACTGCACTCAAAAATAAATGCAGCGCCTTTTTTACCCGAGTCATTACAACACAGGTAAGAATGATCAATTAATCTCCATCGTTAGCTCCATCGGCATCTTGTATATTGAGTACCGGAAAAAGATCCGACTTATACAAGGTAACCAGTTCCTGAACACTCTGATAGAGTGCATCATCACCCGAGATAGAGCTGCGGCTGGAAATCAAATTATAAATGGCCGCAAATTGCGCCTTGATGTCTGAGTCAATTGAAGTCTGCTCGCGAGCAATCATCAATTCTTCGTATCCCTGTCCGTCTGTCCCTGAGGAAGTTGTACCGAGATACATATCTTCCATCTCTTCGATCGAGGCTTTGAGTAGCTCAAAAGTAAAATCTTCATTGCCATCAAATAAAGACTGGTAATAGGATTCGATCTTGGTGGCATCCGCAGGAATCGGCGAGTCATTAGGACCTAAACGACCGATGGGAATTCCGACCTTATTCTCACGAACATGAATTTCGTAGTAGACCACACTTTCGTTGAGCTGAGTACTGATAGAGGTGCCCAGTGCCGTTCCTCCATTCTCCACAAAGTTGGTCTTGAGGCTGCCATTCCATTGGGTTACCAAGACATCAGCACGATCCTTCATGCTTGTTACTAAAGCTTCCAGGAAATCCAGTCGCTTAGCATTATCGCTAAAGTAGCCCAAAACGTCGCTGGGACCATAGAGCATGTAATCAATGGCTGGAAAGCCATTGGCGCGCTCCTGAGCCATCGTACCAAAGTTGTAGGATTCATTTTCAATCAAATCCTCCAACAAAGTAAGATCTACAGGAAATAGATTAGAAGTCACAACCAATGATTGATTGGCAGTAGCAAAATAGTTGTGCACGGCAGCAGCCTGGTAAGCCAAATAAGCTTCCCGATAAGCAGTTCTTAAACTGTTTAACGTTGACTCATCAGAAGAGGCCACAAAAGCATCTAATGCGGTGACCAAATCCTCCATCTCTGTCTGATAGGCATTGATGGTAGGAATGATAACCTCATTGATCTGGTTGGTGAGGTGATCAGTAAAATCCGTTTCTGAAGGACCGTCGGAGTCGTCATCATTGCTACAAGCAGTAAAGACCATCGAGACAGCTGCCAGAGCAACGAACGAATAAACGATAAAATACCAGTTTCTCTTTTTCATAATGGCAATACCTTATTTATGGGTTTTAGAAAGGAAGTGCGCCAAAGCCTGGATAAGCATTATCCAGCAAATCTTTAGCCTGCTGCATTTGAGCATCAGTAACTTCCCACAAATTAATGTCATAAACGCCTCCAAGTGAAGCATCTGAACTTGACCATCCCAATGCGATGAGTACAGCATGCGCCTCAGTCGCAGAGAGTCTACCCTCAGAGTTGAAAGACAAAGCATAGATGAAAGCCAACGCCTCAGACAAGTGGTGAATCTTATCTTCATCTGTAATGTCAGCAATTGCATCGTTGAGGTAGTGGTAGGCAGCAGCAGCTAAGCCAAGCTCCGTATACAACTTGATGTCTGCTCTTGCCGCTTCGTAATAGTCTTCATTGGTGCTTTCATTATTGGGGAATTCTCCTTCGCCTGCTTTGAGGACAGAACGACCGAAGAGGAAAGCATCCATCAATTTCTGAGCGAGGTTGATACCGAAAGCTGCTTCGGTTTCATCACTGAAGTCGAAAGTATAGTTAGCGATGAAAGAACCGTCGCCGTTAGAAGTGTTAGATGCATTAGGGTAAGTCAGTGGATTGGCACCCAGGTAACCGAAAACCTCATCAAAGCGATGCTGTCTGTCTGTTCCTTGTGCATCATAGTTAGCACTGTTGGCTTCTCTGTTATTGCCTTTAGCATTCTCCGCACCAGACTGGCTAGGACGTAGGTAATCATCTACCATCTGATCATAAAAGATAGCACCGTACAATCCTTTCTCGAACAACTGAATGTACTCTAATCCCTTGGCACTTACGTGCCTTTTGGTAGTACCTGTAGTGATCATACCTGCGGTACCATTAGTAGCGGTGACCGTAAAGTTGGCTTGACTAGACATCACCATACTATCTGCCATTTCGGCAAAACGCTCGGAAATAGACTGATCGACTGGCCCGATGTCACCATCGTAATTCAACTCATCGATTTTTGAAATAAGGTTAGAGTTCCCTTGTGCAGTTGCACTGGCAAACTTGTCAAGACCTTCGTTGGTCATAGCCTCTCTGATGTCCCAGAGGATAGGCTCGTTTCTGGAAGAATCTACGATCTCTTGCAGCTGCGCCAATCTCCGGATTTGCCCGTTGTAGGCACCAGGAGCAAAAACACCATTGTCAACATCGTAGACAGTAGGAACAGTGAAGCCACCGAGATCGGTATCTCCGAGGGCATCAATAGAACTGGCCAAGAATCCAGCATCTGGACCTGATGGCGAATCATCATCATTGTCACAAGCAGGGAAAAACAGAACAATGACTGATAATGATAGCATTAACTTAAAGAATGTAAGCTTATTCATTGTAATTGGTAGTTAAATTTTAGTCAAAAAAATTAAATCCTAAGTTTTTTCATTAATGGCGCAAATGTACGCACTTATTGAGATTTAATCTAAATAACCACCAACTTTAACAAAGGTTCAAGCATATTTCTACTTATTCTAATACTTTTGATCAATTCAATTAACTACCCAAAAAATAGTTCACTCCCGGAAGTTAAAAAATAGTCTTTCGGACTACTTAAGCAGTATTATTTTCCGCGTCTCCCGCCAACTGCCGCTCTCGACCCGCACAAAGTAAATCCCCTCGGGCAAGCCCTCCAAATCAACCCTGATGCGCGCTGAACGCTCCAACTCCGGCTGCCACAGCACCCGACGCCCCACAGCATCGAAGAGTTCCAAGGACAAAGGAGCCGCCGGCAGGCGGTCCAACTCCAGCCAGAGTTGCTGCTGTGCTGGATTAGGGAAAATGCGCAGTCCGCTGCGCTCCAAATCCTGTGTGCTCACCGTGCGGCGGAAAATCAAAGAGTCCAAACGACCATTACTCAGGTTGTAATAACTGCCACTGGCTGAGGTTTCCAGCTTAACCGCGCGAAGCAAGTATACATTATTACTGTCTAATGGTGTAAAGTCAGTGTACTCCGTGTTATTAATCAAGTCGTTGTGGATGCGCTGGAAGTCACTATATAAGGTAGGCGCGCGATAGAGATAGTAACCGATCACGTCTGGATCATTAGAGGCGGGCCAGCGCAGCTCCACCGATTGGCCCGTCGATTCGGTCAGCAGGGCTTCTACGGGGCGTACGATATGCATCCGCAGCGAAGGGTCGCCCATCAAAGCGGCATGCGCTAATTGGGGGCCGTTAAGGTAGACTTCGTTTTCGCTGTTCTGGGTCAACCGAGCGCAGTAGCCGATGGGATAGCCCATCGCCATCTGGTGTAGCGTCCAGGGTGGATTGCCGGCCCAGCAACTGGTCAGGGTGGCGCCGGAGGCCAGTGGAGCGCGAAGGAAGTTGTTGACATTGTCCCAATCGCCAAACTGGCTACCGAAAAGCATGGTGAAGATGGTGCGCAGAGAATCGGCAGCAAACTCCGCCGTACTACCCACCCCATCCGAGCTGATGTGCGTACCCGGCCCACAGCCGTAGGACCACAGGTAGCTTTGCTCGCGCATGGTGCTAAAATAGTCCGCCTCTACAATTGCATCAGCACCAAACATAGGGGCAAAGTTACGCCATCCACTGGCCGAGGGCGCAGCGAAGCGCACTCCAAAATTATCGTCGATCAAAGCGCGGCGCTCTGCGGCGATGCCGCCGTTGCGAAACAGGTGGTTCTTTTGCAGGTAGGCTCGGGTTAGCTCGATCTCGTCGGCGGCGAAGGCTGGCAGATTGCTCAGATCGACCCGGCCGACTTGCAGCTCCAGCGGGGAGGGCAGGCCCCCTTGATCGAATTTGCCATCGCCGGGGGTGTTGTGATTATAGCTAAAAAAGGCAGTACTGCGATCGACGATAGTATCGGTCCAAGTGCCGTCGATGTCGCCGTAGTAGCTGTCGGCGGCCCAGGCCCCTCGGTGCTCGGTGTGGGTATCGGGATAAATATCGCCGGAATAGGGTACGGGGATATGCCCCAGCAGGAAGAGGGCTTCCAAGTCTGGGGTTTGCTGATAAAGGTCTTGGATGAGGGTTTTGACCTGGGGAACGTCGGCCGTATCAGCGACAGTGCGGCGGATGACCTTCCAGCCGTCGGAGATCAGGTCGAGTTCGAGGCGAATGAGGTCGGCGGTGAGGGGGGCATCCAGGTTTTCGGCGACGAGCAGGAGCAGGCTCCCGCGATGCTCGATGGCGGGCAGTTGGATACCGGTATAGATGTAGCCGTAGGCGGGCCGCAGGTCAAGGTACGCCCCTATTTCCCCCGAGCGGCCCAGTAGCGCGCCCGTTTCCTTATTTTCCAAGGTCCAGGAAGTGCTGTTGGGGAACATATCAGGAGAGAGGGTAACGACAAGCTGAGTGCAGGTATCTGCATCATTACAGACTTGGAATACGGAGCTATCTTGCCAGGCGAAGTCAGCGCCGCTGGCGTAGAGGCTATCACAGGCCTCCACCTGGTAGTAGCCAAAGCCAAAATTGCAACACAGACCAATCCCATACATATCAGAAATGGTGAACTTTAGCTCCGTATTCGCGGGCACACAGACCGTATCCCGAATCAGATCAAACCCTTTTTTAAAAAAGGCATATTCATAGCCTACTCCCACCTCAATCTCCTCATCTCTAAAGGAGTTGTCGTTGGGAGGCAGTTGAGCAATCGGGCTGCCCCAGCTCTTGTCGTCCAGTGCTTTGCGATACACCCAATAACTACTCGCCGTAGGGTCGTCGGGCCAAGAGAAAAGGACGGCCGGTGGATTATCAAACAGCGTTGCACTCACCTGCACAGCACGCTCTGTGCCTGTTTGCTGGGCAATGGCAGCGGTGGATAGAGAGAAAACGAGGATCAGGCTAAAACATACGGAAGTGTAGAAAGTGTTCATGAGTATGGAATATAGTATGTGAGTCACCAAAATTACGGATTTATTTGCAGCTGAACAAAGTGCAATTTTGTACATATTTAGCAAAATAACCCCTTGCTTTGTTAAAAATAGCCTACTGCTCAACTTTTGGCAATTTGGGGGCGTTCTTGGAAAAAAGCATATTTAACGGT
>JBCDGZ010000169.1:0-13726 GCA_038750655.1 Bacteroidota bacterium | reverse complement strand
GCCTTTTGGAGTAATTTCGGTGTTGTACTTCGGGACAATGTAGTTTCTGAAAGGTACCAAATAGAAATTGAACCCAGACCAGTCTACCGAAGCAGGTATAGAGGTTATTGGGCTCGCATCCGCTACCAATGGGGCGTTTGCCACGGTAGACTGGTCTGGGTTCAATTTCTATTTGGTACCTTTCAGAAACTACATTGTCCCGAAGTACAACACCGAAATTACTCCAAAAGGCAAGGCTTTCTTCATCCGTCAGGATGTTTTCGATTTCGGTATGCTTCACACCCGCCAGCTCGCCGTGGAAGAAGATGGCATGGTCCAAAAAGTCCTGATAAATGTCTTGAGGAATGTCGAATTTCTTGTCGAGTTCCAACCACTGGATGTCTTCAACGGAAGCAAAGACAATCTCTGGCTCGAAGTCCAACGTTTCTGTAAGCGTCTCCTCGGGAGCATTCTTTTGCCCACAAGAAACCATAAACAAAATAGCGAATAAAAAGATCGTTTTGGGTAATAGCGTTTTCATGATTTTTATGATTTAAAGTGAATTAATCTATAAAAACCACAATTAGTTTGAATACAAAATCAGCACTTCAGTTAGGACCTGAGCACAAGGGCTAGTGGCCTACCGAAAGCACCCGAATCTATTCGGGATTTGCAATAAGGTTACTGTTTTGAAAATAAACTTGAGACAAGAAGAAATTAAATTGATGTCTGATGTGAGTGGCGTAAATTGGCGTCTGTTAGTAAGAATGTGTTTGACTGAACTTTGCTCAATATAGGGATAATATCTAATAAAGTCAAATCGCTTTTCCACCTCCTTATCTTTTCTCTGTATATTGTGCCCGAATAGATATGCCGATGAATACCGTAATGATATATGAAGTTAAGAGCAGTGCTGCTGCTAATGCAAAACTGCATCTTGACCGAGAAAACGATTTTTTTTATTGGAGTGAAACGCGCTTCAAAAAACTACAAACGGGCGACTTTGTTTTTGTAGTCAATAAGGTAGGCGGCTTTTTGCTGTTTACCCAGCTCGATAAGACCGGGATACCAGCTGCCTACGATACAATCAATCAGATTTCGACCTTTGTTGATGAGGGGAAGTCTTTTGAAATTGATGGAGAGTGGAAGCGGTTTGTGCGCCTCAAAATTTTGCAGGAAAAGCCAACTCCGCCAGGTTGGAAATGGAAGAGCCTGGGCAATTCAGAAACGACCTATTTGTTGAAAGAAAAGTTTGTACTCACGGAGAATAATATCCTCCGGGCCAGAAACATCCTTGAGGTATTTCAGGAGGAGGGGAGTCCTGCACATCAGCTATTGACTCAACTATTGGGGGGAGAAAAAGGATGGGCGGTAGGGCTACAAAATGCAGCGATGATAGCCCAAGTTTTAACGGCCATTCAAACCAAACCTTTTCTGCTGTTAGCAGGCATTTCGGGAACGGGGAAGTCGCGTTTGGTTAGGACCCTGGCGTATAAGACCTGCTGGAAAAAAGAATTGAGGAAGGCGCAGCCCGCTAACTATGCTCTGATTCCCGTAAGGCCGAACTGGCACGACTCCTCGGAATTGCTGGGCTACGTTTCCCGAATTTCTGGTGAACCCCAATATGTGACGACCAAGCTGCTGCGGTTTTTGGTGGAAGCTTGGAAGCACCAGGAGGTGCCTTTTTTCCTCTGCCTGGATGAGATGAACCTAGCACCGGTAGAGCAATACTTTGCTGAATTCCTAAGCATCTTGGAAACGCGGAGAAGTCAGGACGGGGAAGTGCTTAGTGACCCTATTTTGAGTCTGGACGCTTTTACGTCATCTGTGGTATTTGAAAACTTACTGCGTGATTTAGCGGTAGAAGAAGGCTCTGCCCTCTGGACAAATTTTGTGGAAAATGGCATTGCTTTGCCGCCTAATTTGGTGGTTATGGGGACGGTGAATATGGATGAAACGACGCATTCGTTTAGCCGGAAGGTGTTGGATCGGGCCATGACTTTTGAGATGAATCAGGTTGATTTGGAGGCGGGCCTGGAAGGTGGGACGCTGGACTGGGCTTACCCCGATGTGTTTATTCCCTTCGAAGCAGTCGTCGGGCCTTACACCAGCGCCGCTGCCGTTTATCCGCGGCTAGGAGTAGCCGGAGAGCAGATCATCAACTACTTGAAACAGGTGAATCAAATCTTGAATCATACGCCTTTTAAGGTGGCCTACCGAGTGCGGGATGAATTCCTGATTTATGCCTATCACAAAAGCCAGTCTTCCGAAAAGCTCAATTGGTGTGATGAGGCCATTGACGAGATGACCAGCATGAAAATTCTTTCTCGGATTGAAGGCGATGAAAATCGTACGGGAGAAATCCTGGAGGAGTTCCGAACACTTTTTGAGGAGCAATACCCCCAATCATTTGCCAAGGTAGAAGAAATGATCCGTAAACTACAGAGTGGCTACACCTCATTTTGGAGCTAATGATCGTACTGCGCCTCGAAAATACAGACCTGGTACTCGAAGTGAAATGCAATGGCTTTCCTACGGCCTACCGCAAAGCGAAGGAGCGCCAGCGCAGCTTTTTGCAGGCTACTTCCTACGCCGTTGAGGGCCTTTCCTCCAAATGTAGCCTACACTTTCCTGACCCTGCCCCCTCCTTAAAGGCCATTGACCTCCAAGAAAAATACCATCCTGTTTTCTTTGAAAATAAAAACTATTTTTTCGGTATTCGTTTCAAATCTAAGGAAATAGAACATCCACACCTCTATTCTACCCTACAAAGCATCAAAGACAAGTTTTTTCTAGAGCCTTCGATTCCTTTTTTGAGCGGTACGATTAACTTTGCTAATGATATTGGGCGAACGGATTTCGTCGTGCGCTATCGCAAGGCGAAGATCAATTACGAACTCAAATTGTCCGTCGAAGTTTTTCCCACCAAGCTGGACTACCGAAAGGACCATGATCAGCTGGTTGCGGATATAGAAGCCGAATATCCTCTGCTCGTTTTGGATTATTTGCGGAAAACCTACCATCACTTCAAAGCTGGAGGGACGCAAAAAACAGATTTGATTTGGTGGCAAATCTTTGGAGATATTTACGAAGAATTGATCAAAGCGGCCCAGTTTATTCTCAACAAACCGCACAGTCGATTGATCGAAAAGACCTTGTTTAAACGAGCGGAGCAATTGAAAAAAATGAGGCCGCAGCTAGAAGAGGAATACCATCGATTTAAAAGGGTTCATCCCAATCGCTATTACAAAACTACCCAGCGAATCCTTTCTACCAATACCCCGGAAAATCGATTTTTTAAATTTGCAATTTTTCAGGTGCAACAGACTTTCCTCAAGATTCGTACCTTTATCGAGCATCGCTTTTCTGACAAGATCACCTCCGAATTTCGTGCAACGCTTTCGCGTATCGAAGGGCAGTTGAGCAGTATTGTCCAGCATCCCTTTTTTAGAAGTATTGGTCCTTTCAAAGGTTTGAAGCAAGAATCCCTGGTGCTGAATAAGGCGACGGGCTACAACACGCTTTTCAAGCATTGGACCATGCTCAACAGTGGGGTTCAGTTCTTGGAAGGCTTGCTAAAATTAGAATTGAAAAATATTGCAGAGCTGTACCAGATTTGGTGCTTTTTGGAGGTGAAAAAAATATTGCAAAATCTGCTGGGTAAAGATCAGCCCGATGATATTGATCTGGCGCAGATAGCGGTAGATTCCTTTGTCTTCAAAATCAAAAAGGGGGTGAAGTCCAGGGTGTTGTATCGCCTAGATGATGGGCAGGAAGTGGAGCTGTTTCACGATTTTCGAATTGCCAATACGACAAGTGATGGTATGATCGCTCCAACCGTTCAGCAACAACCCGACATCGTACTCCGGCTTACCCGCCAGGACCTCTTCGACAACTACAAGCTGACCTATCTCTACGATGCCAAATACCGGCTGGTCTCCGACCATCAAGACGGTGCTCCCGATTATCCGCCCGACGATGCCATCAACCAAATGCACCGCTACCGAGATGCTATTTACTATAACAACCGCGATTCCCAACAGCTAGAAAAAGAAGTGATCGGCGGCTACATCCTCTTCCCCGGCAAGGGCGATCCAGCGGCCATCCAGGAAATGCCCTACTACAATTCCATCGCGGCGGTCAACATCGGGGCCTTCCCCCTCCGTCCCGGCGACGCCCCCCACAAGTCCCTCCTACACCAGCACCTCCGCAAGCTGCTGTCCGACTACACCGAGCATCACCTCCAAACCATCTCGCCCCCCAAAGAGGTGGCCTTCCCCACCTTCAACGCCACCGTCCTCATTGGCATCGTCCCCGCCTCCAACTCCGCGCAATACCAATATTTCCTAGATGGCGATGTCCAAATCTACCACACCGGCGTCCAAAAGCCTGTCCGCTTCGGCTACGAAGCCCTACAATACTTCGCCCCCTACCTCGCCGGCAAGGGCATCGCAGAATACTACAAAATCGAAAGCTACTCCCTCCTCCGGCGGCGAGACATCTATCCCCCGGACCATCCTCAGTTCAAAGCCGACGATTCGGAGCGCCTGGTACTGCAACTGGGACAGCGCCGACAGATTGACGCCCAGCGCTCCTTCTTCCAACTGGCTTCCGGCAGCATACAGCTGTACCGCTATACCGACCTTTATCGCTTGCGCAATCCTCGGGAGAGTAGGGTAGAGGTGATTTAGAATCAGGACTACTATTCATCTCCTACGTCTTATAATTTTTCCTATTCTTCTTATCGAGGAAGATAATCAACGTAGAATAACTCTCGTAGGGAACACCATTGATCATAAATTGCTTTAATGCTGGAAGGGCTTTGAATACCCGCTCAATTTCCTCTCTAGCTCCAATATCCTTCCTTTTCATCTCCACTTGCCTACCCTTGCGTATTTTTCTAATTTCAGCGATACTTATTTCCCCCAATTCATTTATTCTAATATCCACTTCAAATTTCTTCTTTCTCTTCGGTAGCTGTTGCCAATTTATTTTTTCGTAAACCTTAGCCTTTAGCTCCTTTCTCGAAATACCAGGACTGTTTTTCAATTCTCCATTTATGTATTCCCTTTTACCAAGTATCGTCCCATGACTTACTTCAAAGAAAAAATGCTTTTTATGGTAGGTGTTAAAGCCTACTTGTCCATTGTAAATTACCTCCCCGTTGGGAATATTTAATGTCCCCGTAAACCATTCCGCTGGAACACTTTTTAAATTATTGCCAAACAAAACATGGAGCAGTTGTTCCTCAAGGTGTCCACATCCTTGAATACTGTTTAGATAAAGTTTTTCCCCCTTGATTTCCCAGATGCCAATATAACCTCTCAGTAGTCCAGTGTGGCAGGTCCTATTAAAGAAGTCAGATGCAGTCCTTTTTGATTCATCCTGTTGAAAGTATTCCTCTAAGGGCAAAGAATACATATCAAGCGTATCCCCCTTGATAATTAACTTTTCCGCAAACTGTGGTGTTGAGTAAGCCATGAATGGCGCAAATAATAGGGAGATTAGGAATAGTTGTACGTAGTAAGTTTTTGTAAGAGTTCTCATACTATTTAAACGACTTTGACCAGTGGGAATTATCTTATTGTCCGTAACTTTGCAATCAGCGAAACTACAGTATATGTCATTTTACAAAAAAATAAGTGCTATCGGTTCTAAATACATCGGTCGGGCCGCCATGTTTAAGCATGGATTCAACCTTTCGCCGATGTATCGCCGAACAACAGCTAGGATTACAGAAGTCTCGGAGGATTTGATGTACGTCCAGATCAAACTGCCCTTGAATTATAAGAACCGAAATTATGTCAATTCCATATTCGGCGGAAGCCTCTTTGCTTCGGTCGATCCTATCCCGATGGTGCAACTGATCAATATCATCGGGGAGGACTATGTTGTATGGGATAAATCTGCGGAGGTCTTTTTTAAGCGGCCGGCCAGGGAAGACTTGTTTGCGGAGTTTCGGTATTCTTCGGAAGAGTTGGAGGACATTAAGCGTCGGGTCAAGCAGGAAGGAGAAATTGATATTGTGAAAACGACTTTGCTGATGGATAAGGAAAAGACGACGACTTTCTGTGAAGTGAGGAAAACGATCTATGTGGCGGATAAGGAATTTTACAAACGTAAGCGGGCGAAGCGGAAATCGAGCTAAAAAAATAAACGACCCCAGTTGTTGAGATCGTTTATTTTTCCATGAAATAAAGTATCTATTTGAAATTAATCAACTTATGATACCCTCAAGATGGTTTTTTTGAATTCACCGGATTCTGCTTTGTAATGAAGCTCTCCACTCTGCTGACATTCCGTTTTGAAGTGAACTTTATAGGTGCTGTTTTTGTAGAGTTCTATCCATTTAATCTCATAGCCATACTGACACATATTTGATAACATTTTTTTTGCTTTCTTCTTGACTACCTCTTTGTTTATAGAAATTCGGGCATCTCGTACATCACTGTGAATACCTTGATGAACACTCTGGGCATTCAAAAAGAACAAAACACCCAAGCATAAGACTACTGTTGATAAGCACTTTTTCATAATGTCAAATTTTAATTGTTATAAAAATCTTATCTAACTACGCCTTTAAGTGATAGGATAGTTCTGGTGTTTAATTGTTTAACAACTCATTAACAAGCTGGCTCAAGAAGCAAACTGCCTCCGGAAATGCGAGGGCTTAATCTGCTCGCTCCTCTTAAAGCTGCTGCAAAAATACTCGTAGGAGTTGAAGCCACAGCGAAACGCTACCTCCTGCAAGGGGTACTTTCCTTTCTGAATCAATATCTTCGCCTGCCGTATTCTCTCCTGTAAAATGTAGTCAACAGGCGTACGGCCGGTGGCCTCCTTGAAGACTTTGAAAAAGGTGGTCTGGCCAAGCCCGGCGATTTTAGCCAGAGAGGAAGTGGTCAGTTTTTGGTTGATATGGCTTTTGATGTGGGAAATGACTCGGCGGATGCCCTTGTCGAAAATGCTTTTTTCAAAGTTTCTCTTCAGCAGGTGAAGCCCTTCGGTGTGAAATACCCTCAGCAGCATTTCTCTAATTACCAAGTCCTCCACTAGAGCTTTCACCGGGCTATCGTCCTTGGACTGGACGTGGTAGAGCTTGATAAAGGCTTGGAGGAGCAGCTCATCATTGGATAGGAAATAGGGCTTAGAGGAATCCAGTGTTGGGCTGAAGACCAGCTCCTTATCTGTGCTGGAATAAAAGATGTCTTCATACACCGATTGAATGAAAGAGGGATTCAGTTCCAGGACCAGGCATTTGGTTGGATTGTAATAAGAGGCGTTCGGGATGGATACATGGTTAATGGTCTCCTGTTCTGGAATGAAAAAGGTCCCCGGAAAGAATTCAAACTTTAGGTTTTGACTGGTGATGGTTTTGTGGCCGGAGAGCATCAGGGTCATCACAAACTCATCGAAATAGAACTGGATGTCCTTACACGCGCAATTGGTCTCGTAGATCGTCAGCTTCCCATTTCTGAGGGGAAACGCGGTTCCTCTTTCTATAAACTTTTCCTGCATAAACTTCAATTTCGTTCAAGATAGCTGAATTAAGCTTCAATTGTACGAAATGAATTGCAGTTTTTTGCTGATTAACGGAGATAGTGAAGTTCTATTGAAGAATATTTCAATATTGGAAGTATTTTCTGTAATACCTTGCGCAGACAATTGATAATTCTAAAAAGTAAGCCAATGAAAAATTATTCTTTTATAATCAATGGTGAAGCTGTCTCCACTCTCCAAGTTTTTGATGTTAAAAATCCCGCAACTGGCGAGTTGCTGGGCCATGCGCCGATTGCCGAAAAAGCGCATGTGGATGCTGCCGTCGCAGCGGCGAGAAAGGCACAACCGGCCTGGGCCGCCAAATCTGACGAGGAACGAAAGGCCATTCTGATGCAGGTTGCTCAGGTGTTGACGGACAATACCGAATACTTGGCCAAATGGATTACCCAGGAACAGGGTAAACCTATGGCTGGTCCCGGCTCTATGTTTGAAATGCAGGCTTGTGTAGGCTGGACGCAGGTCCCCGCTTCTTTGGACTTGCCCGTAGAGGTAGTTTTTGAAGATGATACCCGACGCGATGAGCTGCACCGCAAGCCCATTGGAGTCGTGGGGGCGATTGCTCCCTGGAATTGGCCGTTGATGATCGCTATCTGGCAAATCATTCCTTCCCTAAGAGCTGGAAATACGGTGGTACTTAAACCTTCGGAATATACGACGATCGGAACCCTGGAAATGATCCGACTGATGAATACGGTGCTCCCCGCCGGTGTTTTGAACTCCATTTCGGGCGATGGACAGGTAGGGGGCTTTTTGGTGGAAAATCAGGATGTGGATAAGATTATGTTCACCGGTTCGGAACGGACGGCGCGTAAGATCATCAAAGCCTCCCAAGGCAATATGGCTCGCCTGACGCTGGAGTGCGGCGGGAATGACCCTGCCATCGTACTGCCGGGCACCGACATCCAATCTAAAGCCGGCGATTTATTTTGGGGAGCCTTCATCAATATGGGGCAGACCTGTGCTTGTGCCAAACGACTTTATGTCCACGAAGACGATTACGAAAATGTCGTGCAGGCCTTGGACGGCGTTGCCGGGCAGATGCCGATGGGCAACGGGATGGACGAAGGTATAGTGCTGGGGCCGATACAGAATCAAATGCAGTTTGATAAGGTTAACGAATTGGTCGAAGATGCTAAAGCCAACGGAGGGACCATCATTCGCGGGGGAAGCCCCCTGGGCGGGCCTGGCTATTTTTACCCCATCACCCTCATTGGCAATGTCGATAACGGCAGCCGAATCGTAGACGAAGAGCAATTCGGTCCCGTTCTTCCTATTATCAAATACAAAACCGTCGATGAAGCCATCCAGAAAGCCAATGATACCCGAACGGGCCTGGGCGGCTCGGTTTGGGGCGATGACCTGACGGAAGCGGCCAAAGTCGCCTCGCGAATCGAATCCGGAACGGTCTGGGTCAACCAGCACGGAGCGATTCACCCTATGGTCCCCTTCGGTGGAATCAAGGACTCCGGCTATGGCGTTGAGTTTGGCGTGGAAGGCCTCAAAGCGGTCACCCAGCCCCAAATCATCAGCATCAAAAAAGCGACGCCTGTGGAGGCTTAGCGGACTTCGGCAAATTATTTTCCCCCATTTTAAATCCCCAAGTTGCGATAGACTTGCATAAAATCATTAATCATGACATTCGACTATATCATTATAGGCGCAGGCTCGGCGGGCTGTGTAATCGCCAACCGCCTGTCTGCCAATCCCAATACCAAAGTACTTTTATTAGAGGCTGGAAGCCCCGACAATGACCCCAACATCCACGCTCCCGCCGCCTGGCCCGCTACCTGGCAAACGGAGCGCGACTGGGCCTACATGACGGTTCCCCAAAAGCATGCGGGCAATACGCCGCGCTACTGGCCCAGAGGCAAAACCCTGGGCGGCAGTAGCAGCATCAACGGCATGATCTACATTCGCGGCCACCATACGGACTACGACAACTGGGCCTACCAGGGCTGTAATGGCTGGGATTATAACAGCGTACTACCTTATTTTAAAAAATCAGAAAATTACGAGAAAGGAGCTAGCGAAACACACGGTGTTGGCGGACCTTTGGACGTGACGACCATTAAACATCCCAATCCTGTGTCTACCGTCGCTATCGAAGCCTGTAAAGAATTGGGCTTGCCGGTGACCGATGATTTCAATACCAACATCTGGGGGGCAGGCATGAATGAGCTGACGGTGACGCCGGAGGGCGAGCGTTGCTCAACGGCCAAGGCTTTTCTGGTGCCGGTCCTCGACCGAGAGAATCTGACGGTGATTACCGATGCTGCAGCCCAGAAATTGACTTTTGATGGGAAGCGATGTACAGGGGTGGTGTACAAAAAAGATGGCGCGATGGTCAGCGCCGAGGCTACAGCGGAGGTGGTGCTGTCGGCCGGAGCCATCGGCTCGCCGCAATTGTTGATGCTCTCTGGTATCGGTAATGCTGCCGATTTGCAGGAACACGGCATTGAAAGCGTCGCTGATCTCGCCGGGGTCGGGCAAAACCTCCACGATCATTTGCTGGTCAGTGTCATCTTCGAAGCCAAACAACAAATCCCTCCTCCGCAGGCCAACCTGTTGGAAGCGCAATTGTTCTGGAAGAGCCGTCCTAACATGTTGTGCCCCGATTTGCAGCCGCTGTTTATGGGCTTGCCCTACTATGCGCCCGGTTACGAAGGTCCAGAAAATGCCTTCACCCTGTGCGCGGGGCTCATTCGCCCGGTCAGCCGAGGGGAGGTCAAGTTGACCTCTGCCAATCCCGACGATGCGCCCTATTTGGACCCGAATTATTTGGGCGAACAAGCGGATTATGAGGCGCTCTACGAGGCGGTGCAGCTTTGTCGGAAAATGGGTTACACTGAGGCGATGCAAGACTGGATGAAGGCAGAAGTGTATCCGGGTAAAGACGCTACGGAGGCGGACATTGAGGACTATATCCGAAAGTCCTGTGGTACTTATCACCACATGGTTGGCACCTGCAAAATGGGGATCGATAGTAGGGCGGTCGTTGATCCTCAGTTGAAGGTTCACGGGATAGCGGGGCTTCGGGTGGCCGATGCTTCGATTATGCCGTCCATCACTTCTGGCAACACCAATGCTCCTTCGATTATGATTGGCGAAAAGGCGGCGGATATGATTTTAAATGGATAAATTTGGGGCATTAAACACGGCTTAAAATGTATAATTCCAAAATAGAAAATATGCCATTGGAAGAATTGCGAGCATTGCAGAATGCTCGCCTTTCTACTTTGGTCAAGCGGGTCTATCAGACCGTCCCGTTTTACAAAGAGCAATTTGATGCGCTGGGCCTCCATCCTGGTGATATTCAGACGGTAGAGGATTTGCCTAAGCTTCCGTTTACGAAAAAATCGGACTTGCGGGACCATTATCCATTTGGGCTGTTTGCCGAGCCGATGGAGGCGGTGCGGCGCATTCATGCGTCGAGTGGTACGACGGGTAAGCCGACGGTGGTGGGCTATACCGAGCGGGATTTGGAAATCTTTGATGAGGTGGTTGCTCGGTCTTTGGTGTGCGCCGGGGCCCGCCCCGGCATGAAGCTGCACAATGCCTACGGCTACGGCCTTTTCACCGGTGGCCTTGGCATGCACGGTGGAGCGACGAAGCTGGGGATGGCAGTCATCCCCGTCTCCGGCGGCATGACGGAGCGGCAACTGACCATCCTGCAGGACTTCGCCCCCGAAGTCATCTGCTGCACTCCCTCCTATGCGCAAACGCTCTCTGAGGAATTTGCCAAGCGCGGCATTGCTACTAAAGACCTCGCCGTACAATACGCCATCCTCGGTGCCGAACCCTGGACGGAGGCCATCCGCGAGCAAGTGGAGGCGGGCCTCCATGTCACCGCGACAAACATCTACGGCCTAAGCGAAATCATTGGCCCCGGTGTCTCGCAAGAAGATTTTGAAGAAAAAGGAACGGGCAGCTACATTTGGGAAGACCATTTTTTTCCCGAAGTGGTCGACAAAGACACCGGCGCGCCCTTACCCTACGGCCAAGAAGGCGTCCTGGTTTTTACCACCCTCACCAAAGAGGCCTTCCCCGTACTCCGCTACTGGACCAATGACATCTGCTCCATCCACTACGACCCCAACGCCAAGCGCAGCCACATCAAAATGTCGGCCATCAAAGGCCGCTCGGACGATATGCTGATCATCCGCGGCGTCAATTTATTTCACACCCAGGTGGAAGAAGTCATCCATAAAATCGATTTCCTCAGCCCCAATTACCGCCTGGTCGTCCGCAAAAAAGGAGCGATGGATACGGTGTTGGTGGAGGTTGAAACCCAGAAGGGCGTAGTGGTCAATAGAGAAGAGCTGAGCCAGCAGGTCTGCGCCAAAATAAAGGACTTCATTGGCCTATCGATGAGTGTGGAGTTGAAAGCGCCCCATTCGATCCCTCGTAGTCAGGGGGGGAAGTTGAGTCGGATTTTGGATGAGCGGTAGGGGGGGCTAGGCAGCTTTTTGATTCAGTTGGAGGAATATTATTTTCAATAATGCATCAAAAGGAATAATCTCCAGGAAGGCGTTATCCCCGAAGTGGATAGGATGCGAGTTGATAAAATCGATATGCTCAAAAGCCAATTTCTTTACTGCTTCTGCTTTGAAATTGCAGCGAGGCAGCATGCATAAGACTTTCAAAAATCTTTTGGCTCTCATGGTACTTCTTCCTCGTAAATATCGGTAAGAATACGTTTTTATTGTCTCTATTCGATCAATGTATTTTGCGCGATCTCTGGATAAATAGATCAACAGTTCGGCAATAAGAATAGCAATATTACTCCCCTTTTTATCAGATTGCGCCGCAATGGTTTCGTTGAGGAATTTTCCTATTCTGAAATTTTGTTCCAGTGATAAATAACCTGTATAAGCTAAAAAGCACAGGTAAGCCTCAATAATGGCAAACTGTACTCTAATATCTTCAAAAGGGCATTTTCTATTCTTTCTGTACAGCTGATAAGCTGGTTCATATTCTCCGGCGTGAAGTGCATTTAGGGTCAGATAGAATTGTAGAAGATAATCATTGCTAGACCGAGGAGGGGCGAATCGTTTAGCGTAGACAAGACTTTGTTTCGCCTCTTTATATAGGCCAAGCGCTATTTGTGCAATTCCCTTTTTAGAATGAAAGAATTGGGAATGGGAACGGTAAACGCCTTTTCTGGCCTTGAGTCTTTCGAGGGTATCTTCGCAGGTCTTTAGTGCCATTTTATAGTCATCAATGCTGAAATCATATAGAATTTTGATCATGGCTTGATGAACAATAAACTTTGTACTATCGCAGGCGATTGGGGTCAGTACATCAATTGCTTTTTTAAATCTTTGGGGCTCCAGAGTTCCTGAGATATAAGGTATCAAAGAATAAAACTGGTATTCGGCTTGCTTTTCTGCACCATAAGCTTGGCTGTACTCTAGTAGTTGTTTTCCGTGTTTTATAGCTTTTTGTTTATTCTTACCATAATAGACGTAATGATGATATAGGACGCTGGATAATTCGGTCGCCATATGAGTATAGTCGTATTTCACTGCAATTCGGTGGGCAGAGCGAATAAGGTTTAGTCCTTCCTCTCTTTTGCCATTTCCCAGAAATTTTTGCCCAATTGTAAAATTCTTTCTGCATAGATCTAAATTTTTTTTGACCTCATTGGAGCTATTTTCACCGCTGATAATGGCTAGTGCTTGCAAGATTTTTAGGGTACGGTATTTTACGTTTTCGTAGTACTTTCGATCGTATTCTTTTCCGCAGAATCGTTGGATTAAGGCGTCTTCCGTGTCAAAGTTTTGTGTTTTGATTAATTCAATAAGCGTCTTTGATTGGCCTTGTATATGCTTTAAAAGTTGCGGTTCTACTAGCGAGAGATATGCCTTTAAAGTATTCATTGTGTAATTTTATAGAAAATTGATAATCAGTAGCAGGAATTATTTATTTTTTAATAACTTTGTTTGCATGTTAAAGTTACAGTGTGTAATAGTGATAGTTTTGCACTTAACTTAAGCAAGTATCTTTACCTTTGTATTTGAATGACGACAGTTATATTAGCATATTATCTTTAGCATCAACTCCTAAGTTTAGCTTCGTACCATCAACGAACTAAATTAAGTTCAAGCTAGCAATAAAGTCTATCCCTCTCTATCGAAGTTGCTATTTAAGAACGAATAATGACTACATCCGCAATATGTAGATATTCATT
>JBCDGZ010000168.1:0-13863 GCA_038750655.1 Bacteroidota bacterium | reverse complement strand
TTGACCGTATAATTTGGTACGTTCAGGCAATAATATTTCACCCCTTTCATTAGTATCCCCGAAAATGAGGGGATCATTTCTACACAGAATGCCAGCTTGGGAGCAAAGGGATTAATGGATTTTCAATAAAGATTTACCTGAGTCTGTTATTTAGCCCGTAGTTCGTTCACTTTTGTCGTATCGATAAAGGTAGGATTAAAAATCTTAATATTATTATTCCGTAATCATTTTTTTTGCGAAAATTCGCTAGCCTGTGCTCGGCTGACTTTTAGCAGCTGCGCCAGCTTGTACAGATCGAAATACAACATCCTGGGATGAGTGGAGCGAAGGTTGCGCATAATCCAGCCCTTATTCACAGCAAATAGCCCACTAAATACTAGCGATAAGCCCCAGGTTTTGAGGCGGCGGTAGCTGGCCAGCAGTCGAGTATCAATGGGCTTGTCTTGCTGGTAAAGTTGATAGAGATTCCAGATGGCCTTTTGGGTTTTGGACAAAAAACGCTCGGTAGGTTCCAGGCCCAGGTGGAGTAGGGGGTTGTCGAGATGATGGATCGGGATGTCCCGTTTTTTTAACTCCAAACCAAAGACCGTATCCTCATGGCCGTACTGCAGTAGGGCTTCATCGAATTGTATGTCGAGAAAGAGCTGCGAGGGCATCAGAAAATTATTGCTCATAAAAGCATGGTAGGGGGCCTCACTGCGCTCTACGGCCTTACTCTCCTCCCGCTGCCGCCCATAAGTCCAATGCAGCAAATAGGCCTGCTCCTGCGGTGGCTGCACCTGATACACCCGTCCACCATACAACACCCCACGTGGGTTCAAATGAGCCAAGTAAGTTTTGATGTAATCGCTCTTAACCACCCCCGAATCCCCATCCATAAACAGCAGGTAGGCATACTGAGCCGCCTTGGCCATCGCATTGCGAATGCGCGAACGCCCCATATTTTCCTTCAATTCCACATATACCACCCGCTCCAAACGATCGATGGCCTGATTGGCTTTCCGAAAGGGGACTTCTGACTGATCATCGTAGGCAATGATTTCAAAGGGAATTTCGCAGTCCAGACACTGTTGGTGCAGCGCCTCTACCAAGTCAGTGACGTCAAAATTGTAGATTGGAATTAGAATAGATAGCATATTTTCCCTTGTGAGCGCAAAGTTATCAATTTATGCTGCTGCGAAGAGAAAGAATTATGTAATTTTGTGGCAACGAAGGTTAAAAATGAGCTTTCAATTAAAACTGAAAGTTCTGAATTTTGTTAATTAAGGTAATAATAAGTTGCAGTTCAATGGAGCCTTTAGTGCTCCTCAATTGCAGCTACAATGGGATTAGAACTTCTCAACTAAATTTTACATCCATGAGTGACAGCAATAAGCTCGATTTCTTGATCCAGTCTGAAATGATTAGTGCCCCACTCCGAACCATCGCCGAAAAGGTGAAAGTTGGCGGACGCATTACGGAAGAGGAAGGAAAAAGACTTTATGATGAGGCAGAATTAAGCTATTTGGGCATCTTAGCCAACTACATACGCGAACAACGCCACGGCAACCGTACCTATTTCAACCGCAATTTTCACGTTGAGCCGACCAATGTCTGTCTATATACCTGTACTTTTTGTTCCTATTCTCGGTTGATCAAAAAGCGGTCGGAAGGATGGGAGTATAGCCTGGAGGAAATCATGGATATTATACGCAAGTATGATGATGAGCCTGTGACGGAAGTTCATATTGTAGGCGGTGTGCTACCACAGTATGACTTGGCCTTCTACAGCGATCTGTTCAGTCAGATCAAAGCCCATCGGCCCGAATTGCATGTCAAGGCGCTGACGCCGGTAGAGTACCATTATATTTTCAAAAAAGGCAAGGTCAGCTACGCCGAAGGAATGAGGCTGATGAAAGAAGCTGGCTTGGAATCCATGCCTGGTGGAGGAGCGGAGATTTTCCACCCCGAAATTCGCGATCAGATTGCTGGTGGTAAATGCAGTGGCGATCAGTGGCTGGAAATCCACGAAGAATGGCACAAGTTGGGGATGCGCTCTAATGCCACCATGCTCTACGGCCATATCGAACGCTTTGAACACCGCATCCATCATATGGAGCAATTGCGCCAATTGCAAGATCGCACGGGAGGTTTTCAGACCTTTATTCCGCTCAAATTCCGCAATAAGGCCAATCAGATGTCGCATGTTCCCGAATCGACGACGGTGGAAGACTTACGCAATTACGCTATCGCGCGCATCTACCTGGACAATTTCGAGCACATCAAAGCCTACTGGCCGATGATTGGCCGCGAGACGGCCCAGCTCTCCCTGGCCTTCGGCGTCGACGACATCGACGGTACCATCGACGATACTACCAAAATCTACTCGATGGCCGGCTCCGAGGAGCAAAACCCCAGCCTGAGCACCCGCGAGCTGGTCAACCTCATTAAGCGCGTTGGGCGCAAAGCCATCGAGCGAGATACCCTCTACAATGTGGTCAAGGACTACACCGACCACGTCTTCGAGGACGAGCCAGTCTACAAAGGCTACCTTTCGCTTCCGGTCGTACAAAAGGGAGGGGCCAATGGCTAAGCTGAAAGTCACTGCCGTTAGCTACCTCAACACCAAGCCGCTGTTGTACGGGCTGGTCAGCCAGGGTTTGGATAAGGAAATTGATTTGCAGCTGGACATCCCTTCGCGCTGCGCCGCCAAGCTCAAGAGCGGCGAGGTGGACCTGGGGCTGGTGCCCGTTGCTATTATTCCCGAGCTAGACACTCCGCACATCATCTCTGATTATTGCATTGGCGCCGTCGGTGCGGTGCAGACGGTTTGCATCTACAGCGATGTGCCCATCGAGCAAGTCAGCCATTTGTACCTCGACTACCACTCTCGTACCTCGGTGGCCCTGACTCGACTGCTGTTGCGCGATTATTGGCAGTTGCAGCCTGAGCTGATCGCTGGGCAGGCGGGCTTTGAGGAGGAGATCGGCGGCCGGAAGGCCGGCTTGGTCATTGGCGACCGCGCCATCGGCCTCGACCAGCGTTATGCGTATTGCTACGACTTGGGCGAGGTGTGGATGCAGCATACGGGCTTGCCATTTGTGTTCGCCGCCTGGGTGAGCCGCCGCCCGCTGGATCCGGCTTTCGTAGAAACCTTTAATCGGGCGATGGCCGAAGGCATTGCGCACATCCCTCAGTTGATCTACCTGCTGCCTTCTCCCCAGCAAGATTTCGACCTCCAGCATTATTTCACCCACTACATCAGCTACGAGTTGGATACGCCTAAGCGGCAGGCCCTGGCCCGCTTTCTGGCGCAAATCTCCGAGCGCTTGCAGCCCAGTTTGGAAAGCAGCTTATTGATTTAATGCCTTTTTCCCCTTATTTTTGCACCATCACTCTGTCAATTTCGTTTTTCCTGCTGATTGGATTTTTTTAAACAAAACATTTCACTAATCGTAAGAGGTTCTAAGTAGCCCCTTATGAGATATAATCCCTTTTGCTATGAAAAGAATTCAACGCCTTTATCTGCTCTTATTTCTTCTGACGAATGTGACTTCCAATCAATTATTGGCCCAGTGTCGGCCCGTTACGCAGATCTGTTCAGATGCAGTGGACGTCTATAATTTTCCTTTTGAAAGTCGACTGACTGATAATGAAAACATTCAGGATTTTCCGGGCTGTTCCGTCAATGTTTCCATCCACAACCCCAACTGGTACCGCTTGGAGATTCTTTCGAATATTATTGAACTCGATATTCGATCCTTTAATTGTGCGGAACAATTTGGCGTACAAGCCGCTCTTTTTCCTAGCTGTAACCTGGATAACGGATTTACTGCCGCCCGGTGCAATTGCAGCTTGAACGAGAATTTTCAACTCTATGCAGAGAATATTACACCGGGCACCTACTACTTGATGGTGGATGGTTGTACCGGAGATATTTGTGATTACGAAGTTGATTTATTACAAGGAGAAATCCTGATCGATAGCAGTCAGATTGTAATTGAGCTAGACACGCCAACCATAGTGAATAATAGTGGGATTCCAGACAACCAAATCTGCCCAGGATTGATACTGACCGTTGAGGTTCCTCTGATCAATTTCGTGGATAAATACGAATGGAATTTTCCTCCCGGAGCAGTCCTTTTGTCTAATCAAACCGATTGTAATGTTGCCACCGTCATCTGGGGTACCGAAGGAGGAGAAGTTACAGTGACGGCCTTCAGTCCTTTCGATACCGTACAATCTCCGCCTTTACTGATGGAAATACCTGATCTTAGGGACACCGTATATGGCAGCTATTGTACCCCTGCTGAGTTTGCGTACGAATATGCGTCTACTTTTTGGCCTGCAGGGATTTGGGAGGTTCCCTTTTTTACAGCACTAGGATGCGATAGTATTGTCACCTTGATCGTCACAGAATTGAACTCCCCTCAATCTGCGTTCGATACTGTTTTTATTTGTGAAAATAATCCTATTGAGTACGGCGGACGGATTATCCAGTCTCCTGGTTCTTACGAAATAACTTTATCTGATACGGTAGCCAATGGCTGTGATAGCCTTGTGATTTTGGAAGTAGAAGAGGCTACAGGTTTTGAACTCTCCGCAGAAATCAACGAATTCATCTGTGGCACCTGCGATGGCTCTATTGCCGTGACCCCCATAGGCGGCTTTCTCCCCTACACCTACAACTGGTCCGATGGCAATACCTCTGCTCAGCGCAGCGACCTCTGCCCCGGTTCCTATCAAGTAACCGTCGTCGATTCGCTGGGTTGCCAGCGCACAGAAACGTACTCTCTAAGCGGAAGTACCGATCCCAACCAACTATTGGTCGAAGTCTTCAAAAGCGACGCGACCTGCGGCGGTGCCTGCGACGGTCGCATCGAACTCCAAATCTACTGCGGCGTTGGCCCCTTCCAGATCGATTGGTCCGACCCCAGTCTGCCGGACGATCAGCCCATTGTCGACAATGTTTGTCCCCTCAACCATTCCTTCACCATCACGGCTGCCGATGGCAGTACCTTCAGCGGAAGTGTCCGTATCGCTAGCGATCCTCCTATTCTAATGATTGAACGGCAGGCCGTTGATCCCACCTGCGCCGGAGAAGCCGATGGCATCATTTATACCTTGGCGGAAGGAGGAAATGGCGTACTGAATTACTCTTGGACGGATGGCAATGGAACGGCTTTAAGCTCCAATATTACCCAGTTTGACCTCAGCGCAGGTAACTATTTCTTGACGGTCAGCGATACCAACGGTTGTATGCTGCTTGACTCTTTTACGCTAGTGCCACTGTCTGATATGGTGTTTGATGTCCAAATCGAAAATGTCAGTTGTCTGGGATTGGGGAGTGCAACGGTTGTCGCCAGCGGCGGTACCTCGCCTTATTTCTACGAGTGGGACAATGGAGTTGTTGGAAATACGCTCAATGATTTGACAGAAGGCACTTACACCGTTTCGGTGACCGATGGGTCGGGCTGTGTGAAAGAAGAAACAGTGATGATCGATGCGCCCATCAGCCTTTTGATGGGCAGTACAGCTGCGGGCTGCGACAGTACCGGGGGAACGGCCACGGTAACGGTGTTGAGCGGTGCGATGATGCCGGAGTACGCTTGGAGCAATGGCGGTACGACGGCTACCCAGTCGAATTTATCACCCGGAGGCTACTCCGTCACGGTTACGGATGCGGCTACAGGCTGTAGTGTGCATCGCAATGTCATTGTACCTTTGGATTCCGCTTGCTTTGTCCGCATCAGCGGTTTTGTGTACAATGATAGTGAAACGGAAGATTGTGTCTTGGACGGTACGAGCCAAGCGCTGGCCTTCCAATTGATCGAACTAAGCAATGGTGATTTTACCTTTACCAATGCCAACGGCTATTATGAATTTCGCGTTCTGCCCGGTACGTATACCCTCGATTTAATCTTACAGCCCGACCCTTACGAGCTATTTTGTGGAGGCTCCCTTTCGGTTACGCTCAATGATTTTGGTGGGGTGAGTACGGGAAATAATTTCTTTGTGCGAGAACAGCAGACGCGCGATTTGGGCCTTTACATCAACAAACAAGCGGCTCGCCCGGGCTTCTCCCAGCGTATAAGATTCTGTGTGACCAACCGGGGCACCGAAACCGTAGATGCCAACCTGACCTTCGTCCATGACTCCGTTCAACTATTCAGCTTGGCCTGGCAAACACCACTGAACTACGATACCGCCAATTATACCCTGCAATGGGAAATCCCTAACTTGCTTCCGGGCGCTACCAGCATTATTACCGTATTTATGATTACGCCCCCAGGCACCCCCTTGGGCACCATCCTAGATATGTACGCCATCGTCACCCCCGTCGCCGAGGACATCACCCCGGGCGATAATGAAGTCAACTGCCCCTTCGAGGTCACTGGCTCCTTCGATCCCAATGATAAGCAGGTCGGCCCGGCCGGCGACGGCGTCGATGGCAACATCACCCGCGCCGATTCCCTGCTGACCTACCAAATTCGCTTCCAAAATACCGGAACCGACACGGCCTTCACCGTCGTCCTCCGCGATACGCTGGACGCCAATTTGGACATCCGCACCCTACGGCCCGGCCCCTCTAGCCACGACTACGAGCTGGACGTCGAAAAAGGCAACATCCTGGTCTTTACCTTCAATAATATCATGCTGCCCGACAGCTTCGTCAACGAACCAGCCAGCAACGGCTTTGTCTTCTTCGACATCCAAGTGCAGCCCGGACTGCCCTACGGCACCATGATTACCAACCGCGCCGCCATCTACTTCGATTTCAACGAGCCGATCATCACCAATACGGTCAAAAATACTTTGGAGAACCCCGTCAGCGTCTTTGAGCCTACCGTGGCTACCTTGCCGATGGAGTTATTGCCCAATCCTAACCGAGGTCGGGGCTTGCTGCGTTATGAGCTGGCCGAAGCGGCCCGGGTGCGCGTACGCCTTTTTGACGTCCACGGGCGCTTGGTGGCGACTTTGCGGGACTATGAGGCGCAGGGCGCGGGGCGGCAGGTGATGGAGCTGGTGCAGCCGGGGCGGCAAGCTGGCGTTTACTTCGTGCAATTGGAGACGGACAGGGGGGAAGTTGGGGTTTTGCGTTGGGTGTATTTAGAATAAGCCCCCTAAATTCAAACTGATCTGTTAAACAAGATTAAAGGACCACACTTGTCTGCTTATGGCCTGATTATTTCATTAAAAAGTGTGGATTATTATATGCTAAACAAACTCATTTTTTTGCTATGAAAAAAGCCGATTTTTTCCATTCTCGACCTACTTATTTTATGAGTGTCTTTGCCTTCATTTTGGGAGGGCTATTTTTCTCTATCGCTGCCAACGCACAATGTAGTGTTGAAAGCTTCGATGTTGGTTTTACCTCTTGCCCCAACAACGCCGATGGCAGCATAACCCTGGTTATGATCGACGTGCTGCCCCCGGTTAGCTATACCTGGGCTGGCCCGACACCAGGGACCTTGATGGGGCAAGGCGACAGCGTCGTTCTGAGCGATCTGGCCGCAGGGGAGTATTCCATTACCATCAATGATGATGGAACTTGTGCCACAGAGATTACCATCGAGGTAGAGACGGCTGCTGATATACAAATTGAACTAGATATTGTAGACGTCATTTGTCCTAACAATAATACGGGGGTCGTCTCTTATACGATCACTGGCGGAGCGCCAGATTATACCGTAACGCTTTCTAATGTTGGAACGGTTACGGGAGGAAGCACAGGGTCTTTTGATGATTTACGGGCTGGCCGGTACAGAATAACCGTTGTAGACAGTAATAACTGCGAAGTAGCGGAGAACTTTGAAATCGATGAACCCCCAGCGATCACTCTGTTAAGGACAGTGACTAACACAACCTGCGGCCTTTGTAATGGGACAGTGACCCTCACTGCCTTCGGAGGAACGCCGCCTTACACTTATCAATTACAGGGGGTAACTAGTGCTTCGCCTGTTTTCACCGATTTATGTGTAGGCTACTATGTTCCGCTCGTTTTCGATGCCAATGGCTGTGCAAATGAGACGGACTTATTTGTAGAAGAAGACGGCGGCATTTTTAGTATCAATGCGGAGTCCAGCTGGCAGGGTTGTGGCACGGACTGCGCCGGGGCAATTGATGTTGAAATCACCTGTGGAACCCCTCCCTTTGAAATTACCTGGTCTGACCCTAGCCTGAACGGGCAGTTGAATGTTACTGATCTGTGCCCGGGTACTTTCGAGGTAACGGTGACCGATGCAGAAATGAATATAGCTTCACAAACAGTCGCTTTTGGTATACCCAACAGCTTGGAGCTAATGACGACGACTACAGATGTTACTTGCAATGGAAATTGCGATGGCCTTGTAGGTGTGGTTGCCACGGGCGGAGAAATGCCTTACACCTATCTTTGGTCCAACGGGGCTACTGAACCTAGTCCGCCTAATCTCTGTGCGGGTACTTACACGGTTACCGTATCGGATGCCTTGGGGTGCAATGTTTCGGCTACTGTCACTGTTTTAGAACCTGCTCTACTCGAAGTACAATTGATCGTCGAAGATGTCAATTGCCAGAGTGGCGGCTCTATCGAGGCGATGGCCTTGGGAGGTACACCGCCTTATGTCTATCAATGGAATAATGGGTTAAACGGGAATTTAATTACCGATTTACCCGCAGGAATGTATATCCTTCAGGTCATCGATGCCAATGGTTGTGTGATAGAGTTGACGGCGGAGGTGAGCAGCCCAATTGACTTGGAATTGAGTAGCACCTTTGCCAACTGTGACAGCACCGGAGGAACGGCGACCGTGACGATTTTGGGCAATGTGGCCAATCCGACTTACGCATGGAGTACGGGAGGAACAATGGCCACCGAAACTAATTTGGCCCCGGGTGGCTACTCCGTAACCGTAACGGATACGGACAATGATTGTCGAGTTCATCAGAACGTTATCGTACCGCTGGATACCGCTTGTTTTACTCGAATCTCCGGTTTTGTTTACCTAGACGCAGTCAATCCAGATTGTATGCCTGATACAGGCTCGGAGGGGCTTGGCGGTATTTTAGTGGAATTGGATAATGGCGATTTTACCTTTACCGATCAGAATGGCTTTTATGAATTTGAGCCTTTGCCGGGCAATTTTACTTTAAATATCGTACTGAATACCCCACAATACGATGGCCTTTGTATCGATCCGATTACCGTCAATGCTGCTGATTTCGGCGGCAATTATCCCGACAATAATTTTTACCTAGAGCGTTCTGTGGATCGCAATATGGTGCTGTGGGCCAATAAGGGGAGAGCTCGCCCGGGCTTTAATCAGGGAGTCAATATTTTCGCGATGAATCGTGGTGGAGCGGTCCAAAGTGGTAGCGTGACTTTTGTCCATTCTCCGGATCAGGTCTATCTTTCCAGCTCTCCAAGTGCCACTAATTACGATGCGGCGACTCGTACGTTGACCTGGGATTTTAGCGATCAGCCGATCGGCGAGACCTTTATTTACAATGTACAATTTCAGATTCCAGTGAATACATCTTTAGGGACATCTCTGGAGATGTACTTCCGAGTCGATCCGATCGATAATGATATTGAGCCAGATAATAATGAAATCAATTGCACCGTAGTGGTCACAGGGGCTTTCGATCCGAACGATAAGCAGGTGAGTCCTACTGGAACGGGCGAAGAGGGTAATATCGGCCGTCAGGACTCGGTGTTGAGTTATTTGATTCGTTTTCAAAATACGGGAACCGATACGGCCTTTACGGTGGTCTTGCTGGATACTTTGGATCAAAACCTGGACGTCAGTACGGTTGTGCCGGGGCCATCGAGCCACGACTATACCCTGGATATACTCAAGGGCAATATTTTAGAATTTACTTTTGATAATATCCTACTTCCCGACAGCTTTGTCAATGAGCCGGCGAGTAATGGCTTTGTATTTTTTGATGTAAAGGTGAAGCCTGGCTTGGAATTCGGTACGATGATTAAGAATACGGCGGCTATTTACTTTGATTTTAATGCGCCGATCATTACCAATACGGTGACCAATACCTTAAAAATGCCCACTGGTGTTTTCAGCCCAGAACCAGGAACGATCAACCTCTCGGTCCTGCCCAACCCCAGCGCCGGCCAGGGTCAGCTGTGGTACGATCTCGAACAATCCGAGCGCGTCCGCATCCGCCTCTTCGATGCGCAGGGCCGCCTGCTCAGCACCCTACAGCCCTACACCGATCAACCCGCCGGCCGCCACCAGCTGCCGCTGGATCGCTCCGGCGACGAGCCCGGGCTGTACTTCATCCACCTGGAGACGGCCAAAGGCCAGTACGGCGTTTTACGCTGGATTCAACTGGAATAATCACCACTCCAGCAATAAGACCATTACACAAAAAATAGATAGATGAGAATTTTAACAATTATAATCCCACTTTTTCTTTTGCTACTGCCCCTCGGCAGCACTGCCCAATGTGATCAGGGAGCGAAAACTTGTGACCATGCCACAATGGTTCGCTGTCTGCCTCACGGCGGCTTCACCGAAAGCATAGACACCGCCGGGCTGATGCCCGGCTGCACCAACAACGCACCGCTCAACAACCCCAATTGGTTCGCGCTCGACATCACCTCCACCGACATCGGACTGCGCATCCAACCCGTCAACTGTACCGGTACCGGCATCCGGGCGGGCCTCTACGATGGCTGTGGAACCGGCGCTAATGCCCTCGCCCTGGCCTGCGATTGCAGCACCAGCGACATCGACTTGTTCGCCAATAATCTTACCCCCGGCATCTACTACCTACTGTTGGACGGCTGCCAGAACAACAGCTGCCAATTCGAATTCTTTGCCCTCAACGGCACCGTGAATACCCCCGGATTGGGCGGACTCTCCTCCGTTCAAAGCAACGCCTCTGATGTCTGTCCCGGCCAGGAAATCCACTTCAGCATCGATAAAATTGCCGGAGCAACTTCCTACAACTGGAACTTTCCGTCCGATGTGCAGGTCATCAGCGCAGACTGCAACGAGGCCACCGTCATCTGGGGCGACGCTTCGGGCTATGTCGATGTGCAAGTCCTCAACGCTTGCGAATCGGTCTTCCCGCCCGGCCTACAAGTCGATGTTGAAGTCATCGAGACTTTTCTTTTCGGGGAATTTTGCACCAATGAACCCGGCTTTCCCTACCAAGGCCAGCTGCTGGGACCCGGCCAAACGGACTTTTTCTATACCGCAGCTAATGGTTGCGATAGCGTTCTCCACTATGTCATCGCTATGGTGCCCAGTTCAGAGACTACAGCCTACTTCACCTTCTGCCCCGGCGAAGTTGACAGCTTAGGCGGGACGCTCATTGAGACACCGGGAACCTATCAGGTAGACTACACCAATTCCTATGGTTGCGATAGCAGCATTATTTGGTTTGTGGAGTACAGTACGCCGATGGAGATTGAGATTGTTACCCTTCGGGATGTGCACTGTGGGGATTGCAATGGTCAGGTTTACGCAGAGGTCAGCGGCGGCTTGCCCCCCTACAATTATCTTTGGAATGATGGGACAACTATTGACCTCCTAGAAGAAATGTGCCGGGGGACTTATAGCCTTACGGTCACGGATGCGGCGGGCTGCACCGCCGAGCATGTTTTTGAGATGGTCGATGTGGCAGGCCTGCTGGCCTTTCCTTTTATCACAGAGCCGAGCTGTTCGGATGCTTGTGATGGTCGCTTGGAAATGGACATTGAATGCGGCATACCTCCCTTCGATTTTACGTGGTTTGGCTATCCCGATAGCTCAGCAACCATCTCTGGCCTCTGCGAAGGGCTTTATCAGGCGAGGGTGATCGATGGTATTGGGGATACGGTTTTTGTAGAGGTATTGCTGGAAGGCCCGCCGGAGTTGGCGTATGATTATGTAGTTGCCGATGCCACGTGTAACAGCTCTGGGGATGGAAGCATCAGTGGCCTAGCTGCCGGAGGATCAGGCTCTTACGGCTACCTTTGGAATGATCCGAGTTATAATGGTTCGTCGACGCTGCAAGATTTACAAGCGGGGACTTATACCGTGACGATAACGGATTTAGTCGGCTGTACGTTCGAAGAGACTATTGTCGTGGGAGCAAGTGAGGAGATTGTGGTCGAATTGGAGGGCGGAAATCTGAGTTGTGGTTCGACGGTGGAGATCACTTCTACGGTCAGCGGAGGCTTGTTGAGTTATGACTACCTGTGGAGTACCGGAGAAACAACGCCGAGTATTCTGGTCAACCAGCAGGGGATATACACTTTACAGGTGATGGATGCTCAGGGCTGTTTCGTTACAGAGGAGATATTTATCGCCGATGGCTATGCCATTGAGATGAGCAGTACTTTTGCCGACTGTGATAGCTTAGGGGGAACGGCCAGCGCTTCGGTTATCAATGGGCTAAATAATCCGCTGTACGAGTGGAGTACGGGGGCGACGACGGCTTCGATTGACAGCCTAGCTCCTGGGGGCTACTCGGTAACGGTGACCGATGGCGATAATGGTTGTCAGGGGCACCGCAATGTCATGGTGGAGCTGGACACGGCTTGTTTTGTGCGCATCAGTGGATTTGTTTATAATGATGATGTAAACCGAGATTGCCAACTGGATGCTACAACCGCCGGTATTCCCAACTTGATCGTCCGTTTGGATAACGGCGATTTTGTGGTGACGGATCAAAATGGGTTTTATGAATTTGAAGTCCTGTCGGGTAATTATACGATTGAAGTTATTTACAATGCTTGGCAATATGTGGGGCTTTGTGATGATCCTCTTTTAGTGGATGCTACAGCTCTAGGAGCTACTTATACAGGTAATAATTTTTACCTCAGAGATGCAGGAGTCAATAACCTGGTCGTTAAAGTAATCAAGCAAAATGCCCGCCCGGGCTTCACCCAGCGGGTACGCATTTGTCTGACCAATTACGGCTCAGAGCCGGCCACCGGCACCCTGACCTTTGTCCATGATCCTGTACAGCAATTTAACTACTCAGCGATTACTCCTACTAGCTATGATGACGCCAGTCAAACGTTCAAGTGGGATTTTACCAACCTTCCCCCCAACCATACCGAGTATTACAATGTCTTTTTCGACATACCGATCCCTACACCATTAGGTACCGTACTCAACATGTACTTTAAAGCAGACCCTACAGAATTTGATACTACCCCACAGGATAATGAGATCATTTGTCCCTTTGTGGTCACTGGTTCTTATGATCCCAACGACAAGCAGGTCGTGCCCTCTGGCGAAGGAGCCGAAGGCAACATCAGCCGCCAGGATTCGCTGTTGAGCTACCAGATTCGCTTTCAGAACACCGGCACCGACACGGCCTTCACCGTCGTACTGCGCGATACCCTCGACCCCAACCTCGACATCACCACCCTCCTCCCCGGGCCTTCCAGCCACCCTTATGAACTAGACATCATCAAGGGCAATATCCTCGAATTCACCTTCAACGACATTATGCTGCCCGACAGCTTTGTCAACGAGCCGGCCAGTAATGGCTTTGTGATTTTTGATATTCAAATGAGGCCCGACTTGGCATACGGAACGACAGTCAGCAACACTGCTGCGATCTACTTTGATTTCAATGCACCGATCATCACCAATACGGTGGTCAATACCCTCAAGATGCCGGTGAGTACGCGGGAGGTAGCGGAGAGCGATATTCCGTTGACCTTGATGCCGAATCCCCACCGAGGCCAGGGCCAGCTCCGCTATCAATTGGAGCGAAGGGAGCAGGTGCGCATTCGCCTCTTTGATGTCAAGGGCCGTTTGGTGGAGGTCTTGCAGGACTTTACAGAGCAAGGACCAGGATTGCATCAGTTGCCGCTGGATATTCGAGCGAAAGCGGCTGGCGTATATTTCTTACATTTGGAGACGGCCAACGGCCAGC
>JBCDGZ010000167.1:0-13899 GCA_038750655.1 Bacteroidota bacterium | reverse complement strand
TTACCATTTTTTGGTGTAATGAAAATTTTAGGTACTGCTGCTATTTTAATACCTGCATTTAGTCAATTTAAAGAAGCTGCTTATGCAGGTTTGATATTTTACTTCATTGGTGCGGTTTATTGTCATATCGCTGTTGGAGATGGTGCAGACAAATTTGGAGCACCTTTATTTATCCTTATTGCGATTATCGTTTCATACATTTTCTCAAACAAATTGAGTGATCATAGCTAAGTATTATCATTCCATATCCTCTAGATCTGAGGGATTATTTTCAATAAAAAATAAATATTCAAACACACAATTGAATGAAAAAAGTAATATTATTTGGAGCAACAGGAATGCAAGGAACTGCCATTGCCAAACAATTACAAAAAGAAGGCTATCATATTATAGCACCTGTTAGAACGCAAGAAAAAGTTGACCTTTTAGCCAAATACAATGTCGAGGCTTGTATAACTGATTTTAGTTTTGCGTCATTAGAGGGAATTGCTCAAAAAGCAGACGAAGCAGTACTTTTAGTGCCTGCTGTTATTCCTACGGCAGATATGGTACCTTTTACAAAAAATGCCTTATCAGCACTCAAAGAAGCTAATATTAGTCGAATAGTTTTTAATATTAGTAGTGTCATTCCCGATAAAAAAACAGGCATCGCGGGTCCAGATACTCGCCTTGAAATGAAAGAAGTAGCATTTAAGATCATTCCGACCATCAGTGTCACGAGTAGTACGCTTTATCTTGAAAATTTCTCAACGGCTTATCGTCAAGCGATTTTGGAACAAGGTAATATTCCTCAAGCTGTGCCTGCGGATGTGCCTATTGCCTATATGTCGATGGACGATTTAGGCAAATATGTTACGGCTATTTTAAAAGATAATAGTCTTGAAGGACAGTTTTTCCCAATTGGTGGAAAAGAAGCGTTGACAGGAACGGAAGTAGCTGCACAATTGTCTGAAATTATAGGTCAATCGGTCAATTATTTTGCCTTACAACCCGAACAACTCATTGGCTTTTTAAGTGGAATGCTCGGTGAGGCACTTGCTACTCAAGTAGGTGAAATGTATGCTTGGGAAGGTACAACAGGTAAAAACAAACTCTACCCAAATACAACAGATTTGCGGGAGCATTTAGGTTTAGATTTACCAAGTTTCAAGGATTGGGCAAAACACGCTTTCAATGAATAAATCTCTAATGGTAGGCACAGCTTTTACTGTTTTTTAATAAGTTAACTGTAGGGGGTATGCCTATCCATTAATAAGGCTTCGTATTTATTTTATACTAATGCCAAATTACGCCCAATGGGTTTATATACGCCCATTATGGCCTGTAATAATAGAACCAATATACGAAGCCTATTTTATACTACACAAGTATAGCAATAGCTATCCTCCAAATTCTATTGCACTCTTACTCAACCCAAACCCACATTTAAAACACTTTTCAAATACTTACCAATAAAGAAGCAATCTCATTTATCAATGTCCCTATCTCGCGATCATAACCACAAAAAACATATTAATTCCCATTGGAATCCTCGGCATAGATGGAGAGCTCCAAAGTACCAACGAGATGCTCTTTGAAGACCCTAGCGTGCGAAAGCTCAAGGTTCGCATCTGTCCGATTGAGTAGCGATTGAGATTTATATTGGTCTAGTAAGATATGATGTCCTAGCGTTTGTGCCTACATAATCTCGCAAGAAGGAAAGGTAGGTGCTTTTTTTATGTTGACATAGGTTCCTATCAGAACGGTGTCAGCATAAAAAAACGCTTAAGATATTGGCTGCCAATAAATTAAGCGTTTTTTGTGAGTTATACTGGACTCGAACCAGTGACCTCTGCCCTGTCAAGGCAGCGCTCTAAACCAACTGAGCTAATAACTCTTTTTATAAGGATGGCAAAGATACACAAAAATTGGCGCTGGCAAAGGATTGAGGACTAAAAAATTAGCATCCTGCCTCGTGACTCAATCATACGCCGTGATCAACTTCACCGTATCCGTTTTGATGCGGGCTTTGAGCCACTCCCGGATTTGGCTGCGGTCCTGCTCCTTGGGGCGGCGGGCGAACTTGACGTAGGCCAAACAGACCGTATCGTAGGCCGTGCTGTCCTGGAGGTGGGAGACGATGGAGTTGGAGAGCGACAGCTCCTCGATGTTCTTGTTGATGGTCTTGATCTCGCGGGAGAGATCGGCGATGGGGAGCTCGCGGGCGCGGAGGCGGAGGATTTCTTCTTCCAGGAGTTTGATCTGGTCGTCTTTGCCTTTCATAATCTCCTCGTTGCGCTCGTAGAGGTCCTCGATGATGCCGGCGCGCATCTTTAGGTTAAGTTCTTCTATCGTTTGGAGGTCGGGAGCATTGTCTTCTTGGTAGCCTTGGCGGACGATGAGTTCGGTATGGTCGAGGTGGTATTGAGGCAGCTGTTTTTCGGCTTGGAGGATCAGTTCTTCGGAGATGGGCTCGCCGAAGAGGGTCACTTCGATGCGTTTTTCATTGTCTTCGAGCGTGACTTTTCGACCGATGACTTGAGCGGTTTCGAATTGCAGTTCTTGGTTGATGAAGAGGTTGGCGTTGCGCTCAAAGAAGCTTTTGATCACGACTTGATAGGCGGTGTAGACACTGGGGATGATGGTGAGGAGGACGAAAAGATAGATGTAACGCTTCATAGTTCGCTCTCGGACTTCGTCGACAAACTCCTTTCGCTTATAGCGCAAAAGTCTGACAATCAGATAGGTAGAAAAGCTGATGAAAACGCTGTTGATGAAAAAGAGGTAGAAGGCACCGAAGAAATAGTTCCACTGCGCCGTCGCCAGGCCAAAGCCAGCCGTACACAGCGGCGGCATCAGCGCCGTCGCAATCGCGACCCCCGGAATGGCATTGCTCTTCTCCTTGCGGCTCCCCGCGACGATGCCCGCCAGGCCCCCAAACAGGGCAATCAGCACATCCCACAGGGTGGGCGAGGTGCGCGCCAACAACTCCGACTGGGCGTCGTCCAGCGGCGAAATCCAAAAGTACAGCGCCGAGGTAAGCACACTGAGGACCACCGCAATAGCCAGGTTGCGCAGGGCCTTGATGATCAGCTCAAAATCATTGATCCCCACCCCCAGGCCGACCCCCATAATCGGGCCCATCAGCGGAGAAATCAACATCGCTCCGATGACGACAGCCGGGCTGTTGACATTCAAACCCACCGAAGCCACCAAAATGGCGAACATCAGAATCCAAAGGTTGGTACCCCGGAAAATGATGCCTTTCTTGATCTCCTCGATGGTCGCCTCCTCGGTGGCCTGATCGTCGTCCAGATTGAAGCGATCCTTGATGAACAAGCGCAGGTGGTGCCAAAGCAACGCAGGGTCCATTCTCTTTTGTGCCATAGCATGTTATATTTTGAAATATAAAGGTAATGAGTTTATTGGACTTGAAGGCCCTCCGCCACCGATACAAACCACATATTGATTTCGCCCTTGCCCTTGGCAGCGATCCGCCCCCGGCTCTCAAAGTGAAGATCGCTCTGGTCCTTCAGCTGCTCGTAGGTGGTCTGGCTGATGTTGATCCGCCCCGGCTCGCCGTTGCTTTCAATCCGACTGGCCGTATTGACCGAGTCGCCAAAGACATCGTAGGCAAATTTCTTCTTCCCCACCACGCCCGCCACCACCGGCCCCGTATGAATACCCACTCGCATGCGCCACTGAATCGTCGAATTGTGGTTGCGCTCCTTGAGGTATTCCAGCATCTGGTGGGCCGCATTGACACAGCGGATGGCGTGCTCCGGGTTCTCCTGCGGTAGGCCGCAGACGGCCAGGTAGGCATCGCCGATGGTCTCGATTTTTTCAATTTCGTTAGCCTCCAAAATATCGTCGAAGCAGCTGAAGATGTCGTTGAGTTCTTCGATCAAAGTAGCGACGGGGATGGAGGCTACCAGCGGCGTAAAATCCTTGAAGTCGGTGAACATCACGGTGACATTTTCGTAGCGTTTAGGAGCTGCCTTGCCCGTTTCTTTCAATTCGGCCGCCACCGATTCGGGCAGAATGTTGAGCAGCAGCTCATCGGATTTTTTCTTTTCCGCGCTGATTTCGGTCTTCTGCTGTTCGATGGCGATGTTCTTTTGATTGAGCTGTCGGTTGAGCTTGCGGGAGTAGAGCAGTCCGCCGATAACCAGCAAGAGGAAGAGGCCCAGTAAGGCCCCGATGCCGTAGAAAAACTGGATGCGTTCCCGCTCTTTTTGCAGTTCCAGCGCACTGATCTCCTTGTCGCGCAGCAGCAGGCTCTTTTCGTTTTGTTCGGCTTCCAGTTGGGTTTGCTTCTGCTGCAGTTCGAACTGCTGTTGGGCTTCCTTTTGTTGGAGGATGGCGAACTCCTTTTCTTGCTGCGAGGCCTTCAGGCTCTGACGGGTCAGGACCAAGGCTTGCTTGGCCCGCTCGGTTTCGATGGCCTGTAGCTCATTGTTTTTTTGCAGCAGCTCGGTCTCCTTGCGCAGCAGCTCCTTTTCGTTCTGCTCGGCCAGCAGTTGGGCTTCTTGATTTTCTAAAACCAACTGCTGATTTTCGGTCTCCGCTTTCAGTTGCGCAATGGCCAATTCCTGTACTTCTTTGTTAATCAAAAACAGCTTCACCCGCTTCTCTGTCCGCTCTAAATTGATCTGCTGTTGCAACAATTGCTGTTGCCGTAGGCGTTCTTCTAGGACTAGTGAGTCCTTGAGGCTCAGGTGTTTGCGGTAATATTCCAAAGCCTCTTCGTATTCAAAAAGCTCTGAATGGATGAGGGCTGCGGTGTAGTAAACATCGGTCAACAAATAGTAATTCTGGTTCTTTTTTGCTGTATACTGCGATTGGTCGATGTATTCCAAAGCATTGTAAAAGTCCTTCTTGTTGAAATAGGCGGTGGCCAGCAATTGGTCGGTCTCATCGGTGCCTTTAGGACGGTGCTTGCTTTTCATTTTTCGGGCCTCAATCAGGTACTTGATGCCCGTATCGAATTGCCCGAGATTACAGTAGGCAATGCCAATGTTGGTGTGCAGGTCAATGGCGGCGGAGTGATCTTTTTTGTCTAGTAGTTCGAGCGCCTGCTCGAAGAAATCGATAGATTTTTCGTGTTCTTGTAAGTAATTATAATTGTAGCCCAGGTTATTGTAAATGATCATTAACTCCTCGTCGGAGCGCTGATTGGATTCGAGGAGCTGCCGAATTTTAAGGTTGCTGTCCAGCGCCTTACTGTACTCCTCGTTGAGCATATAAGCCCTTGTCAGCTCGCGAAGGGTGTTGATTTGTCCGTTGACATTATCGGTCTTTTCCTTGTGGTCTAAAATGATGTTGTAATGATAGTAAGCACTATCCGGTTTTGACAGCTGAGCGTAGGTTTGGGCGAGCTGCTGGTGTATAGATTGGGTTGCTGCAGCAAAATCTAATTGAGTATCGCTTGTACTCAGGGCCTGACGATAATAGGGGAGTGCTTGCTCAAATAATTGCTCCTGCTTGTAAATATCAGCAATCGCCATGCAGACTTCCGAAAACTGCGGGTGGTCCCCCAGCTTGAGGATTTCGTCGTGCAACTGCAACCACTGCGCCAGGGTTTTCTCAATTGATGATCCCGCTGATTGATGCTCATCATAAATGGCCTGAATACGCAGAGGGATTTCATCTTGCTGCGCCCAGGCTACAACGGCAAGGCCCTGAAGAAAAAGAAAGAGCAAAAGGGGCTTTATGCGAAACATAGATGCTATCGTTTTTATTCCATTCTGTAATTAATGCCCAGCCTCGAAATTCGCAGCGACTGTGGATTGTAAATCAGGCCATCTGCATCGGCCGCCGCATCAATCCCTGCGTATTCCGTATTGAATACATTATTGATCTTGAAAAAGGCGGCTAGGTTCTTACTGATCTGGTAATTGATGTTCAGGTCAAGGGTGTAGTAACCACTATTGAAGAGTTGATCATTATCCGCTAAAAAGGAGAATTGGTACAATATAGTGTTTTGGGTTAGGCTTTCGGTCATAAAGGTATTTTCCAGTAATACGGTGGTTTTTCTAAACGGTCGAAATTCGACATCCAGCTGAACGATCCAATCCGGTTGAGAGCGAATATCGTCCAATTCAACCAGTATTTCTTCAGCCCCCCCCAGCAGTCCACCAATCGAAGAGATGTTTCGTTGTTCTTCCCCCCAGGTATAATTCACATTGAATCGGCCACTCAAGCCAATAGAGGAGATGAGGTTTTTGAATGTAATACCTGATTGGATGCCATAGAGGGCTGCAAAGGAGTCATTGTCATTAGAATACCCCAACCGAATCCGGTTAATATCATTGGTGTCTATTTCGATAGCATAGTTGACCAGGTTGTTTGTTCGGGTGTAAAAAAACGAGAGGTCACCGCTCACCTTTTTACCAATCTTCCAGCGGCTGCCCAGCTCTGCGCTAAAGGTCTCTTCTGGAATTAGATCAGCTCCCGTTTCCAGGGATTCCAGATTGTTGAAGTTGACAGTGTAGGAATTGGAGAGGAAAAAGGGCGAGGGATACCGCAGCGATCGGCCCGAAGAAAATCGAAGGCTGAATTGATCCGAGAATTGATGCTGAATGGCTAATCTGGGGTTGATGACCGTACTCTCGCCTTGCAAATAATCGGTCTGCCGAGAGAAAACCTGGGCCCCCAGGATGATATTCCATTTTTCATAATTGATATAACTTTCCACAAAAGCACTGATGTCGCCAAATGTTGCAGAACTGGCCTGTATGACCTCGTTAATGGGGTTATTCCCTAGGGTCACGCTATTGGGGGGAAAACGATTAAAATTGGCTAAAGGATCACCAGTGCCTCCCAGGGCGGTAAAGCCCCCTGCCAGTTCGATATTTTTATTGATGGGGTAGCTTAATAAAATCTCTGCGCTGACTTCTCCCGAGCTGGCGCTACTGAAGCGATTGCCAGAAAAGTACAGTTCGTCAATATCTCTGTTTAGAGAGTCTTGTACAGGGCTAATCTGAATCAGACTCAGATTGGGGACGACATAACGATAGGAACTTTGGTCATCGGTGCGGTACCACAAGGTATTCAGATTGGCCTTTAGCTGTAGCTTATTGATGGTTTTTTGATAACTCAGCTGGACCGTATTGATGCGCTCTCCAAAGAAAACCAAGGGATTGGCGTAAGAGACCGCATAGGGGCTCAGGCCAATGGAGCTGTGGTCACGGCGAGTCATGTGAAAGAAGGACAGCGTCCAGTTGCGGTAGTCGAGTTCTACACCTAAGGTACTACTCAAGTGGGGCAGATCATTCAGCACCGGGGTTCCTACGCCTCCGCGGTAGTTGGGGCGGTTGATGTAGGGGACATCCTGCGCTTGCAGCAGCGTCTGGTAGGTTTCTGGATTGTAAAGGGAATCTAGGTCGTATTTCACTGCACGATCATCAAAAGCGGTGTAGCTGCCGTAGACTTTAAACTGCAAGATTCGCTTATCTCGGCCAATTTTTCCCCCAAACATAATATCCAGATTCTTAAACCCATTGGCCCCCATCCCCAGGTCCGCCTGCGCGTAGATGGGCCGCTCCGATTCCTTGAGTAAGATATTGATCACCCCCGCCGAGGCATCCGCCCCGTACAGCGTAGCCGCCGGCCCGTAGATGACCTCAATGCGCTCCGCCTCCCGAATGGGTAGATTGGCCCCCAGCGGCATCCCGCTCACTACAAAAGGCTTGATCGGAATATCGTTGATGAGAATCTTTGCGTAGGTATTGCCCTGCAAACCCCGCATCAAAAAAGTCTCTCCTTCTATTCCCGACCCCGGCTGTGAAACCCGGATGCCCGGCAAACGCTTGAGCGCATCCGCCAGGGTCAAATAGCCATTTCTCCTAATCTCTTCCCCCGTAATGACAAAAATAGGAAAGGGCAAGTCGCTGATTTTTCGCTCCGAGCGGCTACCCGAAATGACCTTGTCGTTAGCACTGCTGGCGAGGTCATCCCGAACGTTATCTCGATCCAGGCGATCCAATTGCAGTAGCAGACTATCCTGGGTTTGTGCTTGCGCTTTGGGGCTCAACAAGGACAACAACAGCAAGAAACAGAGAAGGAGGGTGCGAAAATATTGAGTACAAACCATAACTAGGCGTTTTGTGCTCCGCCGGATGATAAAATCGGGTGGAGGCTACATTCAATACGTAAAGATATGGATAATAAGAAGTTGAATTAAAATTAAGCGACTGAAATGATGGCCTTTCCTCATTTCAGGATATTAAATAGTGAAAAATACCAGTAATTCTAAAGGCTATCTTAACCTTAAATCCCTTTAGTTATGAAATTAAACAGCCTTTCCAGTGGCTATTGGCAAGGCATTGTCGTAGAACCCACCAGCATCGCTAACCCCGATAATTCTCTGGCCGTCCAAATGTTCGGCGGCCCCTACACCGAACCCGATAACCGCATCGACTTTCAAGATGCCGTCGATGCCTTCTACAGCTCCGGCGGTGGCGACCAATCCGTTCAACTGCGCGGCTTTAGCCTCCATTACGTCGACTTCACCCATTGCCAGGATTTCTTTGATTACGTGTCCAGTAGTCAGGTACAATCTTCCATCAATGGCGGTATTCACGCCTGCACCCTCACCGCCGATGGCAACACCGATGCCGTATCGGAGCATTCCGGTACTGTTTTTTGTTTTGGGGTGGAGCATGGTTTAGTTAATGTCCGTGATGATTTTCTGCACAGTAATCAGCATCTCTTCCATCCCGAAGGGCTTCACAAGATACCCCTTTGCGCCCAGTTCCAGGCCCTTATTGATCATACTTTTTTCGGAAAAGGCACTCAGTAGCAAGATTGGAATTTGTTGAGTGGAGGGGTTGGCCTTGAGCTGTTTGATCAGTTCAAAGCCGTCGATTCCCGGTAGCTTGATGTCTGAGATCACCAGATTGGGCAGCTGCGCCTTTGTCAGTAGGATGCCCTCTTCGCCATTGTGAGAGAAAAACACTTGGTAGCCTTCCATTTCGAGAATTTCGGTGAGGTTCTCGAGGTTCGGCGAGTGATCGTCTATCAACAAAATTCGTTTCTTTAGTAAGCTGCCCATGACCTTGGGGATTTTAGGGTATTTGAATTTTTAGAGATTATTTATAGTGCTATCTTAGGCTAATTGTGCTCCTGTCTTTTTGATGCGGTCCAGCCATTTTTGCCTGAACTGAGGGGTAGAATCTTTAATCGGAGCAATGTAGGTTACCTTAACTGGTTTTACTCCGCAGAATTCCAGCGTCCCTTTCTTGAATTGATTGATTGCCGGGCGGCCCATAAACCATCGATCATACCACTGAACAGTATCCGCGGTGATCACGAGTCGAGCGGTTTTTCCTTTGAGTAATTGCTCCGGAAAGAGCTTGCCCCTTTTATAGTTAAAGAACACTCGGGGTAGAAAAGTTCTATCGACAAATCCTTTCATGATCGCCGGGTAGCCATACCACCACATTGGAAAGAACCAAACAAGGTGCTCTGCCGCCTTAATTTTCTGGATGGCCTCCTCTAAATCAGGTTCTAATTCGGTAATTTTTCGGTAGCCGAAGGCCAGATTGGGATTAAAATTCAGCTCTCCGATGTTAATTTGGTCGATTTCGGTATTTTTTTCTGCTGCACTTTCTCGGTAAGCTTTGGACAAGGCGTGATTAAAACTTTCTTTATCTGGATGGCCGTTGACAATTAACAACTTTTTCATTTTTTTGAGATTGAATTATTCTTTTGTCAGAATTGACAATACAAAGATGGGACAGATCGAAGCTTCAATCGTGCTAAAATGAAATTGCGGACTTTTTAGTGAGATACGGAACTTTGGAGAAGGGGAGGAGGGAAGTAAAGGCTAATGGGGCCGGGCAGGGGCCGGAGCGGCTTAGAAGCCGTGCCGGCGATGCTGTATGACCTCGTAGAGGACTAAGCTGCTGAATAATGCGAGTAAGATAATCATGTTCAAGGTTTTTTAAGGTTCTAGTGAATAGCTTGTATATATAATATACCACTTTTAAGGGGTAAATAGTTCAATCAGAGGGAGGAATAACGTTCCGTTAACAGTGGATTTCGATGAAGGGAAGCAGGCCCTAGACGAAGGACCAAAAAAAGGAAGAGGAAACCAACCTGTCGTCGATTTCCCCTTCTCTCATAACGCCTAATGAAACTCAATTACCCTAAAAAACCACTATTATGAATAGTGCGGGTCGTTGTGGTAATGGATCGATTTGGGTGTCGATTGCAACGACTTGCCTATTAAATGCGGTGAGGAGGATAATTGTTGAAGAAATAAGGGACTTTTTGCAGATTTATGTCAAAATATATACATTAAGCGCCAATTTAATGGGTTTTAGCTGGAGATACGGTGTAAAGAATGACGCTTTGGCGGCGGCCTTTCAGATCAATATCGCCGATACGGGTCGCCTCGAAACCTCCTTTCTGCAAAGGTAACTTATCCAATAAAAACTTTGAAAGCAGAATATTCACCCCATACTTGTTGCAACTCTCTTGAATTCGCGCGGCCGTATTGAGTACATCCCCGGAGAAAACGATGTCTTTTTTGATCACCCCGATCTCTCCGGTCGTCACCTCGCCACAGTGGAGGCCAGCCTTGAACGCTGGCACCAGGCCATAGCGCCGTTTGTAGATCTCGCTACGCTTGTCGATTTCTTTGAGAATACGGAAGAAGCAGTGTAGGCTATTGGCATTGCGCAGCCCACGCTCCATCGGCCAGCTGACAATGACCTCGTCGCCCACATACTGATAAATTTCCCCTCCAGTATAAATGATCGGATTGGTGATGTCGCGGAAAAAATCATTGAGGAGTCGGAAATAGCGGATATGACCGATTTTCTCAGCGATGGTTGTCGAAGAGCGGATGTCGAGAAACATGAAGATGCGCTGCTCTACGATGGGGCGGTGGTAGTGGCCGGTGATGAGTTTGAGGAAATTGCCGGAGCCGTACTTATCGTTGACTCGCAGCATGATGATGGTCGCGAAGGTGATGGTATACCAGAAGACCATATTTTTGAAAAAATAGTAGCTGTCCAGATAGTCACCCAGGCCCGCCCAGACCTCCGGAGCGAAGAAGCTCTTTTGCAGCACAAAGCTCTGCCAGAGGGCGAAGCCGATGGAATTGATGAAAATATTTACCAAACCGATAATAAAGCTGTTGATCAAAACGGCGGTGCCGAAGGGGTAGCGGCTGAATTCATCCCGCAAATAAAAGATCAGCAGCCCGCCACCCAGCAGCCCGCCGGCCAGCGCCGCCAGCGCATTAACCGATAAAATATTGACAAAATCATAGCTGCTTCCTCGCATAATGAAGAGCCCGTCCTTAGTAATGATATGAATATACAAGGACTCCAAAATGGAGATCACCACCCAGGCGAAGGTGATCTTCAAAACCTGACCCCACTTTTTTCTTAACCTAAGCGAGAGGAATTTCTTCATTTTTGGAAGGAATGTAGGTAATTCGGGCTAAATTTATTAAAATCGCGTTACATCCATTACATTTACAGTAGCCTTTCCAAAAAATCGCGCTAATCGATGAGGATCAATTCACTAAACCAGCTATTTGCCTAAGATTTTTCAATGCGTACGCCTATCGTTGATAAGACCAGACAATATATTGAAGAGCTGTTTATCCAATCGCTCTCCCCTCAACTTGTTTACCATGATCTGCCTCATTCGCTGATGGTACTCGAATATTGCGAAACATTAGGTAATGCCCTGCAAGTCGATGACAAAAACATGGAAATCCTTCAAGTAGCAGCATTGCTACACGATTCGGGCTATACCAAGGTCTATGAGGGCCACGAAGAAGCTGGGATGGAAATCGCCCGCCAATTCTTGGAGCAGCAAAACTACCCGGACGCACACATCGATAAGGTCGTTGAGCTGATCGAAGCTACCCGGTTGGATCATCAGCCCCGCGATGTCTTCGAACAGATCATCAAGGATGCCGATCTGAGTTCGATGGGCAGCAAGGATTTTGAGGACTATAGTGATAAATTACGCCAGGAATGGGCCACTTTCTGCGACGAGCATTATACCGACAAAGAATGGTACCAATCCAATATCGATTTTTTGAAAAGCAATGAATTTTTCACAGAAGAGGCACAACGGCTTTTAGGAGCACAAAAAAAGAAGAACCTCAAGAAAATGGAAAAACGGATGAAAAAGGAAGACAAGAAAAAATCCAAGAAGGAAAAAATATCCGGAATTGGGGGAAGTCGCAGCGCACAAATGATGTTCAAGACCGCCTTGCGCAACCACATCGACCTGACCAATATTGCGGACAGCAAGTCGAGTATGATGTTGAGCATTAACGCCATTGTCATCTCCATTGCCATGCCCTTACTTGCCCCGCTGGTGCAAGAACGCGCCATTCTGCTCGTCCCGGGAACCCTTCTGCTGGTCACTTGCGTAATGACCATTATCTACGCCACGCTGGCTACGCGCCCCATCAAGATGAACGGATTAACGGATTTTGAGAAGATCAAAACCGGCAGCACCAATCTGTTTTTCTTCGGTAATTTTTATCAGATGGACCTGCCCAGCTACCAAAGGGGCCTCGAAGAGGTGATTGCCAGTGATGAGATTTTGGAAAATACCATTGTCAACGATCTCTATTACCTGGGAAGGGCTTTGGGAGATAAGTATGCTAAATTGCGTATCTGCTATAGCATTTTTATGATCGGGATGACCATTACCGTCCTGGCCTTTGCCGTTACCCTGGTGATGAAGTGAAAAAATAAGGCGATATAAAAAGTAAAGCGATTGAGTGGTTAACCACCCAATCGCTTTAATCTATAAAAGCTATTTATTTTAGTAACTATTAATCGTCATTCTGATCGTTGTCTTCGGTCGAAGGCTTGTCGTGACTGTCCTCTTGATTTTGTTGATTGTCGTCATTACTGCGATCGTACCTATTATCTTGTCTATCACCGCGGTTATAATCATTTCTACCACCGTAGCCGTCGTTATCGCGTCTATTGTAATCGTTCTGGCGGTAGTTGTTTCTACCTCCCCGGTCGCGGTCTCTATAGTTGCCGCCGCCTCTACGATCACGGTCGTAGTTATTGCTTTTTTCCCGCTTGTAATCATCCCGGTAGAAATCATCGATTTCGCTATCGTCGTTGTTGTAATCATTGTTGCGGTTGTTGTAATCGTTACCGCCACCACCGTAACCGCCGCGACCACCGCCGCCGCCATAACCACCACGGCCACCGCCGCCGCCGCCGTAACCGCCGCGACCACCGCCGCCGCCATAACCGCCACGGCCACCGCCGCCGCCGTAACCGCCGCGACCACCGCCGCCGCCGTAACCACCACGACCGCCGCCGCCGCCGTAACCGCCGCGACCACCGCCGCCGCCATAACCGCCACGACCACCGCCGCCGCCATAACCGCCACGACCACCGCCGCCGCCGCCACGATTGCCACCGTCACCTTGCGGGCGAGCCTTCTTGACAACAATATCATTGCCGTCAAAGTTAGTTTCATTCAGATTGTCAATTGCGTTGTAGCCTTCATCGTCATTGGGCATCTCTACAAAGCCAAAGCCTTTGGACTTACCGGTGTCTCGATCGAGGACAATTTTAACAGAGTCGACTTGGCCGTAATTTTCGAAGGCTTGGCGCAAGTCATCTTCCTGAGTATGGAAGTTTAATTTTGCTACAAAAATGTTCATTGCTTAGAAAGTTAATAAAAATAAAGATTTAAAAAGAGGAGCCGCTAGAGTTGGCATTTTTCTTCAGGGAAAAAATAAAGATCACGACAACATAATAACACCCCATACAAAATGTATTCTAATATAGATAGAATGGCTTGGAAAGTCAAATGTTCACAAAGTCTAATTAAAGTTTTGGTGGTGTAATTTTTTGATTAACAATAAATTATATTTGAAATAATTTTCACTTTACTTTGACCATACTGTCGCCA
>JBCDGZ010000166.1:0-13975 GCA_038750655.1 Bacteroidota bacterium | reverse complement strand
TAGTGTAGAACGAAAGGAATGCTGACTTTCATAGAATTGTTCTTTCTTTATTTTTTCTTTTATACATCCCTTGTACACCCTGAATTCAGGTCGCATATACATTTCATGCAAGGATAGCCCCTCCTCGCCAAAGGCCGGCCGGGCGTAAAGCCCCAATAGCTTGGCTTGGTAAGCCAGCATTTGCTCCTGCTTTTTCAGCGCTGTAAAAAAAGGATTATCGAAATACTGACGAATGGGTTCATACAATGCTTCATTGCCAGACCACTCTTGAGCTAGGTGGCGGGTAAAATGATAGGGGAAAGCTGCTGCTAAGGTCTTCGCCTGCGCGTGATTGTAGCGTAAGTATAACTGCAACCATTGCTCCAGCTGCCGCCTCAATTCGCTAGTAAAATGGTGCTGACGGGGATTGCTAATGAAATCAGCATCTATGCTCAACTCTACCTTTTTCAGGTATTCTAGCAATTTTTTACTGTAAGCCTCTTCTCGAACAGAGAGTGGTACTAGTACTTCAAGCATCCTACGGTGCAGTAGCTCTTTGGTCAGCACATCCTTGACCGTTGCGGCGAGGGCGCTGTGGAGCAGAAGCTGTGCGCGATAGCCTGGGCTTCCATCAGTGCTCAAAGTATCCTTAAGCCCCTTCAAGGCTGCACCCAGCGCCGATCCAAAATCGCCATCTATCGCGCTGATACAAAAATTGCGCATGCCCGCAAAAAAGGCATTGCTGTCAAAGGTTAATCTCAAAGGCTCGGTGGGGAGGTCTGTCGACATAGCTACAGGGTTGAATTGGAATTGTAGCAATGAAGTTACAGAATATCAGGAAGGTAGACAAGTTCCTTCAAGCTTTCAATAGCTAGACTGTGAGCATAGGCCGCTATTGCCCTCCGTCCAAGGTAAGCACATCAATCTACTCCCGCTCCAAAGTAATCGTCCACTTCAAATGAAAATCATTACTGGAAGCATCATAGCGGTTGCCCGCATAAAAGAAGCCGGCTTCGGTTCCGTAGACTGACCAGACCTGCTTGTTCTTTTTGTTGACATCTACCGTCCATACAATATCACATTCGAAGGGCGAATTGCACAGGACTTGGGACATCATTACCCGGCTGCTGGCCACATCGGTGTAGAGGAGGCTATTGAACTGCACTTGGTCCCCTTGGAAGTTGGTGTAGGTGAATAAAAATTCTTTCAGCGTTTCTGCGGGTGGGGAAGGCTCGTAGATTTGCATGCTGCCCGCATCGCTCAGGTCTTCGAACTGGTCGGTAGTGCCATCGGCGAGGATTGCCCAGCGCTCCGACTTCACAATTTTCCAACTCCCATCCAAACGATCGGGGAATTTAAACTTATCGCCTTTACAAGCGATCATCGAAAGTAGGGACAGTATCGAACAGCAATAAATAAGCTTTTTCATAGGTATGGATTTATTTTTCGCCAACACGGGCACCAAAAATGAATTCTACTCCAAAGACAATTCTCATTCCTTCAAAATCATCTGTTTTCAATCCTCGGTCCTCTTCTACAAAGCCAATCACATCCGTAGCATAAGAGGGGTAATCACTCGGGAAATCGGTAGGTGGGAAGTTGGGACTGTCTTCATCTAGTAAACTAACCAGGTCCTTGCCCGGAGGGAAATTCTCCAAGGGCCAAACGACTTTGGCAAACAGCATAACGGGTTTAATGCGTATGCCTGCCTGAAATCCCACATCGAAGCTGGATACACTGCCATTGTACAAGCCATTGAGCTTATACTCCGAAGACAAACTTCGCGAACCATCCTGATAAATCGTCGTATGGGTCATCCGAATCCGGCGGATGTGCGCACCAGTGTAGCCTTCCAGGAATACTGTATTCCAAAGGTGTACGCCTGATGAAAAGGTCCACTGCCAGTCCCGCACCTTAAAGCCCAGCTCATTTTGCACCCCATTCTCCCATTCTGCCACCTGCTGGTGTTGACCAAAGCCGAGCAGAAAAGCAGTATGGCCAGTAAAGCCCACTTTGGTCCCCGATACCAGCCGCAGTCCCGCCCCAAAGTTGGCGTGCGAAAGTTCTTTGCCGGAGAACCGGGCATAAGGACTGCTGAGCTTGCTACCCCAAAAGTCGTTGTAGCTGTCGACAAAGTCGTTGATACCCCGGGTATCGAAGCTATTGATGCCGTAGTCGGCGATGAGCGAAAAGCCCATCGAGAAGTTGTCCTGGCCGTAGGATGGTGGTGATAAGAGGAAAAGGAGCAGGTTGGTAAGGCCCCAAAGGGCCGTACGGCTATAGTGTAGACAGTTCATGGGATTAGAATTTGCTGAATATGAATAGTAAGTCAACAAATCTAGGGGAATGTTGAAGAGGAGGCAATACTACTTTCGGAGTATTCTAAGGGGCTTCCCTTACAGCAGCAGCTCATTAATCAAGCTGCTTATCTCCTCCGCCCGATGAAACAGCATCAAATGCCCTGCTCCTTTAACGATGGTCACGGGTTGGCGAATCAAGCCAATTGGGAAGGTGCGGTCTTCCTCGCCGTGGAGGTGGGCCAGGTCGATGAGGGTATTGTCGATGCCTTGCCAGTTGGAGAGCTGTTGGAGGGCCCATTGGAGATAGCGGTTATCTTGCCGGGCGACGGAGGCGGTGAAGAGGCGTTGAGAGTCGGAATCGGGGTAGCCGAAGGAGGTGGCCCAGAAGGGGAAGGTGCGGAGGGTAAGTTCTTTGCTGAAGTAGCGGTGGAGGCCCAGCAGCGAGAGCATCTTGAAGCGGGTGGGGTTTTCCTGCGGTGATTTAATGCTGGAAATGATAATGACCTTGCGAACGGGCAGCCGGTTGGCGATTTCTTGGGCCATGATACCGCCGAAGGAGTGGCCGATGAGGACGGCCGAGCGAGGATCGTCTTGCAGCGGGGCGGCCAGCCGCTGTGCGTAGCTTTGGATGGACTCCTGCTCTTCGGGAACGATCCAGTCGAGGTAGTGGTGCTCGGCGGCCTGGATTTTCAGTCGCTGGAAGATATTATGATCCAGGCCGAGGCCGGGGAGGAGATAAACTTTCGTTGCAGGCATAGCAACTCAATGATACAAAAAATTACGGTTGGCTGCTGTTTAGTCCCATGATAAAATCTCGGAGGCTGCTGCACTTTTTGAGGCTCAGTTTTTTCTTGAGTCGGTAGCGGGCCTTTTCAACTGCATCGTGACTGACGTGCATGATTTTGCTTACGGTCTTGGTATTGAGGCCGAGTCGGATGAAGGTGCAGTGTTTCAGGTCGAGGTCGGTCAGTTCTCTGTGGTGGGTTTTGAGGTAGTCGATGAAGTCGCGGAAGTTGAGCTGACAGAGTAGGCCGAGCAGGAGATCGAGGTTGCCGTAGGCGTGGGGGCTGGTGAGGTAATCCCGGATGTCGAGCCGCATGTTATTGAAAAAATTCATAGACAAATCGAGGACGGTAGCCGTAGAGCCGATGTAATTTTCTTCTTCATCGAAATGACCAATCACTGTAGTCAATGCTGGCAAGATGCGCCCATCCTTGTGAACGTAGTGTTTAGGAATGGCGAAAGAGGGCAGCTCTCGCTGCCGCAGTTGCTGAAGCAGTTCTAGACATTTGGCCGTTTCTTCCTTTACACAAAGGCGAAGCATTTCGGTATGCAACAACTCGTGTTGACTGTAGCCGGTGAAGTGGCAAAATGCCGGATTGACTTTGATGAAATGAGAATGCTCGTCTGTAGTCGCCAAGGGATAGGGATAGTAGTCGAACAACTGGGTTGTGATGAGTACATCCAGATTTAAACGCTTGGTTGAGACAGGAGTAGACGCCTGCTTTACGGTCTTTTGGTTATTCCGCCCATCGAGGTCGATCACTTTCTCTTCATTCTGTACTTCAGGTGTTGGTGTATAATTTTGAGGCATTGCTCAATAGTTTTATACCGATTATAGAGAGAACACACGCAACAGTACATCTTTGATTTTGGGGGAGATGCTGGTCAGGCATCCAAATATAGTGCAAGATAGCTAAATTCTCACATATGAAACAAGGCTAATATGTGGATTTAAATTTTTTTTGAGAAAAATTCAACCCAGGGGGGTTACCTCTGCCCCATTCCTGCATAAAGAAGTAAATCTGCTCAACGGCAGGACTTCAATCATCCGATTCTTCAGCTTTCATCTGGATACTTCGTCAGTTTACTGCGCAGCGGAGGCCCTGGATGACTATGCGCTGAGGGGCGGCACTTAACATCCAATTTTATTACTCAACCTGGCTTATCTACTCCTGGATAAGCCCCAAAACACGATGGTTTTATGAAAAAGAAAAGCCAAATCAACTTGCAGGAACTCCGTTTGACTACCCTCAAAAAGGAAAAATTACAGCACATTAAAGGCGGATCAGATATTGGTACGCAGGATGTTGTTGATACCTAACAGTTTGCTAACATCTGCTTTGTCCGTGTCCTCTGTGAGAGACACGGACTTGACGAATCTTTATAAAGTTCGAGCCGTGTTTCCTGAAAAGGGACACGGCGCTTTTCCCTTCCTACAACTCCTTCAACTTCTCCAACAACCAATGCTTGACCACCATCGGCTCTTTCTTTTGGATGCTATCGCTCAATTTCTGTTTATCGGCATCCGAGGTATCGATGTTGGTTTTGAGGCGAATGAGTTTTTTGGTGAATTGAATAAAGTTGAGGTAGGTGCTGCGGCGTCGGGTGTTGATGGATTTATGGCGTCGGATGTAGAGGTCGAAGGAATGGATGTCGGAGAGCAAAGGGTCGAGGTAGGACTCGTCTTGCTGGAACAATTCGAAGTAGGTACGCAGCCGGAGGCTCTTGACGCGAAAGCCGTAGGAAGGGAGGAATTCCACTTCCTTGAGGCAGTTGAGCACTTCGTTGAATTCGCCTTTGTGGTAATGGTAGTAGGCCTGGGCCAGCTGGGTAGCACTGTCGCGGACATTGCGCGCCAGCTTTTTGTAGTAGTTGTTGATGAATTGGGCGGTCCAATCAAATTTTTTCAGGGCAGCGGCGATGGCGACGATATTGGTGAAGGTAGCGTCGGTGATCCGCTCTTTTTCTATGAGCATATTGTAGTTGACGGCAATTTCGGTTAGCTCGAAAAAATCCAATTGGAAGCTTCTTTTTCCGGCGTTGATCTTGGAGATGGTATAGTTGGACAGTTGTTGGTACAAATCCATGCGCTCCTGTTCTGGAATATGGGCCACTTGATTGGAGAACTCGGCTTTGAGTTGGGCGAAGAGGGCTTCGTTCTCTCGGTCGAGGTGCAATTGCATGAGCATATGATAGAGCTGACTCAGCGGTTCGGGAGGATGGGAGAGGAGGCGATTCATCAGCTCGGGCAAGAGCCAGATGTCGTGCTCTTCTTGAAGCGCCGCCGAGCGGGTGACCAGCTCACTGGCGTATTGCAGTTTGGCTTGTACGAAAAAGGCATCCAGGTAGCGCATGCAGTCTTTGATGCTTTTGACGCCGATCCGAAACTTGGGGGTATCGGGATGGAAAAAGTAGTCGTGGTTGTAGCGCAGCAGGAGCTGTAGGGCGTTGAGGTCTTTGAAGGGAAGGCCTTCGAGGCGTTTGATTTCGGCGGCGGTTTTCTTTTGAAAATCGGAATGGAGCTGCCGTCGGCCGAGGGCTTCGATGAGCAGCTGTTGCTGTCGCCCCTCATCCTGTCGCACCAGCTGCACCGCCAGAAATTCCTCCACCAACTGCGTCATTTTAAACATCAACTGCCGCATTCGACTATCATCGTACGCCTTCTTTGGAAAGAGCACCGCAAAGGCCCTTTCTTTGGCCAGCTTGGGAGAAAAAAGCCCCGGATAATGGGGGGCGATGTAGGCATAAAAGGCGATCAGCTTTTCATTGGTATTGAAAAACGGAGAGTGGACAAATTGCCCCAAGTGTCGAAAATCTTCCCTATCCAAGCCCTGAAGCAGGCGAAATAACTTGCTGTTGTGCATACATCAGAATCAAACAATATAAACAGAGCATTTTAGAACAAGATATTGATTAAGAAGGAATTATCAAATGTATAAAGATAAATTTTATGTGAATGGGGTAAACAAATCTGGATAAGTGTAGTTGCTACACGGCTTTGATCCAACTAGTATTGTGGATCAAATGCATACACTCATGGATTACAAAAAGCTTATTCTACTCTTCATCGGCCTTTCAAGTTTTACCCTTTGTCTACAAGCACAAAAGGCCAGTCAAGTTTTAGAAAATGGAATTCGGGTCAAAGGTGATCGCAATATCTTTGTGAGATTTGATCTGAACAATAGTACGCTCTATTACGACCTGGACCGAAGTACTGAGGACACTACCCACCCTCTTAATTTTAATAACCCCCTGGAGGACTCGATTATTTTCCTGCCCAGTCAGGGAGGTATCAATGTCTATCTGATGCCACTCAATCCATTGAATCATATATACAATACTAATCTCGATGTCATTGATGATCCGATAATCGAAGATGCTAATGATGCTCTAGGTGAAATAATAGACCAGCTAAGTAAAGTGACTAATCCTGCGCCTAGTACTGGTACCGGAGGAACGGGAACTGAGAGCTTCGGCGGTGGTGATGGTGTGGCGGCAGCTAGTATTTCCCCTTCGTGCGATCAAGAGGTAGAAAATTCAAAAAGCAGAATCAAGCAGATTGCAGAGCTATTGAAAGATTCCCAAAAGGATAAAATTGTCGCGATTTTTAAGCGTCTCAAAGCCTTGCCATTCGTAGCAGCTCAAGCCACTCGAGATAGCCTCGTCGCTATTAACGAAAGTATCGCCAAGATAGATGCACATTTCAAAACGGTGAGCAATTCGATTGAGTATGCGCAGGAGCAAGTGAAAACACTGAATACAGAACGGTGGAATTGTCCTGATCCTTTTATCACCATCAGTATTATTGATAATGCTTTGAAAGAGCTGGCCGATATTCAAGCCGAACAAGAGAAAAGGCAGCAAAAGCTAAAGGGGGCGTATAAATTGACGAATAGAGCCTATCATACCGCAAATATTGGTGGAGGGCCTGGCCTGAGCTGGTGCATTCCGCTTACAAACATTGCAGTAAAGAAAGGTAAGATTTCTCTCTACACCATTAAAATACAAGAAGGAGGCTACCAGCTTTCGGATAAAAACGAAATCGTAGAGACCCCGGTCAGAGACCTTATTACCCGAACCCTGAGAATAAGAAAATACAGCTTGTTTGTGCCCGAAAGAGGGGTAGGGATTGCTTATACCGCATTTACTTACAATGCCTATGGTACTTCTACTGATTCTACAGGGCAGCAGTTCGTAGCGGAACCTACTGAGAATGAGATCAATAATCTCAATGTCAGTACGATGATCAACTTTAATATTTTTCTTGAGCATACGATGATTCATCCGATGATCCAATTGGGACTGGGGGTAAACGCCAATATTCCAACACTCTTAGGAGGGATCGGCATTCGGAGTAATATCAACGGCACTAGGAGACTGGCCGTTTCGGCCGGCTTTGCGGCAACCTGGATTAGAGAACTGGATCAACTCAAAGTTGGTGACCCCGTAACCGGAACGGATGATATTGAGGAAGACTTGAAGTACAAGTTTTCTCTACCTATCGAACCTTATTTCGGGATACAATTTAACTTTTAATTTCATTGCATACATCTCCCTGAATGAAGAATAGCCTCCCGCAGGCTATTCTTTTTAAGCCTAAAAATTATGAAACGACTGTTTTTTTCGCTGCTCATTTTCGTTGTCACTACTGGCTTGGGTTGGGCACAAGAGCCGTTTGGTTATGGTCTTAAACTCCCTACACCTGAACAGCTGAAGAAAATACCCTATGCGCCTTCGTTCGGCTTACCTCCTAATATTCAACTGCCCGAAAAGGTCGACCTGTCCGTAGATATGCCTCCCATAGGTCATCAGGGGGCGCAGGGGTCCTGTACTGCGTTTACAGTAGTTTATAGCCTGAAATCTTATCAGGAAAAAAAGGAGAAGAATTGGAATTTTGTGGAAGGTGGAAAAACGCGCTACGATCGAATTTGTAGCCCTGCATTTGTTTTTAATATGGCCAAATGGCTGACCAACAATCAAAACTGCGCGGGAGGAATTCACTTCGCCGAAGCTTTTAAGGTGTTGAGGGATTATGGGACCGCCTTCTGGAAAGATTTTCCCTATGATCCTAATAATTGTACCAAGGTTCCTGATAAAACTACTATAGAAAAAGCTAAGGTCAATAAGATTTCTGCTGCTCAGGCGCTTACTCCTGCTAACTTAGCAGAGATTAAATACAACCTCTGGGCGAAAAAGCCCGTCATGCTGGGGGTTTCTTTGGAGTCTGACTTTCAGGCAAAGGGATTTGAAGCGTTTAAAAACAAAACCCATTATACCTATCAACTGAGAGGTCCTATTTTTACCTACTATCATGCCATGCTATGTGTAGGCTACGACGACAACAAAAAGGTTTTCAAAGTGATGAATTCCTGGGGCAATCAGTGGGGTAATGCCGGCTATGTAGATATTCCGTACAGTGTATTTGTTAAGGCCGTTAGAGAGTCCTATACGATGAATGATGCTTATCGGGTCCCTGGTCTAGCTGCTCCTGGGCAAGCTGAAACCAGCGATAGTAGTACGGTTAATTCTTCTCTATTTTATTCTTCCTGGTTTAAAGAAGGCTATTACCGAGAGTACAAAAATATCAGGATGACCTTACTCGATTTGGATACTGATGACCAGGTAGCCACCGTCAAGTTTACGGATAATATCACAGACGATGTTATAGAAATCATTAGCTATGAGATGGATACCCCGCTGACCTTTTATCATCGAGGACAAAAGATCACCTTTAGCCTCAACAGCATTGGAAAGGCTGGTCGTAATCCTTTCAAAAAAGCGGCCTTTTTTACGGTTGTAATTGATGAGAGTATAGATAACGAATTTCAGATTCGGTTAGATCAATTGGAACTGTTACGGGAACAAGAAATACAGGTGAACGAAGTGATCGGACGCTATAAATTATTGACAGAATTTTAGCATAATACAGCACCTCAATTCTCGCTCAATTTTATTACCTTAGATGCATACCCAACAAAACAGCCTCAAGGGCTCGACAAACACAGCAACCCAATCCAGCATCTTTATGTCTGGCGAGAAACATCCATCGCTCCCGGCCTTCGGCCCGGCGGCCCTCAAAGACTTGTACCTCAAGCATCGGGTACCGCTCATCCAGTGGCTGATCAAAACCTACGTGCTCGACAGCAGCGAAGCGACCGAGCTGGCGCAGCGCGCCTTCGCCATCTTCGTCGAAAAATCGGCGAGCGGGACGCTGCCCGAATTCAAAACCGATAGCAATGTCAAATCCTACCTCTTCGCCATCGCCAAGAACAAGGCGCGAGAGCGGCGGCGGCAATTGCGCAAAGTCAGTGCCCTCAACGAGCAGCAACTGGACCTCGTAGAGGACATTGATCCCTCTGCTGAAGAAGAAAAAAAACGACGCATCCAACTCGCCTCGGCGGCTTTCGCCCAACTGGGGGAAAAATGCCAACAGCTGCTGCGCCTGGCCATCATCTTCAAGCTGTCTATGCAGGAGATCGCTCGGCAACTGCAGTACGATAATACCAATACCGTAAAAACGCGCAAATACAAATGCCTGCTTCGACTGCGGCAGCTGTACGCGCTATCCAACCCCTAGTATGTCAGAAGAACTCAAAGATATTGCCCTAGCCGAAGCCTACCTCAATGGCGAGTTGAGCGAGGCCCAACGGCAAGCCGTCGACACCCGAAGGGCCAGCGATCCGACCTTCGCCCAACTGCTGGCCGATATGGAAATTATGCTGGAAGGCACCCGAGAGGCTTTCCGAGGCGACATTGAGGCGCAGCTTCGCGAGCTGGAGCAGGGCCTACCGCCCGTTCAGATCGACGAGGCGGCCCTGCTGTTGGACGACTTACCGGAGGAGGCGACCCAGCCTCCGCAACCGCCGCCTGCGCCGCAGGCGAATGCGCCTAAAGGAAAGCAGGGGCGTGGGTGGTGGTACCTTGTCGTGGCCGTTGTGCTATTGCTGCTGTTGCTATGGTGGCTTTGGCCGAGGGGGGAAGCCCCTTCGCAGGAGCAGTTGTTTGCGGAGTATTTTGAGGCGCCTGCTCGGGTGGGCGGGCCGACGCGCGGCGGGGATGAGCTGGCCGAGTTGCGCCGCGTCGCTGGGGAGGCGTATGACGGGAAGGACTTTGCGGCGGCGGCGCGCTATTATGAGCGCTTGTTTGTGGAGTATCGGGATACGCAGGCTTTGTTTTATTTGGGCGTGGCCCAGTTGGGGGCGGGAGCGCCGACGGCGGCGGTGGAGAATTTGCGAGAGTTTGGACAGGTGTCGGAGGATGTGCGGTTCGAGGCAACCGAGTATTACATTGCATTGGCGTATTTGCGTAAAGGCGAATGGGAGCAGGCGCTATTCGCTTTGGAGGGATTAGAGGACCCGCGAGCCAATGAATTGCGAAGCGCCATTCAAAAAGAAATGAAGAAGTCAAAATAAATTTCACCATTGTTTAACCCAAACCTATGTCTACTTTCCCCCTTAAAATGAAGTATCCCCAAAACAGTCGGGAGACTATTAAATGCGGACCTACTCGCGATGGATTCTTTAGCTACCTTCGAAACATTTCCTGTGAAGGACACGAATTTTTGACCTTCATCAATGATGATGATTATTTAAAAGATGAGGTGTACTACTTCATTGGTGTTCATTTGATCATTCCGCAGTTCTTTTCTAAAGTAGAGGTTGATCCTGATACGGGCGATGTTATCAATGACATTGATCGTCCTATTGATATTGAAATCAATCAACTATTTGCTATGGGACTTAGATCGCCTGATATGAATTTAAAGAACAGTCTTTGGGATGCCAATATTACCTTTGATGATGGCTTGGATAATTGTGGGAAGCCGGTACACAGCTTTATCCCCGATAGAATTGGGACGGCTGCAATAACGAATACTGTACAAAGACGAAGCAGCAATATCCATCAACTTTTTTTTAAGTTTCACAATCATTACTTTGTTCCATTTGTCTTGTCAAATGGACAGATTTGCTATTACGCCTTTGAGTCTAAGAATATAATTAGGGATTGGGTTAGTATTTTTAAAAATGAGGTCGAACTTAATTTGGCAATCAATCGCCCCATCGAATATAATAATATGCTTAGAATTCCCTTTAGTCGTGATGTAGCTATTATCGATTCTTAACTTTCATTGTAATTATCCACCATTATCCTTTCACAATAGAATTCCTATCCGCATGCAACAAGATTCCGGTATACTTTTACAATTACCAGAGCAATATTTAATCCTCAATACCTTCTTCCTTGATGGACTTCCTAGTCTATTGTATGGATTATTTAATCAAGGAGCTCCAGCAACAACCGTAGAAGCTAGTGACGAGAAGACGGACTCATCAGAAGAAACCCTGTTCATCTTTGAAAAAGTCATTGGTTATAAATACCTTTTTAAAGAAGGGCAAGCAACGGCTGCCAATTTTGTTAAATATTATCAAAATGAGCTGGCACCAGAATCACTAGAGCGTAAGCTTCACCGCTGGTATAGACTTTATATCTCAGAGGAGATTCTTGAAAGATATAAACTCACTTATGAGTCCATTAAAGAAAAGTTTCAAGAAGCTATGCTTGGAATAACTGAGGAGATTATCGATGAACAGACTAATATTGGGACTTACTCCTTATTTGATGAGCAAGAGCCTTACCGTCCTTTCCAATATTTTTTCACCAAAATGAAGATTGACAGTCTCTGGGAGAGAGTTGATCCAATTGATATTAGTTCGTCGAATAGAGAACCAGAGGAGGAAAGTACTCCAGATACGGAGCCGCAGGAAGAAGTACAATCAGAACTTATTGCTATAATTGATTCTGGGATTCAATTTGATCATCTAGAGCTGGAAGATCAATACTACCCTGTCCCTGTTAAATGGTCTTCTAAAGCATCTAATAGAGGGTATAATGCTTTAAATAAGGACTTTGATAACGTTTCAGATGATAATGGACACGGGACTTTTATCGCAGGGCTGGTTAGTGCGCTAATCAATGGGAAACAGGTACGTGGGATTATTCCTAATTTTAAGATTATTAATATTAAGGCTTTTCCTGACGGAAGGAGTAACACATTGGCAGAGGCGATATTTTTTGCCGTAAAACAAAAAGCAACGGTTATCAACTGTAGCTGGGGAGCAGAGTTTCACGAAAAGGAGCAAGATGAGCTGCTAAATGATGCCTTTGAGTTTGCTTTTCAAAATGATTGCATCTGCGTTTGTGCAGCAGGGAATCAAGGTAATGATGTAAAAGGTTATTTTCCTGCTAATTTTGAAAACTCTATAACAGTCGGTGCGACTAACAAAATGGATGTGGTGATGCCGGCCTCTAATTATGGAGAAGGAGTGGATGTTTTTGCACCAGGAGAGGCTATTCTTAGTTTGTCGTTAGACCCCAAACGCCGTGGTGAAATCAGGAGTGGGACCTCTTTTGCCGCACCGCTCATTTCTGGAGTTATCGCTGGGATGCTGATATTGCATCCAGATCTTAAAGAAAGAATCAAAAAGGATTCCAGGGACTTATTATCCGAAATTAAAAAACTCCTGAAAAAAGAGGCGGCTCCTATTCGCTCTTTAGGAACGATCGGAAAAGATGTTGGCCGAATAGATGTTTATCAATTTTTGGAAGCGACCTATGATCTTGATGGCAGCCTTCCGCCATTATGATATACTTCATTCTCCCCAATAGCCCAAACCACTCCAGTAGTAGGGATGAGCGTCAAATTTGGATTGTGCTTTGATGTATTCGAGCTTGGCTTGTCGAAGGGCATTGGGCGTACTTTTTTGTTGCTTTAGCTGTTGGTAAAAGAAATCGATCAGCTCGCTGGTTGAGCGGTCATCAATTTCCCAATGCGAAGAGACGACTCCTTCTACGCCGGCTAGTAAAAACGCACGGCTGAGGCTGTAAAGGCCCTCTCCTGATTCGACTGTGCCTGTTGCTGTTTTGCAAGAGGCCAGCACGGCTAGTCTCCCCTTCAACTGTCGAGCAATTAGTTCATAGCCATAGATGGAGTCTACAGGATTACCCGGAAAATAGATGATATTGTTGAGGCGATTGCTTTGATCGGAATCGGCGTGTAGGGCGAAGTGGAAGATGTCGTAAGGCTCCTCAATGGCTTTGAGGAAGTGTTCGAGTTTCGCTTCTTCTGCCCCAAAGCGCAGGGTTTTGTCTGCTTTGGGGAACGCCTTGTCGATGGCTTTTAGTTCGAGTGCGGTGCCGGGTATGGCGGCTTTGGCTTGGCTCCTTAGTTCTGCGATGGGGGTGCCGTTTTTGGAGAAGGCGTAGGCCAGTATGGAGGGGCTGTTGAAGGTTTGGTTGTTGGGTTGTTGGTGAAGCCAGGTGCGAGCAGAAAAGTTATACGTGATGGTTTGTTGTTGGATAAGATAGGGATAGCGGTTGAATGCGGTACCTTGGTTCGTTATCGGTTTGTAAAGTAAGGCGTCGAAGGCGAGCGAGTGCAGCTGGTCTTGTGGAATAATAATTAGTTCCTGAGCTGGAGAAAGGTGTGTATCAATTGGGGCAATAAGCTTTTGATAGAACTGATGTCCCAGTTGTTGGTAGCGAATGATATTTTTTTCTTTAAAAGGATCATGCTTGCCAGCCAAAAAACCTTTGAACCAACGAAGCTGTGTTTGTTCATCTTCCCCCCATTCTCCCCGATGAAAAATTACAGTATCAGGGTTAACGAATAAAAATACTATGGATTCCTCCATGAGGAAATAATTGATCAAGGCGGATGATTCATCAGCTAGTGCTTGCTGGAGCTTTTCGGTACGTAAAAAGGGTTGCTTGATTTTCACCTGTTGATAAAGTGGATAATCTTGCTCTAGTTCTTTGTTGAGTTGGGTTGCTGCCTGTAAGAGTTGGTTAAAGAGATAGGGAGATTTTTGCTGACCGTGCTGTTTCAACTTTCGTATCTTTTGATTCAACTCCTT
>JBCDGZ010000165.1:0-14037 GCA_038750655.1 Bacteroidota bacterium | reverse complement strand
GATTTTGAGGTAGCGAAGGTCCCTGCTGGCGCTGAAGTTCTGGCTGACAACGAAGTCTTTTACCGCGATTTCTGCGGTTGTATTTGCGGTGAAATCTACGCCATCGCCTGATTCTAGGATATTTAATTGAACAGGGTTGGAGGAGAGGTCCAGCAGGCTTCCCTTCCAACTGATGACATAAGTTTCGCCCGCCAGTAGGGTCTCGCCCAGGTCGACGATGATAAAATCCTGATCATCGTACAGCTCCGCCACTGCACCATCAATGACATTCAAGGCATTGTCGGCATTTGCTACGCCGTTATTTTCGAAAATAGTATTGGCATTGCCGGCATTAAAGCCCAGCGGGCTTCCCTGCGCGCAGTCAAAGTTGCTGTTGTCTACCACCACTTTAGCAATGATATTGGATTCGCCTACGAAGAGCTCGCAATTTTCGCGGCGAGAGCAACGCAGGTAGTAGGTCGTTTGGGTGATGGGGCCGGGGTCGAAGGTCGGGCCGGCGGCGGGGCCAGCCAACAAGGTGTCCCATTGAGTCGCCCGCAGATTGAAGTCCGTCGTTCCTAACCACAGGTATTCAATATTGCCACTACCGCCTGAAGGCAGGCTCACACTGCCAATAATGCCTGGGTCAAAGCTGCCGCAGTTGACCTCTCCACCGTCGATGTGACCTCCATCGGTTATATTATCGCACACCGGCGGTGCGACGGTGCAGCAGCCCAGCACTTGGATTTGGTCCAGGTCCCAGGCTTTGATGGAGCCGCTGCCCGTGGTGCAGTAGCCCAGCAGTTCGAAGGCAAAGGTAGTGGTTTGAGTGACGGTAAAATCAGGGTCATTGCTGAAATCAAAGCTTTCTAGTGTCCAGTCATTACTGGCGGGGTTATCAATTTGTTTAAACACTTCCTGGCCATCGATGGTCACGCGTAGGCCGTATTTTGAAGGCGGATTATTCTGACCGCTTGCGCCGTTGATCCAGTCGTACTGAAGTGGAGCCTTTTGGTAAAATTCCAGTCCGGTGAGTACCGCTTTGCCGGAGGCATCCGGGCTTAGGGTGACTTCAAAGCGTACGGCTTTGGCGTCGTCGTCGTTGAAGGAGCAGCTAGAGCGGCTGCTGACGCACATAGCTGGATGGCCGTCGAAGCCTGGGGTGCAAGAGTGAGAATTCGTGGTAGGATGTTCGCGGAAGACATTACTTGCCGTTACAGTATTACAATCTGCTGCATTGGGAAAGGCAGGTGTGAATTCGCTAAAGTCGATATTGGTGGAGCCAGAGATGGCGCTACAATCGTCGAGGTCCCAAACGACGAGGGCCTTGCTCTCGCAGACGGGGCACTGGGCTTTGCAGTAGCTGATGGCATCAATTTCGGCGAAACCGGAGCCGACGGGCTTTTCGATTTTGAGGTAGCGCAGGTCCCTGCTGGCGCTGAAATTCTGGCTGACGACGAAGTCTTTTACCGCGATTTCTGCGGTGGTATTTACGGTGAAATCTACACCATCGCTCGATTCCAGGATATTTAATTGAATAGGCTTAGGACTGAGGTCCATCAGGTTGCCTTTCCAGCTGATGACGTAAGTCTCCCCAGCCAGCAGGGTCTCGCCCAGATCGACGATAATGAAATCTTGATCATCGAAGAGTTGGGCCAATTGACCATCGATAGCATTGAGGGTATTATTGGCCCCATCTACGCCGTCGTTTTCAAAGATGCTTTCGGCATTGCCGGGAGTGAAGCCGCTTGGGCTGCCCAAATCGCAGATGAAGTTGCTGTTGTCGATGACGACTTTGGAGATGATATTGGATTCGCCGAGGTAGAGTTCGCAGTTTTTGCGGCGAGAGCAACGCAGGTAGTAGGTGGTTTGGGTGATGAAGCCGGGGTTGAAGGTCGGCCCGGCGGCGGGGCCAGCCAACAAGGTGTCCCATTGAGTCGCCGGCAGATTGAAGTCCGTCGTTCCCAACCACAGGTATTCAATATCGCCACTGCCGCCTGAAGGCAGGCTAAGGCTACCGATGGTATTGGAAGCAAAGGCTCCACAGTTGCTCTCCGTCCCTTCGATCTGACCACCGTCGGTGACATTATCACATACTATCTGGCAGTCCGAAAGGCAATAGCTGATAGCATCCACCGAGAAATCGGGCCTGCCCCAGCCATTGAGGAGCTTGATGAATTTTACATTTTGATTGACCGTAACGTAATCATTGATCAGTATGATCTTCGAGTTGGTCTCTAAATTCGTAAGGGCTTGAAAGTCCGTACCATTTTCCGAAACAAACAATTGCAAACGCGCAGGACCACCGAAAGAGCTGTAGTAGTCTCTGGTTTTCCAGCTGACAATAAACTGATCTCCTGCCTTCAGAACATCGTCTAATTCTACAACGATGTTATCATTTTCGTCGTAAAATTTGGCGACATGGCCGTCTGGTGCACCAATGAGATTCTCCTCATACGAAACACCATTATCGTGTAAAACGCGCTTAATATTTCCAGAACGAGTGGTCAATTGTCCACCACAGTTGGTGTCTACATGGGCTACAATCTTAGCCACAATATTGGATTCACCGTCCCAGTAGCTACAGTTTTCCCGTCGAGAGCAGCGCAGAAAGTAAGTCGTCTGGCTGATCATTCCTGGGTCATAACTAGGGCCGTTGGCACCGCTGATTTCGTTCCAATCTTCCCAGGGAAGACTTGGGTCCGTGGTTTGCAGCCACATGTACTCCAATGCACCCGAACCTCCACTTGGAGATGCCTCATTGCTGATCATTCCCGGATCGAAAGCGCCGCAGTTGACTTCATAATTGCCAATGATCCCTCCATTGGTCACATTGTGGCAAGAGAAGGCAGCACCGGTTTTAGCTTCACCCTTGTTATAGCAAAGCATCGCCAGCGTAATGAGCAGCCAGCTGAGAAAAGTAAAAGCGTAAGGAGAGTTGGCTTGTTGGCTAAATTGAAAGATTCGCTTCATGGTTTGTGTGTTTGTATTGGACTAAAACTTTTGTAAGCATGGTGATGACTGCAAGGCTCGGTGCTTGCTGAAAGGCAAGGGAAGAGCCGCAGTATGAGGGGCGAATCGAAATGGGAGGAAAAGCTGTAAGTTGGGTTATTTTATCTAGTGTCTTGAGATTATCTTCTTGAGGGGGGAAGCCTTAGAGAGGCAGGGGAAAGGGGAGTCCTTTTTCTCCATCCAAAGGTAGGAGGTTTTGATTCTAATGACAAATATTTTTATGAATATGAAATAAGCATATGTTTTTCGAAAAAAGAAAAGTACCCGAAAATCGAACTAAGCCAATCAACGCCAGCCGACAATAAATAATCAGGTTTTACAATGCTAATTTTCGCTGAATATGTTAAAATTTAAATATACCCTAAAAAGGGTAGAGAGATTGGCGTAAAAGTGGGCCTCTTGAGGGTGTATAGCCCTTTTTTATTCCCGCTAGTGTAAGGGATCAAAAATTGTGACAGGATAAAAAGGAAACGGCCACTACTGCCTAAGCAATAGTAGCCGTTCACCTGATTTTTAGGAAGCAGTTAGTACTGTTTCAAGACTTTAATAACGGGGATTTTATCATTCTCAAGTGATCTGACGCGGACGAAATACAGCCCGCCGTCTAATCTATTACTATTAAATTCTACGATGTTATTTTTAGGATTAACTTCTAACTGCTGCACTACCTGACCATTGGTATTAATGATCTCAACGATGGCGCTGTTGCCAAAGTCAGCCAAGGTTTCGATATTCAGCGTACCCTGGAATGGGTTAGGATAGGCGTACACCTCTTCCATACCTCTAAGGCCAACCATAATATCAACAACTTGAGAGTAGGCAGTACTGGTCAAACCGACCTGCTTAACGCGGTAGTAATTCCGACCTTTCAGTGCCAGTTTATCCATATACTCGTATGCATTGTCTACCCGGGCATCTCCTTTTCCAGTCAGCTGACCAATTTTCTCAAAATTAACACCATCGATAGAGCGCTCGATATAGTAGTTGTATCGATCATCCTCAGGACCTACAGTCCAATCTAGCATCACATCCAATTGGTTGAAGACATTGGCATTCAGGTTAACCCCGTTGATATTACCGATACAGTCGATCACCTCGACCCTTACGATGTTAGACTCCACAAAATTGGGGCAATCTTCCGCGCGGGCACATCTGGCGAAGAGTGTCGTTTCTGTCACTGGGAATGGTTGGTACATTGGAGAGTTAGAATTCGGAATAGGAATCCAGTTTACTGGATCAGGATTCGTCAAGTTGCTCAGTTCAATGTACATCCACATGTATACGATTGGACCAAAACCACCCGTTGGCAGCGATACGCTGGTCAGCTTCTGGGGCGTTGTTCCTGGGCAAAGGCCAAACTGATTAGCGGCAATTTGACCACCTACGGTGTAATTTACACAAATCAAGTTGACACCAGCATCGATGGTTAGGTCATCGCCGTCACCAGGATTAATGGTAAATGGATCTGTTTTACCAGTAGCCTGATCAGCATCGCTGTCTCTATCGTCAAAAGAACCCGCATCCATTTGAGTGAATTCGTAGGTGGTATCATTGATTTCAAAGAGTACAGAATACTCACCCGGAAGTACACATTCGAAGCAATAGAATCCGTGACTGTCAGTAGTATCTTTATCGACTTCGATGTCATCAGCTGTGCAGTACAAGCCATCCGGGCCTGCCATCAGCAGCGTAACAGTAGCGCCCTCAAAACCATCTTCATTGGTATCCTGAATACCGTTCTTATTTTCATCAATCCAGACAAAATCACCAATCTTTCTGGCGAAAACATTGACTGGCGCACCAGTTACGTCCAAAGAAGCGCAGATGCTGCCCCCACCTTGAACCAGCAGGCCATTAACATCTACACCCGTCGTTACACCAGGAGTAATAATACTCAAGTCCAGCGTATTGGGATCATAGATCAAGGTATGGATGACGTAGTCCCCTGTCATGGTAACATCGAATGAAGGCGTGCTACTGGTTTGGCGGATAATCAGACCGGGCTGAGAAGTCAGTACAAAGATGGTTTCGTAACCTGCTGGAACATTGGCATTACCATCTGGTGTAGCACTGATCGTAGCTATACCATTTTCCAAACAAACTGGATCAGCATCGATGGTCAGCGTACCGGCATCCGGACGCTCAACAGTGATCGTGGTGGAAGCCATCGCCGAACAGCCGTTGGCATCCGTCACCTCTACGGTAATATCATAGGTGCCTCCCATCATCATGGTATAAGTAGGCGTGGCACTAGTAGGATCATCAAATGAACCGCCGCTAGCCGTCCAGCTGTAAGTCAGCGGAAGGGCACCTGTAGCGTTGGCATTGAGTTGTATAGATTCTCCAGAGCAGATGACAGCGCCCTGTGGCATAAGGTCAATGGTAGGATTTGGATTGACAGTGACAGAGGTTGTCGCTGTAGCCTGACAGCCATTAGCATCGGTTACTTCCACGGTGATGTCGTAAGTACCGGGCATCATCATGGTGTAGGTCGGTGAAGGGCTGCTAGGATCATCAAAAGAACCTCCCGTAGCGGTCCAGCTGTAGGTGAAGGGGCCGTTGCCGGTGGCATTAGCCATCAGCTGTACATCGTCACCGGGGCAAATCTCTGAGCTAGGCGTAACCGTTATCTCTGGATTAGGATTAACCGTCACCGTTGTCGTCGCCGAAGCTTGACAGCCGTTGGCATCGGTCACCTCGACAGAAATATCGTAGGTGCCGGGCATCATCATGGTGTAGGTCGGTGAAGCGATGCTGGCATCGTCGAAAGAACCACCGCTGGCCGTCCAGCTGTAAGTCAGTGGAGCAGCGCCGGTGGCATTAGCCGTAAGTTGTACTGTGCCACCGGGGCAGATAGCGGCATCGCTAGGGCTGATGTCCACGTCGGGAAGATCATTGATGGTTACCGTCGTTGTCGCCGAAGCAGCACAGCCGCTAGCATTGGTCACCGTTACACTAATATCATAAGTGCCGGGCATCATCATCGTATAAGTCGGATTGGCACTGCTGGGATCATCAAAAGAACCGCCGCTGGCTGTCCAGCTGTAAGTCAGATTGGTACCAGCTGCCGAAGTCGTAAAGCTCACTGATTCGCCTCTACAAACCGCAGCATTTTGAGGATTGATGTCAACCGTTGGATTAGGGTTAACGGTGATGGAAGTCGTTACAGTAGCCTGACAACCATTGACATCGGTTACCGTGACGGTCACAGTATACAATCCTGGCATCATCATCGTAAAGATGGGCGTAGCACTAGTTGGATCGTCGAAAGAACCACCGCTGGCCGTCCATTCGTAGGTGAAAGGACCGTTGCCATTAACGGTGGCGGTCAGCTGAACGCCATCGCCAGGGCAAGTTTCGGCGTCGGTTGGTGAAACCGTCACTACGGGGATGATATTGCGATCGACCGGGATGGGGTTGGAGAGTTTGAAGCAACCGTTCAAATCAGTAGGAGCGGTATTGCCTATTTCCAGTCCGGTGAGGCCATCTTCGAAGGTGATGTGCCAGATCAGACAGCGGCCCGGAGGCGCTGGGCTTAGATCAAATGGTGGGCCCGCAGGCAGATCGAGAATGACGCCCGCATTATCAGTGATGATCCAAGCATTGTTGGTACCTGTGTTACCTGTAACGGTTACATTTATTGGATCAGGAATTCCGTCCTGCACGCAGATTGAAGTCGGATCATCAGTTTCAATGAAGCCAGGATCGATGACGCAGTTATTGCAATCGGTACGGGTTACGCTGATGGGTTCGGTCAGGTCAAAGCAGCCGAGAATGGTATTGGCATTACCGCCAACTTCAGCTCCCATTAGTGTGCCTTCCCAACCTAAGCCCCATATGAGGCAGGTCCCAATTCCCGTTCCTTCAAAGTCGAACTGCGAATCAGTCGTTATCAGCAAAATTGTACCCGCGGCATCGGTCACGACGAAGCGGAAATTTGGTGCTGTATTACCAGTAGCAATGACATTGACAATATCCGGAATGCCGTCCGTAACGCAGAACTCCGTCGTGTCGTTGGTTGAGATCGAGCCAGCATCTGGAGTAAATCCAACGCTGTTGACATCTACACTACCTACAGAAAAACAGCCATTGGCATCCGTCACCGTAACGGTGTAAGTACCCGCTGCCAGGTTCATTGGATTATTAGTCGTATCACCATTACTCCACATGAAAGTGAAAGGAGGTGTTCCAGTCATGACTCCTACGTAGGCTGTACCATTGTTTTCTCCACAATCGGCATCAGTAGAGGTCAACATGATCCAGACTCCTTCCGGCGAAAGATCAACCACCTGAGTACCTACGCAAGTCGCCCCAGTAGCATCGGTGACAGTTACTGTGTAGGTGCCTGCAGATAGGTTAGTGGCAATATCAGTAGTTTGTCCATCGCTCCACAAGTAAGTGTAGGGCTGGGTACCACCGCTGGCTACAACAGTAGCAGTCGCGTCATTACTTCCCACACAAGTCTCAAAACTTGCAGTAGTAAAGATGTTGATGGCACCGACAAAAGCAGTTCCGATGGCTTGTCCGAGATCAATGTCGATAACGGTGACGGCATAAGTACCGCTGGTTAGCCCTGAGATAGTAGGCCCCGTTGCTCCGTTGCTCCAGGTGTAAGTATAAGGAGCCCAGCCACCGCCGCCGGTAGCTGTGACGGCTCCATCGGCAGCTCCATTACAAGATGCATTTGTAATGTCGAGGTCGACAAAGACCTGGGCCGAGGTCGTATTGTACTGAAAACCCAACAGACAACCGACCAGCAGTAAGCTGTAGAGGGCCTTGAAGGGGGAATATGGCCAGGAGATATTCCAATTTAAGTTTAGGTTTGTAAAATTCACTTTCATCATGAAATCACAATTTAAGGTGTAAAATAGGATGACAATTGGGTTAAATTATAAAAACCAACAGACATACATAGCGCAGGGCTATATGCTGTAAGATTTATTTAATCCTTTGAATGCTGGAGTTTGGGATCGCAAACGGAACTTATGAAATGTGGATTTCAAAAGTCAGGTTACCGTATTGGATTGCTTTGCTATTGTGAGATGTTGGGGTGAGCTGATGTAGTTTACTCATTTAATTGAGGCGCATATCTAGCTCTTATAACGTATTTTCTAAGGCTTAAAGATACCTATTTTTCCTAAGTTTCTTAGAAATGAGGTGCTTTTTTGCCTCCATTTTGCCCCTAAAGTTAAGCAAAAGTGCAAGCAGGTGCAAGTATCGACTAGTGACTTACCCTATTTAGGGTATACCCGATTGATGGAACCATTTGAGCGCTGGACTTGTAGCTTATTCGTTACATTCAACAATACCTATATTTTGAGTTATGGCTAAACTAAGATTACGAGGAAAAGATTTACGTAAAATTCGCTTTCCAAACGGGCCAGCCAAGTCGCTGGCATTGACCATTGTGGCCAAGCATTTTCGCCACTTGAAAAAGCAAGAGGCGATAGATTTATTAGTTGATTTATTGGCTGATCCAACTAAATACGCTGAGCAAGAGCACCTTAAGCAGATTGTGGATGCCCTGCAAAAGCGCAAAGGTTCGGATAAGGCAGAGATCGCGCTGCGTCCCAATGTTGAACCTTATAAGGTGTATGGAATAAAAAATATCGAGGAGGGGGCCCACCAGCAAATGGAAACCGCGATGCGTCTACCGGTTGCCGTATCGGGAGCCTTAATGGCGGATGCTCATCATGGCTATGGATTGCCAATCGGTGGAGTGCTGGCTACCGAAAATGCGGTCATTCCATATGGGGTAGGCGTGGATATTGGCTGCCGAATGTGCCTTTCTATTTTCGATTTACCCGCTCAAAAGTTAGTCGAGGAGCGCAGCTACTTTCGTCAGTTATTAGAAGACAATGCTCGCTTTGGGTACAATAGCTTTGACGACCCGATGGATGACCCAGTTTTGGCGCGTAAGGAGTTTAAAGAAATTCCGATTGTCCGTAGCTTGAAAGATCGAGCGTACAAGCAGATCGGAAGCTCGGGATCTGGTAACCACTTCGTTGAATTTGGGATTGTAAATATTGAAGACCCGGAAAACGAATGGAAGCTACCTACTGGTGAATATTTGGGCCTATTGTCGCACTCCGGCTCGCGGGGCCTGGGCGCCAACATTGCCCGTCATTATACCAAAGTAGCGATGGAGCAATGCCTACTGCCTAAAGAGGCCAAGCACTTGGCCTGGCTGTCCTTGGATAGCGAGGAAGGCATGGAATACTGGCTGGCGATGAACCTGGCCGGCGACTACGCATCGGCTTGCCATCACCATATCCACCGCCGCATGAGCCACTCGCTGGGCCTACCGCCCCTGACCATGGTCGAAAACCACCACAACTTCGCCTGGAAAGAGCTGCAAGCCGACGGCCGCGAGCTGATCGTCCACCGCAAAGGGGCCACTCCCGCGCAGAAGGGCGTACTGGGCATTATCCCCGGCTCAATGACTGCACCGGGCTACATTGTCCGTGGCAAGGGCGATCCGGAATCCCTAAGCTCAGCCTCTCACGGCGCGGGTCGCAGAATGTCGCGCACCAAAGCTCGTCAAAATATCCACGCCAAAGAGCTAAAACGCTTTTTGCAGGATCAGGGGGTGACGCTGATCGGCGGGGGCTTGGATGAAGCCCCGATGGCCTATAAGGACATCCGAGAGGTGATGGCCGCGCAGTCCGCTCTGGTTGATGTGGTCGGGACCTTCCTGCCGCGCATCGTACGAATGGATAAGGCTTAAGTCGCTGCGGATAGGGCCAGTAATTGGCGATGGACCGCCACGACCTGAGGAAGGAGCAGCTTTTGGCCGTCGTTATGGATAACATAGTCGGCGAGCCGAAGCTTTTCTTCTTCGGGCATCTGCTGATCCATTCTAGCTTCGACGTCGGCGCGGTCGCTCTGATCGCGCTGTAGGACCCTTTGCAGGCGCAGCTCGCGGGGAGCAAAGATGGTAATGATTTTATCCAGCTGTTCATAGCTGCCACTTTCGAAAAGCAGGGCGGCTTCTTTGAGGGTGTAGGGGGCGTCGCTTTGCTCGGCATTCCAGCGCTCGCCGTCGCGAGCCACCGCAGGATGGACGGCCGCATTGAGCAGGGCCAGGCGAGATTTATCCTGAAAGGCAATCCCCGCGATGTGCTTGCGGTTCAAGCTGCCGTCCGGTAGGTAAGCCGCTTCGCCAAAGATGGTTTTGACTTGCTCGACGAGGGCCGCATCCTCAGTCATCAACGCCTTGGCTCTAGGATCCGCATAATAAACCGGGATGCCAAACAATTCGAAAAACTGACAGACGGTGGTCTTCCCACTGCCAATCCCACCCGTAATTCCAATCTTTAACATATGAGGTCGTCTTATTTAAGGATGATTTGCACTTAAATCTGACATTAAGGTAGTAATTTCTTTATATTAGAAGGTATTTTTATAAATTGTGTAGAGAGAGGATAGAGAAGAGGTAACTCCGGTTAAAGAGTCGCGTAAGATAAGATGGTGCGCCCGGATATTGAGGCCAAGTAAGATAGTAGAGGCAATGGTAATATATACGAGTGCAGGCATAGTTTGGGGCTTTGAGGGTGGGCCCTCCCAACCGCCTCCGCCGGCCCCCAACTTGATCTACAGGTACAAGAATACCATACATTCTGTGCAGTTCGGGCCGCAAGAAGTGCCAAAATCACCACCTTTGGTACCTGTAGATGACGAGTGTTCGGTACATAGACGGAGAATCGGTGAAAATTCCATAATAATAGAATTAAAATAAATACGTTTTAGATATAATTTGTTGCTGTTTTTTGAAACTAAATTGCTTACTATCAAGTGCTTATGAAGTAAAATATTTTTTTGAAAAAATGTACTTTTCTTCAGCCGCACTGTTACATTATCAACGCTTCCTTCCTGCAACACTAATTTTTAATTATGAAAAAAGGCTTACTCCTCACGTACCTTATTTTCCTCTGCTTTATTGGCTATTCGCAGGACATTCATTTTTCGCAATATTACAATACGCCGCTTAATATTAATCCTGCCTTGACCGGAGCTTTTCTGGAAGATATGCGCTTCATCGGCAACTATCGCAGTCAATGGCAGTCGGTGCCGGTGCCTTATCTGACCTTTTCGGGCTCTTTTGATATGAAGTATTTCCATCGCAAATTTCGCAATGGTTACTTCGCCTTCGGTGGTATCTTTAACATCGATCAGGCCGGAGATTCGGAGCTGAGCCTGACGCAGTTGAACCTCAGTGGTTCGTACACCCAGATATTGAGTGACAATGCGGCGATGAGTGCAGGCTTTCAGTTTGGAGGCGGGCAGCGCTCTTTTGAGATGGATCAATTGCGGTTTGAAAATCAGTACGACGGAGAGCTTTTTAATCCACTGCTTGATCCTCGGGAGTCCATCCAGAACACCAATGTTGGGTTTATCGATGTTGCTGCGGGGGTGAATGTCTTTCTGAAATCCTATGATGGCAAGAGCAGGGTAAACGTTGGTGTTGGCTTATTTCACTTGAATCGGCCTAGGCGCAATTTTGATGAAGAAGAGGAGCTAAGACTGCCCATGCGAATCAGCCTTTATTCTTTTGGGCAGCGCCAGTTTTCGGACAATATGGCTTATTTGGCGCAGGTGCTGGGGCAGATTCAGGGAACGGCGGCCGAGTTGGTGCTCGGGGGAGGACTGCAATACCAGCTGAACAAGGAAAAGGGAAAAGAACTAGCGATACAATTTACGACTTCCTTTAGACATAGTTTTACCAATTTAGATGCACTGATTCCAACCTTCGAGGTGCATTACCAATCCTGGCGAATGGGGTTGAGCTATGATATAAACATCTCCGATTTTAGTACAGCGACCAATGGCCAGGGAGGCCCCGAAGTCTCGCTTATTTACGTCATCACCAAAGTCAAGCCGGTAAAAACCTTTAAGGCCTGTCCTATTTTCTAGCTCATCAAGACAAACTATGTTTTATTGTAATCAACTCTTACTCTGTTGTTTATTCCTCATGGCTGGTGGGCCGCTTTCGGCCCAGAGCCTCAAGGCTTACATTAAGGCTGGGGATGAGGCGATGGAGAAAAAGAACTACCATGCGGCATTAGAATATTACAGCTCTGCCCTGGAGATGAACGCTAAAAAAATAGGGGTGGCCTACAAACTGGCGGGAGTAGCCCGGGCGTTTTATGCCTACGATATTGCCGAAGAATATTACCGCAAGGTGGCCGTCAGTGAGCAGAAGGATCGCTTTCCGCTGACTTTATTTTATTTGGCAGAAGTTAAGAGAGGGCAGGGGGAATATGCCAAGGCTATTGATTATTATCAGCAATATCTAGGGGAGGGGGGAAGTGAAAATAAAACCTTTGCGCCAGCGGCCCGGCGGGCCATCGCTGATGCCGAGTGGGCAATGGCTATTATCGCAGCATCGGACGGAACAGATGTTCAGCACCTCAACAAGCGGATCAATACTCCATATTCGGAATTTGGCCCTTATTTGAAAGGCGACAGCCTATACTACAGCTCGCTAAGGTATGAATTTCGCGAGGACGAGCACGTGCCCCCCCGACGCTTCTCCAAGGTGCTGCGCTCCGTCAAGGGGGCGAAGGGGCGACCACTAGGCCGAGGCTTTAACGCGAAGGGAAAGCACACGGCGCACAATGCCTTCAGCCGCGATGGGAAACGATTGTATTACAACATCTGCGAATACAGCTCGGATACACAGATACGCTGTGAGCTGTATTTTCGGACCTGGAACGTGAAGCGCCGCCGCTGGAACAAGGCCCAAAAGCTTTCTGATAAGATCAACCTCCCCGGCTACACCACCACCCAGCCCAACATCGGCTACGACGAGGTCAACCAGCAGGAGCTGCTCTTCTTCGTCTCAGATCGCCCCGGGGGCCAAGGCCAGCTCGATCTCTGGGTGGCACCGATCAAAAGCAGCGGCGATTGCGGCGAAGCCGTCAACATCGCTGCCATCAATACCCCCGCCAACGAGGCCTCGCCCTTCTACCACAATGCCTCCGGCACCCTGTTCTTCAGCTCCGAAGGACATCAGGGCATGGGGGGCTACGACATCTTTCAGACCCTGCGCTCGGCCGAAGGCTGGATGCCTCCCCAACATACCGGCTATCCCCTCAACAGCAGCTATAACGATCTCTACTTTGTGCTTAATGCCGACTCTACTGTAGCCTATATGGCCTCCAATCGCACCGGCTCCTTTTATTTAGACAAAAACAATAAATCCTGTTGTAATGACATTTACCGGGTGCTGCTGCCCCGCGATACCTTCGTAGCTCCTCCCCACGATACCCTCGTACCGCCGCCCGCCGATAGCACCCCCATCGTCGTCACCGAGCCGCCCACACCTCCCATCGATCCACTAGTCGATCTGCCTCCCGTCGAGAAAGTCCCCGAAACCCTGGAAGACTTTCTACCCTTGGCCCTCTATTTCCACAACGACGAGCCTGATCGGCGTACTCGGCGTACCACCACCAAAAAATCCTACGAAGAAACTTATCGCCCTTACTATGCCCTCAAGGCAGAATACATTCAGGAATATACCCGCCCCATCGAAGATAGCGAGTTGGCGCTGCAGGCCGAATACGAACTCGACGATTTCTTCGAGTCCAAAGTCCGCAAGGGCTATGAGCACCTACGCCTTTTTTCCGACATCCTGCTCAAGCGGCTCAACCAGGGCGAAAAAGTCGAAATCTTCATCAAAGGCTTCACCAGCCCCCGCGCTCAGAGCGATTATAACCTGTCTTTGGGTAAGCGCCGCGTAAGTAGCCTCCGCAATCATTTCGACAGCTATGCCGAAGGCGTTTTTTTGTCCTTCATCCGCAGCGGACAGCTCATCATCTCTGAGCGCTCCTTTGGCGAGACCACGGCGGCCACCGGCATCAGCGATGACTTGCAGGATCGGCGCAATTCGGTCTATAGCGTACCGGCGGCCGTAGAGCGTAGAGTAGAAATTGTGGAGATTAAACGGTCAAAATAGTCAACTATTAGTTAAAGTAATAAAAAAAATGTAATACATAATTTATTTTCAATAAGGAATTCATACCTTTGTTTTAATCGTTATAAAAG
>JBCDGZ010000164.1:0-14414 GCA_038750655.1 Bacteroidota bacterium | reverse complement strand
GGGCAACCCCTTGATGACTTCCTCGTTGACCAGCTCGACACTATAGAGGTAGCGGTATTTAGGATCATCCAGTATTTGCGTATTGATCGAAAGCTGCTCTATGCCGAGTTGGGTCATTTTCAGACAATCTTTAAGTTGTTGTAATGCTGGAAAAATAACTTCTTTGAGCAGCTGGTAATCCCGGTGGTAGCCCGAAGGCAGATTGCTGCAAAGCATCCCTATTTGTTGGGGCAAGGCCAGGAGCTGGTTGCAGCGTCCGCGAATCAGTTCGAAGACATCGGGATTCTTTTTGTGGGGCATAATACTGGACCCCGTTGTCAAGCTCTCGGGCAGGCTGATGAAGGCAAAATTTTGACTGCTAAAAAGGCAAACATCCATAGCCAGTTTGTTCAGCGTTTGGGCAATAGCGGCAATGGAAAAGCTGAGGAAGAGTTCGGTTTTTCCCCGCCCCATCTGTGCGTGCATGGAATTGTAGCACAGCTCGTCGAAGCCCAGCAGTTGGGTTGTCATTGCACGGTTCAGCGGCATAGAGCTGCCATAGCCCGCCGCCGAGCCCAGCGGATTTTGGTTGATGATGCGATAGGCTGCGTGGAGCTGTAGCATATCTTCCGTTAAGGACTCGGCATAAGCGCCCAGCCACATACCGAAGGAGGAGACCATCGCGATTTGCATGTGCGTATAGCCGGGCATCAGTACCGTCTCATATCGCTGGCTTTGGGCCATGAGGCTTTCAAATAGCTGTTGGCTGGCCTGAGCTATTTTGCGAATTTCTGCGCGAAAGAAAAGCCGCAAGTCAACCAGCACCTGATCGTTGCGGGAGCGACCGCTGTGGATTTTTTTCCCCACCACTCCCAAACGTTGCGTCAGCATCCACTCGATCTGCGAATGCACATCTTCTACTCCTTCTTCAATTTCGAATTGCCCGTTTTGAGTATCGGCATAAATACTTTGCAGTTCTTTTTGTAAAGGGGCCAATTCTTTCTTTTCCAAAAGCCCTACACTTTCCAACATTTGAATGTGGGCCAGGCTGCCCTGCACATCAAAGGGCGCCAGAAGCAAGTCCAGCTCTCGATCTCTGCCGATCGTAAAGGCTTCAATATCCTGATTCAGCTGCTGTTCGGTTTGCCAGAGTTTCATGAGTGGTGTTTTGGGAGAACTTGTCCGCTTTGGGCCAGGCCCTCCAATAAGTGAATATAAGTCTTAATCCCTTGTTCTAATTCTGTGATGTTGATGTATTCGTCTGCTGTATGCGACCGTGCGGAATCGCCGCAGCCTAGCTTGAGGGTGGGGAAGGGCATTAGGGCTTGATCTGAAAGGGTCGGGGAGCCAAAAGTAGACATCCCGAGTTTTTTCCCCTGCTGGACCAATGGATGATCCAATGCGATGTATGAAGAGTTGAGTCGAAAAGAACGGGCTTTCAACTCCACCTTGACCTTTTCTTGCAAGAGCTTCAACACTTCTTGATTGCTGTACTGCTCGTTGGTTCGAATATCAATAACAAAGCTGCACCGATCGGGCACCACATTATGCTGATGTCCCGCCTGAATTTGGGTGATTTGCAGTAAGGTGGGGCCGAGAAGATCAGACGTTTTATGGAATTGGAATTGCTGAAGTTGCTGTATAGCCTCCATCGCCTTGTACAATGCATTTTCTCCCTCTTGTCGAGCAGCGTGCCCGGCTTGCCCCCGCGCCAGTCCATCCACCACCATCAGTCCCTTTTCTGCCACCGCCATCTGCAACTGCGTCGGCTCTCCCACAATCCCACAATCAATAGGCCCCAGCTCCGGCAGCAGCGCCGCAATGCCTTTGGCCCCCGAGATTTCCTCCTCCGCCGTTGCCGCCAAAATCAAGTTAAACGGCAAATCCTTCACCTCATAAAAATGCAGAAAAGTCGCTATCAACGCGACCAGCGAAGCCCCCGCATCATTGCTGCCCAGCCCATACAAACGCTCTCCTTCCAGCTTCGCCTCAAAGGGGTCCCGCTGCCAGCTCTCCACCGGCTTCACCGTATCATGGTGCGAATTGAGTAGCAGCACCGGCCGTCCTTCTTTCCAATATTTTGAAGTCGCCCAAACATTATTATCCTGCTGCTTGTAGGCTACCCTCGCTCGCCGCAGAAACTGCTCAATCTGCGCGGCCGTCCGCTCCTCCTCCCGCGAAAAAGAGGGCGTCGCAATCAATGCTTGCAGCAACTGGACAGCGGATGGAATATATTGATGATTTAAAGACATAAGCTCGTTCTTTTAATGGTGGAAGTTTGAGCCAGCGCCCCAACACCGCAGATCGCTACCTCGCTGACCTGCCCTCGCAAAGCCGCAAAAGCCTGTTCTAGCTTGGGCAGCATCCCGGCCTTAAAAATGCCTTCGCTGCGGAGTTGCAGGTAGTTCTGATAATTCAACTCTTCGATCAGACTGTCCTCTACTTCCAATTGATGATAGACGCCGTTTTTCTCAAAGCAAAATTTCAGGCTTACCTCATAGTGCTTCGTCAGGGCAATCGCCAACTGCGCTGCGATAGTATCGGCATTGGTGTTGAGCAGCTGGCCCTGGTCATCGTGGGTAATGGCACAGACGACGGGCGTCAGCCCCTGCGCGAGCACTTGCTGTAAGAAGTCCACATTGATCTGCTCAATATCGCCGGCGAAGCCGTAGTCAATTGCTCCGGCGCGGCGCTTCCGCGCTTGGATCAGGTTGCCATCCGCGCCGCAGAGGCCCAAGGCTGGGCAGCTCTTCGCCTGCAGTTGGCTCACCAGCCCTTTGTTAATCAGCCCAGCGTAGACCATGACGGCCAACTCTAGTGTCGCCTGATCCGTGATACGCCGTCCTTCGTGGAAGCGAACGGGGATGTCCAGCTTTTTAGCCAGCTCGCTGGCCCGCCTCCCACCGCCGTGTACCAGCAGCTTAGCGCCTTCTAATTGACTGAAGGTCTTCAGCAACTGCTGAAGTTGTTGGGGGGCTTCGATGAGCTGTCCGCCGATTTTGATGATGGAGATTTTTGGTTTCATGTTTTTGCGCCTTTGGCGCTTTTGGTTGACGGTTGACGGTTGACGGTTTTTTTGGCCTTCGGTATTATTAGCTGATTTCTACTAGTAGTTAGAAATAGGGTCGTCGTTTCTTACAGCGACTGTAGCACTCTGGATAGCTGGCAACTTTAGTGGCTTACAGCTTTAGCTCGTTATTCACGGCTGCCGTCTATCGTCTACCGTCGACCCAAGCGCCAAAGACGCCAACCGTCATTCAAGGAGCGCCGCAAAAACCGCTTGCGCGGCAAAGGTGCGGTTCTTCGCTTGTTTCAAGTGGAGCGCCCGAGGGCTGTCCAGCACTTTATCCGTGGCGACGACGTTGCGGCGGATGGGGAGACAGTGCATGAACTGAGCCTTAGAGCTGATATTCATTTTGGGGCCATCGATGCGCCAATCTTCTTGCACGGGGAGTTGCTGGCCGTAGGGGTGGACGGAGGACCAGTTCTTGACGTAAATGAAATCGGCATTGCTGAAGGCCTCTTTTTGGTCGTATTCTATGGTGGTGCCCTGGGTGAATGCGGGGTCTAGCTCGTAGCCTTTGGGGTGGGTGATGACCAGCTCGGCATTGCTACGGAGCAGCCACTCGGCGAAGGAATTGGCGACGGCTTGGGGCAGCAGCTTTGGGTGTGGTGCCCAGCTGAGGACGACTTTGGGGCGCGCTGTTTTTTGATGCTCGGTGATGGTCATGAGGTCGGCCAGCGATTGCAGTGGGTGGCGGATGGCGGACTCTAGGCTGATGACCGGTACGCTGGCGTATTTTCTAAAACTATTGATGACCCGATCCTGGTAATCTTCGGCCTTATCGCTCAGGGCGGGAAAGCTTCTGATACCAATTAAATCGGCGTAACCGCTGATGACGGCGGCGGCCTCTTTAATGTGCTCCGCTTTGTCGGTATTCATAGTAATGTGGTCTTCAAACTCTAACTTCCAACCGCTGCTGGCATCCATGGTGATGACCGAGAGGCCCAGTTGCTGTCCGGCCTTTTGACTGCTGAGGCGGGTACGGAGACTAGGGTTGAAGAAAAGGAGCACCAAGGTTTTGTGTCGCCCTAGCTGTTCGTATTTCCAGGGGGATGCTTTGAGCGTTAGTGCTTTTTGTACCAAGGCTTCCACATCTTCTACATCCTGTACGCAAGTGAAATGCTTCATCAGCTATTATTTTTTTGGAGTTGTAAAATAGGGATGGATAAGGCAGCAAGACTCCGCTCCATCGCAGCGACAAATAGATCAATTTCAGTTGGACTAATGGTCAAGGGAGGGAGGATGCGCAGGACATTAGGATTGGAAGACGAGCCAGTGAATATTTTTTCTTCATACAACAAATGCTTGCGCAATGGAGCGGCGGCCTGGTTCAATTCCAGACCGATCATCAGGCCCTGGCCCCGTACTTCTTGGAAAGCACCCAGTGCTTTGAGTTGTTGCATCAAATAGTTACCCTGTATTTGGGCATTGCTCATCAGCTGCTCATCGCGGATGACTTCGAGAACGGCCAGCCCTGCTGCACAGGCCAGGTGATTGCCGCCGAAGGTGCTGCCCAGCAAACCATAACTCGGCTTGAACTTAGGATGAATCAGCAGCCCACCAATTGGAAAGCCATTGCCCATCCCTTTCGCCACTGTAATCAGATCCGGCTCCACCCCCGCCTGTTGAAAGGCAAAGAAATGGCCCGAGCGACCGTAGCCCGATTGGATTTCATCAACAATAAAAACCACCTCATATTGCTTGCAAAGTCGAGATAGCTCTTGCAAAAAGGCCACATCGGGCTGATGGACCCCGCCGATGCCCTGAATCCCCTCGATAATCAAGGCACAGACATCGCCAGCGGAGAAAGCCTGCTCAACAGCCTCTAAATCATTCATGTCGACAAATTCAGTAGGAAAGCGTTTGTTGATGGGTGCTTTCAGCTTAGGGTGATCGGTGATGTTGACAGCGGCGGAGGTGCGGCCATGAAAGGCTTGCTTGAAGCTGACGATTTTGCTTTTACCATTCTGAAAAGAAGCCAGCTTGAGGGCATTTTCGATGGCTTCCGCGCCAGAGTTGCAGAGGAAAAGCTGGTAGTCCTTACAGCCAGATTGCTGGCCGAGTAGCTTTGCGAGTTGAAGTTGTAAGGGATTCTGGATAGAGTTGGAGTAGAAGGCCAACTGCTCCAATTGCTCGCTGATGCGCTGTACAAAATGAGGATGACTATGGCCGATGGAGATCACGGCATGGCCGCCGTAGCAATCGAGGTAGGACTGCCCGTTTTGGTCGCTTACGTAGCAGCCTTGGCCCTTGACGGGCTCCATATCGAATAGGGAATAGACTTGAAAAAGTTGCATGATGTTGAGGGCTAAGGTGAATTAATAGGCCATGGCTTTGAGCTGTAAGCCCAGGGTTTCGGGAAAGCCAAAGGCGATGTTCATATTCTGTACGGCCTGGCCGGAGGCTCCTTTGAGGAGGTTATCGATCAGGCTGATGAGGTGGGCTTTGCCCTCGATCCATTGTGGGTAAATCAAACACTTGTTGGTATTGACGACTTGCTTGAGATGAGGATTGTGTGGACTGATTTGTATAAAGGCTTCGCCTTGGTAGTAATCTGTATAGCAGTCCATCAGTTCCTTTTCGCTCAGTTGGGTATCGGTGTAAAGGCTGGCCAGAATGCCTCGGGCGAAATTACCACGGATGGGCACGAAGTGCAATTGGGCTTGAAAATCGGGTTGCACTTGTTGTAGACTCTGGGTGATCTCTGCCAGGTGTTGATGGCGGAAGGCTTTGTAGACGGAGACATTGTTGTTGCGCCAGCTGAAATGGGTGGTGGCCGCTGGCCGTACGCCCGCGCCAGTAGCGCCGGTGATGGCGTGGATGTGGATGTCGTTTTGCAGTTGCCCCGCCGCCGCCAGCGGCAAGAGCGCCAGTTGTATGGCCGTAGCGAAACAGCCACAGTTGGCAATCCGATTGCTCTTTTGGAGAAAAGGACGATTGAGTTCGGGGAGGCCATAAACAAACGCTTTATTGGCCAGCCGATAGTCCTGACTCAGATCGATGACCTTCACCGCCTTCGGCACCTCATATTCCTCCATAAACTGCTTCGAATGGCCGTGCCCCAGGCAAAGAAACAAAACCTCTACCTCAAAGTGCGGCTCCGCCGAAAAATGCAGGGCCGTCTCGCCCAGCAAGTCACTGTGAATATCGCTGATGGCCTTGTCCGCCTGGCTACGGCTGTGTACATAGTCCAGCTCTACCTCGGGGTGCCAGAGCAACAAGCGCAACAGCTCGCCTGCGGTGTAGCCTGCCCCTCCAATGATACCTGCTTTGATACTCATACTTCTACGTTTTGTGCGTTGACTAAATGATGAATTTTACTCTGGTTGGCCAGGATTTTACTGAAGCCTTTGACGTCCTCGCCACTCCAAGCCTTGTTCATTTCCCCATAACTACCAAACTGTGCGCTCATCAAATCGTGTGGCGACTCTATACCTTGCAGCTCAAAGCGGTAAGGGTGGAGGGCGACGACAACTTTACCGCTCACCTGCGCCTGCGTGCTCTCCAAAAACTGCTCGATGTTGCGCATCACTGGGTCGAGGAACTGCCCTTCGTGCAGCAGCATCCCGTACCAGTTGGCCAACTGCTCCTTCCAATAGAGCTGCCACTTGGTCAGCACATGTTTTTCCAGCAGATGATGGGCTTTGAGGATGATTAGTGGGGCAGCAGCCTCGAAGCCCACCCGGCCTTTGATGCCAATGACGGTATCACCCACGTGGATGTCCCGGCCAATAGCGTAGGCTGATGCTTGCTCGTTGAGTTGCTGGATCAGCTGTACGGGATGGCCCTTGATGCCGTCGATAGCGCAGAGTTCTCCCTGCTCAAATTGCAGCTCTACTGTCTGCGGCTCCTGCCGCAGCAGCGGGCTAGGGTAGGCTGATTGCGGGAGGGGTTGATGCGAAGTTAAAGTCTCCGCCCCACCAACGGTGGTGCCCCACAGGCCAGCATTGACCGAGTAGCGCGCCTTTTGTTGGTCCCAGCCAAAGCCATGCTTTTTCAGATAGGCAACCTCCGCCTCCCGCGACAGCTGCTGGTCTCGGATGGGGCTGAGGATTTGAATTTGATCTCCTAAAATGTGAAAGGCCAAATCAAAGCGCACCTGATCATTTCCCGCGCCGGTACTTCCGTGAGCAATGTAGGTAGCATCCAATTGCTGGGCGTATTTGATGATGGCAGTGGCTTGAAAAATACGCTCCGCGCTTACCGATAGCGGATAGGTATTGTAGCGCAGTACATTGCCGTAGATGAGGTAGCGCAGGCAATTTTGGTAGTAGTCTTCTGTCGCTTCAAGCAGCTTAAAGCTCTGAGCACCGAGTTGGTAGGCTCGCTCTTCGAGCTGTACTTTTTCTTGGCTACTAAAGCCACCGGTATCGACGGTGACGGCGTGTACGTCGAGGTCTTTTTCCTCGCTGAGGTATTTAACGCAATAGGAGGTGTCCAGTCCGCCGCTGTAGGCGAGTACGACTTTATGCTTTTTCATGATCTGTCCAAATTTTGATGGTACTCTGAGAAATGGGGTTGGTTTGTTGCTCATTGAGTGAAGGGGCCAGCATGCCCGTGCAGAGGCAGAGTTGCTGCTGGTTGCGCTGCAGGATGTCATAGTTGGGACAGCTCTGGCAGCCTTTCCAGAAGGCCTTATCGGGCGTCAGCTCGGCGAAAGAAACGGGGCGATAGCCCAGCTCGGAATTGATCTTCATGACGGCAGAGCTGGTGGTAATGCCAAAAACCTTAGCATCCGGAAAGACCGTTCGAGCCAAGGTAAAGGCCATTTTTTTGATGCTTCGTGCCAGTCCCTGCCCCCGAAAAGCTTCGATTACCAGGAGGCCTGAGTTGGCAACATAGTCTCCATGACCCCAAGTTTCGATATAGCAAAAGCCGGCCAGTATCCCGTTCGCAGTCGCAATGATGGCATGGCCTTTCTGCATTTTGCTCCGAATATACTCCGGCTGCCGGCGGGCGATCCCTGTCCCTCGTATACGCGCCGATAGCTCATACTGCCGACACAATTCTTCGGCAAAGATCCAATGATCAGCAGTGGCTATTTCGAGCTGTATTTTCATTTTGTGTAGTTGGTGAATGGTAGAAAAACGCGTGCGGTGATCCTGCGGAAGTGATCGCTGAAAAAGCGGTAAACTATAAGCCAACCACTAGCCAGGAAAATGTTGAATCAACTTCTTGCAGAAAGTAAGGTAGTTGGAAAACTACCCGAAAGGGTAATATGTGAGATAGGCGCCCCTAGGGGCGACGGCGAGAGCGACGTACGCGGGTGGACTGCGTAGTAGGAATGGAATAATATGTCGCTTCGTTAATCATTGCTCAACAAATGTAGTTCATTATTTTTCTAAACGCAATAGAAAGTCGCGAATTAATTTTCATTTTAACGGCTGGGAGTAATATGATGGATAGATTTAAGTGGTTGATTATTAATTATTTAAACGTGATCGTCGTCGTTTGACAATCGTATGAATTTAATTTTTTGATTTACACGTAATAGAATTGCCACTTACATTTGTTGCTATCATTGGTCATCTATTACCAATCCAATCCGGTATTATGAAAAAAATCGAAGCCATTATCCGCCTTTCTCGATTCGATGCTATCCGAGATGCACTAGCTCACATCGGGGTTAACTTTTTCACATTAAAAGAGGTCAAAGGATTTGGTTTGCAGAAAGGGAAAAAAGTCATGTACCGAGGCAGCGTCTTTGATTCCAGCTTTATCGCTCGCCTACAAATCGATATTTTGGCAACCGATGAAAAGGTCGAGCAAATTGTGGATACGATTTTAGAACACGGCCGTACCGGAGAGGTTGGAGATGGCAAAATTACAGTGCTTGACGTACAAAAAGTTATGCGCATTCGAACGGCTGAATCTGGTGCGAATGCCCTCTGATTTCAAAGCAAGCTACCCTAACCTTTCAGTTAAAGCCTAACCCTAATTCAATAATTAGCTCATTTTGATTGCCTGTGCGGCATTTCAAGATGCAGGTTTTATTTTGACTATATTTTAATCATTAATGCGATTTCTTAGGAGACGGAATTAGATCATCAATAATTCCGTCAAACTACTTACTAAATGTCAATGCAGAATATTTATGAATGAAGCAACATTTCTGACGAACAACTTGTGGTTATTGGTCGCCACGGTTTTGGTTTTCATTATGCACCTGGGCTTTTCCATGCTAGAGGCGGGTTTTGTGCGTAAGAAAAACGTGGTGAATATTTTATTTAAAAATGTGATGATCATCGCCATTGGCCTGATCACTTATTATGCTATTGGTTTCAGCTTAATGTATCCTGGGGTCAACGAGGGGGGCTTTTTTGGCTTCGCTGGCTTTGGATTAAATATGCCCGAAGGTGCCGCCGGCGCTCTCGAATACGCCGAGGGGCAGTACACTTATTGGACCGACTTTATTTTTCAGGCCATGTTTGCTGCAACCTGCTGTACCATTGTTTCTGGTGCGGTAGCAGAGCGCATCAAACTAGGGCCGTTTTTAATTTTCTGTGTACTATTTGTCTCCCTCAGCTATCCCATTACGGGGATGTGGAAGTGGGGCGCAGGCTGGCTAGAAGCTAAAGGCTTTTATGATTTTGCTGGATCAACGATCGTTCATGCTGTTGGCGGCTGGGGTGCCCTGGCCGCAATTATTCTACTGGGTGCCCGCAGGGGGCGGTACGATGTTGGTGGTCAAATCAGGGCGATCCCCGGCCACAATATGCCGCTGGCCGCGATGGGGGTATTTATGCTGTGGTTTGGTTGGTTTGGGTTTAATGGAGGATCGGTGCTGTCGGCGGATGCCGTAGGCGTGTCGCTGGTTTTTGTGACAACTGCTTTGGCGGCGGCGGGTGGAGCCCTGGGGGCTTTCTTTGCTTCCTATCTGCTCTTTAAGAGTCACGATCTGTCGATGGTGCTCAATGGCATCCTTGGAGGATTGGTTGGCATCACTGCTGGTGCAGACCTGATGACGCCCGGGCAGGCCATTGTCATCGGTGGGATTGCTGGGGTAATCATCCCCTTCTCTGTTATTTTCTTTGACCGCACCCTCAAGCTGGACGATCCGGTAGGAGCGACTTCGGTGCATTTGGTCTGTGGACTTTGGGGGACTTTGGCGGTAGGCCTGTTTGGAGCCAAGGCTGGGTTGGAGCAGCTCTGGATACAGCTCTATGGCACCTTAGCCGTTGGGGTGTTTACCTTTGTTTTTGCCTTTATAGTGCTCTATTTACTAAAAGTTACGGTCGGTATCCGTGTAAGCGAGGAGGAAGAGCGCAAGGGATTGGATGCAGCCGAGCACGATATGTTTGCCTACTCAGAATTGGAGTCGGTCAAGCCTTATAATTTAGCCGTTGAGTAAGCCATTAATTATAGATCTTAATTTAGAAAGTTTCTTATTTAATTCAACAACTTAAGCGTCAATATTAATAATGTCGAATTATCGGTTTAGTCAGAAGTTGTAACTCAGCTTCTGACTATCTTTTTGTGTTGGTCAATTATTCATTTTTGACACTTATTTTTCTTTAATAAAATTTTCGGAAGAATGACGGCGTTGTATTGATCAAACTAGCAAACTATGCCGAATCCCAGGATCAAAATCTGCTGCATCAGCAGCGTAGAAGAAGCTATGCTCGCCATCAATCATGGCGCAACCGCCATCGGTCTGGTGGGCCCTATGCCCAGTGGCCCCGGTCCCATCCCCAATAAGCGCATTACTGAAATTGCCCAGGCCGTACCAGAGCACATCGAAACCTTTATGCTCACCAGCGAGACTACACTAGACGGCGTGCTCCGCCACCACGAATTGACCCGTACTAACACCATACAGTTGGTCGATGCCCTGGAAGCCGGCGCCCACGCCGACCTCAAAGCCGAACTGCCCGATGTACAGATCATTCAGGTCATCCACGTTCACGATGAATGGGCAATGGATGCAGCTATGGAGGTGGTCCATCAGGTCGATGCCTTACTTCTGGACTCTGGTAATCCTAAATTGAAGGTGAAGCAGTTGGGAGGAACTGGAAGAACACACGACTGGGAAATTAGCCGCAAAATCGTCGAAATGGCCCCCGTACCAGTCTATCTCGCCGGCGGGCTGCACCCCAACAACGTCGCTGACGCCATCCGCAAGGTCAAACCCTATGGCGTCGATATTTGCAGCGGCGTCCGAACAAATGGGCAGCTGGACCGATTCAAGCTCGAACAGTTTGTCGCTGCTGTACGATACGAAACGGCCCAGTTGCCATAGAATGAGCTATTTTTTCTTCTTAATGATATCCTCCGTTATCGTTGCACCTCCATCATTGCGCACCTTGCTGTTGCTATCGTGCTCAACATGCAGCGTATTATTGGCTGCTACTTTGGCCGTAGAGTGATATTTGGCGCTGACCTTCGCATCGTTGACCGTGAAGCGCTCCGCATCTAGCCGAGCCCGTTCGTTCAGCGCTACTTCTAGGTAGCGACCATTACCACGGAGGTCTACCTCGTGCCGGCCGTCCTGACGGAGGTACAGCGAGTCGACGTTAATCAGGGCCTTGATGTCGTAGCGTCCTTCGTTGCGGATGCTCATCCTGGGCTCGTCGAAGCCCTTGATCTTAATATCATCCGTATGCTCTGCATCCAGTTTTTTCAAAGACGGCATGGTAATGAAAAGTCGAACGGGCGAATTGGATTTTTTCAAATCAGCAGTGATGATCAGAGCTTGATTGAGCTGAGTAATGTCTACCTTTTTAGTGTAAACTTCTTTGCCTGTGATTCTAACTTGAAAATTGTCTCCCTTTTCAATGCTGACTTTCATTTTACCCTCTATTTGCAATTCCTCAAAATTGTCGAAGGGAAATTCTGAGCTTTTATTGTTCTTCGCAATGTATTCGTGGCTGACCATACCCTCGCTTTCCATCGTCCAAGTTTGCCCCTGATAAGGCCAGGGATATTCCTTGTTTCGATCTATATCGATGTGGTGCAGCCGACCGGCAGCATGACGGCCTAGGCGAATGGTTTTTCCTTCCGGAACGGTCAGTGTCAAGAGGACATTTTGGCCCCTCCATTTGTTGCCTTTCTGGATTTGAAAATTACGGGGGATGGTAATTTTATTATCCATAATAATTGGTTCGCAGTTAATTTCTCCGGCATAGTAGCTGGCCTCGGTGGCGTTGCGCCCTCGGGAATATTGCTGTTGCGTCAGCTCAAATTTCCCCGTCTTACTTTTGATGACAAACAATTCGACATCATTATTGAGCATGTAATTATTGGTGAATTGGAAAGGACCGAAACGCTTTGAGCCGTGGCTGTAATCTTTAGGCATAAAATCAACATCAATGGTATCCGAAGTAATGCGGTCCACTGCATTTGAAATTTCAATTGTTTGTTCATCGCTAAACTCTCTGGCGGTGAAGCTACCCATAGTGACCAGACTGATCAGGTTGATGCCCCAAAATACCCAGAGGCCTGTGGAGAGCTTTGGACGTCGCTTGGCCCGGAAAGCCAGCCGCGAAATGGCTAAGATGAGACTGAGGATAGGAACACCGATGAGAACAAAAATATTGGCCAGACCCATGAAGGCATATATCTTGGAGTCGCCGATGAAATAGCTGCCGAAGGGGAGGGCGTAGAAGAAACTGACGATAGAGAGGATCCAAAGTATAGTCAGCGCAACGATCAGTACCACGCCAACGATGAATATAATGGGCTTCCAGATTTTGGAGAGGAGGCGGATTGTTCCTCCAATAAACTTGCCTAGCAGTGAAATCCCTTTCTTAAGGGTCTTTCTTGCACTATTCGTTCTACCAGCTCTTTTTTTTTTGAAGTCCGGCTTTTACTCTTACCTGTTCCAAAGTCAGAGAGCGTCTCTGAGAGATGATCCAGCTCATCCTCGATGGTCTTGGCAATATTGGAGACATTAATGGGTTCTCCACGCATAGCCAAGCGATCGGCTGCCGTCTCTGCCTTCGGGACAATGGCCCAAAGAATGATGTAAGGCAGAATACCTACGCCACCGGAGATAGTGATCAGCACGAAGAGGATGCGCACCCAGAGCGGGTCTGTGATGCCAAAATAGGCTGCAATTCCTGAGCAAACCCCACCAACTACCTCATCGTCACCATTGCGAAACAAGCGCTTGCCTGTTTTAATGCCAGTGGAAAAAGTCCACTTCGATTCCGCATTGCCTTTGGTTTCTTGCATTGGCTCAGCACCAAAATCTTCCGGCGTGCCCATGATGGAAATGGCAGTTTTAACATCCTTCAAGGTCACGATCTGGCGGCCTTCCAGCTCTTCATGGAACAACTCGGCCATCCGCGCCTCAATATCGGCTGTGATCTCCTCATAACCTTCAGACGTTTCAAAGTGATGGTGAATGGTGTCCAGATAATTGCTCAGGAACTCATAAGCGTTCTGATCAATGGTAAATGGATACCCTCCTAAATTGATATTGAAAACCTTATTCATTGCTGGTGATGTTTTTAGTAGATTGATTAACGGCGAAGACGAGCTGGTTCCAGGTACCAATCAGATCATCCAGAAACTGACTGCCTGTATCGGTGAGGTGGTAATACTTTCGAGGAGGCCCCGAACGAGATTCTCTCCAATTGTAATGAAGAAGTCCTGCATTTTTGAGCCGAGTCAGTAGCGGATACAAAGTACCCTCTACAACAATCAACTCATATTCTTTGAGCTTTGTAATTATATCGGATGGATAAGCCTCCTGCTCCGCGATAATGGAGAGGATGCAAAGCTCTAACACGCCTTTTCTCATTTGTGCTTTGGTATTAGTCAGAATTTTATTTTTATCCAAACTCATACTACAAAGCTATTATTTTTTATAGTACTATGCAATACATAGTACTAAATTTATGATAGTACTTGCAGTTGGTTTAGTACTTTGTGGGCTGATTATCAGTATTTTAAGATTTTATATTTTGATAAAATTTTTTCTCGGCTTAATTTTGGAATAAGGTAGAGCAGCAAATTATTGCATATGAAAACAATTTGTGTTATATTTGTTGCTCACTTCGAAAATTGCCATTGGCTCTTAAGAACACCACCAGTAAGAACTCCCTTTGGCAATGCTTATAGTTTGGATTTATATACTCCCTTTTGCTTTCAAGGGCCTGGAAAGTGGAAGGATGCCATTCCTGAAAATGGAATTCTTGCGATCCCCTCGCAAGACCTGGCTAGCTATAGCTAGGATGAATTTATAAAAGGGGGGATCGGCGGCGGTGGTAATGTGGGTGGGCCCTCCCTCAAAGGGGCAACTTTTTTAGGACGATACAACGGTACAACGATACAGAAGCTAATAACTCCTACTGATCCAGTCGTTCACTTCATTTTCAACTACTTATAATAATAGGAACGATAAATTATCGAGCTGATGTAAAAGTAT
>JBCDGZ010000163.1:0-14776 GCA_038750655.1 Bacteroidota bacterium | reverse complement strand
TTCAAACAAAACAATTTCTATTAATTTTTATTGCAGAATTTGCCCCACCAATCCTTACCTTTGCCTCCTAAAGATACCCTTAATCCCTCATCGGCAAAATACCACAATCATGCGCCACTTCCTAATCGGCCTGCTTTCCTTCTTGCTTGTCTTTCCTGCTTGTAAAGGCCCCAAAACGGCTACTCCCATTGCTAAAGAGGTCACCCCGGGAAGCTATCGCTTCGCTTTTTACAATGTGGAAAATCTTTTTGACCTCGAAGATGATCCGCAGCGCAAAGATGATGACTTTACTCCTAAAGGACGCAATGAGTGGACATCGGAGCGCTACCAGAAAAAGCTGAATAATATCGCCAAGGTGCTCGATGGCATGAACCAGCCTAGTGTGGTCGGACTTTGTGAGGTAGAAAATGAGCAGGTACTGAAAGATCTTGCTGCAACGGAGAAACTGCGGGCTTCTGAGTACCAGTCGGTTCACTTCGATTCGCCAGATTTTAGGGGGATTGATGTGGCATTGCTCTACAAAAAAGCAGAAATGCGCGTTTTGGAATCTGACTACATCCGGATCAACTTTCCACCCAAAATCGTCCAGGACTACACCACCCGGGACATCCTCTACGTCAAGGGGCTTTTCCTCGGCCGCGACACCCTGCACTTCTTCGTCAACCACTGGCCCTCCCGCCGGGGCGGCCTGGCAGCCAGCGAACCCAAGCGCCTCTACGTCGCCCAACAACTCCGCAAAGCCGTTGACGCCCTCACCCAAAAACAAGCCCAGGCTAAAATTATCATCATGGGCGACCTCAACGACGAATCCAATAATAAAAGCCTCACTCGTGAATTAGATGTTACCAATGACCAAGCAGCCAATAAGCTCTACGACTGCTTCACTCCTTTTGACCAAGACAATCTGGGATCGTACAACTACCGTGGCAACTGGAATATGCTGGACCACATTATCCTCTCCGCCTCCCTGCGGCAAGCCGAGCAAAAGATTGCCTTTCAAGAAGCCTATATCTACAAGCAAAGCTGGATGATGTACACCGACCGAAAATACGGCGAGCGCCCCAACCGCACCTACGGCGGCCCCCGCTACTACGGCGGCTACAGCGATCACCTACCAATCTATATCGATCTGACGGTCAAAAACTAAAATCGGGGGGTGGGTCGATACCCAAACGCTCACTCATTTCTATTCGATAGTCGTACTGTAAATCCTCGTGTAGCTTGGACAAAGCCGTATTGATCTTTTTAATCTGCCCTTCAAAGATTTTGGTCAACACCCGACTTCTACTGAGCGGAATACGGTTTTGCTTCATTTGTTCACACAGAAAGAGGCGCAGCTCTACCTCTGTTTCCTTTTCCCCCGAGTAGCGAATAAACTTATCCAAAATGCGGATGGTCTTTCGCACACTTTTTTTGGTGAGGTACAAACTGGGTTTATTGGCCTCTTCCATCATAGCCTCAATTTCCCGTTTAACGCTGGCAATATAACCCTCCTCATCATCCGCTTCAAAGAGCAGATAGGTCAGTAGTTCTTTGTTCTCCTTCTTGAATTTAGCGAGTCGCAGACAAAAAAATAAAAGTAGCTTATGGTCACAGGCATTGAGCTGCCTCTTAAGCTCATGTATGGTTGCGGCTTTCATAGTGAGCGTATGTTTAATCAGTTTTTGGTCTCATAAACATAATAAACACTACTAATATCTGGCAATAATTTGGGTTAAATTGTCGGTTGACTGAGCGACTAGTCATCAATAATTTTTTTCGCCGTTTTCTTCATTCCCCTGATAAACTCTCCAAAAGAATCAAACTCCCGGCGGAAACTCAACCCCAGACCGGTCTTGTTGCGACGTCCGGAAATAATGGTTTGATCCGACAGCTGATAGAAGCGGACCTTGAAGCGGCGGTCGCGGGTGAGGACGTATTCCAGGACAAATTCTCCAGCGAGGAAGGCCCCGGACTGCCCCGGCGTACTGGCGCTTCCCCAGTCAATATTTCCCCCAAAGTTGAGCGAAAGGCGGTCGTCAAAAAGATCGGTTTTGAAATCCAATGCAATCTCATTGCCTGTGGTGATGTTATCGCCGCTGATGGTCAAATCCTGGGATTGATAGATGTTGTAGTTGATGTCAAAGTCAACGCCGGAGATGAAGCCTACATCAGTGAATACTTCGGCTAATAGCTCTGTTAGGTAGATCGACAGCTGGTTGGTGACCATCTCGCTGAGGGTATTGATGCCAATGATGCCCTGGGTGCCGGCTAGAGGGGATTGTCCGGAGGGGAGGAAACTGCCTATCACCAAGAGTCCGAAGACCTGTCGGTTCAGCTCATTGGGGTCTCTGCGGACGATGCGCATTTTGCTATCGGTAAAGCTTTTAATCTGTCCATCAATGCTCGGAAATCCGATGTCAAAAGAAATGTTGGGCTGCAACAGCTGGCCATTTAGGCTCATCTTTAGATCGACATCGGTCGAATTACGGGCCTCTGCCCGCAGCTCATCGGTATTGAGGTATTCGACCAGCAGGTTGAACATCGAGGTTTTTAATCCCTTGTATTCTGCGACAAAGTCGATGGTTGCGTTATAAGGGTCGCCGGTCCAGCGGATGTTGCCCCCTTGGTTGACAATGAAAGGTTTGTTGATAAAATTGTAGAGGGTGAAGAGGTACTCCCCGGTTTCAATTTCGTAATCCCCAAACATCGAAATATTGCCCGAGCGGGAGATGAACATTTGTACTGCTCCCCTGCCCTGCCCTTTGATAATATCACCAGCTCGCTCGTCGAAGACCAGCAGTACCTCGGCCAATTCATTGAAGGTCAGGTTGATGTCTACCTCAAATCCTCTCAGCTCCGAGGGCTTTTTATCCTTATCCTCTTTCTTGAGGTCATCTTTGTTAATCAGTTTGATAAAGGAAATTTCTCCTGCATTCTTTTCTTCGGTAATCGGAATAATCAGACGGGTATCTTCTCCCGTAACGGCGTCAATGCTGAGGTCAGTCTTTTGAAAAGTTCCCCCAAAAGTAATCGTTCCTCCTCCTAGACAGTGGCCATAGTAAATATCGTTGTCCTCCTTCTTGGTATCCAGCACCAAGAAGCGATCGGAGGTTACAGTAGCCTCCAGGCTAAGGTTTCGAAGCTTATTGTGAGTGATACCTCCTTCCAGCTGCGCCGTATTGCCATACTTATCTGTAATCGTGTTACCGGAGGCATCGAAAAGATAGCGATTGTTGACCTTCATTATCCCTGATTTGGCAAAATAGCGGGTTTTGAGGTAATTGATGGTTACGGCAAGATCGCGGACATAAATTTCGCCGTCCAGCTCCGGCCCGTCGCCCGCACTCCAAATATCCACCTGAGCATCAAAACGCCCCGTTGTATTGGTCACCCCACCACCGATCCAGTACTCTGCGATGTGCATAGAATAGTTGACAATATTGGCATCAATTTTAAAGACGCGATAGGAGGACTGATTTTTACGGGCAGCTGGAGGTGCGAAGTAGCCTTCGGCAGTCAGCTGCTCATCCCCGCGCGTGATACTCATATTCCCTCGAACGAGTTCAGAGAGTGAAGGCATATTGGCATCCAGCCGAAAATGCCCCCAGTCATCCTCATTAACCCTAAAGGTATCCGCCTCCACCATCAATCGCATATCTTCCATTTTGAAAATATTGTCAATATCGATGGACATCTCGAAGGGCCCAGAAAAGTCCAGCTTATCGTAACGCCAAAGCTCATCGATAAGCGACAGGTCAAAGCCTGAAATATCGAAGGTCAGCCCATTTTCGGAGCTGCTGGTGACCTCGATGTTGCGCATGGCCTGACTGAGGCTGAAGTTTTGGGTCTGGATATAATTTTTGCCAAAACGGATATAGTTATCTTCGTCGATGTCCCAGTTTTCTTTGAGGATGACCAGGTTGGAAGGCAGAAACTTGATCTGGAAATATTCATCGATAAAGGTAAACTGTCCATTGAGGTTAAAATTGTCCAGCACATCTGTAAAATTGGTGGCATTGACTTCAAAATCGAACTGCTCCTTATCCCAATGGCCGACCAGGGTCAGGGGTTCAAAATGCTGCTTGTTATTGATGCTGGTATGGTAAATCCCCAATTCTATATCGCTGCTATCGGCTTTTCCATTGATCAAAAAGACGATGTCATCCATGATAACATTACCAAATTTAATCCGAGGCAAGCCTAGATCCAAATTAATGCTGTCGCTAATTAAATCTACAAATCCCTTCAACTCCAAATTGCGAATGGTATCCAGTTGCTCGGCAAATAGCGTAGTAAGGTTTTTAGAATCGTGTAAGGAGAGCTGATAATGAAATTGATGCGGCCCGATGTCCTTGCCCTTGCTGTGGATATTGAAACGATCAGCTACTGCTTTAAAATTGGTTTCAAAATACTGCAAAACCGCCTCCGGCACCCGCTCGATGTCAAAAAGCCCACGCAGACTCAATTCCAAGACCTCGGAGTGCAGCGTAAAAACCCGCTGTTGTTCGTCAAAGATGGAAGACAGCTCAATAGTATCTACCTGATACAACTGGGTATCAAAGCGAACTAGGTTAAGATCATAAACGGAGGCCCGGCCTTGCAAGCTAGATAAGCCCCGCCCTTTCAGGCTGAAGTCGACATCGCCAGCCAGCGTCAGCGGTTTTTTCACCAAGTTGAGCGCGTACAGATCGGCCTTGTTAACATTAGCGATGAAGTTGAAAGCCGGAATGCTATCAGAATAATCGATTGATCCATCGAAAGAGAAATCGATGTTGTCATCCTTGATGTTGAGTTCTCCGTCGAAGAGATCTTGATTAAGTACGCCATCGAGCGTCACATTCTCGTAGGTGTAGTCCTTGAAGGTAAAACTGGCAATCTGCCCATTGAGCTTCGCATTTACCGTTTCAATGGTTAGCCCTCGGCCCTCGCGGACTTCAGAGACGAAGGTGATATTGCCCACATCTTGGTTGCCCGACCAGGATTTGAGGTCAAAGTCCGTCAGCGAAAGTCGACCGTTATAATTGGCGGCCACGCGGCCCTCCCGCAGGTCCATCCGCATATCCATCTCGGCCTTTCCCAGGTCGGTAGTCAGCGCACCGTAGGCCACAAAGTCGGTAAAGAAGCCATCGAAGCGGCCGCTAAAGTCGAGCTTACCGAGTTTATCGAAGTTGGCCGGCGGGCTGAAGTCCGGGATGAGCAGGCGCAAGGTGGCCATATCGGTTTGTAGGCGCTCTAGCCGGAGGTTGAGCATTTCGTCGTTGCGCACGGCCAGGTTGCGGGAGTTGAAGTTTCCGCGCAGGCGCAGCCGGTTGCCTAGGTTGAGGGCCAGGCGATTGCCCTTGAGGTTGTTGACTTTCCCCGTAATCAATCCATCTACTTCGAAAATGGCTTCTTCATTTTGTTTGAAAAAAGCATTCTCGCCCAGCTTAGGGGCAAAGGCAAAGATGTCCTTGAGGGCAATTCGAGAGTTTTTGAAATCGCCCTTCATGCGAATTTTGTCTTCAAAATCTCCAAAGTCGTCGAAGGAGCGGAATTTGAACTCCAGGGTATCCTGAATGCGACTGTTGGGGGTGATGAGTTGCATGCCTTCCAATTGGATGAGGCGATTAGTGACCAGTGCTTGATTAGCGGCCAGTTTTTCTAGAACAAAGCCACTTTCCTCGCTCAGGCTGATGTTATTGATTGTGCCGCTGTAGCGGTCTTTTTGGTAGTCAAAGTCGTCGATAGAGATGTCGATGCCACTGATGTCGAGGTGTTGAAAGTCGATGGCCGTAGGCGGTTTGGTGCGGGTCGGTGCCTTGCGGAAGTTGTCGAGGCTAAAGTCTCCTTCGCTTAGCCGGAGGCTCCCTAGGTGGATGCTCAGGCTTGCTTCCTCCTCCTCGGGCTCCGTCGTAGCCACTTCGCTGGTATCCACCTGCTCCAGTAGCGGCATCTTCTCCAACTCCTCAATGCTCACAATCGGCCTTTCGATTACCGCAGAACGAATCACGAATCGCTTATGCTCCAAGTCTAGGCTATCAATCTGAATATTCCCCGATCGAATCTCTGCGCTAATGCGCTGACCTTTGACCCGATCATCCTGCTCAAAGCGAACATTATTGAGGTGCAAGGCATCGATGTCTAAGAAAAAGGGCCTAGAGCTGCTGCTTTTTTTCTTCTTTTTGGGAGCCGAGGGATTCTTCAACTTGGCCAGCAGTAAGTTGAGGTTATTCTTGTGCTGCCCGGAATCCCGACGAAGGTAGAATTTTCCCTCATCCAAATGAATATCATCGATGTCCAGTCGCCCGGTCAAAATCCCCAATAGATCTGCGCTGAGGGTGGTCTTCAGCTTTTTGCTGTACAGCAGGGTATCGCCCTGTAAATCTTCGACGTAAAAATTCTCCAGGACCAATTTACTAAACAATTCCAGATCGATGCGTTCCAGCTCTACTCTAGTCTGCAATTCTTCGGAGAGATAGGTAGTGGTTTTATCAACCGCCCAGTTTTGAAAGTCTTTATTTTGCAGTACCACCCAAAGGATAATGATCAGCAAAAACACAGTAAAGGCTAGCCATTTCAAGTAGCGAAACAACACTTTGATCAAGCGTCTTCTCTTGAGACGTTGGAAAAAATTCTCTAACCTTTCTTCGGGACGTTCTTTCATCCAGACTGTTGACAAATATTATCGGCTAATGTACGAATATAGAACCATCTAAGTTCGCTAAATTATGCCTGATTAAGGGTTTTTAACGAATTATTAAGTCAGGATTTTAAAAATTGTACAATCCGCTTTTCTATCCACATGAAATTATCATTCCGAAGCAGCACAAATCCGACATGACCGCCGTGTTGTGGAGCCTCAAAATGAAAGAAAGGGTGCTGCTCGGCCAGCTCGACCGGATAGCAGCGATCACTCAGAAAGGAATCATCTCGGGCATTGATGAGCAGTGTGGGTACTGATATGCTAGGTATGAATTGTAGACTACTTGATTGCGTCCAATAATCTATGGCATTTTTGAAGCCGTTGACCGGGGCGGTGAAGTGCTCGTCAAAATCGCCAAAAGTCCGGGAGGCCATCACAGCCTCTAAATCAATATGGTCGCCAATCAGGGCTAGCTTTTGCTGCACCTTACTTTTTAGTGAATTCATAAAACGCCCCATATAAATCCGATTGTGCCATTTGCCCAGCTCATAACTGCTACTTTCTAAATGAATAGGCACCGAAACGGCGACCACTTTTTTGACCTCCGGATAGATCGCGCTCCCCTTTTCTCCTGTAAACTTCAAGGTTACATTGCCCCCCAGGCTAAAGCCTGCGATGCAAATCTCCCGGTATCTTCCCTTGCTCAGTACATGCTGCAAGACCAAATCCAAGTCGCTAGTGTCACCGCTGTGGTAAGAATGCAGATGCCGGTTCATCTCCCCACTGCAGCTCCGAAAGTTAATCGCCAGCCCATCCCAGCCCTCCCGGTTGGACAGCCGGACGAGGCTCTTCACATAGGTACTATCGCTGCTGCCCTCCAAGCCGTGCAGCATCACCACCAGCCGATCGCCCCCGACTATCGACCAATCCAGATCAAGAAAGTCGTCGTCGGGCGTAAAAATCCGCTCGCGTTGGTACTGCACCCCCGGCACGCGATGAATCGCCGGGCGAAGCATGGTGTTAAAATGATGGTAGCGCAGTAGCAGCGGCGCTCGGTAAGAAGTTTGGTTGATGTAAGGCATTTTTATTGTTCCTTATAGATTTTTCCGTCTTTCATAACAAAGGCAACTTCCAAGACGGCATTGATGTCCTGCAAGGGGTTTCCTTGTGTTGCAACAATATCTGCCAATTTTCCCGTTCCAATTGTCCCGATTTTATCGTCAATTTTTAATAATTCAGCAGCTACGCGGGTAGCCGAGTGGATGGCCTCCATGACGGGCATGCCGACTTCGGTCATGTAGAGAAACTCTTTGGCGTTGTCACCGTGCGGAAATACCCCAGCGTCAGTGCCGAAGGCGATGGTAACCCCAGCCTGATAGGCCCGAGCGAAAGTCTGCTGAATCTGCGGACCAATTTCCAAGGCTTTGGGAACGATGATGGCGGGATAGAAGCCCGGTATTTTGGCCTTTTCTTCTACATATTTACCAGCAGAGATGGTCGGGACATAGTAGGTCCCATATTCTTTCATCAAATTCATCGTCTCTTCGCTCATCAGGGTACCGTGCTCAATGGAAGTAATGCCGGCGCGAACAGCTCGTTGCATCCCTTCATCTCCGTGCGCGTGGGCTGCAGTTGTCATCCCGTAGTCATTGGCAGTCCTGACAATAGCCTTTAATTCTTCTTCGGTTAGTTGAGGGCCTTGACCATCCTTGGCGACGCTCAGAACGCCGCCCGTTGCCGTCACCTTGATCACATCTGCACCGTTCTTATAGCGCTGCCGCACCGCCTTACGAGCATCCTCAATGCTATTGAGCACACCCTCCTTCGGCCCAGGATCACCCATCAGCTCCTTGCGCACCCCATTGCTCGGATCGCCGTGTCCGCCCGTTGTGGCTAAAGTCTTTTCCGCCGTGTAGATTCTCGGCCCGTCTACGAAGCCTTTATTGATGGCATTGCGCAGCGAAACATTGACCCCCGTCCCCCCCAGATCGCGAACGGTAGTGAAGCCCGCCATCAGCGTCCGCTTGGCGTAGATGGTCGAACGCAGAGCCACATCAGCATCGTTGAGGCGAAAATTCTCCTCGTAACGCTTGGGGCTAGACTGCCCTTCGAGGTGCACATGCAAGTCGATCCAGCCCGGCATAACGGTATGGCTCTTCAAATCAACTACACGCACACCTGCCTCCGGAGCGGTGTAGCCTTGATTGACGGCAATAATGGTATTATTTTCAACGACAATGGTCATCTCAGCCTGAGCATTATTACTGATCCCATCGATGAGAGTGCCGCAGTGCAGATAAGTTTTTTGGGCCTGGGCAGCAAGGCTGATTAAAAGGCAAAGCGTTAGGAGTAAAGCGTTTCTAGACATACTATTTGATTTGAACGTTATTTAGATTTTTCCTTTTGCTCGGTACAATGATAAACAGTGGTCGATTCCTTAGAGCGATCCCAGGGATGGCCGTGGATGACTTCCAACCGCCCCCCCGCCGGGTAGCGCAGACAGGCACAGAGTTTTTGGCGAATCTGCCGCAGGCTGGTGGCACTGGTGTAAGGCGGCGTTTCCAGCTCTGCGAAGGCCCACTGATCAATGATCACGAAGTGCTCGCCGGGGCGGTTGGGGTTTTGGTTCTTATCCCAATCGTTCCCCAGAACTTCCGGGAAGCAGACCTGGTCCTCCCTATTGAGGTAAAATACGCCCTCGGGCTGCATCCCCGCGTACATTTTGAAGGACAGCTGCTCATCCCAATAGCCGAATCGGTTGAGCCCCGGAAGAAGGACAAACAGCAATATCACCACAACGAATATAGGAAATTGCCTCAGTTTTGTCCATAGCTGGTAGTGGATAGCGTAGGGACTTTGGTAAAATAGCAGCCAAGCGATGGCGATCAGGGCAATGTTCCAGGGCCAGATGACGGCGTTCCAGTTTTGGCCGAGAGGGCCAAGCAGACCAAGGAGGAAGAGATGCATCAGCACCGCCAGGGCCAAGAAATAGGGTCGGCTGCGCTTCCAGAGGAGGCCGGGTCCCAGGCTCATTTCCAGGAGGGCAGCGGCGAGGCCCAGTGCGGGGCCGGCCTCGAAGCCGAGGGGGGTGAGCAGGTCGGGGAATATATCGTTGATGAAGTAGGTGTTGAGCTTATGCAGGCCGCTCCAGAAGTAGGTAGCAGCCAGGGCCAGTTGGAGGGCTTGGAGGCGGTAGGACTCTAGTTTTTTGCGGCCCAGGGCGATGATGCCGAGGAAGAGGCTGAATTGGTAGAGCCAGACTTGGAGGCGGTTGAGGTCCAGGAGCAGCAGCGGGAGGAGCGCGAGGAAGTAGAGCCCGTAGGCTTTTTTGTAGGGGGATAGAAAAAGGATGAGCAGGAGGCCGGCGATGCAGGTGTAGTAGAGGTATTGGTGGAGCCAGGCGGGCGCTTCTAGTAGGGAAAACAGGGGGAAAGCCCGCTCCGCCTGCCATAAATTGGGCGTCATAAAGAGCTGGATCAACAGACAAAAAGCAATACTGATCGCTACTCCGTTCAATCTTTGACTGTGACTCAAGGTAATTGCAACTTATTTAATCCGACTGATGGATCGAATGAGGACCTTATCAGCATCAATCTTTTGGCGGCGCAACTTCCGGCGGTAATCCTTAGCAACCCCGGCGGCCTCCGAGCGATTTTCGAACATCATATCATAGTAGACGACATAACGCTTGTCTTTTTTGGTAAAACAACCCAACCACAAGGCATTGCACTCCAAACCTTTGGCCCGAAGCCGTTGCAGGCGTTTCTCTGCCGCTTCGAAGCGCTCGTAGGCATTGTCTTGAATGATGTAAACCGTTCCCGTAATATTGTAAAATCGCTCACATTCGTAGCCCGTAAAATCGCTGCCCTCCTCATTTCCCACATAAATTTCTTCTGAATCTACCGGCTCCACGGGGGCTTCCCCCGGCCGACGATACGCCCCCACAGCAGGCTCCTCCTCCTTCGCCAAAGGCTCCTCCTCCGACTGATAGGGCACATTTAGCTTACGATACATTCGCATATTAGCCGAATCCACAATATAGCCCTTGGGCTCCTTTTTTAACTTCGACCGCGCCGCCAGCATCTCTTGCTCATACTGCTCCTCATCAACGTAGGCAACCGATTTATCCCGCAATTGATCATAGTAAATCCCGGAAAGTAACACCAATGAAATGGAACATAAGGCAATTTGCAAAAAATGGGAGCGCTGGTAGCGCAAAAGCGAAGAAGTCGAGCCATTCACCAATTTATTCCACCAACCTTTCAACCGGTCGGTCGCCTTGTTGGCAGCCTGGCTTCGCTGCCGGAAGACCAAACGCTTGCGCGCCGAGCCGAAAAGCTCCTCTCGCGAAGGCGTGATCAGCATATGAGGCTCCAAATCCGGATCAACGGCAATCAAACCAATGCCATTGTGAACACACTGCTCCTTGAGCTCTTTGAAATAGCGATCATCGGGATGATCGAAAATGTCGGTGCTGATGGCAATCCACTGCTCGTCGGCGTGGTAACGCTTGAACTGTTCGATAGCGTAGATGTAGCGGTAGCGATGCAAATTGCGAAAGCTGAGTTGGTAGGCATAATAGCAAATGACAATCACCAAACCCAGTAAGCTCAAGCTGCCGCCCAAGCCCATGCGGTCGATGGTAAATAGCCCGTTGGCATAACCGTAGCTGAACAACAACACCGTAAAAAGGAAGCTGACCGCCAAGCTGTCCCAAAACAGGATCTTGTCTTGCAGCTTGTAAATGACTTCATTACGAGAGTTATGAGAAGTAGCCTCGAAAGTTGCCGTAAATTGCCCGCCCTTGTCCGTAGGAAAGGTCATGTAGCCATCAGCGATGATCCCACTGTCTGTAGCCAAGTCCTGACTAAAGGTCGTTTCTCCTACTCTAGGACGAAATTTGTAGTAGGTTTTGAGAAAGCGAAGGGTGACCTTCTTAATATTATTTTCACTGATGTGGTGCAATGAAACGGTTTATTTTTTTTGCAATTTAACATCTTCGCCGCAATTCTCCCCCACGGCTGCGCACATTTCCCAAAGTTGAACGACCTCAATAGCCGCTTTGACGTCGTGTACACGAAGGATACGAGCCCCCTGTTGTAGGGCGATCATATGTAAAGCAGAGGTTCCATTCAAAGCCTCTTCTGGCTTAACTTTCAAATACTTATAAATCATTGATTTGCGAGAAACTCCAGCCAAAACAGGCAAGCCCGGGATTTGAAAGACGTTCATTCTGGTCAGCAACTCGTAGTTGTGTTCCAGCTTTTTGCCGAAGCCAAAACCCGGGTCCAATAGAATATCTCCGATGCCAAGCTGGCGCAGCTCGGCGATTTTCTGGCAAAAAAAGTCCAGCACTTCCAGAACGACATCCTGGTACTGGGGATTGTCCTGCATGGTTTCGGGGCGGCCCTGGAGGTGCATGAGGATATAGGGGACGCCGAGGTCGGCGACGGTGGGCAGGAGCATGGGATCGAGGCTGCCGGCGGAGATGTCGTTGACGATGGCGGCCCCGGCTTCGACGGCTTGGCGGGCCACCTCACCGCGAATGGTATCGATGGAGATGATGGCCTGGGGGAAGTGCTGCTTGATGGCTTTGATGGTGGGGAGGACTCGCTGTAGTTCCTCCTGGGTATCGATGACTTTGGCCCCTGGGCGAGAGGACATGCCGCCCACATCGATGATGGCGGCCCCTTCGCTCAGCATCCGCTCGACCTGCGCCATGGCCCGCTGCTCAGAGTCGTAGCGCCCGCCGTCGTAGAACGAATCCGGGGTCAGGTTGAGGATGCCCATGACTCGTGGGCGAGACAGGTCAAGCAATTGCCCGGCACAATTAATCAAAGTTTGCGGATGCAACATGGCAGTCTTTTTCGGCAAGATAGGGAAAGCGACAAGCAAAAAAAAGTCGTACTGCCTTTTGCAAGCGGTACGACCTTATCATCACAGAAAACTAACTATCACCTATGAGAAATTCAAAACAAAAAAGGAGGATTTGTCTTATCAACAAATCTATCTTTAAAACGCTGTCGTCAAAGCTTTTGCTGCTAAGCGTAAGTGTTAAAGTCTACTCTTTTTTGCCAATCAGCGACAGTTTGAACGCTTGGCGATCACTGCTTTAAGCAGCGAAAAATTAACAAGTTCTTTCTTATTCCCTTTTCTTTGTGAAATAAAGTGACCTCCGATGGATCAAACTACAAAAGCGCCGATTCCCGAGTTGTGGGGCATCGATAAATTTTCTGAGTTGCTCGACAGTAAATTCCGTATTCCCGGAACCAATGTCCGCTTTGGCATCGACTTTCTAATCGGACTTTTCCCCTATGTCGGTGACATCCTTGGGTTCCTGTTCTCGGCCGGCCTGGTGATTACTATAGCTCGCCACGGGGCCAGCGGGCAGCTGGTAGCCCGGATGATCCTCAATGTCCTCCTAGATACCGTTATTGGCAGTATTCCGCTCATCGGCGACCTTTTTGACCTCGCCTACAAGGCCAACCGTCGCAATTACAACTTACTGGTTGAGCATTACGGCGAAGGAGAACACCAGGGCAGCGTCTGGAAAGTAATCATTCCCATCCTGCTGGTCCTCTTGATTCTGCTAATTCTACTGATCATTTTGCTGACCAAATTCGTTACTTGGAGTATCGGCCTATTACTACAAATACAAGATGTAGTTCATTAATCATTCTAAGCCAACATAAAATCAATCATTATGGAGACCATCATCGAACTGTTTATTCATGCCCTGGCCTTCTACCTGGGGGCACAGTTGCTCAGCGGCATTCAGCTCAAAGGCTTTCTTCCCGCTATCCTACTGGCCGTTGCCATCGCCCTGCTCAACATCACCTTGGGTACCGTCCTCAAGATCGTCAGCTTGGGCATTCTGACTATGGGCCTTTTCACCTTAGTCTTAGACGCCATTCTCATCAAGGTGGCCGATTACTTCATCACAGATTTTAAAGTAAAAAACTTCTGGTGGGCTTTAGCTTTGGCAGCTGTGGTGGCAGTAATTGATGGCGTATTGGGGAAAATACTGTGATGGCCACTAAAACAGCGGCTAAAAGCCTTACAAAGCTGGGATATTAATTTCTCAGGCACGGTTTTTTGGAGTAACTTTACTGTGCGTATTCTATCCACAAAACGATTATCATGGCAGCACCTCAAGGCAGCGATGGCGGCGGAATGAGTTTCGGCTCAAAGCTGATCTATTTGACGTTCTTCTGCATTGTCGCATTTGTTCTTTTCAAATATTACAAGAATAATGTCAGCGAATACACCAGTGTTCCTGAGGAAATGCAGATCACCTATGTGCCGTCGGATTTCAAATTTGATATGGATGAGGAAAATACCTTGGCCATTCTTTCCAATCCCCATCGCTATCGCCGGGAGTTCAACGAGCTGATCTACAACTTCAACCTGGGCCTCCTCTACCACGTGGCCAACCGCATGGATTTGGGAGATAGTGTAAAACAACAGATTATTCCGGCCTACGAAGAGCATCATCACTATCTCAAACAGCTTTATTTCAATGATTTCATCCAGCTTAAGGATACTTCTGCGGCCTTATATGAGACCTGGTACAATAATGAATCGACCTCTTCGGTAGAAGTGCTCAACGAGGTGGCGTCGAAGTATACCTGCTTTTTGATCAATCATGTGATTACCTCGCTTATTGAGACCAACAACGGATCGATTAATGTCAAGGGGCAGCGGGTGGCGACGCCCTGCGGAATTGCGATGACGGAGGCCCTGCGGCCGGTGCTGAAGCGCTTGCAGGACCGAGCGGCGATTTTGGACTTTAGCCGAGCCAAAGGTTTGATGGAGGAAAAGGTGGAAAAGGTGATTGCGGAGCTGGCTACGATGGAGGTCCGAGACAAAAAGGGACTTAGTAAACAAATGCAGACCAAGGTTTGGGGCTACTCAGTTTCCTCGTCCGATATTGAGGTTTCGGCGATTAGCATTTTGAAGGTCGGTTTCCAGCTGGATCGCTATTTTGACCTCAAAATCAACAGTAAAAAGCAAACGGTGACGATCACCCTGCCCGAGCCCGGCATCCTTTCGCACGAAGTTTATCCCAAGGTAGAAAAATTGGATATTGGCTGGCTCCGGGAGGTACAAAACGTGGATTTTAACGATAATTTCAATATATTAAGAGCGGAATTCCGTAGAGATGCCCTCAAT
>JBCDGZ010000162.1:0-15277 GCA_038750655.1 Bacteroidota bacterium | reverse complement strand
GCCGAATGCGCTTTTAGCACTTAGAGAGACACTGTTTAGGCCCTAAGGCCCAAGTAATTTTTGCTAAATCGTTCTTTGTCTTATTGAAGTATACCACAAAAATGCTAGAAAGGGGTGAATTTGCCAAATTTTTGGGTACTACAAATACTATACAAGCTAGTTTTTCTACGAATTTTCTACTTTTTGGGTCTTTTGTTATACGAAGTGCTTCTCATTGGCCATTTTTCGCTTCAGTAGGTGAAATACCTCACTCACACTTCTAGTAGTCTCACTCACGAATCGGCGATTGTCTAATGCAAAATAATAGAATATCTTGTAAATATCTCGTTGAAATCAATTTTTTTAACGAGAAACGTAAAAATCGGGCAGTTTACCTGTCTGTCGTTCATCGGCAGGCAGGTTTTTTACTTTCTTAGGATGCGTTTATTATACTGGAAGCCCTCAAATTCGAACTGCATCAAATAGATTCCCTTCGCCTCCGGCAACCGAATCGGCCCCTCCGGGCGCTCGGCCTCCAGCAGCAACCGACCGTCGGCGCTATAGATGCGTACCCGCACCAGCTCTTCCGTCCCCTCATAATTCCAATGCACCAGCCCCGAACTGACCGGGTTTGGAAAGACCTTCAACGGCCGCTCCGCCAGGGGCCCTCGCACGCTGGTCGATTCCAGGTAGAGGTCCTCGATGACTGCCTGTTGCACCAAAACAGGTTCTTGCTCTGTGCCATTGTAAAGGGCCTCGAAAAAGTTGATTTCAATGGAGCTTTCCTCGAACATCTCGTCCAGCCAACGTTTAGGCAGCGCCTCGTAGTAAACGCGGGCATAGACATCCACTAAACCGGTGAAGTTGTTCATCGGAATGTGGTATTGCAGCTCATCCGTCCCGCTGCCTTCGGCCCCCGACTGCCGATTAAAATTCATATCCAACAGGGCCGCTCCGGCGATCAGCGTGGTGTCGTAGACCCGGTGGCTGGTCGTAAAGCCCTGCGGAGGAAGCCGGTTGTCTTTCAGCGGTTGATAGCCCCGTTCCAGTACCGAAGTAAACTGCCCGTTGATGTCTCCATTAACCAACTCATAGATTTGGACCTGATCTTCCCTATTGATGATGTCGTAATGCGGTTCAAAATGCGGATCGTGGCTTTCCAGGCGGCCATTGGCCAACCGTTTCCCCGAGTGGAAGAGGGTATCGCCTTCGGTGCTGACGACTACGAATTCGATGTAGGCGCGGCGGCTGGGGTAGCCGGAGGGGAACTTATGGCCAGCCTTATTCAGCACATCCAGGCGGAAGTAGGCCGTATCGCTATTGAGCTGATCCAGGGCTAAATCGACTTCCAGGCTTTTTTGCTGTAGCATACGATAGGTAGCGGCGATGGTGGAGTCAAAGTGCACATCTTCGGCATCGATGCCCAGTAATGCCTTATTTTCTTTCATCAATTGTAGCATAAAGGTGTTGGCCCCGGCCAGTTCGTGAAGGCCGTAGGGCGACCGACCTTGCAGGAAGAGTAGATTATCAGCGATTACTACCGTATCATTGATCCGAGGAAGATGGCAGGACTGGCAGCTGACGTCATCGGTATTGTAGCGCGAGTTGAGCCACTCGTGGTAGGTCGCTTGCTCGACAAAGAAATTTCCAGTCTTATTGCCCTCCAAATCCAGACTTTCATTGATCAAGGTATGGCAAGAGGCGCAGAGGCCAGCATCATTAATATGTTCACTATAAACGGGGCTAAAACCCACAAAGTCGCTCATAGGAGCACCGAAGGGCTGGGGATAGGGGCCGTACTGCACCCGGTTGGTGTCGAAATTGATCTGACCGCTGTGCAACTGCCCGATGAGGTCTTCACTGATTTGATGGCAAGCGCCGCAGGAAACACCGTCTAGCCCTAGCGTATCCTGCGCCAAGTCGGCCATCCCGTAGTGCGTTTGCCCCTGAAATTTAGCGGTGTAGTGGCCCATAGGCGCATGACAGGACGTACAGGTATTTTCAGTATCAGCGGCGTGACCGGGGTTGACCCTGGTTTCGTGGCTCACCTTAGCCTTCCAAAAAGGGTCTTTGGCGGAATTGGCCATCATCGAAGTTCGCCAATCGTCCTCAATATTGACATCATTGCCCTCGCTGTCTACCATCGCATATCCTTCCAAATCAAAGCCGTGACAGCCCACACACTGACGGGAAGAAGGAAAATACTGGTTACTATCGATGGTTAGTAACATTGCATGTTGCTTATAAAAATCAAGCTCTTCGGGACTGTGGTAGGCTTGCAGCTCGTTTTTGAGCGGCAGCATGGAGCCAATGAGGATCAGAAAGCCCGCTACAATAGCGACCTTAAGGGTGTTGCTGGCGTAAAAACTCATCATAAAAGGCAGATAAAAGACTATATAGATTAATATTTAACGAATGTACGAATTAGCCCAATAATTGTTGGATATTTTATAAATTCTGCCAACAATCTGTCACTAACTTGGGTTGTCATTAGTAGAAACCTGTAAATCCTAACCAGTTTTTTGTATCTTAAAGTTTGTGTTGAATCAAATAAATGCAGAAACCCATGCGTGCCAATGCAGTACATATTATCGTTTTGCTTTGGATGTTAGCCAATCCATTTTCGAATTTCGCCCAGCAAAGGGCTGATAATTTCTCTTTTTCCAACCAAACTATAGAACTATTACCTACTTCTTCCTTCAAAAGTCAATACGTGATTGGTATCGCCGATATGAATAATGATGGTCTAGATGACATCGTTCGGCTGTCTAGTGGTCAAAATATGGAAATCCAGTACCAAAATACGGGGGCCGCTTTTCAGAATTTGAGATTGGGCTCCATCGGAAATCAAGAGCAGCTGACGCTTTGTATTGCCGATGTCGATCGGGATAGCTTCAACGATATTTTGATCGGTGGGGATGGGGATCAGGTAAAGTTGCTGTATAGTCGGAATGAAGGGACGGAATATGATCAGACGCTGTTGCCCTTTTCTTCTTTCTTCCTCCAAGGTAGTAATTTCGCCGATATTGATAATGATGGATGGATCGATGTTTTTGTGTGCAATGATACGGCTACTAGCCGGGTGTGGATGAATGACCAAAATGGCCAGTTGAACTATTCAAGCACAGCGGTCGATATGGACTTATTTAGTCCTTCCAAAATGAATGGCGGCAACTATTCCTCCGTATGGACAGATTTTGATAATGATGGCGACCTGGATTTATACCTTTCTAAATGTTCTAAACTCGCCACCGGTCCTACCGATCCTCGTTTGATCAACCAGCTTTTTGTGAATGATGGAAACAATAATTACCGGGAGGCCGCCAACAACTTTGGTCTAGCCGATAATCACCAATCCTGGACCGCTGATTTTCAAGACATCGATAACGATGGCGATATGGACTGCTTCCTGGTTAACCACATGGATCGTTGTCGTTTGTTTGAGAATGATGGAACGGGGCAGTATCAGGACATTACCTTTAGTGCAGGTATTGATATTAGAGAGAATATGCTACATGGCACCATGCGGGATTTTGACAACGATGGTTATGTAGATATTCTGGTAGCGGGTAGTACCGGGTATAAATTTTATACCAATAAGGGGAATCGGACCTTCAAAGAGATCACTGGGGTGTTTGATGATTACACCATGGGCATCTTTACTACGGGGGATCTCAATAATGATGGCTACCTGGATGTGTACGCGGGCAGTGACGATATTGTTTATAATGATGTCCTTTGGATCAATGACCGCAATCGCAATAATTATTTCTCTCTGCACCTAGAAGGTCGTCAAAGTAATCGCAATGCGATTGGGGCTCGGGTAGAAATTCACGGTCCTTGGGGAGTTCAGGTACGGGAAGTACGTGCTGGGGAAAGTTATGGAGTAATGAATAGTCCGACGCTTTATTTTGGCCTAGGAATATATACCCAGATTGATCGAATGGTCATTCGTTGGCCGAAGGGATTGGAAGAGGTCTACACCAATATTTCGGCCAATCAGAAAATGATTGCCATTGAGGATGAATGTCTTTATCCCGGAAAAAATATCGCTTCGTCGGGCGAAGTTACCATTTGTGCAGGAGAGACATTGACGCTTACGGCACCACTGGGTATTGGCTACCGCTGGTCGAGTGGGCAGAGCAGTAGAGCCATTGAAGTCGACAGCAGTGGAGAATATTGGGTGATCGTCACTGGCCGGTTTGGCTGTGAAAGTCGAAGCTTTACCCTCAAAGTTACGGTTGATCCCGATGAGACACCAGTTATCGAGGTAGTTGGAGAGGCGACTTACTGTTTCGGCGGCGGAAGTCCTACTACGCTAGCTGTTGCTGATGCACAAAGTTACCTCTGGTCAAATGGCCAAACTAACCAAACCATTGTCCCTACTTCCTCTGGTGAATATACTGTGACGGTACAGGGACTCTGCGGGGAATTTACCTCCCAGCCCGTTACCATCAATCTGGTAGACATCCCCCTACGGCCTACGGCCACCGGAGATACCATCCCCCAACCCGGAGTCGTCACCCTCACCGCCTCCGGCAACCAACTCAATTGGTACGACGACCAAAACCGCTGGGTCGGCAGCGGCCCCGTCTTCACCACCACCATTACCGAAACCACCACCTTCAGAGTCCGCGATAGCCAAGAGGGCTTCGGCATTACCTGCGAAGGCCCTCCCGCCTTCGTCAATGCGGTCATCGACCCGCTTACTGCTATCCGCAATCTACAGCTCTCCGGCAAGGCGCGCGTATTTCCCAATCCTACCGCCGATCAGCTCTACCTCGAACTTCTAGATTGGCAGGCCACCTCGGGACAGCTGCGCATCGTCGACCTGCAAGGACGAGAGCACTACGCTCAGCAAATCGCCGCTGCTACAGCTCAGACGCTTCCTATCCCTACAGCGGCTCTACCGCAGGGCATGTACATCTTGTTATTGGTTGATCAAGAGGAGACGTATTCCACTCGTTTTATTAAGCGATAAATTTACCGCGTTACATTGAACGCCTCACTCATGTTTAGTCGATCTCCTCGAATGTTGATGTAGTAGGTTCCCGTCGCCAAGTCCGGCAGGTTCATATTCAACTGATGCGTCCCCGCGCCATACCACTGACTAGAAGCAATCTGTCGCAGCAAAGTCCCTTTGGTATCAAACAAGTTAATGGTAATCAGATTGGGCTGCGCCAGCTGAAAGCCAACTGTGATATTTTCGCTTGTCGGGTTGGGGTAAACAGGATAGAACTTATTCTCTGGAAATACCAGGGCCGTCCCACCGTCTGTGGAAGTCACCTCATCGTCGAAAACCACATCCTCATCACCAGCTTGATAGGGGACATAGGAAATGGGCAAGTAGAACATCTCATCGGTGGTGCGTTCCCCCCAGGTAACGAACTGCGGTGGATCGTTGGGGTTGAGGGGATTGTCGGCAGTATTATCGTAGGTGGCGTAGGCGTGGAGCTTAGAGCCGGCTTCTAGTATGATGAAGCGCTTGAAATTGTAGGTGCCCTGCCAGTTGAAGTCCCAATCGGGGATGCTGATCAGATTGGTGGTATCGCCAGTGGGCGAAACGGAGTAGACTTCCCAGTCTTTGCCCAGCAAGTGCATGTGGGGGAATAGGCTGATGACACTAATGTCAAAGGGAATGGTGAAGACGCCGTGGAAGGTTTTTTTGACGCCCGGATAAATGACGAAGGGACCATTGGTCAATATATTATCGAAGGGCAGCATGATGTAATTCTGCACATAGCGTTGCACGGGTTCTTTTTTGAAAAATATATTGACGCTGGAGGAATCGGTTTCGGGGAATGGGATCGGCGCGTAGTGCATTTGGATCAGCAGGTCGGAGTTGGCGGGCAGCATCTGTCCGAGCCCGGCAGGGTAGCGGCGGGCCTTCTGCCCCGGTACATAGCCGGGGAATTGGTTTTCGAAGCTACCGTCGACGCCAAAGCCGCCGAAGCCATCGTAGCCATATTCGGCGTCCTGGGCATCGAGCTGGCGGCCTTCGCCGGAGGTGTCGTAGGCAAAGAGGGCGTGGTGGACGATTTTGCTATTGCCGGGGCGCAGTTCGATGGCGTCGAGGGCTTTGTCTTCCGTCAGTCCGGTGGGGAGGACGAAGACGCGGTAGTTGTCCTGGTTGCCGCCCTGGTGTTCGTAGGCTTGGGAGAAGGAGAGGACGAGGTCGGGCGTACCGACTTGCGAACCCGCAGGGAAGTCGGGGAGGGGCGGTTCCAGGCTGGGGTCGCCCTGCGGGCTACCATTTGATACCCACTCTGTAATCAAATCAATCTCTTGCTGCGATAGGCTGCGCTCTCCTTGAAAACTGGAATATTCTGTATCGGGCTTCCACGGCGGCATATAGCGGATTTCAGTGACGTATTGAATCATCGAAGCCCAATTTTTCACTTCTTCGTAATTGGTAAAGGGCATCGGTCCGACTTCTCCTCCTCGGTGGCAGGTCGTGCAATTTTTGTAGATAATGGGAGCAATGTGCTCACTGAAATTGACCTGCGCCACTAGTGGACTTAGAGCTGCGGTAAAGAGTAGGAGTAGATAAACTTTTTTCATAAGTATATAGATTGATTGTAGATCATTCGATTATTGTTGCCCAAGGCGGTCATTGGCGTTGATCAGACAGCCCACGGCTTTGGTTTGCGAAACGGCTACCTGCTGACCCGAACGAATAGCCTGCAAAGCATCTCGCAGCTCCGAGGTGCTGGCCGAATGTCGCTTTCGACCCAGTGCCACATAGGTATTGTCAATGCGGCCGCGGTACAGTATTTTTTCCCGCGTTTGGTTGTATACAAAAACCTCTGGAGTAATAGTGGCTCCTAATTTTTGGGTCATTGTTCTGAAATAATCCGTTTTCAGCGCAAAAGGTATGTGGTATTTCTTTTTGTAGGCTGCTATGGCCTCGGGCTTGCTGGCGAAATTGGGAAACAGGCCGATGAATTCAAGATGCGTACCGGCAAACTCTTCGTGCAATTCGTTGATAGTCAGGCTATAATTTTGGCAAATGATACAGGCATCGTGTAGGAACAGATAGACGGTGATGCTGTCGGGCTGTGGACTTGCCGGGGAGGGGCTGGCCTTCAGCGGGGATGTCTGGAGGAGGAAGGAGCCGATCAGGAGGATGAAAATTCTGAGCATATCATAGACTATTACAATTAAATTAGGACTTTCCCCTATAACATTGGTGATTTATTTGGGGAAATGTTGCCTGTGTAGATCAAAAAATTGAGGGCTCAGTTTAGCGGCAGGAGAATTTTTGACATTGGGGCAAATAAAAATCGGATCGAGTGGAGGCCCGATCCGATTTAGTATGGTTATTCTGTTTTTGTCGTGATTATTGGATTCTTTCCGGTTTCATTCCGCCTTTAACCTTAGAAAGTTGTCGGGGGATGATTAGTTTACCTTGTTGCAAGCGTAATGACAGGAATGTCACCGCTTTTTCCGCATTCTTTTTCATAATATCACTTTTGAGTAAACAATAAAACGCCATTACTAAACGCGGAATCTAGCGATATAGTACTTACTACGGCTATCTTTTTCCAAAATACTGCTGCAAGGCTACACCGAGTTTGCCGAAATCTTTGTCAGAAGTAAAAACTTTGTTGACTTTCTTATCAGGCGTGATGAGCACGAAGCTGGCATTGCCGAGTTGATTGGTGCTGGCAAAATCTGAGCCGTTGAATTTTTTACTGTCATCGTAGATATTCATCCAAGTCAGCTGTTTACTCTTAGCCAGCTTACGGATTTCGTTGGGGTATTCATCCGGGCATATGCTAACGATGTGAATGTCGAATTGCTTGTAAAACGACTTCAAATAGGTCTTATTCTTCAAGCATTGCTGGCAATCTAATGACCAAAACTCAAGGACGACTGGTTTGTCCAACATATCGTAGAGATTGGCTTTTTTGCCGTTGATGTCGTTGAATTGAAGATCGGGGGCGGTGAGCCCTTCCTGCCAGCCTACGGCGCCACTTTTGGCCGTGAACTCGCTCGGCGCAATGTTGGGCTTGTGATTCTCGGATTGGGCATTGAGTTGCACTAGACAAAAAACAGAAAGCAGTAGGATTAATAAGCTGTACCTCAGACCTGTAGTCGGAATTTGGGTGCTAATAACTCTCATGGTTAATAATTTTGTAGTTAGTTTAATTTAAAATACGATACGAACAGTCCAGCAAGCTGCTGTGTGCTGTTGATTTGTAGGAAAGGTGTATAACAGATGAGGCCGGAACGGGCCGGGATCGATTGATCGGCACTATAACGAGGGGAGAAGAAGGGATATTATGTTTTGTGGAAATATTTAATCCAGCAACCGAGCCTGAGGCACTCAGACCCGGTTGCTCATCGTGTTAAAATTAATCAATTACTACTATCTTTTCGGTAGCGATTTGCTCACCAGATTGCAGGTGTAAGAGGTACATTCCTGGTTGGAAGGCGGATAAATCCAGCTGCCTTTGGCCCCGCAGGTTATTTTCCGTCATCATCAACCTTCCCGAAAGATCGAACAACTGCAACTGATCAAGGTGCAGTTCGCCCAGCTGAAGCTCCACCATCCCCTGAGTAGGGTTGGGTGATAGTTGATAGGCGGAGGTAGGAATAACCGATGAATTCGATAAAACCGCATCGCCACATACCCCCGCAAATCGATTGTCATAAATACCCTGTAATTCGTTTACGTCCTCAAACATGGCGTCTACATTTTCTATGAAATCAGCGCCTGGCCGGCGGGTATAGGTAAAACCCATATCCAGGGTGACAGACTGACCAGGGATCAAGCGGCCAGCATTATGGGTACCCAAGCAACGGCGATCTTCTCTACTAGCACTAGTGCGCAGCATCGACCAACTGTCTGGGACAGTAGGACTTTCGGAGTAGAGGTGTTTGACAATATCGGTGCTGTTGAGGTTATATCCATCTCCACCGTAAGTCATAGGCGTTCCATCTAACCACGATCCTGTCATATAATTATAATATTCTACTGCGGTGACGGGGTCGGCGGTGCCAGGAGGAGGATTCAAGAATCTATTACGAGCTATGGTAAAAACATCGAGTGACTTGTTCAAAAAGGTAATCGACTGTACGGGAGGATTTTCACCGTAGGTAGTCACCCCACCACCACAATCTAGTGCACTAGTTTCACCATCCAGGTTATCTTGATTATAAGCGTAGAACGTATTCAACTCCGGAGCCGACCCCATATAATCGTCTGTATAGCAGCCCAGGTCAAAATCCACCCATAGGCCCACTGCGAAAGAATCAATCGTCTCTATACCTGCATTTCTTATGGTGTGTGAAGTGAAGACCGTATTGTTCAAAACTTCATTATCTGTACAAGCAAAGTTCCAGCTACAAAGTTGGATTTCGGCCAGGATGGGATCGGTATTATCGGTAGAGGTATGGATGGTAAAATCATTAAATACCGTCCAAGTCAGCTGGTTTGGAAATAGTCCGTCTTCAACTCCTGGGTGGAAGGGATATTCTCCTTGATCAGGTTGGTAGATACCATCAGCATTGGTGTCGTAGAATGGCGCGTAGGTGTCTGGATGCGTTCCTGCTGGCCAGGGTTGGAGGTGATAATCCCCAAAGAAGGCATTGTCTTTACCGGGCCAGCTGAAGATGTTGATTCGGGGATTGTCGATCACGCCATTATCTGCATAGTCGGCCAGGTGGGCCTCTACGTCTGCCTTTTGGACCACCCAGATTTTATCAAAGACTTCGCAGTAATTTTCTACCGTCGTGCCTTGCCATTCGATTGGCCCGGCGGCGAAGTCTGTTCGGTTGCTGGAGCGTCCGTAGCTCTGGGCAGCAATCTTTAAATTCCATGCAGGGTCAAGGCCCCCCAGCCATAGGCCAGCGGCAAAGATGGTCCGTTTGGGGTCAGGATCATCTGCCGGTACGATAAATTCCGATTCGTTAGTTCCTTCCCAAAATAGATCCCCACCGTTGGACGTCACGGTGCTGATGTTATTCCCTCTCAGGGGCATGATGGCCTCAGGGGGCGGGCAGTTTTGGGCTTGAATACACAACGCCCAAAGAATAGCTAAAATGGTAAATTTTAACCTCATGGTTTTTGAATTTTTGGATGATTAATGATGATATATCGGGCGTTGTTTTTTTATATTTTGATTAGCTTTTCCGTTGCTGACTGTTGTTGCGTTTGTAATTGCATCAGGTACATTCCTGTAGGCAAATTGCTAATATCCAATTGCACCCTTCCTCTACTGGCCCCCCAGCGGCGCAGCTCCCTACCGGAGAGGTCCAAGATGCGAATTTGCTCCAATTCCAATACGCCCAGCTGCAAATCAAGCAGACCAGTAGTAGGATTGGGTGAAAATTGATAGGCAGAAGGAGGAATGACCGATTGGTTGGAGAGCGTAGAGTTGCTACACGCATCGGCGAATTTACTATCGTAGCTTTGTTGCAAATCCGCAATATCCTCGTACATCTGCGTGACATTCTCTAAATGATTAAGCCCCGGCTGACGATGAAAGGTAAAGGCCATATCGATATTGACGTATTGGCCAGGGACCAATTCTCCAAATTGGTGGCTGCCGAGGACTCTGTAGTCGCCAGCGATGACCGTCTCGTTAATCAAGGCCCAACTGCTAGGATCATTAGGGTCACCAGGAAAGGCATGGTCAGCTACGTCTGTGCTGCTCGGGTTGTAACCCGTACCGCCAGTAGTGAAAGGCGTACCATCTCGCCACGAGCCGGTGAGATAATTGTAAAATTCGTGAGGCAGTTGCGGTTCGGCTTGCTCCAGCGGAGGATTGAGGGCACCATTCAAATAATAGGTGAATTTATCCAGGGATCGGTTGAGGAAGGTGACCGATTGGGCGGGAGGATTTTCCTCGTAGCTATTTTCTCCAAATTGGCAGGTAAAAGTACCCGGGAAGCCATCGCTATTGGACTGATTGTAGACAAAAAAGGCATTCTGATCGGGAGCCGAGCCGATATAATCATCGTCGACACAACCCAGGTCAAAGTCTACCCATAGGCCAACAAAAGTAGAGTCGATGGACTCAATACTTGCATTTTGAATGGTGTAGGATACGAAGACGGTGTTGTCTAGTACCTCATTATCGGGACAACTAAAATTCCAGGTGCAGAGTTGAATTTCCGCTCGGACAGCATCACCATTGGACTCAGAGTGGATTGTAGCATCGTTAAAGATCGTGTAGGTTAATTGTGTTGGAAAAAGGTTGTCTTCGAGAGCAGCGTGATGCGGGTATTCGCCTTGATCCGGTTCATAGATGTCATTGCCATTGAGGTCCCAAAAAGGAGCGTGGGTAAAGCGGTTGATTTCTGTAGGCCAGCTAAAGCCATTGTACTGCTCAAAAAAGGCATTGTCGCGTCCGGGCCAGCCATAGATGCCAGCGTTAGGATTATCAATGACTCCATTGTCTTCAAAATCGGCTAGATGAGCATCGACTTGTTGTTTAGTGACGCTCCATATTTTATCGAAGGCGGCGCAGTCGTCGGCAGTGGTAACCCCGAATTCCTTGAGGGGGCCGGCGACGTAGTCTTTCTTGCCATTGGAGCGGCCATAGGTTTGGGCGGCTATTTTGATATTGTCAGCGAGGTCGAATCCACCGATCCAGAGGCCAGCGGCGAAAATGCTGGTTTTAGCATTAATGTCATCAGCAGGAACGATAAATCGGCCATCGAAGCCATCCCAGAACAAATCTCCGCCGTTGGAAGTCAGCGCAGAGATGTTGTTGCCTTGCAGGGGCAGTAGGGCGGTTGGGGTAGCGCAGTCTTGGGCATTTAACCCTAAATAAAATAATAGGAGAAAGAGTGTGGATTTAAGCTTCATGTTTTTTGATTTTAGTGAGTTGTGGTTATAACCACAAGATAAGCCTAAGTTAATAATTTAATATACCACATACTTTCCAAATGTCAGGTTTCTGAATGTTGTGGGTGCGGAGAGATTCGAACTCCCTTCGTATCAGACGTACCGGTTTTACAGACCAGTGCAACTCCTCCATCGTTGCCGCGCACCCTGGTAAGAAGTATAATTAGAGGAAGGTAAAGGAATCGAACCCTCATCCCGGGAGATGGCCTGGATTTCAAGTCCAGTTACGCACCGTTGCGTGCTACCTTCCAAATGCTTGGTCCTCGTAAGCTTAGACCTTGTTAGCGAAAGACGAGAGGATCGAACTCTCACCGCCCCGTGGAGCGGACATGATTAGCAGTCATGCGCAGCGAACCAATATCTGCCTGTCTTTCCTGTAGTACACCCGCTCGGGTTCGAACCGAGATACAACGGATTCTAAGTCCGTTGGCGTTGCCAGTTAGCCTACGGATGCCAATACAAAACGCCCCTCGCTGTGAACAACGAGAGGCGCTTTGCTACTATTTACAGCAATCTCTCGTTATCCTGGCGGAGAACTGGAGCTGAGTAAATAGCGGGTATATTTTTTAGCATTCATGTGAAGTACAACTGATGTATTTTGAAGATGGTTCACTTCCAATGGATTTTTTTTGATTCTTTAATTCTTCAAAATACAGGTTCCTATCAACAAAGCCTGTTATGGTCCTGGCAAGTAATTAAAAATCGAATGCTAGAGTAACCGTTACATTCCGTCCAAAGCCATTACGGCGGCGATTGGCGAAAACTTCCCCGAATTGTCGTTGTGAAATGGGGGGAACATACGTTTCGTTGAGCAAATTCAGCACTTGAAAAGCTAGACTCCCACCTACATTGCCCAACCATTCCTTGGGAAACCGATAGCTAGCTCCGACGTCCACTGTTGAGAATCCGCGGAGTTGGTAGCCATCAGCACGGATTGCATTGCCGTTGGCATCGAGGTCAATCTGTCCATCTGCGTCAGAATCGACGAGGTAGGTGAAGGCCCGTGTGCGGTTGCCAACGGTAAATAATTCTGCAGTGAAGGCCAGTCCCGGTACCGATTGAAGCTCGTATGACGTCCGGATCGAAGTGGTCAGTGGGATGGTCTCGACGGTGGAGGCTGGCTGGAAAGTGCCATCATCCTGTGGATCGACATCGGTTTCGGTGATAGAGAGGTTGGCTCCGACGCGGAAGCCTTTGGCTGGCGCCGCCTCTAGTGTAACCTCGAAGCCGTAGTTGCGCTGTGGTGCTTGCACCCGCTCGCCAAAGCCTGTTGCTGCGTCGAACTGGATTTGTGAGCCATCCTCGGAGAAGGCGTAAAAGCCGGCTAAGCCGTAGGCGAAATTATTGCCTAGCTTACCGCGCACACCAAAGTCGACGCTGTTGACAATCTGCGGAGAAACAATCTCATCGCCTTCGATCTCGACATTTGGGGCTACGTTGACCACCAGAAAGGCCAGACTCGGTAGAGAAAAGCCTTGGGCGAAGTTGGCGTAGAGGTTGGTGTTTTCGATAACCTCGTAGGATGCTCCGAGGTTGAGGGATAGCCCTGAATTAGAACCGGAGCCCCCCAGGCGTTGCTGTCCGGGTTGTACTCTGGTGAAGGTTGGGATGAAAGGAAGTACGTCAAATGAAATGACATCGAATCGGGCACCTCCAGAAAGGCGGAGTTCGTCGGTCACATCATAGTCAGCCTGTAAGAACGCCCCACCGTTGAACAGCTCCGTTGGGGCTCCTTGATCCTGTACGCCGCCTGCTCCGTCAAAACGGTTTTCCTCATCAAAAGGACCATCTGTGGAGAGCGTGACGGGCGTAGAGTCATCCGCCCAAAGGATTCCACCACCTAGCGTAACCAGAACGTTTTCTCCAAGGGAACGGACATACTCTGTACGTGCACCGTATTGACTGGCCGCAGTACTGGTCTGGAATAAGCCGGGCCAGGTGTCCGGGAAGCCCCCGCCATTTTGCATCAAGAACGGACGAATATCGGAGCCACCCTGCTGGAAATTGAGATCAAAGTAGTAGCCTTGGATTCTAAATACTCCACCCAGTAGTGCCGTATTTTCGTACCGTAAGTTAAGAGCCGTATATTCCTGACTGATCGGGTTATCATAGCTAAAAGCCGTTGGGACGCGATTACCAATTGCTGCTGCTCCTTCTGGGTCGGCTAGAACATCTCTCTCCAAAATGATAGGCTCATAGAAAAGGTCGTTGGGTTCTCGGTAGGATCGGTTGACCATAAAATCAACTGATTGGGTGTAGGAAAGGTCATAGCCGACTTTGGCGAGTACGGAAAAGTCATCGTAGGCTGAGGTACCGTTAGGAGCAATTCGTTGTCCGTCTGGTCGGAATTGTCCATTAGTGAATTCAGAGGCACCATTGACTAAATAGCTGAACTTACCACTGGTACCAGAAATAGTAAGTGACGTGCGATAATCAACTGCTTCACTGTCCAGGAAGGCGCCATCTACCGCGTAGGTACGAGAAAATAGCTGAAGATCAATATCAATAGGTTTTTCACTGGGTTCCTTGGTGAAGAACTGGATTACCCCACCGGGCGCTCCACCTCCGTAGATGGTAGAGGCACCGTAAAGCACTTCAATGCGTTCAATCGCCGCTGGATCGAGGTTGCCAAGTACTGCGCCGCGAAGGCCTTCATTGGTCTGTAGGGGGACCCCGTCGAGTAGAAAGAGCGGTGCGCGCCCTCGAAGAGTCGCTGTAAATACATCATTACCGACAGATGGTGAAGTGAAGTTGGGGACAAATTTACCTAGAGTTGCCGAGAGATCCGAGGTTTGGTTAGCGTAGAAATCAATGGTTTCATTGGAGATAACGTCCACTGCTCTTGGTGTTTGCGAAATGTCTTCTTCGCGGCGGGTCGCCGTTACAGCAACTTCGCTTAACTGTAAGACGTCCTCGATGAGCGTAACGTCGAGACGAACCTCCGCATATTCTGGTACAGAGATGATTTGCTCGATTCGTTGATACCCAACGAGTGTAATAATGATGGTTTGTGGACCCGAGGGGACGAGGTTTAAACTGAAGTTTCCACTGCGGTCGGTCGCTGCCCCAAGTGTTGATTGGCTTACCCGGACGTTGGCGCCAGGAAGCGAAATGCCTTTGATGTCAGTAATAGTACCAACGATGCTGCCCGTTTGAGCAAAGGTCGTCGTTGCGAAAAAGAGCATAATGATCGTCATTATGCGCCCTTGCCAGGAGTAAAAGTAAGTCATAGTAGTAAATAATATGTAAGATTTAAGAAATATAAGTGTGCGCAAAATCAAGTTAGTTAATGGTTATTTATATTTAGACTAATTCTAAATAATTGCAAATATTACACTTATTTTGCAGAAATCAGCAGTTCTGTAAGACAATTTTTCCTAGCCCAATAGTAGGCTTTCTGATACGATGGGTTTTAATAGCGAAAGTTTATCGTGGCCAAAG
>JBCDGZ010000161.1:0-15669 GCA_038750655.1 Bacteroidota bacterium | reverse complement strand
TTCTTCCGCTCTTTCACATTTTTGCCATGACCGTATTGATGAATGCTGGTTTCTATCAGGGAATCAGCAGTGTCTTACTGCCTCGTTTTGATGCAGAAGCGGTGATGGGGATTTTCCAAAAACATAAAATCAGCATTTTTGCTGGTGTCCCTACGATGTATTGGGGGTTACTCAACTATCAAAACGAGCAATTTGATATCAAAGCGATCTCCGAGAATCTCCGGATTTGTGTTTCCGGGGGGGCTTCCCTACCCGTTCAGGTACTCAAAGATTTTGAAGCAAAATTTGAAGTACCCATCATCGAAGGATATGGTATGTCAGAAGGCTCTCCTGTGGTTACTTTTAATGACATCAAAGTCGGGCGGAAGCCAGGGTCTATTGGTACGCCGGTATGGGGCGTAGAGGTAAAGATTGTCGATGAAAATGATCAGGAAGTTCCGGTAGGGGAGAAAGGAGAATTGCTCTATCGCGGGCATAATGTCATGAAGGGTTATTACAAAAGACCAGAGGTCAATAAGGACGTATTGCGCGGAGGATGGATGCATTCTGGTGATGTGGCGATCAAAGATGAGGAAGGTTATTTTTACATCGTTGATCGGACAAAAGATATGATTATCCGGGGTGGTTTGAATGTATATCCAAGAGAGGTGGAAGAAGTGATTATCCAGCATGAGGCGATTTCATTGGTTGCCGTGATTGGGGTGCCTCATGAGGAATATGGGGAGGAAATCAAGGCTTGTGTCGTCCTAAAAGAAGGAGAGGAAGTAGATGCAGAAACCTTGAAGGCCTGGACCAAAGAGCGCATTGCCGCCTATAAATATCCTCGTCATATTGAGTTTTTGGATGCCTTACCTATGAGTGCAACGGGTAAGATTTTGAAAAAGGAACTCAGAAAACAAGTCCAAGAAAATATCGGATAAGCCCTATCTTTGCGGCATGTTAAAACAGTTTGCCGATGTCGTGGTTATTGGTGGTGGTGCCGCTGGCTTTTTTGCAGCCATCAACTGTGCAGAACAGCGACCGGGCCAAAAGATCGTCATTCTTGAAAAAGGACGAAAAGTATTGGCCAAGGTCAAGATTTCTGGTGGAGGTCGCTGTAATGTCACCCATGCCTGTTTTACGCCTCGCGATCTAATCGCTTTTTATCCCAGGGGTAGTAAAGCCCTATTGGGACCCTTTCATCGCTTTTGTACGGGCGATACGGTCGCTTAGTTTGAAGCGCGTGGAGTAGAGACCAAGATAGAATCAGATGGCCGTATGTTTCCCATTTCTGATGATTCCCAAACGATTATCGACTGTCTTTGGCAGGGGGTGCGCAAGCATCGTATTGAGGTATTGACCAAGCATCGGGTATCGGCCATTCGACCGCTTGAAGAAAGCTGGGACGTCGTGCTTGGGGATGATCAAATTTGGTCTACTCCGAAGGTACTTTGTGCAACGGGAAGTAGCCCGGTGTTTTGGAATATGCTAAAGACTTTGGGGCATCGCATTATTCCTCCAGTCCCTTCTCTATTTACCTTTAATATTGATGATGAAAGACTTCGCGATTTGCCCGGCTTATCCGTACCTCATGCAAGGGTAAAGATTATTGGCAGCAAATTGCAAAGCCAAGGGCCACTATTGATCACACATTGGGGACTGAGTGGGCCGGCTGTTCTCAAGCTTTCCGCCTGGGGAGCCAGACAATTGCATGAGCGAGCTTATGATTTTAGGATATTGGTCAATTGGCTAGGCGAGCAAAGACCGGAGGAAGTGATGGAACAATTGATGGCGATTCGCCAATCCATACCCAAAAAACAAATCCTCACCAAGGCCCCTTTTGAATTGCCTTCCCGTTTGTGGAAACAACTAGTGCTGGCTACAGGATTACCCGCGGAGCGGCGTTGGGCGGAATTGGGCAATAAAGCCCTCCAAAAGATTGCCCATCAACTCACTGCAGCAGAATTTTCCGTTAAGGGAAAAAGTACCTTTAAAGAAGAGTTTGTCACGGCAGGAGGGGTTGACCTAAAAGAAGTCAATTTCAAAACTTTTGAAAGCAAACTATTTAAAGGGCTCTACTTTGCCGGAGAGGTTTTGGATATCGATGCCGTAACGGGAGGCTTTAATTTTCAGGCGGCTTGGACCGGTGCCTGGATCGCTGCACAGGCGATGGCTGAAAGCCAATAACTACCACATTCCAATACCGCTAAGATAGTGCTCTGCCATACGGACATACTGTCCATAAGTAAAACCACAACGGCATCTATCCGGATAGTAAGACATATAATTTCCCACATCGGGAACATAGGGTTCGCCATTGGAATCTGTCAAAGTGGAGATAAATCGACAACCTAAATCCACATCAACATAGTCTTCCACATCGTCTCCCACCATAAAAGGATCAGCAGGCGTATCACAGACTAAATCTCCATTGTTCAAACAGTCTGGATCCATTTCCGAGACCGTACTTGGACCATTAGCATCCGCTTCAAAAGTATGATAGAGGTTAAAATAATGTCCCATTTCGTGGGGAAGGGTTTTGGAGTTAGCCCCCACACAATCGCCTTTCAAAATAACGATGCCCCCACTTTCCAGATTAGTGATTCCACCCAAAGTAGCAAACCCACAAATAGCATTTCCCTCTACCGCTGTAACAAAGTACATATTGATGCGGTTATTTTTATTAAAACGAACCTGCATCTCCTGCCAATCATTCCCTTGCAGCGTATCGTATTGGAAGTTGTTAATGTAGTTAAATTCGCAGATTTCAAAATCCGCACAGATGGGTTCAAAAGCTTCGTTGAGGGTGACAAAATTGTCGAGAATTTCTTGCTCGGTAACGCCCGGATCGCTGAAACTATCACGCACGATATGAGCCACTACCGTAAAAGTTTTATTCAAACAGGGTAGGGGAGCTTGCCTCGTATGAAGGTTTTGCCCTAAAAGTTGATTTCCAGACAGCAAGAAGCTGACAATAAGCAAGAAATTTACTATAGTTTTCATATTATTGGCGTTAATAATTGCAAACATACATCTTTGAGGCTATGTTTGCAAAATAATTATTTATAATAATGACAAGATTGCCACAATATCCTCTGGTTATGAAAGCAGGACGACTATTTTATTTTCTTTTACTCTTTTTGAGTGCTCCACTCGCACTATTCTCCCAAAGCGCCGATGTAACTGAAGGTTGCGCCCCCTTAGAAGTACGATTTACGCCTCCGGTAGGGGCTGCTGGCTTCTTCTGGAACTTCGGCGATGGAGGGTCTTCTACCCAGGCTAATGCCGAGCGCATTTACATTGCTCCTGGTACTTATACTGTTGAGTTTCGGGAAAGTCCAACTGGTCCCGTAGCAGGCACCATTACCATCTCCGTATATGAAGCACCAACCTTGATGATCACGGCCGATCCTCAGGGCGGCTGTGCGCCATTGGAGGTATCGTTCGGTGATTCTTCTACTGTTGATCCTAGAATTGCTATTGCTGGTTTCCAGTGGGTGTTCGGTGATGGATCTCCTCCGGAGACTGTCCAGAACCCTACGCATATTTATACACAGAGTGACACCTTTGATGTTTCTCTCCAAATTATCAGTAACCTGCCCAACTGTTCTGAGACCCTGATTATCGAAGACTTTGTCACTGCGACTGATCAACCGGACGTCAATTTCAGCACCGATCCTGCGGTGGCCGTAGCGTGTGAGCCTCCATTATCGGTTAGCTTCACTAATGAAAGCAGTACCGCGGAGCCACTGACTTTTGAGTGGGATTTTGGCAATGGCAATACTTCAACGCTGCCCAATCCTCCTGGTGCACAAGTGTACACTGTAGATGGTTTTTACACGGTGAGCTTAACGGGTACCAATAGCGCAGGCTGCTCCAGAACAGTAGAGCAAATTATTGCGGTAGGCAATCCACTAGCCAGCTTTGAAATTGCTGATACGGTTTGTGCGGGTGAACTGATCCAAATGATCAACAACTCTTCCAACGGGAATTATTCCTGGAATTTCGGCCCTGACGCTTTTCCAGAGACGTCAACTATGCGCAATCCGATTGTTCGCTTCAACGAAGAAGGCATTTACAATATCACTCTTACTGTAACTTCTGCAGATGGGCTTTGCTCTTCGGATACGACCATCAGTGTATTTGCGGATGTCGTTGATCCTGAGTTCACCGCTGTTCCTGATTACAGCTGTTCGGAGCCGTTTACGGTACAATTTACGCCGAATGAAAATAGTGTAGGTACCACCTACGAATGGGAATTTGGGGATATTAACAATTCTACCTCAATGATGCGGACGCCTACCTTCACCTACGAAAACTTCGATACGACGATCTATTCTATGAATGGCTTGATCGAATTCGAAGTGCAGCTGACGGTAACAACGGCGGTGGGTTGTGTTGCGACCTTCCTGGACACCGTTCGGCTCAACCAGCCCAACGCCCTGTTTATGCCGGACCTTGTCGACGGTTGCGCTCCCCTGACGGTAGAATTCTCGGATTCCAGCTCCTCTAATGAAGATATTATTTCCTGGCAATGGATTTACGGTACGGCAGGTACCAATACCTTTACCAACGGAAATCCACACAGCTTTACTTTCAATGATCCGGGAGAGTACGACGTAATATTGATTATAGAAAATGCGGGCGGCTGCCGAGATACTTCGTATGCCGTAACGATTGAAGTGGGAGTACCGATTGTTCCAGATTTCCAGGCCGATCAAACGACGATCTGTCCGGGAGATACGGTGTTTTTTGAATCCTTAGTGAACGATCCACGAATTGAAGAATGGCATTTCGATACCGATGATCGCCGCTCCTTCCATTGTTTTAACGAAGATTCTCTGATGTGGGGCTTTGCCACTGAGACCGGTACTTTTGATGCAACACTAACGGTGGGCTACAATGGCTGTTACGAATCGACGACGATGACGGATATGATCACGGTTAACGGGCCGATTGCCCGCATCGAATATATGGTCAACTGCGATACCCCCTTCGACATCATGTTCGGCGATTCCAGCATGGATGCCACCAGCGTCACTTGGGATCTGGGCGATTCGACCATCCTTATGTCGGCGCTCGACACGTTCACCCACACCTACGATACAACGGGCGTCTTCACAGTGATTTTAACTGCCGAAAATGCTACCAGTGGCTGTCCAGCCTCCATAGATTCTGTAGAAGTCCACGTTCGAGATATTCAAGCTGACTTTTTCATCGGAGACAGCGAAGTAGATACGCTGCTTTGTATTGGCGAGCACCCAATAAATGCTGGTGCTACAATCGATGTTGAAAATTCCTGCTGGCGAGGCTTCACTTACTTCTTCGAAGATGGGCGCCCGATCACCACCCAGGATGTCGAAATCGACAAGAACTTCAGTACGCCGGGCCGCCAGATGATCATTCTGGAAGCGATGGACATCAACGGTTGTACCGACCGCGATACTCATTACATCGAAATCTTCACGGTCACCACTATTTTTGAAGCCGACAAGAATAGAATTTGTCTGCCTTCTACCGTCATGTTCACCGACTCCAGCTTTGCGGATACCACGATCATGGACTATATGTGGACCTTTAACGATGGCGGCATGTCTACAAGCCCCAATACCACCTATACTTTCACTACTACCGACACGAATTTCGTCACCGCCACCCTTCTCGTCACAGATATACTGGGGTGCGGAGGCAGCCAAACCATAGAGATTCCGGTGTACGAACCCATGAGTATGGTTGAAGCTACTCCTAATCCAATATGTGAAGGAGAACAGGTCTCGTTTACCGCTACAGATTTCACCCAAGAAGGCTCTTTTCTGACCTACGAATGGAACTTCGGGAATGGGCTGACCAGTACACAGCAAATTAATACTGTGACTTACCCCGATCCAGGGATGTTTGATGTCACGCTGATCTTTACGGAAGATTCAACGGGTTGCCAGAACGATACGATGATTACGGTAGACGTGCAAGAGTTTCCAGATGCTTCCTTCGAAAGTGGCTTGGATGGACAGGATTTCATTTGCTTTAACGAGCAAGCCATATTTACTTCCAACACCAGTTCACAAAGCCCGCTTGACTATCAGTGGTTCGTTAACGGTACTCCACAAGGGTCAAATGCGCCGCAGTTTTCTGCTTCGCTCGGTAGAGGAACCTTTGAAATCAAAATGCTGGCTTCTACTAGTGCCGGCTGTTTAGATTCTTTCTCCAACTCTTACACCCTGATTCAACCTGATGGAGATTTCGATATTACGCCTACGGAAATCTGTGTGGGAGAGAGCATCTTCCTCTCACTTAGAGATACGGTAGATGTCACCTCTTTCTCCTGGCAGATAGAGGGCTACTCGGCGCTTATCGATGATCAGGATTCTATTACCCTCGTTATTGATCGTGATAGTCTTCCTGTTGGTGCAACTCAGATTAGGGTCGATCTTCTGCTGAGGGGAGAAAATGATGACTGTGAATTCACGGTCTCCAAGTTCTTTAGTGTCCAAGACGTCTTAGCGGACTTTGCCATCAATGATGATGTGATCTCAGATACCGTCAGTGTTTGTATCAATGAGCCTGTCAACTTCTCTAACTTTTCTACTGGAGCAGATATTTTCGACTGGGATTTTGGTGAAGGAGGAATTGCAAGTACGTCCGATCCTTCTTACACCTATACCACTCCTGGTGTTTTCCAAATAGAACTCATCGCTGAAAATCAGCCACTTGGTTGTATGGATACCTTACAGAGGGCCATCAGGGTGGTTCAGATTGAAGCCCCGGAGATTGTTTTCGATGAGCTGATTTGCGCAGATACGACTACTCAGCTGCTGATCACCAATTATGATCCTACTACCGACTACATCTGGCGCCCCGATAGTCTTATCATTACTACAACGCCGGATGGGAATACGCTCATAACGACTACGGATACGATCACATCAAATACTACTTTCACCTTAACACAAATAGAAAGAGATTTGGGATGTACCAATACGGCGAGTATCGATATTCAGGTCATCCGTCCATTGCCTGGCTTCTTGGGCGCTGATACGGTCGTTTGTCCTGGTGAAACCATTGCCTTACCGATACAAAACGATGAATTTCATACCTTCACATGGAGTACAACAGATGGCTTGAGTTGCCCAGATGGAGGATTCAATTGTTCCTTCCCTACAGTATCTGAAATACAAGACCCCATTGTCTACGAGGTAACTATTACTGATCAGTTAGGCTGTACAACAGAAAGGGACACCTTCTCGATCGATGTCATTTCAGATAGTCCAAGGCTTCCCAATGCCTTTACACCAGATGCGGATGGTAATAATGATTTCTTCAATGTTGTGTTGCCGGGAAGCATCATCCAGGATGTTACCTTCAATAAATTCCAAGTCTTTAACCGCTGGGGTACGCTGATTTATGATAATGATAATCCTATCCGAGGATGGGATGGAATGTATAACGGCGAACTGGCACCTTCGGATGTCTATGTGTATGTTATAGAGTACAGTGTTTTGGGCTGTCCGACGGTTCAACGCGTTGGGGATGTCACGCTGATTCGATGACGCTTAGGAGGGCGTGTAAAAAATCCTCGCTTGGTGCAGCCAGGTGGGGATTTTTTATTTATGCTCGCTCGACCTTGAGTTGCTGCAACAGCCACTCTTTCTCGGTCAGATTCTTGGTGTTACTGATGTCTTCGTAGAGGCCGCGCCGCTTTTCCTCGTCGTAAATACCCAGGCTCATCAGCTTGCGGATAAAGCCGATGATGTTAAGGTAATTCTCGCGGTGGTAGCCCAGGCCCTTTTTGCGTTGGATGTAGCGCTTGAAGCTGGTCAACAGGTTGTCGAGTGCCTCCGTTTCTTCGAGGCGAAAGTACATTTTGGCCAGCAGGGTTTTAGCCGAGAGGTTGTGCAGCAGGTCACTGTGCTCCATTTGCAGCAGCAGGGGCATGGCCTGTTGATAATCGTCCTGCTCGAAATAGTAGCGCGCCAGATTGAAGCAGTAGCTGCCTTCGCGATGCTGCTCATTGAGCATCTCTTTGTATTTGTGGATAAAATTGTAAATCCAGTGAAACTCTTCGAGGTTCAGCCCCGCCGTGACGATATTGCGGTAAGTCCAATGGGACAACTCGCCATTTTCAAAAAATACACCTACCTCTAAACCGGAGCGATAGAGGTGAAACAACTCGCTCAAAAAATACTTGCGGCCAGTGTTAATGCTGCGAATACAATAGTTGATGGCCACGATGTAAAGATCGCGCAGTTCTCCCGTGGTAAAACTTTGATCATAGCGCTGTAGCAGCGATTTGAGCTGCATAAAGCTGTCTTCGTCTTCTACATTGACCAAAGCCTTATAAGAGTAATAATGCATCGCTACGGCCGGAATTTCGAGCAAATCCCGCTCTTCGACAAATTGCAGTACTTCGTCCAGTAGCCCTTGATCATACTCGTGTTTGGCTACAGCCTGATGGCTCAGAAGAATGCAGGCATTTTTGAGTTTTTTGGCAATAAATGAAATATCCAGGGTGTCGGAAAGCTCCTGAAGGTTGAACTCTCGGTTGCGGCCCAGCGTACGACTGTAGTTGTATTTGGCGTACTGTAACTTATACTGCTGGTCGTGGTAGTGAGAATTGCGCAGCGATTGCTTTTGTTGGCGGTGCAGACTTTGTTCAATATCTTTTACCAAGAGGCGATCCAGCTTATGATTACGATAAGCCCGGAGGCGATACATATCTTTCTCGATGGTATCCTGTTGCCATTCTTGCCAGGCCAAAAACTCCTCGACCACTCGCAGTAAATAGGAGCCAACGTAGTGAACGCGCTGCATTTCGAATGCTTCATCGGGAAAGAGGTGAGCGAAGACGATTTCCCTATTCAAAGTCTTTTTATTATCTTCAAAGGCGCTTTTGATGTACTCAAAAAGTCGAGTAACGTCTTTGTGTCGGTTGTGAATAGGAGACCGCACAAATTTGCCCAATAAGCGCATTTCTGACTTCGAGAGGGCTTTCAATACCTTAATCAATCTATTATTCTCCATACAACACCTTTAAAAAATCCGAGAATCATTCCCTAATATAGGGCTAAAAACAATAATTCAGGCTAATTCGGATATATAAAATCCGAGAATTCTATTTTTTTGTTTTTGAATAAAAGGAGGAATATAGTCACCTTTATAGTAGGTAATGACTGTAATAGCTACTGCAAACACAATTATGAACATTGCCTGATCAATTTTTTAATCACGTTGAGAGAAGGAAGCCAACTACCATGAGGACAACCTTACCTCCCATATTAGCCTCTTACCTATTCCGCTCCTGCTGGATACTGGTACTCATTTTGGGCCTTAGCCTCAGCGGCTTGGCGCAAGTGTGGGAACAGACCTACGGAGTGAATGGTATTGAGTCGGCGCGGGATGTTCATCACACCCCCGACGGAGGCTTTATCATGGTTGGCAGTAGCACCAATTACAGTACTGGGAACAAGGATGTCCTCCTGATTAAAAACGATGTTGACGGCGTTGAGCTTTGGAGCAGCCGTCTGGGGCTAAGTGTAACTGATGAGACGGGCAGCAGCCTCAAACGTACTCCGGACGGCGGTTACATCGTTGGCGGAACGCAGGTGATCAACGGGATCAGCAAAATGTATCTGACCAAAACAGATGCATTTGGCGTTAAAGAATGGGCCGTTACTTCTTCACAAGATAGTGTGATGGGAGAATCTGTGGATCTCACCCCCGATGGCGGCTATATCGTTGTCGGTTCGCAGGATAATCTCTATGATGATAACCAGGGCGATGATATTTTTGCCTGGAAAGTCGATGCCAACGGCTATGAGCAATGGATTAACAGCTACGGAGGAGAATTCTCCGATAAAGCCTTTGATGTACACGTAGATACAGAAGGCAGTCTCTATATTTTAGGAACAACCTACAGCTTCGGCAACGGTGGTTTTGACATCTATTTGGTCAAAACCGATTTTGGTGGTACGGAACTTTGGTCGCACACCTACGGTGGCGAGTTTACCGATATTGGTCACAGTCTCTCTCTGTGCAGTGACAGCAGCTTTATTATCACCGGAGTCACCAACAGCAACCTCATCCTCGACGGCAGAGTCAATGCAGCCGAACTTACGGGCGAGAACGCCTTTTTGATGAAGGTTGATATGGATGGCAACTCCGAGTGGTTGGATGTCTATCCACTGGATGGCCCTCAAAAAGGCTGGGATGTCCAACAAACGGCCGACGGAGGCTTCATCCTCACCGGCGAAACCCGAGAAACGGAGGTCTCCGACCGCGATCTGATGCTGATCCGTACCGACTATCGCGGAGTGATGCAGTGGAACCGGACCTACGGTGGCTCTACGGGCGATGTCGGCTACGCCGTCTGGGCGGACCCCAACGGAGGCTTCGCCGCCGCCGGTGAAACCTGGAGCTTCGGCAACGGCAACTCCGACGTCTATCTAATTCGTACCGACTCTCTAGGCAACACCCTCAGCTCCCTACTCACCGGCAATGTCTTCAACGACCTTGACCTGGATTGCTCCAGCAGCACCGGCGATCAAAATATCCCCGGCTGGCTGGTACACGCCAGTGGAGCCAACTCTTATTACGCAACTACCGACTCGCTTGGCAATTATGCCATACTGGCCGACACGGGCAGCTACACGATTAATTTGGTCCTGCCAAATGAATATTGGCTGCCCTGTCAGGACAGTATCAGCGTTCAGCTGACGAGTGCCCACGATACGGTGTGGACGGATTTCGCCGTACAGGCCGAAGCCGACTGTCCAGCCCTAACCATTGATATTTCTACCCCCTTCTTGCGCAGATGCTCTACGAACACCTATACGGTTCAGTATTGCAATATGGGCTCCGTGACGGCCGTAGATGCCATCGCAGATGTTACGCTCGATCCCTACATTACCATCGACAGCAGCAGTCTACCTTTAGCTCACGACCGGCTGCCCCAGCATTTCTTTCCACTGGGCGATGTCGCGCCTTTCGAATGCGGTACCTTCTACATCTACACCACCTTAGACTGTGATTCTACCTTTACTGGTCAGACTCACTGCACCGAGGCTCATATCTATCCAGATACCCTTTGCCAATTTACCGATTCCCTTTGGGATGGCTCTAGCGTGGTACTGGATGCCGCCTGTCAGGGCGACTCTTTGGTCTTCACCGCCAGAAATGTCGGCGATAGCAGCATGAGCATCCCTAGTGGCTTTGTTATCATCGAAGATGATTTGATGCTGCGCAACGGTAACATTCTGCTTCCTTCCGGAGAGGACACTAGTTTTGTCTTCTTCCCTAATGGACAAACCATGAGAATGGAAGCCAACCAGAGTGATGGACATCCTGGCTTCAGCTATCCCTCGATTGCAGTCGAAGGCTGTGGCTATCAGCCTTATAATACCGGCTATGTTATTCAATTTCCCCAAAACGATGCTGATCCATTTCTGGACATCGACTGCCGGGAGAGTATTTCGTCCTTTGATCCTAACGATAAACTGGGTTTCCCCAAAGGATATGGCGATGAAAACTACATTAGACCTGAAACGGAGATCGAATACTTGATCAGGTTTCAGAACACAGGTACGGATACTGCTTTCCGGGTTGCGATCAGGGATACCCTATCGCACATGTTAGATATTGAGACCGTTTCGCCTGGGGCGAGTAGTCATCCGTACACTTTTGAAATTCGCAAAGGTAATATCCTGCAATTTGTTTTCAATAACATTTTCCTACCCGACAGCACGACCAATGAGGCAGAATCGCACGGTTTCGTTAAATTCAGAATCGCACAGCGTCCCGGTAATCAGCACGGAGAGAAAATCTTCAACAGTGCGGCCATCTATTTTGATTTCAACGCACCAATTATCACTCCTCCAACGGAACATACCATCGGAATAAATTTCATTCTTTTGGCTAACGAAGAAGGTGCGAACATCAATGCTTCCAACAACCTCAAAATATTCCCTAACCCCTTCGAAACCGAAGCCACCATTGAGCTGACGGATAATCCACGGGGGCAGGCAACATTCAACCTGTACAACCTTACAGGCCGATTAATTCAACGTGAACAATTCTTTGGTAAACAATACCAATTCAAACGTAAAGGGCTTCCAGCAGGCGCTTACTTCTTCGAGATCACTGTTAATGAACAACAGCTCGGCCGAGGCAAGATCGTCCTGAAATAATCAACAAGTGAAACAGTAATTTTTTCAGCTCTCAAAACATTAATTGAGCTATGAACAAGACGATACTCACACTCCTCTTGCTGGTCCTTGCTATGTCTAAAACACCAGCTCAACAACTTTTCTGCTGGCCTCCAGGCGACGGCCCCGAGACGGCTCCCATTATTGACTGCCTCAATGGCTACTCCTTCGAAACGGCCCTCAATGGCGGTACGACCCCAATCCCTGGCTTTTGCGGCGAAATCGATAATTCGCAGTGGATCGCCTTCGTAGCGACAGAAGGTTTTCTTCATGTCCAACTGGACGTTGGTAATTGTATGAACAACCAAGGACTGCAACTGGCGGTTTATGGAATGGCGGAGCCCTGCGACCATTTTAACTTGTTTCCAGTATCAGGATGTTTTTCTGACCTCAATGGCCTTCCAAATACTCCGATTGTCACTGCAACTAATCTGCAGATAGGTCATGTATACTATATTATGATCGATGGATTCAATGGCGATCTTTGTGAATATACCATTAATATCATTCCTGACCTCGACTATCCCGATCCCCCAGAGCCTTTTCTCTCTGGCCCTAGCACCGTTGCCACCGGCACTACTGCGACCTATCAGCTGGAATATCCTCCCCGCGATACCAGTTTTATCGTCCATAATCCCTGCGACAATGTCTTTGCTCCTTGCTGTCTCCTCCCTTGCCAGATGTATCCAGAATATTATTGGACAGCGCCCGCAGGTACGACTATCGATGCGATGGGGACTCAGGCGGACATCACCTGGGGAGAGGAAGGTGGAGAAGTTTGTCTGGAAGTTCGAGTATGCTCTAATTCGACCTTTTATTGTATGACGGTGGATGTGTTGCAACTGGGGGAGCCCTGTACGGGGCCAGATACCTTGATTGTCCCTAGCGACTCTTGCCATACGACGCCTTTATTTTGTGGATTTTTGATGAATGGAACTTGCCAGAATAATGGCGGAGCAACGGCAGAGCAGCCGGGCGACCTGGCCTCCCAGCTTTCTTGTTCTATTGAGAATAATGAGTATTTCAAGTTTACGGCAGATTCGGGTGCCGTGAAGATTTTGATTGAGACCAATAACTGTGTGAATGCCGAAGGTTTGGAAGTCTCGGTTTTCACCACCGACGACTGCGAAAACTATTATATTGTGCGCAATTGCCAGCTCTTGGCCGACGGCAGCCTGGATAGCTTGGAATTTACCAATAATGTAGATTGCCAAGAGTTCTACCTGATGTTCGATGGCGTCAATGGCGATGCCTGCGATTATCGGCTACTTATCCAAAGTGGCATTTCTACTGAGCCTTACATGATTGAAGAAATTAGCCCCGGATGTATTGAAGGGCCAGACACCCTCTGCATCGGTGCACTTGCTCAATACAGGTTCATCCCCCCAGAATGTATAGTGACTGGCGGAGGAAGCTGCTCTAATACCGGCGATCCGATCGTAAGCGGTACCCGCCCTTGCTATGATACTTACTTCATCTGGCGCGTCCCAGCGGGTATCAAGATCCTGGGAGACAGCATCAACGTCTATTCGATCGACATTGAAGTCGTTGATACCGCCGTCTCAGGCCCTATTTATATTGAGTATGTCTCTGAACCCAATGGCGATACTTGTAATGTTTACTTGGTGTGTAATGATTATGCCCTCGGAGGTTGTACCATCAAGCCTAAGTTTATAAATATTATATACGACCTCATCGTGTTACCAGACGTAATACTCTGTGAAGGTGACTGCTATGAATTTTGTGGGGTATTGTATTGTCAAAGTACTCGTGCGACCTGCCGCATTCCTTGCGGTTGGGAAATACAACCCATTATTGTTCTTCCAGACGAGTTCTTCTTCTATGATGTCGAATTATGTCCGGGAGAATGTACCAATTTTTTTGGGCAACAAATCTGTAGTGGCGGTTACTATACCCAGTACATCCCCTGCGAAGGCTGGCATGAGTTGATCGTCACCGAAATTGATCTCATCTACCTATCCGGCAGTTCCATTGATGTCAGTTGCAATGGAGAAAGTGACGGTAGCCTATTTGTCACTGCCTCAGGGGGCTTGCCTCCACTGACTTATGATATGGGCGGTTGGGGTTCTAGCAGTGGTAGCTTTTCTGGCCTTCCTGCGGGAAGTTATGAAGTATGGGTTACCGATGCCGCTGGCTGCTCTTCTTCAATCAACTTATTCATCAACGAACCTTCGCCGACAGAACTGAGCCTAGAATGGACAACAGATGTCTCGTGTTACGGTGAATCGGACGGCTCTATTTCGGTAAATGGTCGAGGAGGTACCGCGCCGTACACCTACCACATCGTCAATAACTGGGGCAGTTTCGGGCCTACTTTTAATGGGCTAACTGCGGGGACTTACGAAGTGGTTCTCACGGATAATAACGGTTGTAAGAATTCTATAGAAGTGGAAATTGATCAGCCGGAGGAGTTACTGGTGACGACCGATACTAGAAATGCCAGCTGCGGGACTTCGAATGGCGCAGCAAGTGCTGCAGCTACCGGAGGGGTACCGCCTTATACTTATTATTGGAGCAATGGAAGTATGGGGTCCAATATCACAGGCTTGGGCCCGGACTACTACGGCTTGACGGTGACCGACGACAATGGTTGTACTGCTTCGGATGAGAACTGGGTGTACCCACTTCCTGGTCCGCAGGCGCAGGCCAGCGTTACGGCTGTCAACTGCCCTGGTGGTTCCGATGGAACGATCAAAGTAGACGTCACCTCGGGGCTTCCCCCCTACTCTTTCCAGTGGAGCAACGCTGCACTAAACGGTACGTCCGAACCCAGCGGGCTGTCCGCGGGCAACTATCAAGTCACCGTAACCGATGCGGACGACTGTTCTGTGAGTCTCGATGTTACTGTAGCCCAACCTACCGCCTATGAAGAAGTAACCATCACGGAGAGGATTTGCGATGGTACAGCCTTCAATATTGGAGGGCAAAGTTTGATGGCCTCTGGGAACTACACCATTCCACTAACTTCTTCGAGAGGATGCGATTCTGTAGTGCTTGTCATCCTTGTTGTCGAACCCAATTACGAGGAAACCCTTTTTGAGCAAATCTGCCAGGGCGATCAATTCTCCGTCGCTGGCCAAAATTATTCTACCACCGGAACTTACACCAACACCCTAACTGCAAGCTCAGAATGCGATTCTACGGTAACTCTTTATTTAGACGTAGTACAACAAGTTAATCAAACCCTTAATGAACAAATCTGTCAGGGTGACCAATTCACCATTGCTGGCCAAAATTATTCTACTACTGGAGTCTACACCAACACCCTGACCGCCAGCTCAGGGTGCGACTCCGTCATTACCCTTAATCTCGACGTTACACAACCCATCTCTCAAACCCTTAATGAACAAATCTGCCAAGGCGACCAATTCTCCGTCGCTGGCCAAAGCTACTCTAGCTCTGGAACCTATACCAACACCCTAACCGCTAGCTCAGGGTGCGACTCCGTAGTCACCCTTAACCTCGACGTTAC
>JBCDGZ010000160.1:0-15744 GCA_038750655.1 Bacteroidota bacterium | reverse complement strand
GTTGATTTCGTTTTTGGTGAAAATGCAATAGCTCCTATTTCAGGAGGAATGTTAACCGGCAATCCAGGCTCAATTGCTAATGCTTTAAGTCACCTTAGCAATAATTGTAATGGAGCTAATCAGGACTATGTTATGCAGCCTGTATTGACCTCTGGTGTTACAAGAAGGATATTCACCGCTGATGAACTTGAAATCCTTTGTACAATGGGATACAAAACTAGTGGTTGTGATGGTTGTTTTGTGCTATCGATGGACACTCCTAATCCACATAGATTTTATGAATTACCAATATCTTGTTGTATGCAACCCTATTATGTGTGCCAAGATGAGGCTCTAGTCATCACCGCATCAGATCTGCTATGCAATGATTTTACTAATGGTGATCCACTTGTTGTAACGGATGTGTTTAACCATTCTGCACACGACAATTTTGTTGAAATAGAAATGCTTTCGCCAGGAGTATTTGAAGTAATAATTAGCGAGCAAGGCAGCTTTACCCTTTACTATACTGTAGAGGGATGCGATTGTAAAATGAGTAATTCAGAGATCATTGTGGAAGTTGGTCCCTGCATGGATGCAATATGTGAAAATATTGACATCTGTGAAAATCTAGTATGTACTAATGGTTTTGAGGACTTTACTGCACGGGCCAATGTATGGGCACTACATTACGAGCTGGGAGAAGGGTATTGGGTGACAGGTGGCGCTTCGTTCAATTCAAATAGCATTGACATCTGCGAAGATCTCACTGGTAACAAATACGTTTTTATGGGAGGATTTTCTACAAACAAAGAAGGCTTTTTTCTGCCTTTAGAGACCCCTATAATACCTGATTGTAAAGCAACAATTAATTTTAAAGCCTCTGCAGGTATCCTCCCTCGTAGCTTGGAGATATTTGGAGGAGAGTTTTATCCTTGCTCACCATTAGTTTCCTCCATTGACCCATCATGTACACCAGATGATTGTAATAGTAGTAATCCCAGTTTTACCTGCTTAGATGCTGTACCGATCACAAATCTGAGCAATTCAGGTAGATGTTCAGATCAGCCCAATTTCGCAGATTATACCATTGAATGGGAAAATACGGGCTCAGTACCCATCAACTATATCGGTTTCTCTCCGGAGGTAGGAAATCCTTTTTCAAGGATTTTAATTGATGATATTGTAATTACTCGTCAGTGTTTGAGGACTGCCGAATTTACCTACGATATCAATTGTTTGACCGTGTCGTTCACAAGTAATGACCAGAGCACATCAACGAATCATTCGTGGGACTTTGGGGATAATTCTATCTCGAATACAGCCAATCCCGTACATAATTACTCAGCTCCTGGTACTTACATAGTAAGACATACTGTATTCAATGATTGTGAACAAATTACTTATGAACAAGAGCTAGTAATTGATCCATCCCTACCGACACCTGATTTTACTTTTTTGATTTTGGAGTGCGGTACTGTCCAGTTTACCAGCACAGACCAAACTGTTAATATCATTCACGATTGGGATTTCGGAGATGGAAACTTCTCATCACAAGTTAATCCTTTGCATACCTACACTGAAACAGGAATTTATAATGCCCTTCACACCGTAAGTAGTATTTGTGGAACAAGTTCCCATACAGAAGTCATAAGCATTAATATTTCTGTTCCCAATGCTGATTTTATGTACAGCATTGAAGAATGCTCGACACTAGTCAACTTCTTCAGCACTGCAATGAATGGAGAGCAACATCAATGGGACTTCGACGGCAACCTGAGTACCATCGAAAGCACCGCCGTAAACCCAGCTCATGATTTCCAGCAAGTGGGCACTTTTACCGTAACACATACCGTGACCGACGACTGCGGCAACAGCAGCACCACGACTCAGACGATTGTGATCGAAGAATGCCCGGGCAACCTCTGCGATTGCCCCACGGTCATCAATGCCGGAGCGGGGACATTGCTCACCGATACTAATCTACCTTTTAGTAGTCTTAACAATACAGGCAGTTGTATTGCAATTAGTGGAACGTTAATCGTCAACACATCAACCTACCGCATCACAGGCGGAGAGATCCAAATGCTTCCCGGAGCCAGAATTATTATTGATGATTTTAGAAGGCTGGAACTAGATCAAGTACATCTTTATGGCTGTGATCAGATGTGGCAGGGCATAGAGATCAATGAGGGGGCCAACTTGACCCTTAGCCGCTCTTTAGTTGAAGATGCTCACTGGGCGGTCAACGCTAGCCATCAATCCTCATTAGACGTTTTCAGGAGTGTGTTTAATAAAAATTATGTAGGTGTCTATACGCCTGTAACGGGAGGAGGAAGCAGTCAGTTTGTGAATATGCGTCTGGATAGGGTAGCCTTTCAATGTACCGATGATTTGCTGCCGAGATACACCGGTCAGCCAGGAACGAGCAGTAGCCGCAGTTGGGCTGGGGTACAGCTTAACAACGCACAGAGCATCGTCATTGGAGGCTTTTGGGGTACACCCGCCGCCACGATTTACAATGGCTTGCAGCACGGGATATACTTGAACAATTGTTTCGGTATTCAGATTCAAGAACCCCGCATCAGTAATTTGATCGAGCGAGCTGTTGGAATATACCTGAATAATTCTACTCAAATTGTTACAGATGCAGCGCAAATGACTGGGGTCAATACCGGCGTTTTGGGTTGGGGCAGCCATCCCATCATTCGCAACAGCACTATAGACAGCGATGGGGGAGGAGTTCTGTTGTACAATGGTGCTGGTCGTTCTGCCTTCATTGGCAATAACCGCATTACTTCCAATCGCTCCTGCATCGAACTGTGGCATTACACCGGAAGCCGCGCGCCTGTTCAAGTGATTCAAAATACTTTGTACAAAAGAACAGCAACCAATGCCTTTGCAGTCTATGCCGCTTTTTGTACTTCCCGCCTCAGTATCAAAGACAACCCCGATATTACCTTTGAAGGTGGTAATGGCATTTGGCTAAGTAATTCTACAGGGGAGATTACGGTAGAAAACAATACCAATATTCGTTACGCGGGCAATGCGTCTTTTATTGGCAGTACCGGTATTCATTTAGATGTAGTGAGTGGAGCACAGCTGTTTAACAATCGGGTTACCACCAATGGCGGTCAAATATTTGCAGGGATTTCGGCTTGCGATTCGCCGGGCAATCTGTACTGCTGCAATACGGTTGACAACAGCTTCTATGGGACACTTTTCAATGGTGGCTGCATGGGTACGGTATTTAGGAATACTGATTTTGGAAATCATGCCGATGGTCTGGTGTTGGGGGATGCCATTATAGGTTTGCAGGATTTGCATGGTAATAGTTGGGCAGGGGCGAATTGTGTGCAGTCGGATGCGTTTTTTTATTCGAATTCAAGTTCGGTTGATGTTCTAAGATCTCAGTTTATCACGAATTCTAACTTACTTCCTAGAGAGTATGATTTTATACAGGTCTTTGGAGGTGGAACACCCCAGGAGTGGTTTTTATTCGAAGGTAATGATCCTGCTTGCAGCTATTACTGCAACGACCCCCCCCATAATCCTCTACTGCCCCCTGATGGACCTTGCATTCACCAAATTAGCGAGGAAGGGATTAATACCATTGACAACTGGGCGGCTACAGCACTAGGCAGTACGAATTTACTCAACGAAGGTATTCACAATCGAGAGCAGCATCGCTTATTACAAAAGTTGAATTGCCTACCCCATTTACTAGGGCAGGATGCTGACATAGATCAATTCTATCAATCCAGTGCAGGAAGTACGCTAGAGCAGTTCCACAGTTTGCGAAATGGCATACATCAACTCTTTGCAGCCTCGGCTGATGAAACCTTATCTTCCCTCTACACCCAGTATCATAGCCTTATACAAGAGATTCAGGCAGCTAATGAGCAACTGGGTTTTGGAGCTATTGAAGGGACAGGGACTCGGGACAGTCTGGTGGAAGTATTGGGCGGCGTATCAGGCCAGATTGATCAGATCGAGTCGATGGATTGGCAGAGTCGATTAAGTTATGTTGATGATCTGATTGCACAAAATACAGTTTTAGATGCAGCAAAGGTATACGAGTTGAACGAGCGAATGATCAATCAAATTTACCTCAATACTTTAGCCAAAGGTATCCATACTTTTGATACTATCCAGCAAAATCAAATTAATGGAGTTGCGGCCCAGTGCCCACTCGTAGGGGGGCGGGCTGTACATCAGGCCCGGGCCTTACAAGCGCTCTTTGCCCCTCAGTATTACAATGATGATGAAGCCTGTGCGAATGTACTGGAAGATCGAGCCCTCTTCAAACAATCGGAAAAAGAAGACTTGCTTCTTAAGGTGTATCCCAATCCCGCTGCCGATGTCTTGTATATTCAATATGAAGAAGAGAAGCAGCTTGATTTGACCATTGATATCTACAGTCTGAACGGTAAGTCTTGCTTGCAGCAGACCTTTCTAACCAATCAGGCCATTAGCATCGCTACACTGCCTGAAGGAATGTATTTTTATGTCATTCGGGATACCGAAGGAACTCTAGTTCTTCGAGACAAACTGTTAATTCTGAGAAAATAGCGTGTTATTGCTCTAATTTAAACGGGAATGGAGGAAAATAAAGCTTATCTTTATTTTCTTCCGTTTTCTTGAACCAAGAATTTTTGGACTCCCATGCGTATTTGTACAACAATATATCTTTTGCTGATTGTCATGTCCACCAGCCAGGCCCAAAAAGAAGACTATATCTGGATGCTGGGTAGAGGCAATGCTTTTGATCCGCTGTATACCACCAGCATTCTGGATTTCAAGCAGTATCCTCCAAGAATGGAGATTTATTTTCAGGATTTTGATTTTAATATAGCAGCGTCTATCATATCGGATAATGAGGGACAGTTGCTTTGCTATTCCAATGGTATAGATATCAAAAATAGTAATCATGAGATCATAGAAAATGGGGGGGAATTGCTGGATTATATGTATTTCGCTGGAGGATTGACGACCCCACAAGGGAGTCTGATTCTGCCTATTCCTGAGTCCAACAATAGATGTATTCATTTGGGGAGTGATGTTTTTTATTTCAGGCCGCCAGGCCAAAGTATTACCTCCCGCGTTGCTCCCTTGTATCTTTCGGAAATAGATATGAACGGTAATGATGGAAGTGGGCTGGTTACGCTGAGGAATGAAGAATTAAATACTGATACACTCTCTAGTGGGCAATTTACTGCTACACGGCATGGTAATGGACGAGATTGGTGGATAATTATTGGAGAATATGGTTCGAATTCCTATTACCGCTATTTACTTTCTCCAACAGGAGTCGAGGAGCAAGGAAAACAGATAACTGGTGATACCGTTATAGAAGATTTAGGGCAGGCCGTTTTTTCTCCTGACGGTCGTTTTTATGTCAGATATAATGGAAATGGAATTACCAATCAATCTTACATTGATCTCTACGACTTTGATCGCTGTACTGGCCTATTGAGCAATCACCAGCCTCACGCTATTGACCGCGGCTTACCCGGCGGCGTAGCCTTCTCGCCCAACTCCCGCTACCTCTACATCTCCCTATGGGAAGAAATCTGGCAGTACGACCTCCAAGCCCCCAATGTCTTCGACTCCGGCGTTCTGGTAGCGGAATACGACGGCTTCCTGGGCAACAATCAAGGACTGCTGTACCACAACCGCTTTTTCATGATGCAGCTGGCGCCCGATGGCCGTATCTATATCAATATCCCCAACGTCAACTCCCAATACCTCCACGTCATCCAATACCCCGACCGCCCTGGCCTGGCCTGCGAAGTTCGCCAACACCACATCCAGCTGCCTGCCTTCAACGCCTTCACCCTGCCCAATCTGCCCAACTACCGCCTCGGCCCCGAGCAGGGCAGCCCCTGCGACACCCTCGGCCTAAGCAGCCCCCCCTGGGCGCGCTTCCGCTTCGATCGCGATACCCTCGACAGCCTGCTGATCCACTTCACCGACCTGTCCGCCTACACGCCAACCGACTGGAGCTGGGACTTCGGCGACGGCCAGGGCCGCTCCGACGAGCAGCATCCCCCCTACTACCGCTTCGTCGATAATGGCCGCTATGAAGTTTGCCTGACGGTGAGCAATGCCCTGGGCAGCGATACCCAATGCCAAACCTTGTATCTGGGTATTCCTACGTCTATAACCGAAATTTCTTCGCTATCAACGAAGGTCTTTCCGAACCCTTTTTCTGATTATTTTTACCTAAAGAGCACGCGAGTAGAAGAGGGGGCGATTGTTCAAATTCACGATATATTAGGGCGACTGGTAGACGAACAGCGGATAGATGGGGCACAACAAAGAATTGAAGCCGGAGGCTGGGTGGCAGGCCTTTATTTTTACCAAATTATCAAATCCAATCAAGTACTCGCTAAAGGCAGACTCCTCAAATCTCAATAAAAAAATCCCGACAAGCTACACTCGCCGGGATTTTTCCTACAAAAAAGTAAGCCCTAAGCCCTACTTCTTCGTTGTAATCGACTCAGAAACCTGTACCGCGACGGGCCGCCAGATGTCTTTCAAACGCTCAACGCAGTTGAAAGAAACCAGCAAAAGGCGCTCTTCTAGTACAGTGCCTGTAACCATATTGTAAATTTCTGTATTAGGAGCTTTGGTCATCATTTCCAGCTGGACAGCGTCCTGGCCTTTGACCTTAACCATATCTTTGCGAATCCATTTTTCGACCATGCCCGATTGCTCGAACTGACCTTCGAAGGCCGAGAGAAATTCTGGCAGTTGATCAGCCGCCGCAGGATTCTGGGTGTGGTTGATGGCAATGTTGACAGACAGTGATTCATCCGTATATACCAGAGCTGGACGGTTGCCAGAGGGGTATCTCGCTTCGATTTCTTCCGCTGTCATCAGTCGGAAGCCTTCGGGGACTTTGATGGTGAGTTTACCGTCCAGTACGACGCGCTCTACGAGTGGAATAGGGCGATCAGCAGTAGAGGTAGTGGGAGTGGTGAAGCTGAAAAAGATGCAGCACAGCACTAGGGTGGATAAGAATCCGTACACAGTTTTCATGTTTCGAATTTAGTTGATGTAAATAGAGATACAGCCGCAAATATCGCTTGCTTGCGGCCGAATGTCAAGCTGAAACCGAAAAATTAGGTTTTTAAGTTTCCTTTCTTGGCTCACTAATCCCGCAAAAAGAGCAATTCGCCCTCCTCATCGACCTTGATGAGCACACTGGGCTCCCGCGCCTCTGTATCGTATTGACGGTGTTTGACGACATAATCGACGTTCTGAATGATCTGCGAACTAACGCTGCCAAAGCTGGCCGGAGCCGACTCTCCACTCACACTGGCCGAGGAGGCGATAATTGGGCGTCCAAAAGCTGCAATCAGCTCCCGGCAGAATTCATCCTGAGCAATACGGATGCTGATGCTCCCGTCTTGAGCCACCACGTTAGATGGCAAGTTGCGAGCATCGGCGTACACCACCGTCAGCGGGCGGACGTGGTAATGCAGTAGCGTATCGATGCGGGGATGGACATGGCGGACGTATTTTTTTAACATACTCATCGAATCCACCAGAACGACCAGATCGGTCTCCGGAGAGCGGCGCTTCAAGGCGTAGATGCGATTGATGGCCATCTCGTTACAGGCATCACAACCGATGCCCCAAATAGTATCTGTAGGGTAGAGGATCAATCCGCCCTTATCTAAGACTGACAAGATGTTATCCATGTTGTCTTGTTCAAACATAAAGGGCTGTACATTTGTTGCTATCATAACTTTGCGATCGAATGATTTTGAAATACTAATTACAACTAATTTTTATCACTTATAAGAGTCAATTCGCCAGAATGGCGATTGTCTGACTATATAGACAGCCTGGTTTTGAGGAAAGGTTGGTAGACTGGCCAACTTTTTTTGAAAAAAGTTATCAAGCGTTGAAATCTGTCGCTTTCTAGCCGAATGTGGAAAAATTATGACAAAAAAAGTCAATACTCAGAAGGGATTTGAACCATGAAATCCCTATTTTGGATAGTATAGATAGATTAGTCATTATAAGCTGTTTTTGCCCTTGTTTTGGATACACAATATTAGCTGCCCTAAATGGGTTTTTATTGAGTAAAAAACGAGGGATCGGATTAAACAAACTTCGTTAACCAAAACAACCGTAACATCTTGAAGTCCATACCAACTCACCTCATTGCACTAATTGCCTTTGTTTTGGGGCCAGTAGGCCTGAGTGCCAGGCATATTATCGGTGGAGATGTTACTTATGAATGCAATGGCGACGGTACCTACACCTTCGAAATGCGGGTCTATCGCGATTGTGCCTCCAGCGGCGCTGAATTTGATGATCCAGCCATCGTAACCATCTATCGGGAAACGGCCTCGGGCTTCCAGCAAGTCCTCAATCTCGAAGTCGGGCTTTCTGGCCCGCCGATGGTCATTCCCCCCCCTGATAATCCCTGCCTGATTTTGCCGCCGAATGTCTGTGTGGAGCAGGGCCGCTACGTTTTTACGGTTGCCTTAGAGGACATTCCGGATTCTTACCACGTCATTTACCAGCGCTGCTGTCGCAATAATACCATTACCAATATTGAAGATCCTGGAAGCAAGGGCGCTACTTATAGTGTAGAAATTACGCCCGAGGCGCAGATAGAATGCAATAATGCACCGGTTTTTAACGACTTTCCGCCAATTATCATTTGTGCGGGGCAGCCCCTGAGCTTTGATCACTCCGCTACAGATTCCGATGGCGATCAGCTGGTCTATGAGTTCTGCGCCCCCCTGCTCGGCGGTGGTTTGCTGGGCTCTCAGGGCAACGGTACGCCCGAAGATGCAGTCACCTGTAACGGGGTGACGCCTAATCCAGCCTGCCCGCCGCCTCATGGTACGGTGAGCTTTATCTTTCCCGAATTTAACATCACCAACCCCATGGCCGGCAATCCGGTCGTGCGGATCGATCCCTTAACTGGGGTGATCAGCGGGACGCCAGAGATTCTGGGGCAGTTTGTCGTGGGGGTTTGTGTGAGAGAATTTAGAAATGGCGTGCTGCTCAGCGAGATCAGGCGCGATTTTCAGTTCAATGTAGCCGACTGTGAGCCGACTGTGGATGCTCGTATCCGGTCTGATGCTTCGCTGGGCTTCAAGCAGTTTGTGGTCAATTCCTGTGGTAACACCACGGTAACTTTTGACAATCAGAGTGTGCAGCGCCGTTTTATCGATGAGTTTTTCTGGGAATTTGACATCGCCGGCTCTACCCAAACCTTCACCGAATGGGATGCTACAGTTAGTTTCCCCGACACGGGAACTTACGAGGGGGTATTGGTGCTGAATCCAGGGTTGGAATGTGGAGACACGGCTAATATTTTTGTCAATATTTTCCCGGATATTCGAGCCGATTTTAGCTTCGAATACGATACCTGTGTGGCCGGTCCGGTAACCTTCACTGATCTATCGGTCTCCGATGCTGGGCCTATTCAGCAATGGTTTTGGAATTTCAATGATGGGAATACTTCCGACGAGATCAATCCCGTGCATTTGTTTTCCAGCCCCGGTAATTTGCCCGTTTCGCTCATTGTGACCGATGAGAATAGGTGCATGGATACCTCAGTGCAAATCATTCCCTGGTTCCCCGCACCGCCGATCATTGTGATCGAACCGACCACTTTCATCGGCTGTGCCCCCGAGGAAATCTTTTTCAATAACCTTTCTACCCCCATTGACGAAACCTATACGATCCTTTGGGATTTCGGCGATGGAACGACGAGCGATGAAATCAGTCCGACCCATCTGTACGCTGTGCCAGGGGTTTATGATGTTTCGGTAGAAATTACTTCTCCCATTGGTTGCTTCATTAGCGAGAGCTACGATGATTGGATCACGGTACGGCCTTCCCCGATTGCCGACTTTTTCTTCACCCCGGACAATCCCAGTAATTTCGAGCCGGAGGTGAGTTTCTTTGACCAGTCTATTGATGCCATTGCCTGGGAATGGCTCTTTGATGATCATGGAACTTCCTTTGAAATGAATCCTATTTTCTCTTTTCCCGATACGGGACTGCAAGAGATCACTCTGATTGTTACTCATCCCAGTGGTTGCACCGATACCATGATTCAGTTTTTGGATGTAGAACCGCAAGTGCGTTATTTTCTACCCAATGCCTTTACGCCCAATAACGATGACGTGAACGATTTCTTCCAAGGGGCCGGCGTATTTGAGGGGATCGACAATTTCAGCATGACTATCTGGAATCGCTGGGGAGAACTGGTTTTTCAAACGCGCAACTTTGATGAGGGATGGAATGGTAGAAAAAATAATACAGGAGCCCTGTCCCCGAGTGGGGTCTATGTCTATGTGGTCCGCTATCGAGGGCCGCGCGGTGGAGATATAGAACTCAAGGGTTTCGCGACGCTGATCAAATAACAGCTGGTCTGTATCTGTAATACGGTTATAAACTGCTTACTGCCCGGATAATTATTAATGCATGAATTTGTCATCGGCTTTGCTGGACGAATTCTGAACACCCCTTATCCAAATGAAGGTACGCCTCAGACATATTCTCTCTGTCGTAATAGTCCTGCTAGTTGCTGTTGCAGGCCAGGCCTCCCATATCATTGGTGGCGACCTGTCCTACCTCTGTCTGGGTTTCGACCCGGTGACCAATACCAATCGCTATCGGGTGACCATGAAAATATACCGGAACTGTAATCGATTCAGTATGGATACCTTTAGCGATCCTGCGCCCATCAGTATCTACAGGGGAAATGCGGAGCCTTATGACTCGGTTGCCAATTTGCAGGTGCGCTTACAGACGCCCATCGTCCCGATTCCTCCCGATGTCAGCAATCCCTGTCTGACCCTGCCACCGGATATTTGTGTGCAAGAAGGGACCTATGTTTTTGAAATCGATTTACCGGTTATCGATGAAAATTACGTCATCACTTATCAGCGTTGCTGCCGCAATGCCACCATCACCAATATTTTTACGCCGGATCGGATTGGCGCAACTTATGTGATTGAGCTGACGCCGGAGGCCCAGCAGGTTTGTAATAACAGCCCTATTTTCAATGAATTTCCGCCGATTGTAATCTGTGCCAATGAGCCGCTGTTCTTTGATCACTCGGCTACTGACGCAGAGGGTGATCAGCTGGTCTATGGATTTTGCAGCCCGCTCAAGGGCGGCGGCATCGCCGGGGCCTTTGCCCCCGGAGACCCCGAAAGCTGCAGAGGCTTCCGCCCCGACCCCTCCTGCGCGCCCCCCTACGAAGAAGTCGATTTCATCATCCCAGCCTACACCCCGCTCGTACCGATGGGCGGCTCCCCCATCATCAACATTGATCCCGTAACTGGGCTGATCAGCGGTATTCCCGACGTCCAAGGGCAGTTTGTCGTTGGAATCTGTGTTCAAGAATTTCGCAATGGCCAGCTGCTCAGCGTCACCCGCCGGGACTTTCAGTTCAATGTGGCCGACTGCGAACCACTGGTGCAAGCGCGGATCGATGCCGACGAAATCATTGGACCGCAGCACTTTCTGATTCGAACCTGTGGCGAAACAGACATTGGGCTGATTAACCTCAGTCAGCAATTTAGCAACATCGATACCTTTGCCTGGATTTTTGACATCGAAGGGCAAGAAATTCGGCTAGACGACTGGAATCCCCTGCTTTCACTGCCAGATACTGGTCGTTATGATGGCTTTCTTTTCCTCAATCCGGGCAGCAACTGTGGAGATACCGCCCGGATAACCATTCAAGTTTATCCCGAGATTGCGGCTAATTTTAGCTATGATTTCGATACCTGCGTCGCTGGCCCGGTCAGCTTCACGGATGAGTCGGTTTCCCAGGCTGGCCCCATTATCGACTGGTTCTGGGCCTTTGGCCTGGACGGTAATAGCGAAGAGCAAAACCCCGAGTACCTCTTTGATAGCCCCGGCGCTCAGACCGTTCGCCTAACGGTAGAGGACGAAAATGGCTGCCGGGCCACCCGGCTCGATGCCATCGAATGGGTCCCCGCACCAGCCTTGATCGTTGTAGAACCCACTACCTTTCTGGGCTGCGCCCCCCAGGAAATTACCTTCAATAACCTCTCTAATCCCATCGATGAGACCTACACCATCCTGTGGGACCTGGGCGATGGAACGACCAGTTCGGACATCAGCCCCAGCCACGTCTACGAAGAAGGCGTCTATTCCATCAGCGTGGAGATCACCTCGCCCATCGGCTGCTTCGTCGAAGAATCCTGGGAAGACTGGATTCGCGTGCGGCCCAATCCCACGGCTGATTTTGTCTTTACTCCCGAAGAGCTGAGCAACTTTGATCCCACCGCCTTCTTCACCGATCAGTCCATCGATGCTGTGGCCTGGAACTGGGACTTTGGCGGTGTAGGCAACTCTATTCTACAAAATCCCACCTTCACCTTCCCTGACACCGGGCGCTACGAGATCATGTTGACGGCCACCCACGAAGAGGGCTGCCAGGATACCATCACCAAAATCATCGATGTCCAGCCCCTGATCACCTATTTTGTGCCCAATGCCTTTACCCCCAATAGCGATGATCTCAACGATGGCTTTCGCGGAGGAGGCTTCTTTGATGGCATACGCAACTTTGAGATGCGAATCTGGAATCGTTGGGGAGAAATGGTTTTTCAGACCGATCAACCCAGCAATTCCTGGAATGGCCGTAAGAATAATAACGGAGACTTAGCGCCTAAAGGGGTTTATGTCTATACCATTACATTTATTGGTCCCCGAGGACAATCCCGACAACTAAAAGGTTTTGTAACTTTGATAAAGTAAAGAATTACGTATGCACATTGGTGTGTTTTATGAAATTTTATTTACTTTTATAGAATAATATAAAATCTGTTGAAAGATTTTGTGCTGCTAACGATACCTGTTATAACCCATTGATCTGGCATGAAACGAAGCTTACTACTCATCCTTGCGCTCCTTATTAGTGCCACCAGTGTATTTTCTGCTCACATCATCGGGGGAGAACTCGTTTATCAATGTGCTGGACCGGATAATAGCAATCCTGGAAACATGTTCTATGTGTTCAATCTTTTTGTCTACAGAGACTGTTTTGGGGGAGGAGCAGAGTTCGATAATCCTGGGGGGCTTCTAGGTACGGTAACGATCTATCAGGGTGAAAGTGGTACTCCCTTTGTTCGCACTATCCCATTGGATTTCCCGGAGATTGAGCCTATCCCACCCAACGCTAGTGGAGCTTGTATTGACGTTCCTCCGAATATCTGTGTGGAAAAGGGGGCTTATCGATTCATACAGAGCTTGCCCATGGTCAATGAGAGCTATTACATTGCTTACCAACGCTGCTGTCGCAACAACACTATTGATAATATTGTAGACCCGGGAGGTGCTGGATCGACCTATTATGTAGAGATTACGCCTTCTGCGCAGCAAGTCTGCAATCAAAGTCCGAGGTTTAATGATTTTCCGCCGGTGGCCATCTGTGTAAATGAGCCTTTGGTTTTTGATCATTCTGCCTCCGATGCCGAAGGCGATCAGTTGGTCTATGAGTTTTGTAGCCCGTTGACGGGGGGGACCCGTACGGCCGTAGCGCCTAACCCGGAGCCGCCGCCGGAGGAGTGGGAAAATGTCGACTTTGTCTTCCCTGCCTACAGTGCGCTTAATCCTATCGGTGGCGATCCGCAAATCAGCATTGATCCCGTAACTGGGGTGATTACGGGGACGCCGACGGTTGAGGGCCAGTTTGTGGTGGGGATTTGTGTGAAAGAATTCCGCAATGGGGAGCTGTTGAGTGTTCTGCAACGAGACTTTCAGTTCAATGTCGTGGCCTGTGAAGTGCGTGTGAATGCCGACCTTGATGGAGTGGACGCCGGGGCTACTTATCAATTTTTCTCCTGCGTAGACTCTACCATTACCATTATCAACCAAAGTACCAGCATAGAATTTATTGATGAATATTTATGGCAATTTGATCTGCCGGGCCCTCAGCCTTTGTCCTATTCTACTCGGGATGTCACCGTCACCTTTCCCGGGCCGGGGGCTTATAAGGGGATTATGATCCTCAATCCCGGCAGCGAGTGTACCGACACGGCAAATATTGAGATAGAAATTGCACCGCCGCTGAATGCCACCTTTGAATTTGATTACGATACCTGTATCGCTGGTCCGGTCAGTTTTTTTGATAAAACCATCAATAATGGCCGCCTCAACAGCTGGAGCTGGCGATTTGGAGATGGCAATGTATCGGCTGAACAGTTTCCGGTGCACGAATACGAGAGCCCCGGACTTCGGCGAGTCACCATGATTGTTGGCGACGATATTGGTTGTCGGGATACCGCGACCGAGTTTGTCAATTGGTTTCCTGTCCCTCCCTTGGTGGTTGTCGACCCCAGTGCTAAGATTGGCTGTCCGCCGCTGGCAGTGACCTTCACGAATTTATCGACCCCCATTGACGACACCTACGATTTGGACTGGGAGTTTGGGGATGGCACCTTTGATTCGGCGATCAGTCCTACCCATATTTACACAGAACCTGGAGTTTACAGCGTCAGTCTGGACATTACTTCTCCTATCGGTTGCTTCACCAGCGCCACCTTTCCCAATCTGATTACCGTAGATTCTGCGGTAGTGGCTGATTTTGACTTTTCACCCAAAGAGGGCATCAGTAATTTTGCGCCGGAGGTAACCTTTACCGATCAATCCCGCCAAGCCCGCGCCTGGGACTGGACCTTCGGGGAATTTGGCACCTCGGTGATGCGCAATCCCCGCTACTCTTTTCCAGATACGGGGTTACAGGAGATACAATTGATTGCTACTCATTTTTACGGCTGCAAAGACACCATTACCAAAGTTCTCGATGTGGTGCCGCAGATTACCTTTTTCATGCCCAATGCTTTTACGCCCAATAATGATTCGACCAATGATTTTTTTCGCCCTGGGGGCTTTTTTCGAGGGATCAGGGATTTTCGAATGCTCATCTTTGACCGTTGGGGAGGGCTGGTCTTCGAGTCTAGCGATCCGATGGTGGAGTGGAATGGTCGGAAAAATAATACGGGGAGGCTTGCCCCTACCGGCGTCTATGTCTGCCGCGTCCATTACCGAGGTCCTAGGGGCCAAGCCTTTGAGTATAAGGGCTTTGTAACCTTGTTGAAATAAGCCTTAAAATAAATACCCTAAACTCTTTTTTGATAAGGATTAAATCAGTATCTTTGCGCACCCTTAATTGATACTTTAAAATTCTTGTAACATGGATGCAATAAAATTTGTACACGAGCAGATGTCGAAAGCGACCGATTATCCCAGCTTTCGTCCGGGAGATAATATCGTCGTGAGTTACAAAATTGTCGAAGGTGACAAAGAGCGTATTCAGTCTTTCCGTGGCGATGTCATTCAGATCAAGGGAACTGAAGGAACAAAGACATTTACGATTCGCAAGATGTCCAATGGCGTAGGAGTAGAGCGGATTTTTCCGATGAATTCTCCGATCATCGTTGATGTTAAGGTGCTCAAGCGTGGTAAAGTACGTCGCGCCAAGCTGTACTACCTTCGCGATCTGGTAGGTAAAAAAGCCAGAATTAAAGAGCGTAAATTCATTAAAAATACCTAAGCTGTTATTGCTTAAAGATATTGAGCCTTGGAGGTTTTTGTGCCTTCAGGGCTTTTCTATTGCAACCTACTGTGCCTCTTGATGAAATAAATGCTATTCAAGGGGTGATCCTGTAAATTTAAGCAGGCTCCGATGGGCCTAAACTGAAAAAGATTTCGTAGGTTGCACGCTGGTTTAAGCTGCTGTTTTTT
>JBCDGZ010000159.1:0-15893 GCA_038750655.1 Bacteroidota bacterium | reverse complement strand
TTAGGAATGTGGCAATATTATTGCGGCCACATTATCGAACTGTTAGAGCGCATTGATTTACTGTTTTACTGTAGTCATATGTTATTTTTTATAATAATTTTACTAAATTTGATAAAAATCTAGTGCAATGGATCGTTTCCTTCTAATCATATTGTGTTGCTGTTTTTTCTCTATTATTCAGGCTCAAACTAGCCAAAATGTTGCTCCGACCCCCGGAAATAGTGAGGATACGATCCTGCCCAAGGCGTTTATCATCGGGGAGTACGAGAAGCAGTTCGAAACCTTGAATATTGAACACAGCACCATGCTCCTCGCCGTCTGTGATAATGATATGAACCTGGCCTTTAGCAAATGGCTGAGTATGCTCAAAGAAATGGAAGCCTACGCGGATGTCATTGGTTACGATCTCAAAAGCCTGAAACTCTGGCTGAACGTTTTTTGGGAAAAAGAAGGCAAGATTAAACACATTGCTTATTATCCCAAGCCCGGCTCGCGCAATGTGAACCTCGAAGAGCTGAGTGCCTTTTTCTCTAGTTTTATGAATCACTATACCTTTCCTTTGGTTGCTGAAGTAGATTACTCCCACTATGGCAGTGCATCTTTCCCTACTTTTTAAGCGTGTATTTGGGCTGCAACGGCCTACGGCAGCCCTATTCCTTTTACTTCTCCTGCTCACCAGTTGCGAAAAAGCTGAACAGATCGAACTGCCCTGGACCGAACTTTCTTCTCCCACTGTACATAATTTACATGGTATCCACTTTGTTGATGCCCAAACCGGCTTCGCCGCCGGAGGCGACACCTGGTACCTTGGTATTCAACTCCACACTACCGATGGTGGTGCCAGCTGGCAAGTCGATTCCCTCACCGATAAAGCCCTCTTCGGCCTGCATTTCACCGAGCGAGACCGGGGCTATAGCGTAGGCATCGAAAACTACTTTTTGCACCGCGACGCGCAAGCCTCGGATTGGGCCGTAAAGCGCGTACCCGGCGGCAGCATCTACCGCGATGTCGCCTTCTTCGATCAAAGCGGCGGAATTGTCGTTGGGGGGCAAGCCTACCAATATGGCCAGCTGATTCGGGTGGATGCCGATTTCCGGGCGGTTCAAATCGACAGCTTTGAGCACGAGCTGAGTGGCGTCGCCTTTGCGGATGCCCAAACCGCCGTTGCTGTAGGCTACGGCATCGTGCTGCACAGCGTCGACGCCGGTCGAACGTGGCAGCGCCTACAGCTATACGGCGACTTTTTCCGCGATGTCCATTTTCCTAGCCCACAAAGCGGCTATATCGTCGGCTCCTCCGGCAGCATCCTCCGCACCAGCGACGGTGGCCAAAGTTGGCAAAACCTCCGCGACGGCGACCGGCTGACCGTTTCCGATGTGCCCTTCCGCGCCGTCTTTTTTGTCGATGAACGCAAAGGCTACGTCGTCGGCGAAGATGGCCATTTCTGGCGTACCCTCGACGGTGGCGACTCCTGGCAGCGCATCAAAGGCTTTCCGAATACCGATCTGTACGCAGTACATGTGGTTGACGGGATAGGCTACATCGTTGGGGCGAATGGGCGTATGTTCCGCTTCGAAGACTAACCCCGCTGCCGCTTGATGACCATCGACTGGCCCTGATAACTGACGATGATCGAATCCTTGGCCATTTTCTTCAAAATCAGCTGATCTTTTTTGTCATTGGGTTGCATGGTATAGGTCTTGCCGTTCAGTGAGACCCGGACGCGAGTGATGCGGTTGTTATTGATGGAATAGCCCTGGTAGATGATGTTGGGCGGTGGAGTGGCTTGGGGATTGAAGTTTTGGGGGCCTGGGGCAGCGAGGCTGGCTCCTCCTCCTTGATTGGCCACCTTAATTCGCTTTCCCAGAAAAGGATCGCGGTAATCAGCCACGATCCTAAAACTGTCTTGCTGTTCGTCCAGCAGCGAAACAATGGGCGTGCTGTCATAAGCATAACCCGCATTAAAATCCTCCCCACCCGAATAGTTGAAAAACTGATAGACGATCGCCCCCCAGATGGCGATGACCAGTACCAGGAGAATCGATTGTAGGCGCTTATTCTTTTTCATGACCCAAGGATTTATTGGACAAACACTAAGCGCAGGCTACTGGAATCGGAGACATTACCGGCCCGGTCGACAGAGCGAACTTGCCAGAAGTAGTCCTCAGCAAATTGGCTGTTGACGAAGTCGATGCCACTATCTTCCAAATTATATTCTAGCGAGGCGACGGTTTTGAAGAGCAAGCTGTCCCGCAATCCGTCCCGATAGACGTAGAGGGTATCGATGAGGGAATTAGCATCGGCAATCCAGAACAGGTCGGGCGACTGGTTGGCGGCGACGATGGTGCTGCCGGAGGTGGGGAATTCGAGGGTAGGGGCGGCTGGCGGCTGTCGGTCGATGGTCAGTTCGCGGGAGGCCCAGTCGGTAAAGGTCTGCGACAAGTCGCTCTCGGCGCGGACTTGCCATTGATAGTCGCCATCCTCATCGAAGGTGAAGCTGGTGGAGGTGGAATCGCCGCTTAATTCTTCGATAAATAGAAAACTGCTCAGGCCAACATCTCCAATTTGCAAGATGTATTTATCAGCTCCCGAAAGGCCATTCCAGGAAAAGGTGATCGTAGAATCCTGGGTGAAGATATTATTACCCGGTTCGATGATGGTGATGATTTGGTTGCTCAGATCAACGCTGGCATCACTACGGACAAAGAGTCGCCATATGGTAGCGGAATCTCTATCGGAAGTGTAGGCCTCATTGACGGCCAGGACCCGCCATTGGTAGCTTCCTTCCTGTAGGGTTACTTCGTAGGAAGTCGCAGTGGTCGTAGAGTCGAGGATAAATTCTTCAATATTCTCAAAATCAGGTTTGACGATTTGTAAGCGATAGGAGCTGGCGTCTTCTTCCTCATCCCAAACAAAATTATGGGTCTGTAGAGTGGTGTTGAGGCTATCAGCCGGAGCGATCAAGTTGACGACTCGGCCTTCAATATCTGGAACGATGACATCTGAGCAGGCGGCAGCCAGCAACAGAAGGAGGGCCAGGCCCAGTGAGGAGATTTGTTTTTGCATCATAACTTTTTTAATTCCGCAGGACTATTCTTTTCCTACGATATTCTTCAAATACAGTTGTCCACTTAAATATTTTTTCTTCAACCTTCGGTCATTGACCAATCTGAAATCCACCGAGGCCATGTGCCCCAGTCGTTGACTGTACTCCAAATGGTAGGCCAGTCGTACCATATCGGTAAAATTGCCTTGCACTTCGATGGGATTTGTGATGACGATGTAATCATTTTGTTCCTGCCGATGCTCCGGGGCGAATTTGGTCAGGGTCAGGCGATTATTGGTGCAGAAGGTATTGACTTGCTCAAAGAGCAGCTCGCGATCGTACTGTACGCGATTGAGGTTGTTGTCGAGCTTGGCCAGTTGGGTGCGGTACTTGCGGATTTGCTCCGGGGCGGTTTGCGCCTGTTCCAGCGCGATGGTATTGCTGCTGTAGGTGCGGTAGCTGTTGATGGTCTTTTTGATGCCTAGGCTGTAGGCCAGTAGGGCCAGTAGTACGAAGGCTCCGGCCAGATAGCGCAGTTTATCGCGAGGAGGGGTATTTTGTAACCAACTCATAAGTACAAAGATAAGGATTAAGCGTAACCCAAGTTGCGATGAACGAGAGTCAACCTGCCTGCCGGCAGGCAGGTAAGGAAGATTTTGTGAAAAATGCAGCCTTGCGGCGCATTTTGATTCAAATATCTGACGCATTTACTCTTATAATAGTGAATCGCAACTTGAATAAGCATGATTAATGTTTAGAGCCCAAAATTGGTGACCAGCTTGAAAATGGGCAAGTACATGGAGACGAGTACTAGCCCGACAATGAGGGCCAAAAAGACGATTAACACTGGCTCAATGAGGCTACCCAGCGTTTTGGTGCGCTGCTCGACTTCTTCATTGTACTGCTCGGCCAGCTTCTTGAACATGACATCTAACTGGTTGGCCTCCTCGCCCACTTTAACCAAGGCCACCATCTGCCTAGGATAGACTTTAAACTGCCGGAGGCTATGGTGCAGGGCGTGGCCTTTGGTAATATCAGCTTCTACGACATCCAATGATTTTTCGATTGGATAAAAGCCCACCATTTTACGGATCAGATCGATCGCGCTGAGTAGGGGAACGCGAGCACCCAGCAGGAAAGACATGGCTTGGGAGAAACGCGCCAGATAAAGTTGTTTGACGATGCCTCCGAAGATGGGCAGACGCATCAGCAGGCTAGAGCCCAATTTGCGCGCCCAGTCCTTTTTGCGTTGAAATAGAAAGAAAGTAACAAGGATACCCAGCCCGAGCAGCACCTTTCCGAGGTATTTCTGTACTACGTCGGAGAGATTGACGATAAAAAGCGTTAGTCCCGGTAAATCCTGATTGAGGCGGGCGTAAATATCGCTGAAGAGGGGGACGAGGAAATTGAGGAGAAAAACCAAGGCAAAAAGCGAGACGGTGATGACTAGTACGGGGTAGGAGAGGGCACTGATCAGCAGTCGGCGGTATTGCATACTTTTCGCAAAATAGGACGACAGTTCCACCAGTACCGGAGGCAATTTTCCACTTTCTTCGGCAATTTGAATGCTGTAAATTTCGTAAGGCGAAAATTTCTTGGTTGCCTTCATTGCCCCGGAGAGGCTATCGCCCTGAATAACGGCTTGGCGAATCGTTTCCAACAAGGCTTTATCCTTGTTGTTCACCTTCCCCTCCTCAATTAAATCCAGCGCAGTTTTCAGGTCCAGCCCTGCCTTGAGCAGCACCTCTAGCTCCGTGTAAAAGGCCTCCTTCTTTTTCATCGACAACTGATTGCCAAACAAAGAAATATCCTTGTTCAGCAAGTCGCTGATGGACTGGCCTTCCGAAGCCGCGCCCGATTTCTTACGGGCTTTACCAGCGGTGGGGCGGTTGTATTTACTTAAATCAATACTCATAGCTTTGTCATTCTTGATAATTCATTAATTCCTCGGCGCCGTAGCGCTTACGAATCGAAAGGGCCTGCGTTTCCTCAAAGGCTCGAAGTTGAATACTGCAATAATCAATCAGCCCAAAATCCTGTCGCTCCTGCTCATAGGCAGAGCTGACCAAGTAGGCGTTCACCGGTAAAGTATCCACCAAAGTGGGCTGCAAGCTGTGTACCCGCAACACCTGCTTGTCCTCAAAATCAAAGGTCGTGCTGTACTCCCCGAAATCGAAGCGCAGTTGGTTTTGATAACGCTGCATGTAGCGGGCTTCGCGTGCCTGATGGCGAATCAGCGCCGAAAAATGCTGGTAATGGTACAATTCCTCATTGATTTGATCATAAAGTCGATATTGCTTGAGGATCAACTGATAGGCATAGAGGGCCACAATCGAGAGGATGGCCGTCAGCGTAATCGCCATTAAAGTTTCTATCAGTGTAAATCCTTTCATGTTGCATATTTGACTCAAAATCTTCCTCATACGAATCTCGCTCATCGCAACTTGGGGTATTTAAGGTAAAAATACCAACTCGCGATGCTGCATCACCTCCTCATTGTCCAGGTCATAGGCTCTGAGGGAGAGGATATAAATATCTTTGCGATCTTGATAGGGCAAAATTTCTTTCATCACCCGATAATCAGCACTATCAATTTGCTCATCAATATAACGATTTTGCAGCTTGGTTTCGCTGGCCATCTGCTGTAAAGCCAAATTGACGCGATAGCGGAAGGCCGATCGATTGGAATTGATTACCATATTGACCACCATCAGGCCGGCGGCAAAGACGATGCTGATGATGACCATCGCCATAATGGATTCAACCAGGGTCGCTGCTTTCAATCTAGCCATTTCGCAATTTTTGTGGTCCCATTAACCGCCATGATGGCCGGCGCGATGTAATGCGGCGACCGCTCTGGAGCGATGATACGGGTGTTGAATAAATGGTTGTCGTAGGCCGAGGCGGCCGTACGGAGAATAAAGCCACTGCAAATGGCGGTACCCAGAATGCTGCCACTTAGTTCCAATGAGGTATTGGCGTAGAGCAGCCCTTCGACTGTGCTGTTGGTTTCCAGCTTGATTCCGGCGAATGCATTTTTGGTTTGTTTGCTGTAAATCATCAACATGCCGCTGAGGGAAGCCTCTTTGGCGAGGCGCAGGGAAGGCCTGGTTTGTACATTGGAGGGGATCAGCATCGCGACCGAAGGATAGCGCAGTTGAGCGCCGCGGCCAATGTCTAGCTGCTGTTGGGCAAAGAGTTGTACCGACCCCTCGAAGCCGGCCTCCACCTGTATGCTGGGCGCAAAAATCAGGATGTCCTCCAGCTGCGCTCCACGCCCTATGGTCACTAGGCTATCGGCGATGAGGCAGATATTGCCGCTCAGCCGCTGGCTGCCCAGGTCGAAGCGGCGGGCGCGGAAGAACTGCGTCGGTGCACCGAAGGACTGCTGCAAGGTGTCCGGCAGAAAGCCGCTGCTGATGGAGTCGCGGCGACCGAACTGGGCTTCCAGCCTTTGTAGCATGGGCTCCACAGTGGGCGGCAGGCCACGGTTGCTGAGGCGACGTTCACCCGCGATGAGCTGCTCCCCCTGGAAGCTGGTGCCATCCACATAGCCACTTTTCACGCCGGCCTGCGGCACAAAGGCGATGCCTTCGATGCGAGTGAGGCCGCTGAGCGTCAGCGGCTTGAAGTTGTCCTGGAGGTAGAGCGCCATCTTTTGGTAAGCGGGGTAATTGCTGCCCAGTAAGCCGGAGCGGCTAGAGCGGCTGTGGCCGCGCAGGGTGCGCTGGAAAGCCTCGCAATGGGCCACATAAAACAAGCCCCATTGTTCTTTTTTTACCTTCACCGAGTCCTGTCCATCTCCGTACAGATCGAAGACCCGAGCGGGAATCTCCCGTTCTTCAGCCGCTTGCAGCCATTGCATCCCCGATTCTGCATTGCGCAGTAGCCGCTCTAGCGTCCGATCGTATTCATTGAGTAGTCGATTGTAGTAGGCCACGCTGATGAGGGCCGTACAGATCAGGGCAATGAGTATCGAAATGAGGAGGGCATAGAAGAGCGAACTGCCTTTGAGCCAGCCGTTTTTCATTGCTTATTCTCTGCTTTTTCTGGTGGTTCGGCCTCGCCCTTTTGCTTATCTTTTTTCTTGCCTTTGAAGAGCCATCTTTCCTTTTTGGTCTTGATCTGACCTTTCTTGTAGCGAATCGTTTCGATCACTTCTCCACCGTCGTGTTGCAATTGCTTACCGTGCAGGCGGCCTTTTCGGTACTTCCCGCTGGTCAGCAGTTGGCCTCGGGAGTCGAATTGCTGATAGGGGCCATGCAGGCGTCCGTCGCGCCATTGCTCCACCTGCTTGAGGCGGCCGTTGGCATACCAGCTTTTCCACTCCCCGTGCTTGAGGCCCCGGCTGAATTGCCCTTTGATGAGGGGCGCCCGTTCGGTGGTCAGCAGGGTGTATTGGCCGTGGAGAAGATGGCCTTCGTAGCCTCCTTGTATTTGGTGGATGCTGTCTCTGATGAAGCAGTGATAGAGAAGTTGTTGACTAATGATGCGCGGAGATTTGGGTTCAACGGCAATCTGAGCGCGTATGCTGCTGCCGTTGGGATTGCTGAGCGCAATCGTTCTGCTTTCCGGCATTTCCTGGGCAAAAATAGAGGTGGCGACCAGGAGGGAGAAGAACAGTAGAATTAGTTTGTTCATAACTTGAAAAAAAGTTGTTGATAAATGCGGTTGACATTGCTGATACAAACGCTATAAACTAACGTTCAAATTAGTTAATTACGTTCAAAACTACGCTTATTTCCTGTGATAAGGAATAGAACTATTGGCATTGGTAGTATTATTTCATAGCTTTGATCATTAAACCGCTACCAAAATTTGCACCAAGTAAATCAACCTTAAGATGTTAGAAGCATTAAAAACTGCCATGAGGCCCATTTTGCTGGGCTTGACGCTTTGCTGTCTGCTTTTTGTGGCTTGTAGCGGGGAGGCGGACTCTGTTGATCAATCGGCTACTTCGCAGGTGGAGGAAACGTCGGTGGTGGAAGAAACGCCAGTGGAGGAAGCCCCGGCGGTAATTGATAGCACGGCTCTGCTGGCTGAGCAAGCTATGGCCGCCGAGGAGGAAGCCGCCCAAAAGAAGGCCGAAGAGGAGCAAGCGGCAGCAAAGAAAGAAGAGGAGGAAGCCGAAAAACGCCGCGAACGGCGCAAGCGACGTCCAAAGGTGAAGTTTAAGACAATGACGCACGACTATGGGACAATTATGCAGGGCGATAAGGTAGAATACCAATTTAGATTTACCAATACCGGAAAAAGAGACTTGGTCATCAAGGAGGCTACGGCAACCTGTGGCTGCACCCGCCCCAGTTATCCCTTTATTCCTATCCCCCCAGGTGAAGAGGGCTACATCGGCGTAGTTTTTGATAGTAAAGGGAAGCTGGGTAAGCAAAAACCTGCAATTACCATTGTAACCAATGCGAGACCCAGAACGTATAAATTGTATCTCGATGGCTTTGTTGATGCAGAACGACAAGGAGAACAGAAAGAAAAAACAGAAGAGGAGGGTGCCCCCGAATAGTGACTGCTGCAATCGACAGACCTGTATTCAAAAACCGTGGTCAATAGTGCTACAATAGGCCAATATGCCCTTTAATGCCTGTTGAAAATTGTCAAATGAGCGTTCAGAAAATACATAACCTAATTCATCAAACCCATACCTTATTTACTCAAAAGAACCTGGACCAGGCTTTGAGTACTGCCGAACTAGCGCTTGATCTCTCCAATGAAGTCAACTATCCCAAAGGTATTATTCATTCTAATCTGCTGCTCGGTCAAATTCATTCTACCTACGGACATTACAAAGGTGATAAATCCAGCTGGCCGCTGGCCCTGGAATGCCTGGAAAAAGCCAACACGCTCAACGATTCGCCCAGTGGCAATGGCGTAGGAGTAGACATCTTGCTGGCCTTCGGCAATGTCTATCAAGATAAAAAAGACTACGATCAGGCGGAGGAGTATTTCAATAAAGCTCTCCACAATGCAGAGCAGAAAGCAGCGGTAGGCGAACAGATTAACGCCCTCTGTGCCCTCAGTCAGCTGTGCATCAATCGCAATGAATTCAAAGCAGCCCTGGCCTATACCGACCGCTGTTTGGAATTGCTAGAGCACACAGAGGGGAAGGAGAATAAAGCCCTGATGGCTGAGATTTACAATCAGCTTTGTCAGGTGTTTATCAAGCGGCAGGAATATGCCCGTATCTTGGAATATAGCCAGCAGCTGCTGCAAATCAGTCGCGAGCTAGGAGATGTAGAAAAAGAAGTCAATGCGCTCAAGCAAATCGCCATCTATCACGGGGTAAAATCGGATTACAAGACGGCCATGCAATATTTTTTGGATGCGCTCGAAAGAAGCAAGTCCATCAATTATCGCTACAACACGGCTCAATGTCTGATTAATATCGCTACCATCTACGCTCATTTTTTCAACTATCGGGATGCCTTGGAGCGTTACGAGACGGTTTTGGGAGAATATAGCGACGTACTGGGAGATTATACTCGGGTGATCGTCTACAATAATGTTGGGCAGATTCATATGAAAAATGATCGCCCAGAGCTGGCAGAGGCATACTTCGAAAAAGCCCTACAGCTTTCTGATGAGAGCCGCTATAAAGAGATCAAAGCCCTTTCGCTGGCGCAGCTGAGTCGAACCAAGATTTCGCAGAAGCGTTACGAGAAGGCGCTGGCCGATGCCGAAGCCGCCCAACAGCTGATCGAAACACTGGGCGACATCAATGGTCGTCAGATCAACCTGCTCAACCTGGGGACCATCCATTATCACCAAGAAAAATATCCAAAAGCGATCCGGCTGGCCAGCCAAGCCATCGTCACTGCCAAACGCCTCAAAGATCGTCAGACAGAAATCGAAGGCTATCAACTGCTGGCTAAAATCTATAAAGACCTCGAAGACTTTGAAAAGGCCCTGCAATACCAGATGATCTATTCGCAAGCTCAGGAGGACTTCTCTAAAGAGCAGCGCAATCGCCAGATTCTGGATATGGAAATCAAATACGCGATCCGGGAACAAGAAAAGGAGATCGTACAGTTGACCAAAGAGAATGAATTTCAGGCCCTCCTGCTGCAACAAAGCGATCAGATTGCTACCCAAAACGCACAATTGTTACAAGTCAACGAAGAGCTGCGGCAGTTTGCCTACGTCGCCTCGCACGACCTTAAGGAGCCCCTGCGCATGATTGGCAGCTATACCCAATTGATCTATAAACGTCATAAAGATCAGTTTGACGAAAATTCTGGTCAATATTTCAACTTCGTCAGTGAGGGGGTCGTGCGGATGAATAATTTGTTGGATGCCCTGCTCAAATACGCCACGATCGGTAAATCGGAGGAGGAGTGTGAGGAAGTCAACCTCTCCCATGCTGTGGAAATGGCCATCATCAACCTCCGCCTACGCGTCGAAGAAACGGGCGCTATCATCAACTGCGAGGATTTACCCATCGTCCATTCCATCCAATCCCTGCTGATCCAGCTTTTTCAGAATCTAATTAGCAACGCCATCAAATTCCGCAAGCCGGATAGCGTTCCAGAGATTTTTATTAGCTGCAAAGAAGAAGAAGAGACTTACCTCATCACTGTAAAAGATAATGGCATCGGCATCGCCGCTGAATTTCAGGAGCGCATTTTCATCATCTTTCAGCGCCTGCACACCCGCGCCCAATACGATGGTACCGGCATCGGCCTAGCCATCTGCCAGAAAATCGTTCAGCATTTGAATGGACAGATTTGGGTCAAGTCTGAAGCGGGGGAAGGAGCAGCGTTTACGTTTAGCTTGCCGAAGTAGAGGGGCCCCTTTGGCCCTTTGGGTTGACGCTTGCCTGCCGGTAGGTAGGGTGGACGGCAATTCGGTAGGGGATGTAGTAGGGCGGTGAAGCGCCTTCGGCGCTACTTTAAATATAAATCCGCACTGCTAGTTTAACCAACAGTGCGGAGTCATATTCTTCACTTTCCGCGTTTTGCTGTCAACCCTGTCTGTGGCCGTCCACGATCTACCAGAGCTAACCATCCACTAGAGCGCCAAAGGCGCCAGCTACCGCAGTAGCGTCACATCTCCCCGATACAACAACACCAGATCATCTATAAACTGTACCTCAATGAGGTAAACGTAAACCCCGGGGTTCAAAAATTTACCCTTGAATTGGCCGTTCCAGCCACCTTCGGAGATGTCATTATTGGGGACAAAGCCTATTGTATTTTCGAAGACGACCTCTCCCCAGCGGTCGAAGACGCGCATAAAGTTGACCCGGACTACACCAGGGCCGATGAAGGGCTTGAAGAAGTCGTTCAGGCCGTCCTCGTTCGGGGTGAAAATATTGGGGATGTAGACATTACGGTTTTTATCCACATCAATAATAATGCTGGCTGTAGCTGAACAACCGCTAGTATCAATGACGGTAACCGTATACTCTGTTGTGGTAAGTGGCTTGACATTGATAGCACTGCAATTGTTATTTGCACAGCCGTTAATATCTGGCGTCCAGATAATAGTATCGATAGGTAGGGATGCACTAACTTGCGCTTGAACATTTAAACTGTCTCCCAATTCGATAGAATCCCGTTCTGTTAAACTGACCGTAATAGCTGGCGGCTGAGTGATCGTAATGGTGGTATCGAAAGAGCAGCCATTTTGATCAAAGACACTGACCAGCCTTTGGCCGGCGAAGGTCCGAATCGGCGTCGACAGCATCTGCTGTGGGCCATTGTCTACCGAGAAGGTAAACAAGCCGCCCGCGCCGCCGAAGGCGGTATCAACGAGTACAACGGTGGATTCCCCAAAGCAGGGAGGCTCTGGTGGGGCAGGGATGACGGCAAATATTCTCGGTGGCGACGAAATGGTATGGGCATTTTCGGCCGTGCAACCGTTGGCATCTGTCACCGTTACGCCGTAGGTGCCCGGGGCCAGGTTCACCGCTACATTGCTGGTCGACACCATGCCCGACCAGGTGTAGTTAAAGGGCGGTGTACCTCCGGTAGGAATCACTGAAATTTGCCCGTCTGTATCGCCCTGACAGCTCACATCCATTGTAATTACAGTATCGATTTCAGCCACTAGTAACTCCGGCTCCCGAACATCGATGGGGAAGACAAATTCGCACATGTTGGCATCCGTGATGGTGACGGTGTAGGTACCGGCGCTCACTCCGGAGATCATTTGCCCGACATCCATCGTTGACCATTGGTAGGTGTAGCCGGGGGTGCCGCCGTCGCCTTTGACCATCGCACCGCCATCCGTACCGCCAAAGCAGCTCGGTGGGATACCGAAGGTACTGTCGGTGTCGATCAAGAGCGGCGCAGGGGCATCGATGAATACCGAATCGGTGACCGAGCAGTTGCCATCGTTGACTTCCAGAATATTCCAGCCTTGGCACAACTGCATCGCCGTACTGTTGACCACATCCATATCCGATTCTCCCGACGCCCAGTTGAAATCGTAGAGATTGGTACCTGCCGTACCTCCTGAGGCCTGCGCTTGGGCGCTTCCATCGCAGGGCACGCCATTGTTGCAACTGACCGCTTGTTCACTGTCAAACACAATATTGATGCGCGGAGGATCGGGTAAGAAGATGGTATCGATGACTAAGGTTTCGCAATTATTAGCGTCCGTAATCGTCACGCCGTAGGTCATATTTCCGGCGAGGCCAGAAAGTACCTGTCCATTCGGCGAAGGAGTGACGGACCACTCGTAAGTATAAGGCAAGGTGCCTCCCACGATAAAAGCATTGATGGACCCGTTGGGATTGGGCAGATCAGGGCAGTTGGGCGGCATCTTGATGATGGTATCGATCGCGAGCGGGGGAGGAGCGAAGAGGCTTTCTGAAGCCACGGTGGTACAGCCGTCACTGGCAGTGATGGTCACCGTATAGGTGCCGGCGGAGAGCCCCGTTGCAGTTGGTCCCGTTACACCCGGAACGGACCAGGCATAGCCCGTAATCGGCGCATTGCCGGGCACAGCATTGACCGTTAATTCTCCATTCATATCACTAGCACAAAGTACACTGACCGAGTCCCAGCCAGTGACCATCGGTCGCATGGCATCGAGCACATCAATGCAGAATACCGCCTCGCACATACTGACATCTTGTACGGAGACACAGTAGTTGCCCGGAGCTAGGTTGCTGATGGAAGGACCCGTAGCGGAGTTGCTCCAATTGTAGGTGTAGGGACCACCATTTCCACCTCTGGCTTGTACTGCAATAGCCCCATCGGCACCGTTACCATCACAGGTCACATGGGTAACGATGGTATCGATTGCAATGGCCGGAACATTGATACCCTGAGAGGATTCCCCCGAGCAGCCATTTTCATCGGTCACTGTTACCGTATAGGTACCTGTAGGGAGGCCTGTAAGCATTATTACATCGGTATTACCCGGAATGGACCATTCGTAACTCAGTGTACCTACACCTCCTAATGGCATAGCAGTTATTGTACCGTCAGAACTATTAGGGCAAGATGGATTGCTGAAGCTCGTTTGTACGAACAATGGATCGGAATCCACCACAGTCACCCGGATTACGACCACATCGCCGCTAGCATCAGTTATGGTAATTTCATATTCGCCCGGTGCCAGGTTACTCACTTGATCAGATCCTCCATCCGTGGCAATGGTGCCATTACCGGTGATAGTCGTATTAGTCAAATTCACCCAAACATAATTGTAAGGAGCTGTACCGCCCTGCATCGTTAAATTAAAGCTTCCATTACTGATCATTGTTGTTGTACCACAAGAGGTCACGCTAGGGAACAAGTTCCCAGAGATAATCCTAACCGAGCCATTACTAAAACTAAATCCGTGTCGAGAATTATTCACCCCCGATATAATGGCGCCGTCAAAAGAGCTTTCGGGACGAAAATCGACTGGGCTAACATCTCCCACCATTCCAATAACATCAAAGCAGATTTGGAAAGCTACATCCCCATCGTTGAGGGTAACGGAAGAGAAACCCAAAGCCGGCTCTAACCAAACAAAGATGATAGAGTCGGTAATTGCTGGTGGGCCGATACCAATGTCGCCGATGTTCAATCCTGCGCCATTGATACCTGTAAATTGCAGAATGCTGTTGTCCCAAGACATATTGAAAGTCGTGGAGACCAGCTGCGTAAAATCTTGTACCGTTATATCTAAACAAATATTATCGCCAGGATTGGCCAATTCGTCGGGAGCATTGAGTTCTAGTGGGACACAGCTGCCCATATTCACTTGAAAGCTAACTTCACAACTTACCCGATCGTTAATGGTCACCTCATAAAGTCCCGGCTGGTCAACAACGAACTGAACCGTTTCGCCGTGAAAGAAATTCCCTTCCACATAACCTCTGACCGCAGGATTAGAAACCAAGCGAACGTCAATCAATGAATAGGGACTGGCATCCCACTCTGAGCGCCCACCTGTAATATCAAACGTTCCGGTACAGCCATTTCCTCCCGCGTTTGCCGTAATATTGGTGATTTCAATCTCATTGAGGTAAACAATAGAGAAGGCATCGTTGACATTGGCGTGAATACATCCCCCTTGTACCCCGTTGCCGTCTACCTCAAACTGGCTGGGGTAGTTATCAATAGTAATTGGTGCAAACCAGGCCTGGTAGGGCGCACCACCATTGAAAATATCTTGTAGGCTGAGTCCCGTCATCGGGTTGTCTGTATTGGAAAATATGGTATTGCCATTGGGATTACTGTCATCGGTGAATACCCAGAAGTTGGCAAAGTTCGGGTCCATCGGTGGAGCAGGGTTTAGCTCCAGGCAGGGGTCCGTTTCTACATTGTCGAGCTGCGGCCCGGTGATGGTAGGAGCACATTCGTAAAACACATAACCAATGCCCGATGGCGTACCGGGATTGGGATCACCGCTAAAATCAAAATCTTGTGCGTGAATGATGTCCATGCTATCGCCTTTGCAAAGAAACAGGACGTCGTCAGACTGTGCCGTAGGGCGGAGGGCCTGTGTCGTTGTCCCGGCGAAGGGCGTTTGCCCTGGACCGCAGGTGAAGCGCAAATTGCGCAATTCGGGAGCTACCTGAATAGTTTCTGGTGTTTGGGCCTGTAAGAACAATGCGCAGAGTGTAAACAGGGTTAGTGGGATTATACGTTTAGTCATACTCAAGGTCATTGAAATTAGCGATTGAGGATTTACAAATTCACGCAAAAATAGGTATAGGAGACGAAATATTTTATTAAATCAAAATCTAATCCAGTTTATCACTGGCTAAACGGGTTTGGAATCACTACTTACCCCCGATTTGTATCGTCTCTTGGGCGAGGGAACGGCACGAGGGCCAATACATTTTGAGCTACAAATTGATATAACTGATGTGGATTGCCAAATATTGCCCTGCTAAAGCGTTCAAAAGTCAGATTTTAGGCAGAATGGCTAAGCTGCCCGCGTAGAATGATCTGATCGACCAGGCGGCTGCCGAAGGCGTAGGGCAGGTAGGCAATAGAGGGGATTTTTTGGGTTAAAAATAAATTGGCAATTTTTCCCTTGCTGATGCTGCCCAGTTGATCTTGTAGTTCCAAGGCGCAGGCGCCGTTGATGGTTGCAGCGTTGATGGCCTCTTCGGGAGTCATTTTTAGCTTGATGCAGGCCAAAGAAAGGACAAAGGGCATGTAGCCAGAGGGCGTAGTGCCGGGGTTGTAATCGCTGGCCAGAACGACGGGGAGGCCGGCGTCGATCATCTTTCGGGCGGGTGGATAGTGATCGTTGAGGAAGAACGGAGCCGAAGGCAGTAGGGTGGGAAGGGTAGAAGAGGTCCGTAGGCATTCCATTTCTTCGTCGTTGACGACTTCGAGGTGATCTACGGAGATGGCTTGGTGGGCCACGGCGGCCTGGATACCGC
>JBCDGZ010000158.1:0-15969 GCA_038750655.1 Bacteroidota bacterium | reverse complement strand
TGTTAAGAAAGTACGCTTAACCATTCTATATAGTATTCTACTAGTCATTAACCCTATTCTTAAACATCCATCTTTCGAGATGAGTAAAACGGTAGTTTATGAATACAAGTAGATACCTCCTCCTTTGCCTCTGTATTTTATCGATTTTTTCCTGTCAAAAAGATCAACAACAAATTGTAGAAGAAATTCATCTCTACTATACTAAGCAAGAAAGAGAAATACTTGCGCAAGACCTCAACCTTCCGAGTTACCCCTTCAACTACAGGCTTGAGATTCCTGCCCATTTGGGCAGCCTAACGATAAATACCAATAATAGCTTGGCTACGCTAGGGCGTGTTTTATTTTATGACAAAAACCTCTCAGCAAATGGCAAAGTATCTTGTGCATCTTGCCATAAACCGGAATTAGCCTTTGCAGATAATGTGGCTTTTAGTGAAGGCTTTAATGGGCAGCTGACCAAGCGCAATTCTCTAAGTCTGGGCAGCTTCCCTAGCTTCCAAAAATACTATGGCGATCCCGCTTTGGTGCTCACCAACCCCGGATTCTTTTGGGATGAAAGAGCCAGCAGCGTCTCCGAGCAAAGTCGCCTCAGTCTCGAAGACCCTATCGAAATGGGCACAGCTCTTCATGAACTGGAAGAAAAATTACTGAGTAAGGAGTACTACCAGGTGCTATTCCTAAGGGCCTTCATAGAGCGCGAACGTGCCTGGAATAGAGAAATGTATCTTCCCGAGCACTTTGATGCGGATGTTACTTTAGCTTTAGAGGCTTTTGTCAACAGCATTGGTGTTTTCGAAACTCGCTTTGATGAAGGATTTGCTTCGCATAGATCAATGGAAAAGGCCTTTAGTAATTTCTCTGAGGCGGAAAATGTGGGCAAAGATCTTTTTAATCAACACTGTAGCGGTTGTCATAACCTAAGTAATGCCTCCGCCACTCAGATTACCGTTGCCGATAACGGTTTGGATAAAAAGTATACCGACTTGGGCGTAGGTGGTGTACTGGGCATAGAGACACAAAATGGCCTATTCAAAGTCCCTATGCTTCGTAATATTGCCCTTACCGCTCCGTACATGCACGACGGTCGCTTTGCTACCCTCGAACAAGTGGTGAACCACTACAGTTCCGGCGTAAATGACAGTCCCAACCTCCATCATTTGCTGCGTTGGCCCAATGGTCAAGCCGTTCAATTCAACTGGTCGGAGGAGAAAAAAGCTGCTCTCGTTGCCTTTCTGCGCACTTTGACGGATGAGCAAACCCTCAAAGCAGAGAAATACAGCGATCCATTCCAATAGAATTTGAATAAGCTACTTTTTAAGCCTACCTTACTAACTAATCATTATATTTTGTAATATGATAGTCAATAAGGTTCATCCCCAGCAGGATCAAGTGGCGGCATTGATGGCCTGGCCCAAGGGGCAGCCCGATGTTATCCTGCTCGTGGAATATCCTAGTGTGGAAAACTTTTTAGCTATGGCCAACAGCGATGCCTACAAGGTCATCGCTCACGATCGTAGTATCGCCCTAGAATTCGGTGGCCTATTGGCTTGTAACCCCCTCAATTAATGCCTATGTCTACAGCTGCTACGCACTACAGAACCTGTAACCTTTGTGAGGCTATGTGTGGGTTGAAAATTGAATACCAAGACCGCCGAGTCCTCAGTATTCGGGGCGATAAGGAGGATCCCTTCAGTCGGGGCCACATCTGTCCCAAGGCGGTCGCTTTGCAAGATATTTATGAAGACAAGGACCGCCTCCAACAACCCGTACGCCGAACTGCCGGTGGCTGGGAAACCATCAGTTGGGAAGCCGCCTACGACGAAGTCGCTACGCGCCTTCGCCAAATCAACGAACAATATGGTCCCAACTCCATCGGCAGCTACCTGGGCAATCCCAATGTCCACAACATCGGCAGTCTGCTCAATATCCCCAATTTTCTGCGCAGCCTAAATAGCCGCAACCGCTTTAGTGCCTCCTCGGCCGACCAGCTGCCGCACCACTTCGCCGCTCTCCAACTCTTCGGTCATTCCTTCCTCATCCCCATCCCCGACCTCGACCACACCGATCACCTGCTGATCCTGGGGGCCAACCCCCTGGTGTCCAACGGCAGCCTAATGACCGCTCCCGACATCGGCAAGCGCCTAAAGGCCATCCAAAAAAGAGGCGGCAAGATCATCGTTATCGATCCGCGACGTACCGAAACGGCAGAAAAGGCCGATGTTCATCACTTCATCCGCCCGGGTACGGACGCGCTGCTGCTTATGGCGATGGTCAATACCCTCTACAAAGAGCGGCTGGTGAAGCCCGAGCGATTGGTGGACTTTACCAATGGTTTTGGAAAAATGGAAATTGTCGCCGATCCCTTTACGCCGGAGAAAGTCGCCTCGCTGGTGGGCATCCCTGCGCAGCAAATTCGCGCCCTGACCCGCGAATTCGCCAAGGCCAAGACCGCCGTTTGCTACGGCCGTATGGGCCTCTCGACCCAAGCCTTCGGCGGCCTCTGCCAGTGGCTAATCATCGTCCTCAACCTCCTCACCGGCAACCTGGATCGCCGAGGCGGGGCGCTGTTTACCCTCCCGGCCTTTGACCATGTAGGTATGCAAGGTGCAGCGGGACGCGGTGGCTCCTACGCCCGCTGGCACAGTCGCGTGAGCGGTATGCCAGAATCCAACGGTGAGCTGCCCGTAGCGGCAATGGCCGAAGAAATCCTTACGCCGGGCGAAGGCCAGATCAAGGCGATGGTCACTATGGCCGGTAACCCCGTCCTCTCGACTCCCAACGGGCCGCAGGTCGACAAGGCACTAGCCCAGCTGGAATTTATGGTAGCCATTGACATCTACATCAACGAAACGACGCGGCACGCCGACATCATTCTCCCTCCAACAACGGGGTTGGAATGCGAGCACTACGATTTGATCTTTCATATTTTTGCCATCCGCAATACCGCCAAATACTCCCCTGCCCTCTTCGAAAAAACGGCAGCGCAACGCCACGACTGGAAAATCCTGCAAAACCTGACGCGCAGGCTGACGGATAAGCCAGTGCCGGAGCAGTCGCCCGCCGCGCTGCTGGCGATGGTTCTGGAAGGCGGGCCTTATCGTGAGGAGGGCCTGACGATGGATAAGCTGCGGGAGGAGCCGCACGGCGTCGACCTTGGCCCCTTGCAACCCTGCCTGCCAGAACGCCTTTTTACGCCTAAAAAGCAGATTTGGCTAGTACCGGAGCTAATGGAGCAGGATGTGCAGCGACTAAAGGCCCGGCTGGATGCTAAGGCTCCGGGCGATTTCCCCTTCCTCTTGATCGGACGTCGTTTGTTGCGCTCTAACAATTCTTGGATGCACAATGCCTATCGGCTGGTGAAGGGGCCGAACCAATGTACGTTGCTTTTGCACCCCCGGGATGCCGAAGGCTTGCAGGTGGAAAATGGACAGCAACTGTGCATCAGCTCTAGGGTGGGTAGCCTGAAAGTGGAGGCCGAAATTTCAGATGAAGTGATGGAAGGTGTTGTCAGTCTGCCGCATGGTTTTGGGCATTCCTACGAGGGCACTCAGATGGAGATCGCAGCGCAGCACAGTGGGCAGAGTATCAACGATTTAACGGACGAACGCCTGCTGGACCAACTGACGGGCAACGCCGCCTTCAACGGGGTGCCGGTGCGTTTGGACATATTAGAATGATAATTATGATTGATAAATGCTCAAAATCCTTTGATTAAAGTAAATTTAATCACAAATTTGTAGTTCCGTACGCTCCCAAAACAACAATGGATACTAAGCGAACACGTTTCTAAACAACTCGCCCAAAGCCCATTTCAAAGCATTCTATACCTCCTTTAAACAAGCACTTATCGGTATAAAATATAAATGCTATAAAGGCTTGTCTGTTGTCTGTTATTCCAATTTCTACAGTAGCCCCCAGTAGTATTGAATTCTCTCTGACGAGGGATCAAACAAGCACTGTATGCCCAAAACACTGACCATAAACTTACTACTGCACCTCTGCTTTTGCATAGGTCTAGCTGCACAACCGATTGTGGAGACCACTCCTCCCGAATTTATCGCTCCTTGTGGACCGGTTTATACCTATGAGGTGCAGCTGAGCAACGTCGATCTCGTTCCGCTCACCAACCTTCAACTCCAATACCAACTGCCAGCCGGCCTCAATTATCTCGGTGGCTCCATCAATGGGCCAGGTTTTAGCGAACAGGACATTAGTGATCTCAACTCGCCGGTTTTTCGCATCAGCAGCCTGTCGCCAAATGTGACCATCGGTGTTCGCTTTGAGGTGGAGGCCGATTGTACTATCGGCAGTGGTTCGGAGACGCTACAGGATACGCTGACACTAGACTATGCTGGTGGAATGCTCCTTATTCCTGGAACCAGCTATAATATCAACCGTCCGGTACTTCAGGTGACCAACAGCACCAATCTCAATAATATTACAGGCATCAACAGCCCTTTTGAGCGCAGTTTTACGATTGTGAATTCGGGATTTCGGGAGGTAACCGAGTTGATTATTGAAGATATTCATGGGCCTTCTGTAGAAATTACGGGAGTGGTGCCGGGCACCCTTAGTGGTACTAATCCTACGGTGATCCGGCTGGGAGCGGCGGCTTTCAGTAGCATTGGAGACTTTGATGGATTGTTTGAGCCCGGTGAACAGCTCCTGCTGACCCAGACGGTGCAGCTGACAGACTGCGGTGGCGGAGGCTCCTCGCTGCGCTTCGGCTGGGGCTGTGATGGCAATATCTGCGAAGTCTTTGATACCCTCAGTGCGACTGTAGAGACGACCAACAGTTTTCCAGATTTGGAGTGGCAGATTACCAATCAGCAGCATGCACAACCTTGCGAGAATGGGCAGTTGGAGATCACAGTGCGAAACATCGGTAGTGAGATTGCGGATGGTGCGGGTGCGGCCTACAATATTCTCCCTGAACTGGGGATTTCTCCGACACTTAGTCTTTTAGATCGCGATAGTTGTCTGGAGCTAGTGAATTTTGATATTGCTGGCGTGCCGCTGGCGGCGACCTTGATGGGCTTCGACGGCTATGGCCTGCTGATGAACCAATTGACGAGCGATCCCGACGGGCCGGGCGGCCTCGAAGACCTGGATGGCGACGGCGCCTTCGATGATCTGGCAGTGGGCGAAAGCTTTAGTATCAACCTTGAGCTGATCCTCGACCGCAATTGCCTGGAAAGCAGCTGTGGAGTTTGGGATAGCCGGGTCCTCAGTATGGACCTATCTTACGAAGATCAATGCAGTAGCGACCCGATCCTCGCCAAGCTCCGAGGACGCAGCCACGATTATTTACTCAACCTTAGCACTTTTAATGACAATATCGAGACCCTAGTGTTTGAAGACCAGGATACCCTCGATCTGAGTTTCCAGTTCGATGGTGCAGTTCGCGGCATAAGCCAGGCTTGCAGCAATGATTCCATCATTTTGTACCTGGTCTTACCCGATGCGCTGAGCACACCGGCCAATTTCAGCCCGCTATTCAATGGTAATCCCGTCGATTTTAGTGTTCAGGGCAATGAAATACAATTGTTCACCTTCACCTACTTTGGCGAGTTGGAGCTTCAGCTGATTGCGACCTGCCCACCACCGCAAAATATCGACGCCAGCCTGCCCTGTGGCGGTCTGAGTGGCAATACCCATAACCTCTTCCAAATCGAAGTATGGATGGACTGGTTTTGTGATCGCACGACCTGTACGGATCCGATACAGCTGTATTGTGGTCAAAGCAATCCGATTCTGGTACTTTGTCCTCAGCCCCAAAATTTCAATGGTGGATACATCAGTACGATGGAAATCTTCCGCTCTACTTTGGGTTGGACGGACGAAAGCCTGGGCCAGAAGGTGAGCCCCAATACGCCGGGTATTCGCCGCGACATCGCGATGGCCAATGATTTGGTGGAGATCGAAGTGGCGACCTATGGTGTTGGAAGTGGTGTCTTCGACAGCAGCTACTTGGAAGTCTCTTTTTTGGATACCACTAATACACCCTGGCTGGAATATTACAGCGATACGCTCTTCTTTTTTGATGGAGAAACGGGGCAAAATTTAATCTGCGTCGAATCGAGCCTGGATTCGATCTTCAATCTCGGCGAATTACATATTGAACAATACCGACTGTTGGAACTCTTCGAGCCCGGTGGCTGCTTCGAAGGCTTTCAATTTACAGAAGGCGATAGTTTGCGCTTCAACATCGTTTATCAGGTGACGGAGAATGTTCCTCCCAAACCCTCTACTGTCCCCAAGCTGAGCACACAATTTTATCATGTCAATAATGGAACGGAGTTCAATTGCAGCACCAATCGGGCCTTGTTCAAAGTGTTCAATCCCATCCATCGCTTTACTTTTGTCTCCAACTATTCGGGGCTGGGCTGCGATACAATCCGCTTGAACTACGGCCTGTTGCAAGGGGCAAGATTTTTGGGCGTAGAAGATTTTTTTCCCTTCGAAGTCCGTCCTATAGCCACTTATGACTCGCTGATCATCCGTCTACCAGAATGGGCAGATTATGTACCTTCTAGCACCCTATTTTCTTACAACTATCGAAAAGATACTGATCCTAGTACACTGATTCGAGATACATTGATCGCCCTCAACGATCCAATCATCGTCAATCAGGGAGGCGAGCGATTGCTGATTTTCAGACCAGAGAACTTCCCTATTGTAGATTATATTACCGAAGAAACCAGGGCCAATTTGCGCTTACAGTTGCTGCCATTTTGCGTGCCAGCTGAAATGGGCCTCTTAAACTACGAACAGCAGTCGCTCGTCTCGTTTTATCGGGAAGAAATTCGGCAAAAAATAACTTTAGAGTCAGAGCGATTACTCCGATTCGAAGCGGGCGAACTAGAGCTGGACCCCAAGAGTCCAGTATTTCAAGGACTTACGGATACCGCAATTTGGGCTTTTGAATACTGCCGTGGAGCCTCCGGCATCATCCAGCTCCCCTTCAATCTCCTCTACTTCGATTTCCCTTCCGACGAAATCCAACTTATCGAACTCATCGAAATTTTGCCCAACGACCAAGTCCAATCCTTCCCGCTGCAGGCCTTCGGCAATCAATATTTCGCCGAAATCGGCAACAGCGAAGCCCTCAACTGCCGCCTCTTCGAAGTACGGGCCCTCTACAACAACTGCGACAAAGTCAACTTCAATGTCTCGGGTTACTACTACTGCGATGGCTATCCCAGCGACCCTAGTCAACTGGACAATAATTGCAATGATCAAATCCCCCAAATGGAGCTGATCCTTGACCCTCAAGAGGCCGACATACAGATCAACTTGGTCGAAAGTCCCCTCTCCCCCATCGACCTCTGTGAACCCCTTGATTTTGCCTTCAAAATACTCAACGGCGGTATTGCCGAAGCCCTCAACGTAGCCGTTGCCATCGAACTGCCCGAGGCTGGCATGGAATTCCGCAGCGGCTCTGCCGAAATGCAGATGGGCAACGGCAGCTTTATGCCGCTCCCTGACCCTATCCAGCAGGGCGGTAGCCAACGGCTGATTTGGGACCTCAATCTCCCGATCCTGAACGGACTGAATCAGTTTCCGCTCAATGAAATCATTCTGCGCTTTCAATTGGAGACCAACTGTAGCTTCAGAAACGGCAGTACCATCGCCTACGACATCAGTTGGGACGATGCCTGCGCTCAACCTTTTACCAGCAATACCCTCTTCACCCTACCTTTCGAAGTCTCCGGCGGGCCAATGGAGCCCAATCTCTTCGAAGCCGCACTGAGTCCCCTGCAATGGAACGCCTGCCAGGCGGATCAATTCCTGCAGGTACATCTGCTCAACCTCGGTGGAGCGCCCAGCGGTGTCACCTCGACCAGCGAGCGTATTCGGGTCAAATTACCGGATGGTATGGTCTACAGTTCGGGCAGTTTTAATAACTTGTATAACCTACCCGGCGGCAGTAGCCCGGCGAGCTTTGTGCAGGACAGTTTCAATGTGTTGGAATGGATCATGCCAGCGGGGCTTCCCCCCGGCGATTCTATCGGTTTTGAAATTGCAGTTAATGTGATTGATCAGCAGCTGTTAGAATGCGGTCAGCATCAGTTGACGGTGGAGACGTCGGAGATTGTTAGCGTACCTTGCAGCAGCTCCCCTAGCAATTTCTGCGACATTGACTTTGTGACTTCTCAGGCTAGTTTTGACGTGCAATTGGACAAGCCGGACATTGCCCTAAGCTTACTGGATGCGTTTGCCACCTCGGCTCCTTCCAATCAAGAGGCGTTGGAGCTGCGCTTGCAGCTTGAGAATAATTCGGTGTTTGATGCCAATGGCCAGTTGACCTTCGAGCTTTATATCGATCGGGATGGCGATGGCCTTCTCGATCCAAGTGTCGATCCGCTGCTGACCTCATTTTTCTATAATGCTGACTCCCTGAATAGCAACACCGTTGATAGCTTTTCTACCACGCTCTTGATCAGCCCAGTATTCGGTTGCGATGGTTTATTGCTCAGCTTTAATGTGACAGGAGACCAGTGCGCCTGCAATACCCAAGCGTTATTTATCCCGCCAGTCCCCTTCGAAGGAGCCGGATCAGATCAGGCGGTTTGTGCGGGAGACCAACTCAATGTTGGCCAGCAGGCGCTGCCGGGGTATAGTTATGAATGGGCGCCCGCTAATTTAGTCTCTGACCCTCAGACCGCCATAACGACCTACCTGGGGGATACCTTGAGCCTACCTCCGGGAGCATTCCAGCGGACAGACACGCTGTATTTGACCACAAGACGAGCCGCAGGATGCAGTTCCATAGACACTATAGTCATCAGTAATATTCTAATGGAAGCTCAGACTGAGATTCTGGATAGCATTCGCTGTTTTGGAGGGAATAATGGACGCATTGGGGTAACCGTACAGGGAGGATTGACCCCATTGGAATATATATGGAATACGCCCGATAGTACCAGTATTGCCGATTCTTTAGGTGTTGGCAGCTATGAAGTGCAGGTCAGGGATCAGAGCGGTTGTATACAGGATTTTAGTATTGAAATGGAGGAGCCGCCGGCCATTGAGCTTTCGTTTACCATTGATTCTATTGTGTGCAATTCCTATGAGGATGGCGGCCTATCGATCGAAGTGCTCGGCGGTACCCCGTCCTATACCTACAACTGGTCAAATGGTGCGACGACTACAGTGCTGGATAGCCTGGGGGCTGGTACTTACCGTTTAACGATAACGGATGCCCTGGACTGTAGGCTGACAGAAAGCATTGAGCTGACCCAGCCTGCTGCTCTCGAAGTCGCCTTCGAAACCGAAGATGCCAGCTGTTTTGATCGCTTTGATGGCAGCTTGCTGGTGGTCGAACCGGCCGCCGGCGACTTTGTATTTGGACTGGGCGGAGGCCTTTTCCAAAGCAATCCCTTCATTGGCCAATTGAGCCAGGGGGATTATACCCTCACCGTTGCCGATAGCATCGATTGCCTGAGCGAACATCCCTTCCGCATCGGCTCGCCGCCGGAGAGGCTGGTGGAGGCCATCGCCGATCAGACCATAATCGTCGGAGATACCGTTCAGCTGGGGGCTATGGTGCATTCTAGCATTGGAGATAGCCTGGTTTGGACGCCTGCTTTCCAATTAAGTTGTACCAATTGTATCGATCCCTTGGCTTTTCCGATAGAAAGTACGACTTACACTATCAGTGTGACCAATACGGATGGCTGTACAGATGAAGATGAGGTAAGGGTTTTTGTGGAAAAAGACTATCAGGTATTCTTTCCCAATAGTTTCACCCCCAATGGCGATAACCAAAACGACCGCTACACGGCCTATGGCGATGATAATATCGTCCTCATCCAACGCCTGCTGATCTTTGATCGCTGGGGAGAGGTGGTTTTCGAAAAGCGCAATCTGGCCCCCAATGACGAGGGCAACGGTTGGGATGGTACCCTTGATGATCAGCCACTCAACGAGGGGGTATTTATCTATATGGCCGAAGTTTTATTCCTGGATGGTCATGTAGAGCGATTTCAGGGGGATATTACCCTTATCCGCTAGCTTGATGCTGGGGAGTCTTTGTTTGAGCGATGAAAGTCAGGTAAATGTCGAATAATATCGTCGTTTATTCCGTTTTTTTGTTTTATTTTCAAACCAATTCCACTTTCGGAATAAGTTTGGAAGGATTCCTATCAAATCGCAAAAACAATTTTTCTTTATGAGAAGATGGATATACGTCAATCTGCTGCTGCTGCTTCCTTTGCTCTTACTGTCGCAGGAGGGCACGACCCTCGAAGAATTCCGCTATCTCACCAAGGGCTATGCCTATCAGTTGGAGATGGGGCTGGATGCCCACAAAGAGGGGTATGAAGTTCGCAAGTTGTATACGACGGCCTCCGGCACCCAGTTTGTCGGCCTGTATCGCTATGGGCAGCCACAGTTGAGGGGCCTGCTCGCAGTTGTAGACGCACAGACGCCAAAGGCCAAATACATCTGCATCCCCAATCAATACAGCAGCGAAGCAATCAAAGCCCAGTGCAAGCAGCACAAGCAAAGCCATCTCATTGGCTCCACCGCCCGACAACAGTTCGAAGCATCACTGACGGCCTTACTGCTTCGCAGCTTGGACGAGCCGATGCTGGCCGCTCCTCGCCGCGCTCCGCAGCCGCAGCAACCCGTGGTGAGCACCCAACCTCCCGAAATCGAGCTGACCAGCCGCGGCATCCCCATCAACACCGAAAACTATCGACTGCCGGCGCAGGAGGCTCCTAGGCCGAATGCCACCGCCATTTTGCCCGCTAATCTACCAACGGAGATGGATCAGCCCTCGGCTGGCCTTCCCGCTGTCCCTGCGGTTGAGAGCCGTGCGGAGGTAAGCGTTGGCGGGCTGCTGAGCAATCGCGGGCTGGTAGAGGCTCCACAGATCGATCGGAAGTATGCAGGCCGAGGCCAGGTGGTGGTCAAGATTTGTGTAGACGCCCGAGGCGAGGTTATCAGCGCCAAATTCACGCAGCGAGGCTCCACGACCTTCAATGAAAGCCTTAAGGCGATGGCTATCGAAAGTGCCCGTAAGGCCCTCTTTGCAGTCAGTTCGGAAATCGAACAGTGCGGCACCATCGCTTATAAGTTCAAATAATTTGAAATTTCAGAAAACTATCAGATATTTAACCAATGCAAAAAAACTTGAAATCCCTTTTTGGGAAAGACCACGGACTGGACCAGAAGAGTATTGAACACCTCACCAAGGTACTCGAAAAAAACAACTTGCCAGGATTTGATTACCTGGAGTTCAAGTTGTCGTTGGGTGCCCTGGCTAATATGAATATGGATGAAGCCACTTCTTTCCGCTCGGCCTACGCTACCGCGTCGACTATGGGACTGACCAAGGCCAAGCTACTAGAAAGCGCCAGCCATTACAAAAATGTATTGGTCAGAGAAAGAGAACAGTTTGCCAAAGCCGTACAAAACCAGATGCAGCATCAGGTGGCTTCCAAAGTGGCGGAAGTAGACAAGCTGAAAGCACAAATTTTGAAGCATCGCGAAAAAATTAAGCAGCTCGAAGAACAAATTGCTCAATATCAGAATACTATTGATGGGGCCGATGCCAAAATCAATGAAGCCAAGCAAAAGATCGAAGGTACCCGAGACAATTTCGAATATGCTCACCAAAGCATTCTCAACGAAATTGATAAGGATATTTCTCACATCAATAGCTATCTTTAAATATCAACTCCACAAAAGCTTATAAATCATGTCAGATATCACTCCATTAGATACCGAAAAATTTAAGCAAAAGTCTTTTTGGCGCAAACCTGAAGGGGTCACTGGTGCCATTTTCCTGGGTGCACTACTCATCGGCGGTGGCTATTTGTTCTCCCTGGCCCTACCCGCTCTACTAGCGTTGGCCCAACAAACGCTCTACCTCGCCCTGATGCTGCTGGCTCTGGCCGTCATCGTCTACATGGTGCTCGACCCCAAGATGCGAAACCTTGTATGGTACATGTACAAGAGCGTGATGCGCTGGATCACGGGCGTCTTTGTCACTATTGACCCTATCGGCATCCTCAAAAATTATGTGGAAGACCTACAGGATAATCTGGGTAAAATGAGCAAGCAGATCGGTGCCCTACGTGGTCAGATGCGCAAACTCAAAATGCTCATCGAGAGCAACAACAAAGAAATTGACAATAATATGAAGCTGGCCAGTATGGCCAAGAAAAAGGGTAAGGAACAACAGATGGTATTGGCTGCCCGCAAGGCTTCCCGCCTCAAAGACAGCAATGGCAAATACCAAACCCTGCACAATAAAATGGAGGTGATGCACCGCATCCTTTCGAAAATGTACCAAAATTCTGAAATCCTTCTTGAAGATACCAAAGATCAGGTCAAACTCAAGGAACAAGAGCGCAAGGCCATCCGCGCCAGTCACTCTGCTATGAAATCAGCCATGAGCGTCATCTCCGGTGATCCCGACAAGCGCGCAATGTTCGACGCTGCACTGGAAGCCATTAACGACGATGTGGCCAATAAAGTGGGAGAAATGGAACGCTTTATGGAAATGTCGGCTAATTTCATGGACTCGGTAGACCTCCAAAACGGTGTTTTCGAAGAGCAAGGTCTTCAAATGCTCGAAAAATGGGAAAAGGAAAGTACCCTCATGCTCATGAGCGGCAGCGAAGGAATAAGCGATACGCTGGACTTGAACCAGGAGATTTCTCGCCCGGAGAAGCAGCGGAATAGTGGAGGGAGTTCTTCTTATGATAATTTGTTTGAATAGTTAGCGCCTTTGGCGCTGGGGGTGGACGGTGGACGGTGGACGCCCGCCTGCCGGCCGGCAGGGTTTACGGCGAACGTAGTAGTATTTAGGGGGGCGCGGCTCTACTCTCTTATTGTCTTGCTACGTTTACTGTTAAGCTATTCACCGTTAAGCCGTCCACCGTCCACCGTCTACCAAAGCGCCAATGGCGCCAACCCGGCCGGCAGGCGGGCGTCCACCCGAAGCACCAAAGGTGCTCTACTCTTCCGTAGCAACTAAGCCCAGCTCCTCCCCCTTCTCCAACATAAAAGCATAGGCGGCTTGATAGTCGTTGGCGATGTCGCCGTCGAGGATGGCTTCACGGATGGCAGTTTTGATGGTGCCGACCTCGCGGGAAGGCTCTAGGCCGAAGGTTTTCATAATGATTTCGCCGGTAATGGGCGGCTGCCAGTTGCGGATGCGGTCTTTGTCTTCTACTTCCTTGAGCTTGGTACGCACCAGCTCGTAGTTTTCTAGGTAGCGTTTGACCTTGCGGGGATTTTTGGAGGTGATATCGGCCTCGCACAGAAGCATGAGGTCATCGATGTCATCGCCGGCGTCGAAGAGCAGGCGGCGGATGGCCGAATCGGTGATGTCTTCTTTGGTCAGGCTAATGGGGCGAAGGTGAAGGCGTACCAGCTTTTGTACGTATTTCATCTTGGTATCCATAGGCAGACGAAGACGACGGAAGATGCGCGGGATCATCGTAGCACCCAGGGCCTCGTGGCCGTGAAAAGTCCAGCCATGCTCGGGATGGAAGCGCTTCGTTGGGGGTTTGGCGATGTCGTGCAGTAGGGCCGCCCAGCGCAGCCAGATGTTGTCTGTTCTCCGACAGAGGTTATCTACTACTTCAAGGGTATGGTAGAAGTTATCTTTATGGCCAACGCCATTGCGGACTTCTACGCCTTGCAGGGCAACCAGCTCAGGAAAGATGATCTTCAGCAGGCCGGTGTTATAGAGCAGCTTAAAGCCCACCGAAGGTTTGTCAGAGCGAAGGATTTTTTCCAATTCCTGGCTAATCCGCTCTTTAGAGATGATATTGATTCGATTGCGGTATTTGCGAATGCCATTGAGGGTATTGTCCTCGATCCGGAAACCCAGTTGGGTCGCGAAGCGGATGGCGCGCATCATGCGCAGTGGATCATCCGAGAAGGTATTGCCGGGCTCCAGCGGTGTTTTGATAATTTTATTTTCCAAATCATGCAGCCCACCAAAAAGGTCGATGATGCTACCAAAGTTATCGCCATTTAGGCTCACTGCCAGTGCGTTGATGGTAAAATCGCGGCGATGCTGATCGTCTCTTAAGGTGCCTTCCTCGATGGTAGGTTTGCGAGAATCGTAGCGGTAGGACTCTTTACGTGCACCGACAAACTCAATTTCCAGATCGTAGTGCTTGAGCATAGCGGTACCGAAACGCTTGTATACAGCAACTCGTGGTACGGGGCGTAGGCGAGCCGCGAGCCCCTGGGCCAATTTAATACCACTACCCACACAAACGATGTCCATATCCTTGGAGGGACGTCCCAATAAGCGATCACGCACATAGCCTCCAACAACATATACAGGGAATCCCAAATCTTTGGCAACCTGCTCGATGAGCATAAAGATTTCGCGTTCGTGTGGTTGAATGTTAAATACCAAGAAGTATAGTTTTAATTTGCAAAAATAAGCCCTTTCTGTATGTTTTTACTATTTTTTCAAAAAGAACTTACACGATCAGCTCAGCACCATTTCTGCATAACGCTCCCGAATTTGCTCCAACACCTCAAACAATAGCTCCGGCTCGTGCTGAGTAACCAGCTTCATGCGATAGGGCTTGATGCCCGGAAAACCGCGGAAATAATTGGTGTAATGACGACGCATTTCCAAAACACCTAATTTAGGCCCTTTCCAATCCAAAGAATGCCGTAGGTGCTGACGCGCCGCGTTAACCCGTTCCTCGACTGTAGGAGGCGGCAGCAGCTCGCCTGTAGCGAAGTAATGCTTAATTTCCCGAAAAATCCAAGGATAGCCGATACTGGCACGACCAATCATGATACCGTCTACACCGTAGCGTTCGCGGTACAGCTTCGCCTTCTGCGGACTATTGATGTCGCCATTACCAAAAATCGGAATATGAATGCGCGGATTTTCTTTTATCTTTCCAATGAGCGTCCAATCGGCCTCGCCCTTGTACATCTGCTTGCGCGTACGGCCGTGAATAGATAAGGCACGGATACCCACATCCTGCAAACGCTCGGCGACTTCCTCAATGTACTGCGTATTTTCATCCCATCCCAAACGGGTCTTCACCGTCACTGGCAAATTCGTCGACTTGACCACAGCGTCGGTTAGCTTCACCATCCGATCGATGTCCTGCAAGATACCCGCACCGGCCATTTTACAAACCACCTTCTTCACTGGACAACCATAATTAATGTCCAACAGCTCTGGCTTGGCCTCTTCCACAATTTCTGCCGCCCGCATCATCGAATCCAGCTTAGCCCCAAAAATCTGTATGCCGATGGGCCGCTCCTCATCGTAAATGTCCAACTTCTGCACGCTCTTGTGGGCATCGCGGATCAACCCCTCCACAGAGATGAACTCCGTATACATCATATCACAGCCCTGCTCCTTGCAGAGCGCACGGAAGGGCGGATCGCTAACATCCTCCATCGGAGCCAGGAGCAGCGGAAACTCCCCCAATTCTACATCGCCAATTTTTACCATAAATCCGTATTATCTAAAATATTGCCCACAAAAATACATGTTAATTGGCAAACTTGCCTTGCCCTTGATTGAAATATTACCTCTAGAGCTGGAAATCTGGGGAGTAGGGGGAAGATTCAGAGGGATTCAGATAAACTGAGCAGTCATTTGAGGCGAGGAAGAACGGCTAGGGGAAGCGTTGAATGCTTTGGAGAATTTAAGGAATTTAAGGAATGAACATAATTTGGGGCTTTGTGGGAGGGACCCAACCCACAGCCGCCACCGCCAGCATCCCCCCTTCATCAGCCAAGCTTTCATACAGCTCCGCTGTTACTCTATTGCATTCGGGATGCCGCAAAGTCGCCAAAATCACCCTCCTTCGGGACCCTTTTTCGGAGTGTGATCAACACATAGACGTGAAAACAGCCAAAATTCCATAATAATATAATTTATTCAAATATTTTTTGTTGAAATAAATAGCAATATCCAAATGTAACTTATTCATTATCAGCCAAATGAGCAATAGAAAG
>JBCDGZ010000157.1:0-16017 GCA_038750655.1 Bacteroidota bacterium | reverse complement strand
GCCGTACCGCCGATGATTTGGACATCGATGCTGCCGTCGGCAAAGCCGTTGCAACTGCCAGGTTCTACGGCTTGGGTGATGATTTCCAATGGCTGAGGCTCGTCGATAAGGAAGGTATCGGTAAAAAAGAGGCAGCCGTCGGAGGCGGTGAGGGTGGCCCAGTACAGGCCGGGGGAAAGCCCCAGAAGGTCTTCTTCGTCTGCTCCATTGTTCCATTCTACATCAAAGTCGGCAGATTCTCCGGGTGGACGGATAAAAAGGCTTCCATTCTGTGCGCCGAAGCAGCTGACATCGGCCTGGAAATCCAATTGTACATTTCCCAGCGGTTCGAGTGCTTCGACATTGAAAGCAGCGGGGGTAAGCTGACAGCCATTGGCGTCGAAGATGGTCAGGTGATAGTCGCCGGGGGCCAGCCCAGCAACACTGTTGGTATTCGGCCCGTGCGCCCAATTGTAAAACAGAGGCGGAGTGCCGCCGCTGGCTCCAACTTCAATAAATCCATCATCTATCCCCAAACAGCTAGTCGCCTGGACAAAAGCAAAATCCAAGCTCAGCAACTCCGGTGCAGTAATCGTATACTCCGGAGAAATCAATTCGCATTCATTGGCATCAACTACCGTTAGGAAATAAGTACCGGGTGGAAGCGCAGTGACCTCCGCCGTCGTTTTTCCATCATTCCACAAATAACTATAAGGGGCAGTCCCCCCCTCGATATTGATGCTGATCGAGCCATCATCGACTCCATTACAAGAAGCATTATTTCTATTGACCAAGGCAATACTCAAGGCTTGTGGTTCCCCGATCTGCAACGAGGACAATTGCGTTATGCATCCTTGAGCATCACTAATGGTACAATCGTAAAGCCCGGCGTACAATCCCGCGACATCACGAGTACTATCATTGGTACTCCAAACCACATCATAAGGAGCAGTACCCCCACTGATCGCTAAATTTATCGCCCCATCATCTGCCCCCAAACAAGAAGCATCTGCGATCAATAGAGGAATCGCCGTCAGCGTCTCTGGGGCAGTGACTTCAATGTCATTTAACTCAAACAAACAATCGTTAGCATCACGAACAAGTACACTGTATAAATCAGTAATCAAGCCATCAATGTCTTCCGTCTGCTTACCGTTGCTCCACGTAAAACTATAGGGCGCCGTACCGCCCTGCGGCCGAATATCAATAGCTCCATCAGCTCCACCATTGCAACTCAAGGCCTGTTGCTCAATCACCAAAGCCTCCAATGGCGCTGGCTGTCCAACGATAATTCCATTCAGCGCATTAGAACAGGAACCATCCGTAACCGTCACGGAGTAGATCCCAGCACTGATATTTGCCAAGTCTTCTGTCTGTGCATCATTGCTCCAAGTAAATTGGGGATTATTAGCCGTAACCGTCAAATCAATGCTTCCATCCATTGCACCGTGGCAGCTCGCCTCCTCAATAATCACATTAGGATCAATAATCACGGAAGGTCCGTTGACCAAAATCACAGGAATAATCAATTGGCAGCCCAAGGGCGAACTGTCGGTAATAGTCACTCGATAAGAGCCCTGTTTCAAATTATTGATACTAAAAGGCCCCGTCACGCCCGGTACGCTGCCATTCGCTGGCCCCGTCCAGGTGTACTGATAAGGCCCCTGCCCGTTTAATGCTTGTAAATGAATGGCCCCGTCATCACCGTCGCAAAAGCTGACATTCGCCACCGAATCAATGGCCACTGAACTGATGCTATTGTTTGTTAGCACCTCGACCTCCGTTGCTGCCGTACAACCGTTGCCGTCCGTCACCGTCAGGCCGTAGAAAGCAGCGCTGCCCGGCGTTCCAGCCGCCACAGCAATGGAAGTCGTCGCTTGCCCCGTACTCCACTGGTAAGCGAAGGGAGGGAGCCCGCTGTTGGAAGGGACCGCCGAAAGCACCGTACGCCCATTGCTACACAGATTCAGTTGGCCTCCCGGTGCGATGACCGCCTGCGGCCCCGGAATGACCTGAACAGGAATCGCCCACTCATCCGTACAACCATCGGCCGTCGTAGACAAGGCGTAAAAGAGCTGATTGGCCGCCGGGCTTACCACACTCGAAGACAGCTCATTGGCTGCCGTCGCCGGACTGGCACTGTGGAAACTAATCGTCCCTCCGGTTCCATTTTGATCCGTGATATTGACATTGCTCAGGTCAAAACTTTCGCCGGAACAAATCGCCGGAAGATCGGTACTGAACAGATCGGGGTTAGAGGCCAGACTGACGCTTACGGCTACTCGCTGGCTGTTGCAAATTCCCGCCGCTGAGTCGACCAGGTAGTAAGTTTTGGGGGAAGTCAGCGGGGCAGTAATCAGACTGTCTCCAGTTGCGATTGGATCGACCGCTCCCGGCAGATCGAACCAATAGTAGGTCGCGACGGGAGGATGATTGGGGAGGATGGTGGCGGTAGCTCCTCGGCAGGTTATAACATCCAGCACCTCCGGGTCGGGGATGATGGTATCATCCGCATCGCCGTTGCAGTTTTCGTCGATGCCGTTGCAGGGGATTTCGGTAGCCGCAGGGTTGATTGCGGCTTGAGTATCATCGCAATCGGTATCATCATCGACATAGCCGGCGGGCGGCAGGGGGAAGCAGAGGGCGATACTGTGGTTGGGATCGCCGTAGCCATCGCCATCGGTATCGGCGTAGTAAACATTGCCGCCGTCGCCGAAGTCAATAGCGCCGTAGAATTCAATTTGATCGAGGGCCATATCTCCTCGAAAACCAGTAATGTCGGAGGCGATAAAACGCAGTTGTACCAGTTGATTGTGATAGGCACTTAGGTCGATATATTGTTTGAACCATTCGTCGCCCTGATCGCCGCTGAGGGTCCACAGGCTGGTCCAGTTGGGGTCACCAGAGTTGGTGATTTGTAAGTCTAGCTGGCCGGTACCGTTGCCGAAGAGGTGATAGTAGAAGGACAGGTGGCAGGTGCCGGAGGCCGCATTGACTAAGATGCAGTTGGATTGTAGAATGGCTTGATTGGCGTCGCGACAGCCTCGGCCGGAGGCTTCGATGTAGAGGTAATTGCCGCCGCCGCTGATGTCATCTTCGGGGCCGGTATTGGTAGAGGTAGTGCCCATGTTGTCAACCAGCCAGTCGAAATCGTCATCGCTGGTGTTGTACCAGCTTCCATTGAGGGGGCAGGAGGCGCCGCAATTGGTTTCGCAGGTACTTTGGCTGTCGAAGTCGTCGAGGATGGTGATGGGGTCAGTGGCGCATTCGGTGGCGGCGTTGAGGACGCAGGAGTTGAGGCTAAAGTCGCCGCTGCCGCAGGCTTGGCGAACGTAGACGTCGTAGCTGGTCAGCTCGGGGAGGCCGCTGATGGTGTAAGGGAGTGTGGCGTCACAGGCCAGGCTGATGAGGGTGCCGTCGCCGGGGGTGTTGTCGGTACCAGGGGGGAAGCCCGGGGGGCCATACTCGATATAAGTCTGCTGGCAATTGCCGTTGTTGGCCGATTGCCAGTTGAGCACGAGGGTGGAAGCAGTTTGATTACTCAATACCACTTCGGTAGGTGTTGTACAAGTATTGGTGCCAAAAACCAGCTCAAAAAACTCTAGAGTACCACTGTCATTGGTTCCATCATCACAAACCTGCAGAACCCAGTCGCCGTTGGGGTCACTGCCGTCGTGAAAATCGTAGAGATTGCCCTCGGGAAGGAAACGGCCAATGAATGGTGCTTGTGCATCAATGATAGCCGTACAGGCATTCATGGTAAAGGCAGTGAAGCTTTGGCAGGTCGCATCACTAGGGTCGCCGTAATTGTCGGCCCCTCCCCCATTATCGGTAGACAATTCAACTTCTACTCCCGATGGCGAGCGCAAAAAGATGTCCATGTCCGCATCCCAGCTATGGTCAATGATGATGCGTACTTCCAGTAAAACAAGGTCATTGCCCAGGCTACTTCCCGGCGCATTATCGACGGTGTACAGGTAACGACTAGCGGCCGTACAGCTGTTATCAGGAATATTAAAATTGATTTGACAATCGGCAAAGGCAGTAGTAGTCTCCGGTGGAGCAGCAGCGAAGGAGAGCAAAAGCAAAGGAATGGTCAGTAGTAAAGAACAGCGATAAAGTCTAGTTCTCTGCATAGTAGGTTCGTTTCCGGTATTGGGATGTAATGTAAGTCGGTGGCATATCGCTATTCGCAATACACCGACAAAAGAGTAAATTAGGGAAATTTACTGAGCTGGAATAATTTTCCGGAAACTTTAAACCCTGACAACCAGAATTTAGCAATTCTTTTACAATGTCCTAAACTAACGCGCGTCCCTAACTCACCACAATGTTAATCATGCGACCAGGCACAACGATGACCTTACGAATCGTCTTACCATCCGCCCATTTTTTCACCACATCCAAGTCCACCGCTGCGGCCGACAGGTCTTCCCGACTAGCATCCGCAGGAAAATCGGCCTTCCCTCTGGTCTTGCCATTGATCGCAATAGGGTAAGTAGTAGAATCCTCCTTCAAAAAATCTTCATTATGCTCAGGATAGCTACTCAAATGGACACTGGGTTGTTCGCCCAACAGCTCCCACAACTCCTCTGTCAAATGTGGAGCGAAGGGCGCCAGCAGCACGACCAGGTCTTTCAAGATCACTTTTTTGTGGCATTTCAACCGGCGCAATTCATTAACACAAACCATAAAAGCACTCACACAGGTATTGAAAGCAAAACGCTCGATGTCATTGCGAACCTTTTTAATCGCCGCATGCAGGGCTTTCAATTCTTCTTTTGAGGCCTCCCCTTCTGCTACCAGGAAATTGCCCTTTTCATCGTAAAACAAGCTCCACAGTTTGCGCAGGAACTTGGAGACACCGTCAATGCTATTGGTATTCCAAGGCTTGGATTGCTCAATTGGCCCCAGAAACATCTCGTACATGCGGAAACAATCCGAACCGTAGCGCTCAATTACATCATCAGGATTGACCACATTGTAATAGCGTTTCGACATTTTTCCGACTTCGGAGTGGGTATACAGCGTACTATCGGTAGCGTCTGCGTTGGGGGTGAAGACGCCGTTGTGGAAAATGCCATTGCCGCATTCGAAGATGGCATCGGTATAATCTGGCCGCCAGTCGATGAATTTTTTGATGCTGTCCACATTCAGATGGGACTCGTCGCTGCCGTAGGCTTGAACGAAATCGATGTGGACGGGGATTTTAGCAAATTCGGTGATGCCTTTCTGGGCCGCCATTCTGGAGCACATGAAATGATTATAGCCCTCTCGCTTCTCCTTCATCAGGTACAAATACTCGATAACGCCCTGAATCATCCCCTGATTGATCAGTTTTTTGAACGGCTCGTTGGTGGGTACCAGCCCCTTATCGTAGAGGAATTTGTGCCAAAAGCGGGAATACATCAGGTGGCCGACGGCGTGCTCAGTCCCGCCAACGTACAGATCGACGTCCTGCCAGTAATTGATCGCCTCCTGGCTGGCAAAGGCATCGGTGTTGTGGGCATCCATATAGCGCAGGAAGTACCAAGAAGAGCCGGCGAAGCCGGGCATGGTATCGGTCTCGCGGCGGTGGCCATTGGGCAGTTGCACCCAATCTTCGCGGCGGGCCAGCGGCGACTGGCCGCCGGAGGCCGGTTTGAAATCTTCCAGCTCCGGGAGTTCCAACGGCAGTTCGCTGACGGCGTTAGCATGGGCAATGCCTTGCTCGTCGTAGGTGATCGGGAAGGGCTCACCCCAGTAGCGCTGGCGGCTGAAGTTGGCATCGCGCAGTTTGTAGTTGATCCGGCGCTTCCCAATGCCTTTTTCCTCAATTTTATCATTAGTCGCCTGAATAGCGTCTTTAACTTCCATTCCGGTCAGAAAATCCGAGTTGATCATCTTGCCAATCTTATCGTGCAGCCCCGCCCCCGGATAATCTGTTTTATCCACCACATCAATGATCTCTAAGCCAAACTTTTTGGCAAAAGCCTGATCGCGCTCATCATCACTAGGCACCGCCATAATAGCCCCCGTTCCGTATTCCATCAGCACGTACTCACCAATCCAGATGGGAATTTCTTTGCCATTAAAAGGATTGATGGCGTAGGCCCCGATGAAGCAGCCGGTAACCTCTTTGACTTCGGCCATGCGCTCTCGCTCCGTCCTCGAACCAACGTATTTTAAGTAATCTCCTACCTGTTCCAGGCAATCATCTGTCGTCAAATCATCTACCAGCGGATGCTCAGGGGCCAACACCATATAAGTAGCTCCGAAAATGGTATCAGGACGAGTAGTAAAAATCTCGATTTTTTCCTCAGAATCTTTCACCTCAAAAAACAACTGCGCGCCTTCTGATCGACCAATCCAATTGCGCTGTTGTGCCTTCAGCGAATCCGACCAATTGACTGTATCCAAATCGTTCAGCAAACGCTCGGCGTAGGCCGTGATGCGCAAAGACCATTGCAGCATGGCCCGACGCTCAACGGGGTGGCCTCCGCGCTCCGACAAACCATCTTTCACCTCATCATTGGCCAAGACGGTACCTAAAGCTTCACACCAATTGACATAGCTGGTTCGCCTGTAAGCCAGTCGATAATTCATCAATACCTCTGCTTGTTGTTTAGCCGACATGGCCTTCCATTTATCCGCCGTGAAGGTCTCTTCCTGGCCGTTGGCCGCCTTAACGCTCCTATTCCCCTCCTTCTCAAATCGGGCAATCAATTCACCAATCGGCAAGGCATTTCCAGCCTCCAAATCATAGAAGTGCTCAAAGAGCTGCAAGAAAATCCATTGCGTCCATTTGTAATAGCCCGGCTCAGAAGTCTTCACCTCCCGATCCCAGTCAAAACTAAAGCCCAGGTTATCCATCTGCTGACGGTACTTGGCGATGTTTTGATCAGTAGAAACGGCAGGATGTACACCGGATTGAATAGCGTACTGCTCTGCTGGCAAGCCGAAGGCATCGTAGCCCATCGGGTGCAGCACGTTGAAGCCACTCAGGCGTTTGTAGCGAGCAAAGATGTCCGAGGCGATGTAGCCCAGGGGGTGGCCTACGTGTAGCCCGGCTCCGGAGGGGTAAGGAAACATGTCCAGGACATAATATTTGGGACGATCACTGTCGTTGGAGATTTGGTAAATCTTATGTTCATCCCAGTATTTTCTCCACTTGTGCTCAATATTCCGGGGATTGTACTCCATAGGGCCTTGTGAGGTTTGAAAAGTTGTTGAAATAGAATTGTTTGTTCAACTCCTTTGGTATATAAAAAGTTTCGCAAGCGTAACGGTGCTTACTGCTCCAATGGGAATTGGGGGCGAAAATATAGAAAATTGGGATATTTGCCTAAAAATTTGTTTATTCGTTACTGCTATAAAAACATCGTTTCTCATCGTAACTTGCATTAAAAAAATAAACCATGAAAAGTATTTTGAAACTGGTTGCCTTATTGGTAATCGGTGTAATCGTCTATAATTATTTCCTCGGAACACCGGAAGAAAAGGAGTCGTCGAGAAAGATTTTCCAGGAAATTAAGGAAGTTGGAAAATCCGTCGGCAAGCTGATCAAAACGGAGCGCGCCAAATTCGACGCCGGAAAGTACGACAATGCCCTCGATAAAATCGGTGAGCTGTTCGGCAAAATGAAGGACAAAGCCAGCGACAGTAAGGACTTCCTCGATCGCATCTCCGACTTGGAGAACCAGAAGGATGAACTGAAGAACAAGCTGTCGGACCAAGAGGGGATGTCGGATGGAGATAAGGAGGCTTTGGAGAAGGATATGGAGCGATTGGTGGAGGAAACGACGAAGTTAGCCGAGGAGATTGAGCAGTAGCGGGCGCCTTTGGCGCTGGGGGTGGACGGTCGGCGTCTTTGACGCTTTGGTTGACGGTTGACGGTTTTTCTTGGCACCTGCGGTGCTATGGATATTAAAAGGCGGCTTTAGCGCCTTGGTAGATAGCCTTCTGTTAAGTACCTACGTTACTACGATCAAGGGCAACCGTCCACCGTCCACCAAAATGCCGCAGGCATTCCACCCGTCCACCCAAGCGCCAAAGGCGCTACAACGAAGCCCGCTGGCAAGAAAAAATCGCCGAACAAGCATCCAGCAAGATGTTCCCTTCGTACGAGAAATAAATCCCATCCATATATTGGGCTTCAAAGATGATATAGTTGATCTGTGCTTTGGGGACGAACTGGAATTTATAGTTTTTCCATTCGGTGTGCTTGATCAGCTCGGTTTCGCCTAGTTTTTGGTCTTTGCTGCAACGCTTGCGGCCGCCCCAGACAACCAGCTTGAGCGGCAGGACGTAGCCGGCATAGGCATCGGAGCGCGATAGGTCGAGGCTAAAGGTGTAGCAATCTTTGGCTTTGAGGGGCTTTCGGAGGCGCTGGCCGACGCTTTCCCAGGTGCCGTCGGCTCGGGTGATAAGGCCCATGTAGGTTTCGCCGTCGGAGGCCTCTTGTTGTACGCCCCAGGAGCCGGGAAGGATGTCAGGCGTAGTGCCTTGTTTGCAGGGATGCCAGCCGGTGGGCACGGTAGCATCATCGGCAGGGTCCTCGAAGGAAGGGTTTTCTAGGTGAATTTGGGCACTGAGGCTACAGCTGAGTAGAAGGCTCAGTGTGAAAATGGTCGCTATGGTTCTCCAATTTTGGATCATAAGGAGTGGTAATTTCTCTTTAAAAAACCAGGAATTAAGATGCTATGTTATTACTTTCAACGGCAAAAGTAAGCGTTTTTTTGCCAAGTTTCGCTTGCTCAATCCGCAATCTCCAGCGAACTGAAAAGCAGGATTGCATCAAAAAAACGTATTGACACGTTATATGCGTATAAGGGAAAGTCGCCTTTCCGTAATATTTTCTTACTTTTGTGCCGATTTGATTTCAGTAGATGAGTTCACAAAGATATGCCAGTGCCAACCAGCTCAGGCCATTTGCCCAATACAAAAAGGAGAAAACCTAGTTCTATTTACGCTATTATTAGCGTAACGTTGGTGCTTTTCCTACTGGGATTCTTCGGTATGCTACTGCTCAATGCACAAGCTTTGGTAAAAGTATATAAGGAAAAAGTCGACCTAATGGTTGAAATTAAACCTGGAACGCCGGAATCTGAAATCTTTCAGCTTAAACGAAAGCTGCAAAAAATGCCCTTTGTCAAAGTTCCGACGCTGCGCTTTATTAGTAAAGAAGAGGGCGCAGAGCTGCTGAGAGACGACCTGGGGGAAGAATTTTTGAAATTGGATTTTCAAAATCCACTCTACGACATCCTCTCCTTCAATGTCCATGCGAATTACCTGCAAAGCGATAGCTTACAGCAGATTCGTAGCCAAATCATCGAATGGGCAGGGGTTAACGATCTGTTTTATCAGGAGGCGATGGTCGATGAGGTCGGTAAGAATATCCAGAAAATTGGGGTGGCGGTGCTTTTCGTCAGCCTGTTTTTCATCATCATCGCCGTTGCTTTGATCCACAACACCATTCGGCTTACATTGTACGCCAATCGTTTTTTGATCAAAAATATGGAGTTGGTGGGGGCCTCCTGGCGTTTTATCAGTCGTCCCTATTTGTGGACTAGTCTGAAAAATGGTTTGTACAGTGGACTGATCGCGGTAATTGCCTTGGGAGCAGTCTGGTGGTTCATCGCCCTGGATATTCCAGAGCTATCAGCTTTGAACGTATACGCACAGTACGGTGTACTATTCATTGCATTGATCCTTTTAGGGATTTTGATTAATACGATTAGTACCTATTACATTGTCAACAAATACCTCAAAATGAGGCTGGACGACTTGTATTAGATAGGTAACAACTAAATCTGAAAAATGAGTAAGAAATCGCCAAAGAAGAAGGTAGTGGTCAAAAAGAAGAGTACTACGTCTTCCAAAATTGTATCGCCAACTGTTTCTCGCAGTCGGGGTACTTCCTCTGCTGGTGCAGCTAAGAACAAGGAGCCCCTGATTTTCACCAAGGAGAATTACATTTGGATGGGTGTCGGTGTCCTCTTTGTTATTGTAGGCATGATCTTGATGTCGGGTGGCGCAATGCCTGATCCCGACACTTGGGACCCTAACATTATCTATGGCTTCAGACGGACGGTGTTGGCTCCATTCCTCATTTTGGCTGGCCTGGCCATTGAGATTTACGCTATTTTTAAATAAACGGCCCTTCTTTTAATTCATGGAAGAATTTATCCGGTCGATCATCCTGGGCATTATCCAGGGTTTGACAGAATTTTTGCCGGTCAGCAGCAGCGGCCACCTCGAACTCGCCAAATTTTTCATGGGCGATACCAGTATGGCAGAGCAAAGTATGCTGATGACGGTTGTCCTGCACGCCGCTACGGCCCTGAGTACCATTTATGTTTTTCGAAAAGATATTGCGGATATTTTCCGTGGGCTGTTTCAATCTCCGTTCAAGAATGGAGAATTCACGCTCAATGAAGACCACAGCTTCGCCCTTAAGATTATCATTTCGATGATTCCGGCGGCGGCAGTCGCCCTCATCTTTGAGGAGGCCATTGAAAGTTTTTTTGATCAACAAATCCTGCTGGTCGGTATCATGCTCCTTGTCACTGGCCTACTGCTTTTTCTGGCCGACCGTGCCAAGCATACCGACCAGAAAGTGAGCTACTCCCAATCGCTGATCATCGGCATTGCTCAGGCCATTGCCATCCTACCGGGCATTTCTCGCTCCGGCGCCACCATCTCCACATCGGTATTGCTTGGTATCGACCGCGAACGGGCCGCCCGCTTCTCCTTCCTGATGGTCGTCCCGCTCATCCTCGCCAAGATGGCTAAGGACCTCCTCGAAGGGGACTTCGCTCTCTCCTCCGATGTCCTACTCCCGATGGTCGCAGGCTTTGTCGCCGCTTTCATCACCGGCCTGTTGGCTTGCACCTGGATGATTAAGCTGGTGAAGCAGAGCAAGCTCAGTTATTTCTCCATTTACTGCTTTATCGTCGGAGCCATCGCGATTGGTTTTGCATTGTTGAGTTAATCTGAAAGAAGATGAAGAAAGATAAGCCTCCAAAATCCGGCTACAACTTTAAAGCGGGAGAAGCCCTGCTGATCAATAAGCCCAAAGGCTGGACCTCCTTCGATGTGGTCAACAAGCTGCGCTATCAACTCAAACACAGCCTGCAGGTCAAGAAAATCAAGGTAGGGCACGCTGGCACCCTCGATCCTATGGCGACCGGCCTGCTGATCATCTGTACGGGAAAGTTTACCAAAAAAATTGACGAATATCAGCACCTTCCTAAAGTATATACCGGCACCATTGTTCTAGGAGGGACTACTCCTTCTTACGATACCGAAACCGAAGTGGACGATACCTTCCCCACTGATCACATCAACGAAGAGCTGATTGAACAAGCGCGGCAGCAGTTCCTTGGCCCCATCAAACAAATTCCGCCCATGTTTTCTGCCATCAAGATCGATGGACAGCCGTTGTATAAGAAAGCGCGCAAGGGGATAAAGATGGAGGTGAAAGCCCGAGATATACACATCTACGAGGTCAATTGGCAAGCCATCCGAATGCCAGAACTGGACTTTGAAATGAAATGCAGTAAGGGGACCTACGTCCGCTCCTTTGCTCATGACTTCGGGAAGGCCGTACGGAGTGGGGCTTACTTGAGTGCGCTGTGCCGCACTCAAATCGGGGAGTATCACCTCGACGATGCCTGGGAGCTAGACCAGCTCGTCGCTTACATTAAAGAAAATATAACGCCGCTTACTTCGCCAGACGCTTAGTTGCCATAAATTCTTGTACCTGCGCACTCAAGGCCTCCAATTCTTCCGTTGAAGCCGGTGCGATAGCAGGCTCAGGCTGGGGGCTAACACTACGGTGCTCGGGCAAGTTGTACTTTTGCAGTTGCTCCATCAGGGTCGTAGCCGACATCGAAGCCTCCAATCGTTCCAGCACCTCTCCCTGGCTATTGAATATCAAGAGGGTCGGTAAAGCCTTGACCTGATAGATTTGCTTGAGGTTATAGCCGTCAAAATCATCTACATCAACTTTTAGGCTGAGGTAATGCTCGGCGATATAGGCTTTCAATTCGGTATCTTGAAAGGTCGTTTTCTCCATTACTTTACAGGGCAGGCACCATTTGGCACCAAAAATCATAAAAAACAGCTTACCCTCCGCTAAGGCCGATTGCTTGAGTAACTCCAGACTTTCTATCACCAATTCCTCCTCCGCAACAACGACGACTTTCTTCACCGCCTGCGGCTCCTCCTCGCCTTCCCTCCGCAAGGGTCCTATCGGCTGAACCTCCTCTACCGGCTCCACCTTCGCTACTGCTGACTGCTCCATTTGATCCTCTTTAACCTCTCCTTCCTCCTTCTCCTCAATCCCCCACTCCTCTTCCACTTGCACAGCCTCTGCAACCAACACATACTCCTCTACCTTCACCACAACCTCTTCCACCGGCTGCTCCTGCTCTCCCACTACCGATACCGGCGACACATCCACCATCTCCAAAGACCTGACTGCTTCCACAGCCAAGCTACCTTCCTCCTCCGGCGCGCGCGCGATCGCCATTTCCTCCATCACCTCTTCTATGACCACGAGGACCTCCACTACCTTGACATCTTCCTCCACCGCTAGCGGCGTATTATCTGCTGGCCAAGCAGGTGCCTTCCCTGCCACAAGCTTAGCGGGGAGAGGAGAACCGGTTTCCTTTGCAGTCGAAGAAAGCACGTCCTTCGGCTCAGCTTCAACGTTGTGTTTATCTGTTGCTGATGCACTGACCAGTGGCCCTCCCAACATCGCTGTCGAAGAAGGCTTTGGTTGGAATTCCGGTTCAACCCCCGCACTGCTGTAGGCAATGGTTACAAGCCTCTCAGCAGTTGAAAAATGCTGTACAGTGAAGAAGAAATAAAGAAATAAGAGCAAGATGATTCCTGCGTGTACTACGCTGGTTAGGCCCGGCTGCGATGGTTGTTTCCCTGGCAAGCGGTCGGTGTGATTAGTCAGGAAATGGGTTGGTGTTCTCAAAGATTTGACTGCTTGACGAAAAGGATCGTTGGGGTAGAAAGCCGTTCGCGGGGCTTCAAGAGTAGCACTATTAGTGAGTGTGAAATGGTAATTTACAGATTGCAATAAACCAGGTTGGGGCTCCTCCGGCCGGTTTATAGTCGTTGGTCTCTCTGCCATGAGTGAATACTATTTAGTTAAACGCACAAGGAGTACTTGCTTGTAAATCCTGCTGTTGTAATCGATCACTTTTCAGTGATCCTTATGCGTTTTCTCATAGCAGTTGCTGATCAAATATAGTTATTCCGGACTGTAAACCAAAAAGTTCGGTGTTAATTATCGCCGTGTTCCGGTAACTGAATTTCCAAAGCCCGAATCTCCACCCCATCACTCCACTGCCCTAAACTCTTCTGCTCCGGCGTACCCCCCAGTGCAACATGGCAATTCTCTCCACTGTGCCCACAGTCCATCAAAGCATCAAAAAGCTTCCAATAGCCATAATAATCCAGGGCATCCGTACGAACGGTCTTTCGAGCTTTATTACTGGTGAAATTATAAATCCCTCCATCAAACTGCTCATCCCAGCTCTGACACTCATTGTGCCCCGCCGCAATCCGAGGCTCCCCGTGGCGATCACTAAACTGCCGAATCAGGTTGCGCTGCCGAACCTGCGTAGCGGTATTGAATACCTTTTTCCCAAAGCGATCCCCTACTACATGATCCCGATCACTAACCATGACCAGCAGCTTGAGGTCGGGCGAAAGCCCGGTATAGTCGTCTAATACCGCTCCCTTGAAAGGGCCGGAGCCTGGGGAGCAGAGCATGATGGCATCCGGAGTGGGCAGCCCCAGCGTGTCGTAATTCACGCCTAGGTTGGCCGCAATCACCCCTCCGTAGGAATGGCCCGCCAGGCTCATCTTGCCTGGATAGGGTTTGACATGGTCCTCTTCGGCCAGCACTGTCAAAGCATCTTTGATGGCCTGCGCTACATTTTTCGGAAAATCGGAGGGCGCGGGATTGGTGAGATTTTTTTGGTAGCGGGGAAAGACCACAATGTTGCCTTTGCCCACTAGGTGCTTGATCCAGCCACCGTAGATCATGGGGTTGATGGCGCCATAGCCGTGAATTAGGACGACCAGATGGGCGGAGTCGGGCCTTGGGGCGATGGGCTCGTATAGCCAAAAGCCGTCCGGTTCGGTGGAGTAATCGGAGATCAGCACTTCGCCGAAGGTGTAATCGCTGCCGCCGGGGCCAGCCGGCGCCTGTTCGGGTTGCTGGGCACTGTTGAGGACCCAAAGGAGTTGGACGAGGAAAGTAAAAATCTGGATATTGAGCATGGTACACTTCTTCTTGAGACGATGGAGAACTTATTTGAAGATAAACGTTTGAGGGGGGAAAACGTTGTAAAAGTTGGTGATGCTATTCTGAAAAACTCATGACCTCATCCGACCGTTCCACCTACCTAATCTCGCTTCATCAAAGACCTTACCCCAACAAATATCCCAAGCAAAACCCCAAATCCAGCGATGTACTTCCAAGTCTTTTGCCAGAGGTTTTCCTCTGCTGGGTTGTAATCTTCGATGTTCGCTTGCATTTTTTCAATTTTGGTGGTAAGCTCTTCTTTTAATTGCTGCAAGTATTGAATAGGTTATAGTCAAAAGACCACATCCAGCCAACATTATGTTAAAAATTTAATTTACAGCATTATTTACACTACCTTAACAAGATAATATACCTTTTGATCTTATCGAATGATCCACTCGTATTATTTCTAAACTACCATATATGCATAGCTTATGAATATTAACTGCAAGGGTATTCTACTATCCCTTTTCGCATTATTCAGTCTATTTCTAGTCTTAGGTTGTGAAGGATGCGAAAACGAAGATGATCCCACATCACAATGCCCGGATGAACCGAGCGGTACTTTCTTTATTCTACCCGGTGCAATTCAGGCTGGAATCGGATGCGATCTGCAAGCGTTACCTGTACCTTGGACTGATGAGGATAATTTCACCGATCAGGCTAGTGAAAAGAACAAGTGGTACCTAAAAATCAGGCTCGAAGGTTTTTGTGATAATATTGGAAAAACTGACGAATTTACAATTGTCTTTAGAGGAGTAGGTGAAAATGTGGAGCCAGTGATGAACAACGGCCAGCCCGCTTTTAAAATCTCCAATGTACCCATTAACCGGCAATACAGCATTCAAGTAGACTTTTACGAAGTATGTCAAACTGGGCAATGCTCTACTTGTGAAGAACCTGGAAGCCCCATATCCGAAGAAGAAGATTATCGTAACTTTACAGTTGGATCAGCTGCCCCCATGAATGTAGGCAACAATGATGCTGTTCCGGTGCAATTGATGCCTCTACTTATGGTAGACTGTGAATGTCCATAAATTATCAAAAAAATCATCATGAAATACAACATATATCTATTCATCGCCTGTATAACTGTAGTCTTTTCCGCTTGTGTGAAAGAAGAAAGCAGCCTAGTAGAACCTCAAAAAAGCAAAACCGAAAAACTTGTTGATTTAGTCATTCTCAATAAGATTTTTAATGATCGCACTGGAGATATTAGCATTGCAAACACTAAAGGATTTGGACCGCAGGAAGGCGGTGTAGTTTCAGCATCTATTATTAGAGCATCTTTTTACAATGATAAAAAGGAAAGAGAAAACGCAGGAGTTTTGAATGTAAGTGGAATAGAGCTATCGCCAGACCCTAAAAATAATAATATCTATTCTTCGCATCAGTTAGACGATAATGTCTCCATATCAAGCCTATTTGGTCAAAACGTCGCTTTAAATCTTGAAGGCCTGGCTGATCGCAATACTGAATATGTGCTGAGTGATTCCATCGATTTACCTAAAGAAATATTTGTCTCTTCGCCTTTCGTATATGTACAAGATACGATTCAAAGAGATGTAACGATTAATTGGAATGCCGACCCCAACAACTCATATGATGTATTTATCTTGATCGATTACCATCCTGATGAGCCGTTTAATGAAGCTGCCTCCATTGTGTACCCCAAGAGGTATTACAAAGTTATTCCTACTCCTGACGATGGAACCCACCAGCTTTCT
>JBCDGZ010000156.1:0-16226 GCA_038750655.1 Bacteroidota bacterium | reverse complement strand
GGGGGGTGTTTGGGGTTATTTAATGTTTGTGGGCGGGGGGGCGGGGGCGGGGGTAGTGGGGGGGGTGGGGGGCTACTTTTAATCATTATTTTACTTCCGCGACTCTGGAAACAGCAGCGACGATAGGGATGGTGGCCTGGCCGCCGCAGGTGACCATGTTGACATTGCGCACATCGATGTTGTCGTCGAAATTGACGGGAGGGATAAGAAAAGGGCCGATAGCCGCTGGAGTTAGGTCGATGATGCGCTTGTCGGGATAGGCTTTGATTTGCTCGTAATTGTAGTGATGGGCTTTGGCGGAAGTGGCGTCGAAGAGCAGGCTGATTTCGGCCCACTCGGGCATCGCGATGATGCCTTTGATACCTTGGTGGGTGGTTTGGACGCCGAGGCGGCGGGCCCGCGCTAGTCCGTCGGAATCAGGATCAATGCCGACCATCGCAACAAGCTCCAACTGCTGCGAGTTGCGTAAGATTTTGATCATCAGGTCCGTCCCGATATTTCCGGAGCCGATGATGGCTACTTTAGTTTTGTTCATGTCCTAAAAATCGGACAAAAAAAGGAGTTAGCAAAATTTAGCTCAATGCTTTCATCTTAGGCCATAAGGGTGCATTCTTCTCCTGATAAGGCGCTGTATCCTTCAAAATCTTATCCAGTAGTTTAATCGAGCGCAGAATATGTGGCCCCTTGTTGAGCATCACACAATCTGCCCGCTGTGCCATCACCGCGTCGGTAATCTCCGCCCGCGAAGGAATCCCTTCTTTCGACAAATTCTCCAACACCTGAGTCGCCCAAACCGCAGGAATATGGGCGGCATGACAGAGCATCAAAATTTCTTCCTGAATCCGTCCTACCTTATCCCAGCCGGTCTCAATGGCCAAATCCCCCCTAGCGATCATCACGCCGATCGGATGGATGCGCATGGCCTCCAGCAGAATATCGGTGAGCTGGTTGAAGCCACTCTGCGTTTCAATTTTCAAAATCACCCCCAAATGCTCAGGGGCCTTCAGCCGCTCGAATTCAGAGAGCAAATCGCTGACATCCTCTGGCCGATTGACAAAAGAAAAGTTGACTACATCAGCATGATGCACCACAAACTCCAGGTCCTTTCGATCCTTGGCCGTCAGGCCACTGATATTGAGTTCGCTGACCGGAAGGTTGATGCCTTTGTCGGAACGCAATTTTCCCCCAGCACTGCGCGCATTGACAATTTCGATTAGAATATCTTCCTCATTCTGTTCTCGGATAATCCCTTTAATTTTTCCATCATCAAAAAAGATAGGCTCCCCTGCTTTGACTTGCTGGATAATGCTGGGCAGGGTGCAAGAGAGATGCGCAGGCGCTTCGAGGCTACCGTCCTCTCGGTATTTGGCAGGCTCTCCGGGGATGGCTTTCCCGTGCAATCGCAATTGATCGCCGATGTGTAAAATCAGGGCTTGCGGAATGTAAGGCATCGGACCTACAGGGATGGGCTGGCCGCTGTGTTTGACATCCTTGTGCAGCTCAATCCCCGTTTCCATCACCACATTCTTAAAGGTATGGAGCATAAATCCGTTCTCTCCTTTTTCTACTATTTCGAAAACGCGCTTTTTACGTCGAGCATCCCTACAGAAGAGCTGCTCCCCCACTTTCAATTCCTCTAAATAGCTTGCATCAACGGGCAAATGCATCAGCCCTTTTTCCGATGGCTCCTCTGGCCCCAGCCAAATCTCACAAGGCCCCAGCACCCTTCCCCGGACATCCTTCGGAGGCCGGAATTTCTTGATGCGCGGCCCTGGGGCCAGGGCTCCCGTTCTGATCTTAGGCCCGCCTAAGTCCATCGCAATCTTACAACGACGCTTTAGCTTGGTCGACGCTTCTCGTACATTATCAACCATTTTTTTCCAGGTCTCGGCATCATCATGGGCACAGTTAATACGAGCGCAATTCATTCCCTTGGCGATCATATTATGCACCATCTCGTAGTTGTGTGCGGCTTCGGTTGGCATAGTCACCATGATGCGGGTGCGGCGCTTTTTAGAGCGGTAACCCAGCAGTGCTTTAGCGTTGGCGCGCTCCAGGCGACGGCTCTTTTTGAAGGATAATTTGAGCCGCTTGGGTTTGAAGGGTTGTTTGCTGTTGAGTGCTTTGAGGATTTGCAGATTGCCTTTGAGGCTGGCCAGGATATGGCTTTCGGATTTGGAGAGGCGGGAAAGCCCAAGGTAGCCTAGGCCCTTTTGTAGGACGCTAATGTCCTGGTTGCGTAGTGCCCGATAGGCAATGAGATTTTGCGCACTCAAGCTAAAGGCGGGATGAACTGCGGCCAGGGGTGCTTCGTACTGGGCCTCATTCTCTTTGACCAGTTCGATGATGGGTTGGATCGAGTCGGCCAAAGCAGCAATTTGCTCTTTACGTTTCTTTGTCAATGTTTGCTAGTTTTAGGATTTAATAGTTGAGCGATAGTATAACAAAAAAAGTTATCGAGTCTTGAACTTGATCAGGATTTGTTATCATTATTTACACTAATAGATAGGTCATTGATCGGCAAAATAATTAGGAACGCATAAAAAAATAAGAAAAGCCGCAAGAATATTCGAGATAACTGCTAGATTTATCTCTTAGGGCGACGCAACTGTGTCGATAATCTAAAAGTAAACAAGAAGGCATTATGAAGATCAGAATAAAAGGCAACAGCATCCGCTTTCGACTGACTCAGTCGGAGGTACGGCAGCTTCAGGAAAAAGGGCATATTGGTGAATCTACGCGTTTTGGTCCGACTGCCGATGCCTTGTTCCAGTACCGGATTGATAGTCGTGAAGCGGGGGAAGCCATTGGGGCGCGGTATTGCTCGCATACGATCAGTGTACTGATTCCAGAGGAGCAGATTGCCCATTGGGCTTCGTCAGCTCAAGTCAGTCTACGTCAACAAATGCAGGTTTCTGCGACAGAGCAGCTGGATATTTTGATTGAAAAGGATTTCAAATGTTTGACGGATCGCCCGGGGGAAGATGAATCTGACCATTTCCCCCACCCGAAGGAACATGATTTAAAGTGTTGATTATCAATTTAACAACTCGATCTGATTACGGCTAAGCTTAACCTTTCCCATTTTCTCCAACTGCTTAAGAAGGCGAGAGACGGCCTCTCGGGAGGCGTTCATATCGTAAGCGATTTCTTGATGAGTAGCATGAATGATGGAAGATTGGTTCGCTTTCCCCTTCTTATCCAAATAATCCAACAGGCGCTGGTCCATCTGCTGAAAAGCGATGCTGTCCAAAGTCCTCACCAATGCTTGCATCCGATTATCGTAAGAAGTCATCACAAAATTCTTCCAACTCTGGTATCGTGTCATCCACTCATCGACATACTTGATCGGCACCCCAATCAAGGTCGTATCATCCTCCGCGCTGGTTCGAATCATACTCTTTTTGTTCATCATACAGCAGGTAAAAGACATCGAGCAAGTTTGCCCAGCTTCCAAAAAGTAGAGGAAAATTTCGTGGCCATCATCATCCTGCCGCAGCACCTTAATACTGCCCTCAAGCACCAGCGGTACCAGCTTGATGTAGCTGCCATAATCCATAATGGTCGTTCCAGCTGGAAACTGCATCAATTGCCCATACTCGGCGATTTCTTCCTGTAATTTCCGCTCCGCAATTTGGGGAAAATGGCCCCGGATGAGATTTAATTTTTGATCTTTCAACATTTTGTTTTATATTGTGTGCGCACGTTGAAACCATAGTCCTGTACCTTGATTTTCTCCGACCGACGACTGTGGTAATCCCTTATGAGACATACTTCCTGATGCTTTCGAAGGCCTAGAGAGCATAGGATGCCATCTTCCGAATGGAAGTTTTGCCTGCCTACCGGCAGGCAGGCGATTTTCCCCTGTCCTTGGATAGGTACCTAGCAAGACCTGGTTGTTAATGATTAGGACTTGACAGGGATAGGGGGAAATCGGCGGTGGTGGCAGAGTGGGCGGGTCCCTCCCACTTTTGCTCAAATACTACCTCCTTCCTCCCTCAGTGCAAATATCACCTCTTTCTCTTTTCTCTGTCTACTACATTTTCTTATTCGTCAAATATACTTCTAAACCTTCTGCTTAAATACCTTAAACAAATAAAAAAAAGCAGGTAAGATAATCAATACGCCAACCGTCAATGCAATCACCAACTGCCGAAAGGTGGCAGCACCGGCAGCTGTATTATAAATTGTCAAAGCCGTGCCGTCATTAAAGCGGATGAAGTCGGGAAACTGTACGGCGGCCCAGCCGATGAAGATCACGGCGACCTGCCCACCAACGAGGACGCGCATGGTGTTGATCTGCCGCTTTTCTATGGTGCGAAAAATAAGGGGGATCAATAGGGTGGCTAGAATAATGGTAGCCAGGCTGATAGGCTGGGCCAAAAATTGCTGGAATAGCGCCAGGCCACTCCATTCCGCTAAGGCCATGATGAGGGCGCCCAGTAACATGAGTGCGATCAGAGATCGCTTGGAATAGGTAATCATGATTTGTCGTCCTTCTTCGGTTTCGACCTCTCCGATGAGGAAGACGGCGGATACGTAGGAGAATAATAAGGTGGTAAAAAGGCCCATCCCGATGCAGAAGGCATTGAGCCAAGGAGCGATGAAAACAGCGTAGAACCCAGCATTTAAGTCGGGAGAAATGCGCCCCAAAATAACGGCCCCAAGGGTCATCCCGAGGAAAAAGGGCGTCAGTAAACTGGAGGCGCGAAAGCAAAAATGGTAGTAGCGATGGGAGCTGTCTTCAATGACGTCGTAGTGGCGAAAGGTGAAAGCGGTACCTCTAAAAATCATCCCGACCAGGACGAGTAGTAGGGGGATGTGCAACATGATGGACATGGTGCTAAAGACCTTGGGGAATCCATTAAAAATGACCACCAAAACCAGAATCAGCCAGACGTGGTTGGCCTCCCAGACTGGAGCGATGGCTTTGGAGATGGTCCGGATGGAGCGCTCGCCGGTGAGCATCTCGATGATCCCTGCGCCGAAGTCGGCTCCTCCTAGAACGGTGTAGAAAAAAAGGGCAACGCCCATAACCAGCATGACGAATTCGACCATCATAGTTTATTCTTTTAAAGCGGCTTCAAGGGTTGCTTTGTCTTTGACTACCTTTCCCTCCTTATTCGCAGAGGCATACAACAGACTGACGGTCTTGATCTGTCGACGCATCAGAAAGATCAGCACCAGGGTCAGCAGGGTGTAAATGGCCAGGATCATGATGAAGGAATACTGGATGCCCGGTACGGGGGTGACCGCATCTTTGGTGCGCATGACTTCGTAGATGATCCAGGGTTGGCGGCCAACTTCGGTGACAGTCCAGCCGGCTTCGAGGGCGATGAAGCCCAGCGGGGTGGCCAGCCCGATCAGTTTGAGCCACCAATTGCGCAGTAGAATGGGACGGCGCTTGGCGCTGGAGGAGAACCAGAAGAAAGCCAGGGCGATAAGCAGCATGAGCCCTCCGCAGCCAATCATGATCTGAAAGGCCAGGTGGGTAATCAGCACGGGAGGTTCTTCATCGTCGGGAATTTGGTCCAGACCAATGACTTCCGCATTGAAGTCACCGTGTGCAAGGAAGCTGAGCGCGTAGGGGATGCGAAGGGCATAATCGACCTCCTGCCGCTCGTCGTTCGGAATGCCACCGATGATGAGGGAGGCGGGTCGCTCTGTATGGTAGAGGGCTTCCATCGCGGCTAGCTTGGCGGGTTGTCGCTTCGCCACATCTTTGGCCGCAATGTCTCCGGTGATGGGCATGGCCAGGGCAGCAATTGCACCGAAGAGGAGGGCAACCTGGGTGGCTTTGCGATGAAAAAGGTTGTCTTTATCCTTTAATAATAGAATGGCATGAACGCCAGCTACCGCAAAACCAGTTGCGCAAAAAGCAGCAAAGGTCATATGTAGGGCCTGGGTAAACCACGCATCATTGAACATTGCTGCTACCGGATCAATATTGGTAAATTCACCGTTTACATAATCAAACCCTGAAGGACTGTTCATCCATCCGTTGGCCGCCACCACAAATATCCCGGAAAGCACTCCCGAAATTCCGACAACCAAACCGGAGACCCAGTGCATCCATTTGTTGACTCGATTCCAACCGTATAAAAATATCCCCAGAGCGATGGCCTCCATAAAAAATGCAGAACCTTCCCAAGAGAAAGGCATACCAATAATATCGCCAGCGTGTTCCATAAATCCAGGCCAGAGTAGGCCCAGCTCGAAAGCGAGTACCGTACCGGATACCGCACCAACAGCAAAGAAAATCGCTACGCCTTTGGACCAAGCCTTAGTCAGATCAAGATAGACTTGTTCGCCAGTTTTCAACCATTTCCATTCCGTGTAAGCCATAAAAAAGGGCATCGCCATTCCAATGCAAGCAAAGATGATGTGCCACCCTAGAGAAAAAGCCATTTGCATTCGTGCAGCAGTAAGGACATCCATAGTGGATCAATTTAGTGAGGCTAATCTGTTTTCTAATGATAAGACAATTATACTAGGGCTTACGTTCGTTGAACTAAATGTTATTGATGCGAAAATAATAAAAAAATAAGATGCTATTAATCTACTGATTATGAACTATTTAAAACGATTATAAATAAAAATAATCCCGGCTCAATGAGGTAATTGATGCCTTAATGCACCGTAGACATAGGTTCCGATAATGGCGCTGAGAATAACCACTAAAATGACACTGGTACCGTGCCCGACCAAGGTGAAAAGCGGGCCAGGGCAAGCCCCCGTCATTGCCCACCCCAAACCAAAGATTGTCCCGCCAAAAAGATAGCGGCTAATCGACATCGCTTTAGGACGGAAGGCAATCGGATCACCATAAATCGTTATCCCCCCAAAGCGTTTAATGAGGGCAATAACAATCACGCCCAGCACAACGGCCGTACCAATGATCCCGTACATATGAAAACTTTCGAAACGAAACATCTCCTGAATTCGAAACCAGGATACCGCTTCAGATTTGGTCATGACAATTCCAAATAGTATTCCCGTTAGAAAGAATTTGATCAACTTCATCTTTTAGTATTTAAAGTAAACTGAAAATGATAGGTAAGATAAAATGGGTCATTAATAATCCACCGATGAAAAATCCGATGACTGCAATCAAGGAAGGAAGCTGTAAATTAGACAGGCCACTGATGGCATGACCGGAGGTACAGCCGCCCGCCCAGCGCGTACCAAAGCCGACGAAAAAGCCCCCGACTACCAGCATCAGCACGCCTTTTAGGGTCAGTAGCGTCTCCAGGTTAAAGATTTCGGTGGGGACGTAGCCCCGGCCTTCTTCTAAAGTTTGAGGTGTGGCTATTCCGACAGATTGTAGATAGGATTGGGTGGAGGCCGAGATTTGTACAGGTTCGGGGCTAGCCAGAAAGGTTACCGCAATGTAGCCGCCGATAATAGCACCACCGACAAAGGCCAGGTTCCAGAGCTGATTCCGCCAATTGAAGTTAAAAAATTCGTGCCTGCGGCCCGCCCCACCGATTGCGCAAAGGGTGCGCAGATTCGAGGATACCCCAAATTCGCCGCCCAACCAAAGCAATAAGTACATGACTACGACTATCATCACCCCAGAGATCGACCAGTGCCAGGGCTGGCTGATGAATTCAATTAAAGATTCCATGTTTATTGTTTACTATCATTCTTGTCCAGGTTGCGATTCCCTATTAAAAGGTTCATCGCAACTTGGGTGATTTAATAACTCTTCTAAACTACACTGTCTTTACAATACTGCTGCCACCGCTTTGTCGATTTCTTCCTGCGACATAGAGCTTGGGCAAGCATATGCTGTTTTAGGTATATCTGTTGTCTCAATGGTCTTCCAACCGCCAGCAATATTCACCAATTGATCAAAGCCCCGTGCCTTCAAAATGGAGGCCGCAATCATTGAGCGATAACCTCCTGCGCAATGCAGATAATAAGTCTCATGGCGATCTAGCTTCTGCATATTGCGGTTGATATAGTCCAGTGGGAAGTTAGTCGCCACTTCCAGATGCTGGCTAAGGTACTCCGTTGGGCGGCGTACATCCAAAATGTCCCCTACCCGGCCGGCCTTCACTTGTTCTGCCAACTGCTCGGCAGTTATGGAGCTGATGCTATCGGTCTCCCTACCCGCTGCCGTCCAGGCTGCCAGGCCACCATCCAGGTACCCCAAAGTATTATCGTAGCCTACTCTTGCCAGACGTGTCACAGCTTCTTCTTCTCGCCCCGCTGGGCAAACCAGCAAAATGGCCTGCTGCAAATCCGGGATCAAAGCCCCTACCCAGGGAGCAAAACTGCCGTCCAAGCCAATAAACACCGAACCAGGGATGTGCGCCTCCGCGAACTCCGCAGGCGTACGAACGTCCAAGACCAAAGCCTCTTCTCGCTCGGCAATGGCCAAAAAGCGTTCGGGTGTCAACGCCACCGCACCGCGCTCCAAGACTTCATCAAAGCTGTCGTACCCCTCCTTATTCATCTTAGCATTCTTGAGGAAATACTGGGGTGGCGGAGTCAATCCAGCAGTCACTTCTTCTACAAAATCCTGTTTGGTCATATCTGCGCGCAGGGCGTAGTTGAACTGCTTTTGGTCACCAAGTGTCCCCCAGGTCTCCTTGCTCAGGTTCTTGCCACAAGCCGAACCAGCGCCATGCCCAGGATAAACAATCACCTCGTCTGCCAGGGGCATAATCTTTTCCCGGAGGCTGTCAAATAGATAGCCAGCGAGGTCTTCTTTAGTGATTTCCCCCTGCTTAATCGCCAGATCGGGCCGGCCGACATCGCCTAGAAAGAGGGTATCGCCAGTGAAAATGGCATAGTCCTTATCCTCTTCGTCTTTCAACAAAAAGGTGGTGCTTTCCATGGTATGGCCGGGAGTATGGAGGATTGTAAACCTTACCTTCCCCAATTGCAGCTCTTCGCCATCTTTGGCCGAATAGATTTCATAATTGGGTTTCGCTAGCGGGCCATAGACGATTGTTGCGCCGGTCTTCTTGGCCAAATCCAGGTGGCCCGAGACAAAGTCGGCGTGGAAATGGGTTTCGAAGATGTACTTGAGTTGGACGCCAGCCTCCTTGATTTTATCCAAATAGGGCTGGGTTTCTCTGAGCGGATCAATGATTACGGCTTCACCGGCACTTTCGATATAGTAAGCGGCTTCTGCCAAGCATCCGGTATATATTTGTTCTACTTTCATTATATTGACTTTTGAGTTGATTAACTATGATAGCACAAAGATAGTACAGTCGATTACTTTGTTCAGTGACACAAATCACAATAGCTTATGATTTTCACAAATGGTCAAAAATGCTATTTTTTGGCTAGTAAATTGCTACCTTATTACCGGATTTAAGGCGCAAAAGGGAAACTTGATATGCAAGATGATCAACAGCAAACCTCTTCTTCTCCCGAAGCAGAGCAGTCCTATTTTTGGCTTTATTATCTGGGATTAGAAATCCTCGTTTTCTTTCTTGGTATTGCCGTAATGAATAGCAGTGCTGGCCCGGACGGTCCGCTCAATGCCCTTGGTTTCGGCATCATATTGATCGGTTCCCGAGTTTTTATGAATCTCTTTTTAATTGCTATGATCATCCATGGGATGGTAGCGAAGAAGGAAAAGCTGAAGTCACAGGCTGCGATACTGTTCATTGCACAATTGATTTTGGTGCTTTTCATTATAGGCATGATGACTAGTAGCTACTAAACACAACAAACGATGGAAAACGAAAATACTAAGGAGAAAAAATCTTCCAATTTCTGGAAATACTACTTGGGCTGCGTCCTTTTGGGCATTGTCTTTATCCTCAATTTACCAGGCAGTTACAGCGCACATGGTTATTCGGGTGGAGCTGATCCAACTGTACTAATTGTCACATTTATCATTGCCATTTTTGTCATTCCTTTGATTGCGCTGATTGTAGGATGGGTTAAGAAGAATTACGCCTTAATGCGTCAGGCGGGGATTTTCGCCCTACTCTATCTCTGGATCGTACTTTTACTCGTTGCTGCTTTTCAATGATTCAGCGAATTTTCTTACGTTTCAAGCGCAGAGAATTACCGATCACTACGGTATCCGAGATGGCCATGAATAATGCGCCCCACATGGGGTTAAGAAAGCCTAGTGCGGCGACGGGAATGGCGATGATGTTGTAGGCAAAGGCCCAGAAGAGGTTTTGTTTGATGGTTAACAAGGTGTGCTTGCTGATGGCCAGGGCCTTCGGCAGCTGGCGAAGCTGTCCATTCAGTAGAACAATCTGTGCGGAGCGGATGGCGGAGTTGGAGGCATCGCCGAGGGAAACCCCTATGGTTGCCCGGGCCAGCGCGGGGGCGTCATTAATGCCATCACCAACCATAGCCGTAGGCGCCTCCGTGCTTAATTGCTCGATGAGCTTCAACTTTTGCTCTGGCAACTGCGCTGCATGATAGTCTTCGATGCCCAACTGCCGAGCAACCTCCTCGACTTTTTCTTTCCGGTCTCCACTTAACAAGATGGGCTTCACGCCTTCAGCGCGCATATAGTCGATAGTCGCCAGTGTATCCGGCCTCAATTCATCACTGAGGTCAATTGTAGCTAAAAGCTCATCATCTCGGCGAAGGTAAACCTGATGGGTATTATCCGCTGTAAGATCACTTGCTGTGGCATAGGAGCCCAGGGTGTAGCGGTGATTGTGACTATCAATTGCGGTAACACCGCGCCCTTTAAGTTCTTTGACAGAAGAAAAAACCGTCTTCAAGTCTCCCCTTTGCGATTTTTCCAGCTCGGCTAACAAGGACTGCGCAATAGGATGGGAAGAATGTTTCTCTAAGGCATAAACGAGATTACGGATATGTTGAGGATCATTTCCTCGACTATCAATGGACTTAATCTTGAACTTACCAGTCGTTAGGGTCCCTGTTTTATCAAAAACGATATTCTGAATGCCCGCAAAAGTTTCCAAGGTCTGGCCACCTTTGATGAGGATGCCCTGCTTGACCACTCGCCCTACTCCCACCATCACGGCCGTTGGCGTCGCCAGCCCCATTGCACAGGGGCAGGAAATCACCAGTACCGCGATGCTATTCATCAATGCCTGCTGGAAAGACAGACTAAAGCCAAAGTAAGCAATGATAAAGGTCAAAGCAGCAATACTGAGCACCGCTGGCACAAAAATCGCACTAATGCGATCGGCTAAACGCTGGATGGAAGGCTTTTCTCGCTGTGCAGTCTTCACCAGTTCAATCATTCTACCTAATACGGTATCTTTCCCTGTAGCCGTTACTTCCAATTGCAGCGAACCACTGCGGACCACTGAGGCGCCAACCAAATCATCCCCTGTAGATTTCTCCACCGGCAAACTCTCTCCTGTCAGCATCGATTCATCAATTGTCACCTGCCCATGGAGCAGCCGCCCATCTGCCGGAATTTGATCGCCTTCGTTGACCTGAACAATATCCCCCACCCTCAAGGCTTCAATAGGTACGGATTGCAGCTGTCCATCCACTCCTATTCTATTGGCGCGCTCTGCTCCGAGGCTACTTAGCTCATCAATAGCCGTCGTCGTTTGCTGTACCGCCCGATGCTCGATCCAGTTTCCCAGCAAAACCAGCGTGAAGATCATGGCACTGGTTTCAAAAAATATATAGTTGTACTCATTTAGCCACACCCCAGCGATACTGTATATGAAGGCAGAAGTTCCCCCAATAAAGATTAGTACGTCCATATTCGGCATCCCCACCTTCAGTGAATTCAAGGCACTTTTACCAAAATAATAGCCTCCGACGACAAAAACGGGAAGACAAACAACCATTTGCACCCAAAACAACTCAAAATAAGGCAGGCCACTGCCCACCGTCATTAATAGATGATGAATTAACAAAGGGGCAGTAAACAAGATGCAAAACCAAAGGCGTTGCTCTTCCGACCAGCCTCCGGCGTGCCCATGATGGTGATGCCCGTGGTCATGGTGATGTACATGATCGGATGCCTGTTCTGAGGTATCTTTTGGGGTCAAATTGTCCGCCACCACCTGAAAGCCCAACTGAGAAATCCCTCTTTTGACCTCGGTCAGGGGTAGCGATTGATCATTGGCTTCGAAACGCACCTCACAGGTCGCAAAGTTGACATCGATCTCTCTCAGTCCCTTTTTCTCCAAAAAACGATTAAGACTAGCTGCACAGTTGGCGCAGTTCATTCCCTCGACCCGAAGTTCCACCGTTTTATTTTCCATCAGAGTATTTTTATAATCCTACAAACAATGCTTACCTTGCAGTATATAATAAATAATTGCAATATCTTGAAGCGATAATTTACTATAAAATCAACAATTAAAGCAACTATTAGGTTACAAACTCATTCCTTTTTCCAATCATTTAAATCATATCCTTATGAGATTTTTTCTGGTTTTATGTTCTCTACTTCTGGTCTTTAGCGCCTGTCAATCCTCTGGTGAAGATAAGGCGGCCCAGAAAGCTCCGGCGGAGGAGCAGGCCCCCGCACCAGCGGCCAAGAAATACCAAATCCGCGCTTTCACCCCTTCCCAACCCTACCCCGATGCCAATATCGGCGAGATGAACCTCAAGGACGGCGCTTGGAGCTTCGGCGTCACGGGTACCGACTACAAGCTGGGTGATCAGACTCCCGATGCCGCCCAAAAGATGTGCGCTAACTCCGGAAAAGGCCAACACATTCACTTGATTATCGATAATGAACCCTACAATGCCCGCTACACCGCCGAGTTCAACGATGTGGAAGTCGCCGATGGCGATCACTACATCTTGGCCTTTCTCAGTCGCTCTTACCACGAAAGCATCAAAACGCCGCAGGCCCATGTCGCCCAACAAGTCACCGTCACCAATCAAAACATCAGCGATCGCAAAGCCATAGAAGGTCCTATGCTTTTCTATAGCCGCCCGAAGGGCACCTACGTCGGCGCTCAAGATACCAAGGATGTTATGCTCGATTTTTACCTAGTCAATGCGACCCTGGGTAAAGATGCCTACAGCATTAAAGCAGAGATCAACGGCGAGGAGCACGTGATCACTGAATGGCAACCATACTACATCGAAGGGCTACCAATGGGCGAGAATACGGTGAAATTGACCCTTTTAGACAAGGAAGGCAAGGTAGCCGATGTGCCACTCAACCCGGTTACTCGTAAATTTACTCTCAAGGCGGATCCGGCGGAATAAGCCCAGCCCAGAGCGGTATATTTTTTCAAGAAAAAGTTGTAGGACTTACGGAACTTATCTTATATTTGCATCGCTTTAATAAAAAGGACAACCGTTCCTTGATTTTTGGTGATTGTAGCTCAGTTGGTTAGAGCGCTGGATTGTGGTTCCAGAGGCCGCGGGTTCAAATCCCGTCTTTCACCCAACAGCCGATTCTTAGGGGTCGGCTGTTCCTGTTTTAGAGACCAATATACCTGCAATTTACACATATTAAAAAAATACACACATCATATATACCATAAATAGGGTATACATAATGGCGTGAATTCTTCTTACCTTTATCCCAGAATTAACGAATATTTATCTATCTACCGAAAATTGTCCTAACTATACTCCCTAATTACGTGAGCTTCGTTTAGCTCATCCCCCTTAAGCATTATTCCCAAAATCGATTTAAAAAGTTTGTTAAGGCATTATTATGCCCACAATTGCTGTACTCCTCAAATCAGTACGGCATTCACAGTTCATACGCACTGGTGCGTGTGACTATAGATTTGGAACTATTTACTCAACAATTTAAATCGATAAATCTCATGGAAAGAACAAACATGACTAAAAGAAAGTCGCACTTCGGTATGATAGTGCTTTTCTTTTTAGCCGCCTTTCTTTTCAGCATTGATGCCCAGGCTCAATACTTCCCGCCCCTTGTGTCGGAAGCCCAAGCCCAATCAGTGCTGGACAATGAAATTCCCGTTCAGGAGACTATTCTAAATAGCCTGACTCCTGGGACAACCACTTACCAAACAGCCGAGCGGAAGTACCATATGTATGTACATACTTGGGAAACCCTACTCAACGGTGAATCTTTAGAGGATGCACTGATTGCCACTTTTAGTGAATTCGCTTTGGGACCTAACGGCCACAAAGGGGATACTGATGAGTTTACCCTCAATCAGAAGCCTGTCAGTTCTTATGGTGATTCAGCTTTTGATGATCTAGTTGACCTGCTAGAAAATTAAGCCTTAGCACCTTATTTAATCCTTTAAAAAAAGAGTTAAACAAATTCTCATGGAAAAAATTAATTACTTAAAAAAGTTGCAGCTGACTCTGTGCGTACTGCTTGCTTGTTTGTTCGGGCAGACGACACTGATGGGACAGACCTGTACGGCGCCTAACCAGTGTACGCCGACTCCGGGTTTCCCTGATGCACCAGCTGCTCAGACCTGCGGCGCTGGAACCTCTGCCGTAGCTATTTTTACCGAGACCTTCGATGGTGGTTTCGGTGTTTTTACTGAAGATGCCCCTCCCGGCCCCGGTACTACGGGTACCAATGACCTGACCGTAAGTACAGCTGGAGACACGCCTTCTGGTGGTACTGGACCGGAAACAACGCCTGGTTGTAATGGTGGTGCCAATGATGGTGAATTCATCTTTTTGGAGGGTAGCTCTACTCTCATTAATGAGACCCACTGTATGACCGCTACTATTCCAATCCCAGCGGCTAACCCACCGAATCTTAATACTCCATATACCATGTCTTTTTGGTATCACATGTTTGGAGATAATATCGGAACGCTAGAAATCTTCATCAACGGTACCAGTGAATTTTCTGTTTCTGGACAACAGCAGACAGCAAACTGCCAGCCTTGGCTACAAGGTAGCATCGATGTAACTGCTTTGGCGGGAACTTCTCCTACTGTTCAGGTTTGTATGAGCGAAGGAAACGGTGCTGTTAGTACTTTTGAAAGTGACATTTCTATCGATCACCTTCAAATTTTTGCTTGTGCTGCAGTTTGCGAACTGACTTGCCCAGCTGATATTACACTGAACAACAGCCCAGGTACTTGTGGTGCATTTGCTAATCCTGCTCCTGTTGCTGCTGCTTGTAACAATCCTATCATCAACGATTACAATGGCACAACAAGTGCTGCGGACATCTATCCTGTAGGTACAACAACTGTAACGTTCTCTACAACTGATGATTTCGGAAACCCAGTAACCTGCTCTGTAGACGTTACTGTAATCGACAACGAAGGACCTGAACTGCTGGGATGTGAAGACATTCTGGTTACACTCGATCCAGGTGATTGCTGTGCAGTTCTCGATTTCAATATTCAAGGTGTAGACAACTGCGGTGGTGTTGGCATGAATGCTACTCTCTCTACTATCTTCACAGATGGTAATGGTGCTTCTGGAAACATGTTTGATGTCACTAACCTCAGTGCTTTCCCTGTAGAAATCATTTCTTACGAAGGTAACATCGAGCCATTTGGTGGACCACCAGACATCTCTGTTTACTTTACTACTACTGCTACTACTTATGTAGGTAATGAAATGAATGCTGGTGCATGGACCCTAGTTGGTACAGCTAATGACGTTATTTCTCTCGGTCAAAATACCCCAACTCCTTATGATGTTGGCAATACTTTCATCCTGATGCCAGGGGAAAGTAAGGGTATCTTCGTATCTGATAACACCAGTAGCATTGACTACACTGATGGTGCTAACACTTACAATGACGGTGTTCTCGAAATCGTTGCTGGTATTGGTAGAGGTGTAAACGCTGGTAATCCTTTTGCTGGTGGTGTCTTCACTCCTAGAACTTGGAACGGTAGCTTGATTTACCAAGAGTTGAGAGATGTTGAAGTTGTCCAGACGGATAACACAGGTCTTGAATCTGGCGACTGCTTTGAGGTAGGTATGTACACTCTGACTTTCGAAGCCACTGGTCCTGAAGGAATTACAACAATGTGTTCTAAGAACATTACCATACAAGAATTCCCGAATGCAATTACTGCATTGGCCTGTAATGATAATGTAAACATTTCTTTGGATGAGACTTGTGCCGCAGTAGTTGGTGCTGATCTGATCCTGGAAGGTGGCCCCTACGGCTGCTACGATACTCGCTATAGCGTATCAATTGATAAGAATGGTGATGGCTTGTTCACCGAAGACAACCTGTTGGATGCAACCAACATTGGCTTGAGCTACAATGTACAGGTAACTGATTCTCAGACTGGCAACTCTTGCTGGGGTTCAATCAATGTTGAAGATAAGTTGATTCCAGACCTGGAATGTGAAGACTTCACCGCGCTTTG
>JBCDGZ010000155.1:0-16250 GCA_038750655.1 Bacteroidota bacterium | reverse complement strand
ATCAATACTTTGTACTTAAATGAAAAGTTGACTTGAATAGCTAAGTAACAATGGGACAAATATATGTAATAAACAATATATGTGCGAAGACAAATTTTTATAATTTCCTTACAAAATAATTGTAATATGTTTTAATATTATTTCGTAAGCACCTGTTATACAGACATATAAAGTCAAATAAAATTATTAATTGTCCTGAAAAATTAGTGCAAACCTTTTAATTCGTCCAAGCGCTCTATCCCCAACTGGATCATATTATTCTTCAAATCGTCCTTCAAAATCTCCACCACATGATCACTTCCGTGCTGGCCAAGGGCAGCGACGCCATAAATAAAGGCCCGTCCCAACAGCACAAACTCCGCGCCCAGGGACAGCGCCCGCAGGATGTCCAACCCCGTACGAATGCCGCTGTCGAACAAAATGGCGGTTTTGCCTTTGGCTACCCGGACAATCTCCGGCAGCGCCTTGATGGTCGCTGGCGCCGCGTCGAACTGCCGCCCCCCGTGGTTGGAGACAATAATACCATCGAGACCGATCTGAATGGCTTTTTCCGCATCCTTGGGGTGCAGCACCCCTTTGAGCAAGACCGGGCCGTCCCAGTTATCGCGCAGCCATTCGCAGTACTCCCAGGAGAGGCTTCCTCGCCATTCCTTTTGCACAAAAAAGCTGACGCCTTTGATGGACTTTTCCTTGGCGTATTCGGCGATGGTGCGTAGGCGGGGGAGGCCGTTGCGGAGGGTTCGGAGGGTCCAGGTGGGATGGGTTAGGGCTTGCCAGATGAAGTTGGGGGTGATTTTTGGGGGCATTTGTAGGCCGGCTCGCCGGGTGCGCTCACGGCGGCTGGGGATGGGCACATCGGCGGTGACGATGAGGGTATGGAAGCCGGCCTTCTTGGCGCGGTCCAGTAGGGCGGCTCTTAGCTCGGGGCTATTGGGCGGGTAGAGCTGAAACCAGCCGATGTTGCCGATGTGAGGAGCCAGGGTTTCGGGGGTTTCGGTGGCGACAGTACTGAGGGTGAAGGGGATTTGGTAATGGCGGGCGGTGCGGGCCAGCAGGATTTCGGCTTGGGGCCACATCAGGCCGGTTAGCCCGACGGGGGCGATGCCGAAGGGAGCGTCGAAGGATTGGCCCAGGAAGGTGGTTTGTAGGTCGGGTACCAGCTCGCCCTTGCAGAATTGCGGTTGGAGCACTATATCGTCGAAGGCGCTGGTATTGCGCCGCAGCAGCTGCTCGTTCCCCGTCCCGGTTTGTAAATATTCCCAGGCGACATTAGGAATTCTTTGCCGGGCTTTTTGGGCCAGATCTGAAATGGCGGGATACTGATTGAGGTATTGACGTTTGAATTTCTTGTAGCTCATCGTAGGTGTTTTCCTGGCGTCTAAGATAAGACTGTATCAAAAATAGTAATACATTTTAATTACAGGACTTGTTCCTAAAACTTCTTAAAATAGGCATTCCAAGCATTGACTTTTAGTAATATGTTTACTATCTTTAATTTAACTCCATTATAAATACGAAAAACCTCTCCGTTTTCACATAAACATCCCCTTAGAACAGGTTCTTACCACTTTCTAGTCCACAGTATATTGCTAAACTCCTAGTTATCAGCCTTGTGCCGCGTTTAACCTGCGCACATTAGGGGCTTGAATTGCATCAAATCATTTCCTTAACTATAAAAATCGGTCATTATGAATGCCCCAGTAAACATCGTTTATCCTATTGCCAACGAAACCTTTCCTAGAATCGACCCGGCAGTTCCCAACCCCAACAGTGCCTACGTCACCTTCAGTTTTAGCGTAACTAAAAGTGGAGGGGCCTCTAATGTAGAATGGGGGGTCAACAACCAGACTTTAGGAAATGCGACCTACTACGACATGTTCAGCGCCCAATTTGTCTGGAAGCTGCCCGGCGGTCAGCATAAATTCTGGGTATCCGGTGACTCCGGCTCTGATTCTGTAACCTTTAATGTTTAATCCCCAATGGCGATCTTTTTTGATCGCTTAGACCTCGTGTGGAAGCCTCGCTTATTTAATAAAGCGGGGCTTCGAATTTTTTATCAAACCTTTCCCCCTCCCCCGTCGTCATTTCTTCGATTTATTTGTTAACCTTGCAGATGATCACCCGAGGCATCGCCTACATATTATTCGCCACGCTGGCCTTTGCCTTTATGAATCTGATGGCCAAGCAGTTAACCAGCTTTCACGCCATGCAGGTGGTCTTCTTCCGGGCCTTCGGCACCTTCACCTTCATCTTTCCCTACATGCTGATCCGCAAGGTGAGCATCATCGGTGAGCAGTCCAAATTCTTGTTCCTGCGGGGCTTAGTCGGTGTTATTTCTCTTGCTTCCTTTTTTATGGCCCTACAACGCATACCGATGGGATCAGCCATCTCCATCCGCTATCTAGGGCCCATCTTCGGCGCTATTGTCGCCTATTTTTTTCTCAAAGAACAGATCAATCGCTGGCAGTGGCTCAGCTTTGGCATTGCCTTTTCAGGCGTTCTGCTCCTCAAGGGCTTCGACCTGCGCATCGACTACATCAGTCTGGCCCTCATCCTCACCTCCGCCGTTTTTATTGGTCTGGTCTTCGTCCTCATCCGCTACCTCAGTGCCAACGGAGAGCATTACCTCACCATCATTAATTACTACATGATGTTCTCTATCCTGGTTAGCCTCTTCTTCCTCTACTACTGGCGAATGCCGGTGGGCTCAGAATGGTTACCAGTCGTCGGTATCGGCATTTTCGGCTTAATTGGACAGGTGTTGATGACCAAAGCCTTTCAAACCGAGGAAACCAGCGTCCTAGCGCCTTTTAAGTATATGGAGTTGGTCTACTCCTTATTAATCGGCTTTTATTTTTTGGGAGAAACTTACAGCTGGTTGCCCTTTGGCGGCATTGTACTGATCGTCTCGGGGATGTTATTGAATGTCTACGCAAAAATGAAAAAAGAGCGTTTGGCCGCGAATTACAGCCGATAATGCTCTAGGAAAAATTGCGCTAAACGGCCTTGAGACAAAGGCAATTTCCGCAGGATTCTGTATTTTTAGCAAAATGCTTAGACAATGTAACAGCGATGATAATGAAGCAAAAAATTCCAGTGAGAAGCCTGAGGCCTGCTGATAAAAAAATCAGTATGGCAAAAAGATTTGAGCTTGTCGATCTTCGGGATGTACTGGAGCATGGAGAGCTGAAACAGGCAACTCATCGGCATGATTTTTTCTTCCTGCTGACGATTGAGCGTGGAAGTGGCTGGCACCACATTGACTTTGAGCCCTACCGCATTGCAGCTCACTCGGTCTTTCTGCTACGGCCCGGGCAGGTTCATTCGCTGTTGCTAGCGGTACAATCCGAAGGGTATATCCTTAAATTTTCCTCCGATTTCTTTCAACACCACCAGACCGATTTCTTACAACTGTTGAAACAGTTATCAAGACGAACCCTTTTTCAGCTCCGCGAGGAACCCTACGAAAAGTTAAACGCCATTTTGCAGTTACTCTCGAAGGAATTTCAACAGAAAAAAGAACACTATTCCCAACTCCTCGAAGTCTACCTCTATGCGCTGCTTGTTGAGTTGTCGCGAAATACCCCTCCTGCGGAGTACGAGAGTGCCAGCCAATATCAGCTCGAACAACTCCATCAATTGTCGGAGTTAGTGGCGACGCATCTCTATGATTGCAAGAAAGTGGCGGATTACACCGGTATGATGAATCTATCGGCTTATCAATTGAATAAGATCACGAAGACGGCGCTGGGGAAGACCTGTTCGGAGTTGATCAATGAACAAATTGTTTTGGAAGCCAAGCGGCACCTGCTGGCTACTTCAGATCAAATTAAGGCCATCGCCTCTCACCTTGGCTTTGAGGATGTCTCTTACTTTGCGAGGTTTTTCAAAAAACACGTGGGGGTTTCTCCGATGGCCTTTCGTACAAATTTTAAATAAATCCTACCCTACTCCAATTTTGTCCTATCGTTCTTCTATAGTAGGCGCTTATCTTTGTGGGCAAAAAGGTAAATAATATGGACAATTCATGGCTGCAATTTTGGAATGACCGGTATCGCGAAGAAGCCTATGCCTACGGTACGGCGCCTAATGTTTTTTTTCGGAAACAACTCGATAAAATACAACCAGCGGGAAAAATGCTGCTGGGTGCCGAAGGCGAGGGGCGCAATGCGGTGTATGCTGCCCAGAAGGGTTGGGAGGTGAGTGCCTTCGACATCAGCTTGGAAGGTCAAAAGAAAGCCCTACAGTTGGCCGCCCTCAACAAGGTACAGCTCGATTATCAAGTAGGAGAATTGCCTCAACTGGCCTTCGACGCCGCTCCATTTGATGCCATCGCACTGATCTATGCCCACTTTCCTCCCCCCATCAAATCGCACTACCATCAACTACTGGATAGCCACCTGCGAGCGGGCGGCCATCTCCTCTTCGAAGCCTTTAGCACGTCGCACGTCGCCCACAGAGAACGGAACGACAAAGTCGGCGGCCCGAAGGACCTCGATATGCTGTTTTCTATCGATGAGCTAAAGGCGGATTTTAGCAACTATGATGCGCTAATCTTAACCGAGCAAACGATTGAATTGAATGAAGGGACGAAGCATATAGGCACCGGTTCCGTCATTCGATTTGTTGGACGAAAGCGAGAATGAGGTGCTTTCAGCCCACCTCTTAGTGCTGATCTCGAATCGTCGTCCCCACCTCATTGAACTTGGTGACTTTCACTTCGGTACGCCGATTTTGCTGATGCTTTTCTTCCGAACAGTCGACCCCATCGGCACACTCGTTTCGCAGCACCGTCTCGCCGTAGCCCCGCGCAGTAACGCGATGCCGGGCAATCCCCCGCGAGAGGATAAAGGCGCGCGCTTCTTTCGCCCGCTTAGAGGACAACCATCGGTTGTACTTGTGGGTTCCTCGACAGTCGGTATGGGAGCCGAGTTCGATTTCCAGCGAAGGATATTTTTTCAATAGATCAACGACATGATGGAGGTCAATACTGGCATCTGGCCGGATGTTGTATTTATCAAAATCGTAATAAATATCTTTAAGGCTAATGATCTGACCTTCCTCAATATTAGCGTTGGGATCATTGACCAAACTGGAAATGGGTATATAGCTGGTGACTGGCTCCAAGGTCGTTTGGGGAACATAGGTGACGACTTCCCGATAGGTGGTGATGGGCACTACATTGTCATCCACGGGAGAGGCAGGATCGGAGCTGTCTGCCATAGGATCGCGCCTCTTGTCTACGATATTGGTTCGCCGCTGCTCCAACTCTAGCAAAGTATAGATATTCCGAGCGGTATCGCAATTGATGCGATTGGCATACACAAACTCATAATCGTATTGAAAGCCCTCCTTGGTCGCACTGATCCGATAGTCACAACCACAGTCCATACACATTTCAAAACGCCCGTCTTCATCTGCTACTGCTTTCATCGTTTCGTAGCTGCACTTGTTCAGCACTTCGACCGTCGACCCCGGCATCACTGCTGCCGAGACCTTATTCTTAACCGTACCATTCAACAACACGCAGTGGACTTTATTGAGTGGCAGACAATATTCTTCCTGTACCTTGATTTCTTCAAATTGCGCATACGTTTCTGATAATTTAAACCCTTCTTTTTGGGCACGAAAAACATACGCTTTCCCAGGTTGCAGACGAAATTTAAAGAATCCATTTTCATCCGTTCGATAAGTTCGATTCAACGCTTCGTGATCTTTTCCTGGGCCGGTGATGGCCAGTAGGAATTTATCTTTTTTCTCATCAACTGGTTCTAGGGTGAGCATCATTTGATCATGGCCTTGCTGGCCAGCCTGCCTCTTTTCCAAAATCTCTACTTGGGCATCAGGTACGCGCTCCCCATGATCATCAACCACGCAAATGGTGCGAACGATACTGCCGTCACCCTGCGGCTTTCCGCTGGATTTCCAACGGTAAATATCATCTTTACCGTAGCCGCCTTTGCGGTTGGAAGTCAGGTAACCTTCTGTGCCGTTAGGATGTACAATAAATCCGAAATCATCTTTAGGAGAATTGAAAGGAGCGCCAATATTTTCTCGAGTATTCCAGGACTGTTCATCGTCGAGGGTATTTTTTTGGGCCTTGAAAATGTCCAGTCCACCGAGGCCATGATGGCCGTTGGAGGAAAAATAAAGCTCGTCGTTTTGGGTGATTACGGGAAAGATTTCGTTGCCGGCGCTATTGACGGTTGGGCCTAGATTGCGGGGTTCTTGCCACATGCCGCCCAGGTATTCCGATACATAGATGTCCATTCCGCCGAAGCCACCGGGTCGATTGCTGGCAAAGTAGAGCTGTCGGCCATCGAAGGAAAGACTGGGATGGCAACTGGTAAATTCATTGCTATTGAAAGGCATCTCCTGCACATTAGTCCAATAGCCATTGTCATCAACGGCCGAATAAATTTTCAAATCCACCAGCCCTTGCTTGCTGCTACTTCGTCCGTTATTATTAGATCGGGTAAAAAACATCACCATCCCCGATTGGTCAAAAGTGGCTGTACCATCGTGGTAGCGTTTATTGAGATCACCATTAATCGGACTAGGTGTACTAAAATCTTGGGTACTACTTTGGGGGGCATAGAATAAGTCCGAAAAATGATCATTGGTCCAGGCATCAATCAGTTCTGTTCCGCTTCCTGTCCCTCTGGTTGTTGAGAAAATAAGTCCATCGCGATAGTACACTGGACTGAAATCCAGGTAACGGCTGTTGAGGGCCTTTTCATTCGTAATAACGACATCTTGGTGCACGGTAATGACCTTGAGGTGTTCGCAATCTTGCAACAGCGCCCGATTTTTCCATTCCTTACGATCCGCCTTTTCTTTGAACCGCTTGTACCAACGAACGGCGTCTTCACACTTGCCATTACTCTGCAAGACCTGTGCATAGTGCAGCAGATGCTTGGGTTGGCTCTCCTCCGAAATAAAGCGACTGTACCAATACTCGGCTTCCTCGGTTTGGCTATTCAATCGAAAACTATTGGCCAGATGTACCATCGCTTCCTCGCTCATATTATTGAAATCAGCCGACTGGAAAGTCTGTTGGATGGAATGTTGAAACCCTAAGTCTCGGTAGGCCCGGTCTGCTTTTTTCAATCCAGATTTATTGGCCTTCAATTCTGTTCGAATGCCATCGATAGCATTGCCAACGCTATTGCTTTTGGACTCCGTATGCTTCAAGGCCATCGATTCTTCCTGAGCAGTGAGTGGTTGCAGAGAAATCAGTACAGCCATACAAATCAACCATCTGAGCTTTTTCATAAATTCGTATTTAATGCAAGTTGGGTTATTTACAATCTTTGTTTAGAGCGTGTGTTAAATAAAGGACTTAGAAGAAACGGATGTTATTGATGCGTTTTCCTTTCTTCTGAAAACGATAGTCAAGCATCAGCTCAATACTTCCATTAGAAAACTGCTGCAACTTGGTCAAGGTGTAATCATAAGCAAAGCCTACGCGAAATTCGTTACTAACCTGAAATAGCACCAAGCCATCAATAGCATCGCCGAGGCGATACCCCGCTCCCAACCAAAATTGATCGAAGAAGATGACACTCCCGTTGATCGCCAGCTCAAATGGCGCACTAGGATTGTAAGAAATCAGGACTTCTGGTTTCAACTTGACTACTCTGGACAGCCGAGCCAAAAAGCCCCCCATCAAATAGTAACTACGATGATCGCTCAGGCTTACCCCCGACAGCGGATCATCGGTGTAGATCGTACTGCGCAGTAAGGTCGGTGCAGAAAGCGCAACGTAGTATTTAGCATTGGAGAGCATGATTCCAACACCAAAATTCGGGTTGGTTTTATTGGTCGCAAATAAAGGCACCTGCCCATCCCCTTGATCCAATGGATTGACATCCGTCCAGTCAATTCGGGAATGTTCAATCTTCATTTGTAGTCCTACATTTAAAGTAGACTCATCGTTGAGCTTCATACGATAAGCATAAGAAAGTCCCGCAATGGAAGTATTGACTCTTCCGATTCGATCACTAATCAAAGACAACCCTATTCCGCCACGATTGGCCAGAAAAGGGGTGTGGGCGTGTAAGTTAACGGTCGTCGGTGCGCCATCGATTCCCAGCCACTGATTGCGGTATAATGCAGAGAAGGTCAGCACCTCATTGTTCCCCGCAAAAGCTGGATTAAAGGCCAGCTTATTGTGCATAAACTGAGAATAATGGACATCATACTGAGCATGCGCCCACAAAGATGCTGCGATCATAGCAGCCATTAAAAGTAATTTTCTCATCGTATTGTTTTTACAAAAAATATACAGGCGGCATCTATACCCCCTACTCCATTGCAGGAGGTATCCTCCAAGCCTGTTTTATCTCACAATATTGAAATAACCAGTAGTCACTTCTTTTGAATTAAGATCAGGTTGCAGTACATAGAAATAAGTCCCCGGCGGCAAATCCTGGCCGTTAAACGTACCGTTCCAATCATTGGCATAAGGCTGCGCCTCCAGTATCCGATCCCCCCAGCGATTGAAGATGCACAGGCGATTGTTCGCATTGACATCCAGACAAGGGATCACCAATTGATCATTCATTTGATCATTGTTCGGAGTAATGACATCGGGCACCCAGCAATCTCCTGCAGTGTTGACTCCAATGGTGCGAATCGTCACCAAAGCCGTATCACAATGCTCCCGACAATTGACATTACAAAGTCGATAAATGAACTGGTCCGTACCAAAGAAGCTGGGCTCAGGCGTATAGCTGAATAAGCCATTTTCAAAGAAAGTCACTCTCCCATTAATCGGTGGCTCGATCAGCATGATTTCCAGTTCATTGATGTCGCTCAAGAAATCATTATCAATTAGGCTTTGCTGCTCCAGCGTTTCATCAAAGTTGAGCTGAAAGTGATCCGAGTTGGCTGCTAGCCTTTCGTCTTCTAAGTAGAGGAACAGTGTATCCGAAGAGTAACTGCTACAAGCCCCATTGGATAAAGTCCAGACAAACATATTTTCCCCAAAGTCCAAATCTTCAACCGTCGTACTCGGCAGCAGCGGATCAATAATGGTCGCTCCAGAAGTAGTCGTCCAGAAGCCAGTACCAATCGACGGCAGCTGGGCAGCCAGTTGCGTATCTTCATTGCCACAATTGTAAATCTCCTCCTCCGCGATGTAGGCATTATTTGGTGGCGCTTCGTAAACCGTGAGGATCACTATATCTGCATCATAGTCTTCACAGACCCCCTGCGAAAGGGTCCAGGTAAACTCGTAGCTTTCCCCCGGAACCAATCCCGAGATCGAACTACTCGGCGAACTCGGATCAGCAATCACAATGCCTTGACTTTGCTGACTAGCCGATTGGCTCCACTCTCCGCTGGCATCGACTGGCACATTGGCATTGAGCACATAATTTTGTTCTCCACAAACATCCAGGTCATCACCAGCATAAGCAATGTCGGCTGGTACCAGATTGACATGGACAATCATCGTATCCGCGTCGTAATCCAAGCAAGCTCCATTGGACAGCGTCCAGACGAAAATATTTGCTCCTTGTATCAAATCAATGACTTCGCTGTCGTGCTGATCAGGATTAGAAATAGTTGCTCCACTCGGTGAGGTCCAATACCCCGAACCAACGGTGGGAATTTCTGCATCTAAGGTTACTGTAGTCGTGGCACAAACGTCGACATCTGGTCCAGCATCCGCCTGATTGGTAGGGATGTAATCAACCTGTACTATTGTTACCTCGGAAGGCTCGGCTTGGCAGTCTCCTACCGTCATTACCACGTAGTAATTCCCCGTATTGTTGGGTTGAACATTCGAGACCGTAAAGAACGGATTAGAAGTCGTGCCCAGTAAAGTATTGGTATTACCGTAGTACCAGTCGAAAGAAAGCGGCGTTCCCGGTGGCAGATCAATCGGACTAGATACGCTTAGCTCAAACTCGCTACCTACGCAAGCCGGCCCGTTGTTGACAATCGTCGGTGCCTCCGGCTGCTGCTGTATGTACACAAAAGTCTCCGGAGTTACCAGCACTGCGCAGTTATTGGGCAGCGTAATTTGCGCGTAGTAATTCCCGATGTTATCAACCGTAACTGGGTTAATCACCGGACTAGGCAAATTGCTACTGAAGCCGTTGGGACCAAACCATTGGTAGCTGGCACCAGCGTAAAAAGGCAATTGCAGCTGTACCAAATCGCCTTCGCAAGCCGGATTGACGGCACTGGTGGAATTCCCAGCCGGTGGAGCTGCGAAGGCACCGAATATCTCGACGTCGATAGCATTCGAAGCACTGGACGGGCAGCCATCGACAGTAACCGCCACGCTGTATACCCCAGTATTAACCGGCGTAGCACCGAACACAAAGTAGGTCGGCACATTGGTCGTTCCAAGCGAGGTCGTATTGCCATTAGCCGTGAAGAACCATTCGTAGGAGACGGGAGTGCCGGTGTAGGCATTGGCGTTCAGCTCTAGGTCTTCGCCCTCGCAGAGTTGTGCGTCGACTACGTCTAGTTGAGGTGTAGCCGGGATGGCATCAAGGTCTACGCTGACGGACTGCGTCTGCGAACGGCAGCCGGAAGCGGAGATCAGCTGCAGGGTGTAGCTGCCTTCGATGCTTTGATCGGCGTTAGGCAGTAGCAAGTCGAAGTTGCTATTTGCGCTGGTGTTTCCGGTGAAGGTGAAGCCGTTGGGGCCACTCCAGGTATAGTTGATGTTGCCACTGAGGCTGGTACTATTGCTGGCCGAAAGCAAAATATCTTCACCCTCGCAGTAAGAGCCACCACCACTGATATTATTGATTACAGGTTGGTCATTGATCACTACGGTCGTACGGGATGGGGTGGCTGATTCGCAGCCATCTTTGATCACGCTGAGGTAGAAATTATGCGTCCCCACAGTCAGGTTGTAGAGCGTTGGATTTTGCTCCATAGCCATTAAAGTGAGGGTAGGTGGAATACTCACAGGATCTTCGAAGTACCAGCGGTATTCTGCTCCGGGTACGGGGCTAGCAGTAAGCTGTACTGCATCCGACTGACAGACTGGACCATTGTTGCTAGCAAAGGCGACGGGCACTTCGCTGATCTCCACGGTTGCAGCATTAGAGATGCGGGTGCAGCCGTTGGCATCAGTGACTCTTACCTGCCATTGGCCAGCCAGGTAGGCGGGGCTGCCGGAAGGCAGCGTTGTTGTACCGCTGCTGGTGGTCAAGCCAGGCAATTGGAGCGTCGATTGGCTCGCTCCTAGTGGGCCGATCCATTCAAAGCTAAAGCCGCTAGTGCTGGTGGTGAGGATAATATCATCTCCCTCACAAATTGCACTTTCCGTAAAGATATTTGGTTCGACCGGAGCCGTTAGGATATTATCAACAAGGATACTTTCAACAAAGGTACAACCACTCGCACTGGTTGCGGTTAAGGTATACTGTCCATTGTTTACAGTTGATACATTGTTCAAAGTAGGATTGGCCAAGGCTGAGCTAAAGCCATTCGGGCCGACCCAATTAAAGCGGAGGAATCCCACTCCCGAGGCGTTGGCATTGAGGGCCAGTTCTTCGCCTTCGCAGATCATCCCGCTGGTAGCGACCGGAGCTGCCGAAGGCGTGTCGTAAACCGTCACGGTATAGATAGCAGAACTTAAGATACAACCATCCACCGCTACGGTCAAGGTATAGTTACCCTGGTGGATATTGGCATCCACTGGACTAATAATCAGCTCATTGTTATTGAGTCCGACAACATTAGTCGTGCTCGGTACGGTCCAAGTGTAGCTGACATTCGAGCCGCTGTATTGGGGCACACTCAGTACAATTTGATCCCCTTCACAAGCAGGCCCGGTGCTCGACACGATCGGCTCGGCTACTTGATTAACGATGTTGGTAATGGCGTTGGTTACTCCGGCTACTGAGCACCCATTTTGGTCGGTGATGATTAGGGTGTAGGTGCCATTGTTGGCCGTGGTCGCATTAGGGAGAATAGGATTTTCTGCATTGGAGGTGAAGCCGTTGGGACCGGTCCAGCTGTAGCTCAGCCCGCTGCCAGTAGCGTTCGCACTCAGCATCAAGTCAGCAGGCGTACAATCAGCATTCAGCGTGTAGGCAGCGACGGGGCTAGTGCTTGGAGAGGTATGCACTTCAATAGTTGTATACCCCAATTGATCGCTGATACAGCCCTCCGCACTGATCACCGTTAATTCAAACGTAGTACTAGTATTCAAATCCAGAATAACAGGATTAGCTTGTGTAGAGATAATGGTCGGCGAACCCGCAATTCTCCATTCATAACTTGCACTGGGAATTGCATTGGCAAATAGTTGTCCCGATTCTTCTACACAAACAGCACCAGCATTCGTTGCAATAGCCGTAGGCAGTTCGTTGACCAGCACCTCTACTGCCTCTGACAGTTCAGATGAACAAGCGCCCTCAGCAACCACCACACGATAAGGCGAAATCGCACTAGCATCAGTTGGATCAAGACGGAGACTGGCCGTCGTCCCAATCGTTATTCCCGCACCATTTGTCCAATTATAAGTCACCCCTGTAGTAGCATACTGCTGCTGAATACTCAGCACAATCATTTCATCCGCACACACCGGGCCATTGGTTGTAATAGTAGGTATTGCCGGTATCGGCACAATATTATCCACCACAATACTCGCCCTCACCTCACAGCCTGACAGGCTAGTTCCACTCACACTATAGGTACCATTATTCAAGACAGAAATATTATTAATCTGTGGATTCTCAGCGTAAGAAATAAAACCATTGGGGCCCGTCCATTCAAAGTCCACTACATCTGTAGCATTGGCTTCCAATCGTAAAATATCTCCTTCACAGAGCGTAGTCGAAGCGACTGCTGGTGCCAATGTTGGTTGGTTAAACAGGTCAAGGTTAAAGGTATCCGAGGATAGCATACAACCGTCGACTGTAATATTCACATAATAATTCCCTTGATGAAAATTAGAATCCACCGGACTAATGGTAATTTGATTGGAATTCAATCCAGTGACATTCGTCGTACTCGGCAAGGTCCAAATATAGTCAACGACCGATCCCTGATACACCGGTACACTCAACACCACCGTTGTTCCGTCACACGAAGGATTAGAACTGTTGATAATCGGCATCGGCAAAGCGTCTACAACACCAGATACCTGGACACTTCCAATTCCTGTACAGCCATTGGCATCCGTCACCGTCACCACATAAGAACCATTCGCAGAAGCATTAGCATCACCGATAATCGGATTTTCAACAGCAGAAAAATAGTTATTCGGACCACTCCAACTATAAGAGAGAGGCGCAGTCCCTCCACTAACATTAGCTTCCAAACTCAAATCGCTTGGCGAACAATCTGGGTTGAGTGTATAACCTGCATTGGGAAGCGAAACTGGATTATCCCAAATGATAATCGTAGTTCTTGAGGGTTCAGAAGAACAGCCATCCACCGTCGCCACAACATAAAAGTCATAGCTACCGGCTGATAGATTTTGCAGCAATGGATTTTGGGTCATTGCCATCAAATTCGATGCAGGATTCATCACCGGATCATCATCATACCAACGATAATTCGCTCCCGGAACAGCCCCCGCTGTCAACTGCACCTGCTCCCCTTCACAAACCGGACTGTTGTTATTCGCAATCGTCACCGGAATCTCACTAATACTGATATTGATCGGACCAGAAGTCGCCACACAGCCATTCGCATCCGTTACCCTTACCCGATATTCACCACCAAGGTAAGAAGGATGACCGGGGCCAATGTTGGTCGTACTCGTTGTCGTTGTTAATCCAGTTAAAGCGAGTGTAGACTGACTAGCCCCAAGCGGGCCAATCCATTCAAACAATACGCCACTGGCACTGGTGGTCAATACCATATCCTCCCCTTCACAAATCTCCACATCCGGCGAAGCAATCGTTGGCACCTCCGCCGGAGGCAACAAACTATTAACCGTCAAACTCCCCGTCGCCGTACAACCGCTCACCGAAATAACCGTCAACGAATACTGTCCATTATACGAGATGTCCACATCATTAATGATCGGATTCTCCAAAGTAGAACTAAAGCCATTCGGTCCACTCCATTCATAGGTCAAGGGCGTCCCACCACTCGCATTAGCGAAGAGTGACAAGGCCCCACCCGTACAACTATCATTGCTACTATAACTCGGCAACAGCACTGGCGTATCAAACACATTCAGGTTATAGATCGGAGAAGATAGCGTACAGCCATCAACAGTCACCTCTACACTATAATTGCCTTGATGCAGCAAGTCCACTAATGGACTAATCGTCAGTACATTCGTATTCTGGCCACTGATGTTTTGTGTTATTCCACCGGGCGTTGTCCAGCTGTACACAACATTCGAACCGCTGTAGCTCGGAATGCTCAGGATCACTTGCTCCCCTTCACAGCCGGGGCCCGTGCTACTGATCACAGGTTGGGCAATGCTATTGCTGATGCCACTTACTGCTACATTGCTGGTCGTTGTACAACCGTTGGCATCTGTTACTACCACATCATAGGTGCCGTTACTTGCTATCGTCGCATTACTGATCGTTGGGTCTTGCAGACTTGAGCTGAAGCTATTCGGGCCGCTCCAGGCGAAGGTGTAGGGAGCCGTGCCGCTGGAGGGGTTGGTGAATAGACTTAGATCGCTCGGGCTACAGTCTGGGTTTAAAGTGTAGGTGAAAGTTGGTGCAGCCGTGGGCGCGGGATCGACTACTAGCGTCGTCGTAGACACCGGGTCGGAGGCGCAGCCGTTGGTCAGCACCGTTAGCTCGTAGGTCGTCGTACTGGTTAGGCCAAGGATAACGGGATTTTGCTCCGTGGAGATGATGGTGGAGGAGCCACTGATCCGCCATTCGTAGCTTGCACCGCTTATGGTGTTGCCCAATAGCTGGCCGGACTCGCCCGGGCAGATCGAGCCGCCATTGGAAGCTACAGCAATGGGTAAGACATTGACTATCACCTCATGTGGAGCAGATAGCTCGGAGCTACAACCATCGACGGTTACTTGTACGCGATAAGGCGAAATCGCTGTGGCTGCACTCGCCGCAAAGCTTAGACTAGAGCCTGTGCCGATGCTGGTGCCTGCTCCGTTCGTCCAATTGTAGCTGACCGCAGTTCCCGTGTAGACTTCTTGGATGGAAAGCGTGATATTTTCATCCTCACAAACGGGGCCATTGCTCGTGATCGTCGATGTAGCCGGAGTTGGAGCGATGTTGCTGACCACTACGCTGGAGCTTGTTGAGCAACCCGTGATATTGGTTACTGTCAGTACATAGGTGCCGTTGTTGGATACGGTGATATTGTTGAGTGTTGGGTTTATCGCCGTGGAGGTGAAGCCATTGGGGCCACTCCAGGCGTAGGTGCTTGCACCCGTTGCATTGGCAGTCAGCGTCAAAGCGTCGCCTTCGCATAAGCCTCCGGCCGTGGCCGTCGGAGTCGCCGTTGGCGTAGGATGCAATTCTAGATTGAAAGTGTCGGAGTTGACTACGCAGCCATCTACCGTTACTTCTACGGAATAATTACCTTCATGAAGCGTGCTATCTACTGGACTAATCGTCAATTGATTCGTATTCAAGCCCGAGACATTGGTAGAGTCTGGAAGTGTCCAAACATAGTCTACACTGGAGCCGCTGTAGGATGGAATGCTCAGCACTATCGCGCCGCCGTCGCAAACTTGACCGCTTGAGCTGATCAAGGGCTGGGCGATGCTGTTGCTGATGCCGCTTACTGCTACATTGCTGGTCGTCGTACAACCGTTGGCATCTGTTACTACTACATCATAGGTACCATTACTTGCTATTGTCGCATTACTGATCGTTGGGTTTTGTAGACTTGAGCTGAAACTGTTCGGTCCACTCCATACGAAGGTATAAGGAGCCGTACCACCGGAGGGGTCGGTGAATAGACTTAGATCGCTTGGGCTACAGTCGGGATTCAAAGTATAGGTAAAGGTCGGTGCAGCCGTGGGCGCGGGATCGACTACTAGCGTCGTTGTGGACACCGGGTCGGAGGCACAGCCGTTGGTTAGGACCGTCAGCTCGTAGGTTGTCGTGCTGGTTAGGCCAAGAATAACGGGATTTTGCTCCGTAGAGATGATGGTGGAGGAGCCACTGATGCGCCATTCGTAGCTTGCACCGCTTACGGTGTTCCCCAATAGCTGGCCGGACTCGCCGGGACAGATCGAGCCACCGTTAGAGGCTACAGCTGTCGGCAGTGCATTGACTATCACTTCATGTGGTGCAGATAGTTCAGAGCTACAACCATCTACTATT
>JBCDGZ010000154.1:0-16867 GCA_038750655.1 Bacteroidota bacterium | reverse complement strand
TTTTATTAATAATGACAAAATTAGGCGCCCCCCATTCCTAAAATCTTGAACTACTTCAAGTTTTTTGGGGAGGACAAAATTTGTTGCAATGCTTAGCGAATATCTTTATTGCTGCTTTTTGAGCTTACTCAACCATTCGGCAGAGATGCCGCAGAATTCGGCAATGTATTTCGAAGGGACGCTTTGGATAACAGAGGGCATCTCCTTAAGGATAAAGTCATATTTTTCTTTAGAAGAATAGGCGATCAGCTTTGTTTTAAGCTCATTCTCTTCGGTCATGGCAGTAATGACTCGCTCGTTGTAGAACGTTGAAAAGTGTTTATCTTTTTCCTTCAAAACATCTATATGGCCTTTGGGTAAAGCGATAACTAGAGAATCCGTAATCGCCTTGAGTTCGCAATTGGTAGGGACCTCTGTAAAATAACTGTCTACACAAGCCATAAAAGGATGTAAGTCGGGCAAGTAAAAGTTGATGGTCTTGGCCTCGCCGGTCTCTGGATGAATATACCGGCAAACAAACCCTCCTTCGAAGATGAAATACATATTCCTGCAAATTTCTCCCGGTAGGATGAGTGTGCTTTTGGACTTTGTGGGAATCGCTGTCAAATGATTGCGAATATGTTGTATACTCTCATCTGAGACCTTGAATCCTTTGAGGAGTTCCAAAAGGCCCGTAACGTAGGCATTGATTTTATCTTGATTCATGTCCTGAATGGCGGTTTACCTGAAAAATTTATACTCCGTAGTGACCTGTAGGATTAAACATAATCACTACAAACAAGGCAGTATGGTCTTTTGTTCAGGTAGCCATAAAAGTACAAAAGGGATCATTAAAAAAGAAGGCGGTAATACAAATACAAGGCTGGGGCAACCGGTCCATACTGATAATCAACGAATTAGGCTAATCCTCAGGTTTACATTTGGTACGCCGCCATTTTTTATTTAAATTTGACCATCAGCTTCCTTACCATTAAAGACCTTTTACAATACAATAAGGTTACCATTTTCGTAGAGTAATAATTTCATTTCAATATCGATATACAAGCGTTGAATCAAGCGCTGTCATCACCTTTTCTTAGGTAACTAAAAAGAATCCAGAGCTCAATGCCAAACAAATTGGCTATATGTTGGGTCATCAAAAACTGATATCGACCGTTATACCAATAGTACTCCTTACTAAAAGCAAGCAACCTACCCAGGCATTAGCGTATACTGTCACTCTGGAAAATTAGGATAGTCGCCACTCTCAGTGAGTAAAAACATTAATTATTGCTGATTCACCTCAGCAATGCTAAGTCCGTATTATGCCCAAGAAGCAAAGTGAATATATTGTCCGCTTTCAAATTAAGGAAGGTGTGGATGAGGCCATCTGCCGACATCCCAGATTCGCGAGAAAGAAAATGGAGCAACTAGGTAATGAGTACCCCCGCAAAACGATTAAGGTCATCATCAGTGGCACTAGCCGGGAAAATGTCCTTCGTTTTGATTTTAAGGGGGACGAATGGGAAGATTACCTCGTTAAATTAGATTGACCATTTTACCTTGTGCACTGCTGGTCTGTTTTGCTAGTGCCGTTGAACGAACCCTTTCCTATTTAATTACTATACTGCCATCTTTTGTTACTAATGATGTGCGGTGAGAGTTCTTATTGCCCTGTTTTTTCTATCTTTATGATCTTCACCAAATTCTATTGTATGAAACGCATAATTCAAGGCTGCGCTACCCTACTAATGGTGTGCATCGTTAATTTGAGTATAGCTGGCGAAGGGATGTGGCTCCCCCTGCTGCTGAAAGCTATGAACGAAAAAGAAATGCAAAGCATGGGCATGAAAATGACCGCCGAAGACATCTACAGTGTCAATCAGGGCAGTCTCAAAGATGCCATTGTTCACTTCGGTGGCTTCTGCACCTCGGAGCTGATCTCCGCCGAAGGCCTCCTGCTGACCAACCACCACTGCGGTTACAGCGCTATTCAATCCCATACCACCCTGGAAAATAATTACCTCAAAAATGGCTTTTGGGCGCCTAGTAAAGCGGCAGAACTGCCCAACCCGAGCCTAAGCGCCACTTTTATTGTTAGAATTGAAGACATCACCGAGACCATCCTCAAGGGAGTGACCGATGATATGCCCAGCAAGGAACGCCAGTCGACCATTGACAAAAATATCGACGCCCTGGAGGCAGCCACCGACATCAAGGAATACGAGGACATCATCATCCGCCCCTTCTTCAAAGGCAATCAATACTTTATGTTCATCACCATGACCTATAATGATGTCCGCCTAGTAGGCGCACCACCGGATGCCATCGGAAAATTCGGTGCGGATACCGACAACTGGGTCTGGCCCCGCCACACCGGCGATTTCTCGCTCTTCCGTATCTACGCCGGCCCAGATAACCTGCCCGCCGACTACTCGGAAGACAATGTTCCCTTCAAGCCCAAGCACTTCTTGCCCATCTCTCTGGATGGCGTCGAAACGGGCGACTTCACCCTCGTCTTCGGCTTCCCCGGCCGTACCAACCAATACCTCCCCTCCGATGCGATGGCCATGACGGTCGATGTGCTCAACCCCGCTCGCATCGGCATCCGCGACAAGGCCCTCGAAGTCATTGATGCTGCCATGCGAGCCGACGAACAGGTGCGCATTCAGTACGCCTCTAAGCAGGCCCGTATTGCCAATGCCTGGAAGAAGTGGCAGGGCGAAAACCTGGGAATCGAAACAACGGGCGGCCTGGACCGCAAGCATCGTTTCGAAGAAGAGTTTATGAAGCGAGTCAACAACAACCCAGAATGGAAGCAAAAGTACGGCAAGCTGCTGGCCGATTTTAAAGCACGCTACACCCAGCTGACCCCCTACGCCAAAGCCAATGCCTACTACGGCGAAACCATCGGCTTCAACATCGAGCTGATGCGCAGCGCCCGGCTCGGCGATCGACTCATCAAGGCTTACGAAAACAACGGCGAAGAAGGCTACAACAACTTCAAAGGCCGATTGATGCCCTATTACTCCAACTTCTACAAAGATTACAGCGCCGAGGTGGACCAAAAGGTTTTTGCGGCCCTGATGGAGCACTATGCCCAAAATACGGCGACCCAATATCACCCGGAAATACTGAAAACACAGCTAGAAAAGGTCGATAAGCGATTTGATCGCCACGCGGAAATCATCTACAAAAACTCCGCTTTCGCTAATGCAGAGAGAATACAAGCCCTGCTGGCTCTACCTCCCGCAGAAGCCATCGCTAAAATTAAGGACGACCCCGCCTATCAGACCTGGAAGGGCTTCCAGGAAATGTACGCCGCGCAAATTTCGGATAAATACAATGAACTGCAAGACCAAATCAGCGACCTGCAACGGCATTATATGAAAGCCATCATGACCGTCTTTCCGGAGCGCCGCTTCTTCCCGGATGCCAACAGTACCCTACGAGTCACCTACGGCAAAGTCAATGGCTACCAGCCCCGCGATGCGGTCAGCTATCAGCCCAAGACCTATCTGTCCGGTGTCATCGAGAAGTACAAGCCGGGGGACTATGAGTTTGATGTACCCGAAAAGCTGCGTCAACTGGAGCAAAGCAAGGACTATGGCCCCTACGGCGAGGAGGGCCAAATGCCGGTCTGCTTCATCGGTACCAACCATACCACCGGAGGCAACTCGGGCAGCCCAGCTATTGACGCGCACGGCAACCTGATCGGCCTGAACTTCGACCGGGCCTGGGAAGGCACCATGAGCGACATCAACTACGATGCGTCAATCTGCCGCAACATCATGGTAGACATCCGCTACGTCCTCTTCATCATCGACAAGTATGCAGATGCAGGTCACTTGATCGAAGAAATGAAGCTGGTGCACCCCAAGAAGAAATAAGTCAAAAACGGCACAAGTGCCACTGACAGATCGCACAAAAAATCAAAAGTCCAACGGCTCCTTTGTCGTTGGACTTTTGCTATTTCCCCCCAATAGGTACTTCCCAAAAAGAGTTATCCCGGGTCTAGACCAATCGCTATGCCCGGAATAACATCATCTTGCACTCAGAATTTTTTTAATGCCTATTTTCTCGCTTCCTGCGGGTCAGTCAAGGCGCCCATTACTTCGATGAGCTGGATCAGCTCACTGCGGTAGCCGTTCGGATCAGCACCTTTGGCGGAGCGGGCCAGTTGGGCGGCTGCGACATAGTTGGATTCACCTTTGAATGCCGAATCGCGCAGCAACATCCCGAATTGGGCCACTGCGGCCGAAAAGCGGAAGTTATCGCTGGTAGCGCGCTCGCCGTCCTTAGTGTCCAGCACGGGCTTCTCCATCAGTTGACTTTTCTGCCCGTCGGGGCGCTTATAGCGCAGTTTGATGGTCATCAACTCCGGAGAAGGCTTGGCCTTGGGATCGACCTTGGGAGGCTTTTGGTACTTCAGTTCGTCGACACTGGCCGTCAGGTAGGGGCTATTCTCGACGCTGGCCGGAATAATTTCGTAGAGTGCAGTAACCGTATGGCCCGAGCCCAGCTCGCCCGCATCTTTTTGATCATCATTAAAATCTTCTTTGTTGAGCAAACGGTTTTCATAGCCGATGAGGCGATAGCCGCGAACCTTAGCGGGGTTGAATTCGATTTGTAACTTGACATCTTTGGCGATGGTAAACAGCGTTCCACCAAACTCATTCACCAGTACCTTCTTGGCCTCAGCGATATTGTCGATGTAGGCGTGATTGCCATTGCCGTGATCGGCCAGTTTTTGCATTTTATTGTCTTTGTAATTGCCCATTCCGTAGCCCAGGACGGTGAGGAAGGTGCCACTTTCGCGTTCTTTTTCGATCATATGCACCAGATCGGAATCGCTGCTTTGACCGATGTTAAAGTCGCCGTCGGTGGCTAGGATCACTCGATTATTGCCACCTTTGATGAACTGCTCGCGCGCCACTTTGTAGGCCAGTTGGATACCGGCGCCACCGGCGGTGGAGCCTCCGGCGCTCAGCTGGTCCAGGGCCTCTTTGATCTTCTGCTTATTGGCCCCACTTGTCGAAGGGAGGACCAGCCCGGCGGCTCCGGCGTAGACGACAATGGCCACCCGATCTTGCTCCCGCAGCTGGTCGACCAACATCTTGAAAGAAGCCTTTAGCAGCGGCATCTTATTGGCTGACCGCATACTCCCCGAGGCATCAATTAGGAAGACGATATTCGAAGCTGGTAAGTTATCCGTAGCAATTTTACGGCCTTGCAAGCCAATGTGCAGCAGGCGGTTCTCCGGCTTCCAGGGGCAGGGCGCTACCTCCGTAATCACCTCAAAAGGTGCTTCGTTTCTGGGCTGTGGATATTCGTAGTCAAAATAATTCACCATCTCCTCAATCCGAATCGCATCTACCGGAGGCTGTTGACCATTATTGATGAATCGGCGCATATTGCTGTAGGAGGCTGCATCGACATCGATAGAAAAGGTCGACAGCGGATTTTCCCCCACTTCCAAGAAGCGATTTTCTTTAATAAAATCATAGTCTTCGGTGTTATGAACCGGCCCATTATCCTGGACGACGTAAGCATGAGTCGCAGTGGTCACGCCTAAATTATTGTAAGCTTGTGCACTGGGCGCTACCATCAAGCATTGTACTTCTGCCTGTTGTAACCGCTTGGCTTGCTTCTCGTACTTCGGCCTGGATTCTTCAACCACCACATCGTGCAGCACCATCTCTCCAGCCTGCATACTCACCTTGATCGGGCCATCCGCAGCACAGGCCTTTTGGCTAATTTTACTATACCCCACAAATATAAATTCCAGGGTCGCACAAGGCTTGTTCAGCTCTAGTCTAAACTTACCATCAATATCTGTAGTGGTTCCATGACTCCCTCCTTTCACCTGCACCGTAACAAAAGGCATGACCTCCTGATCGGCATCTGCAAAGACCTGTCCTTCGTAAATGTAGGTCGTCCAATCCGCCTGAATACCTACTAAGAAAAGCGCCATGATGGCAAATGCAATTATACTTTTCATATCGTTTTTTTACAGTAGGATGCTAAGGGTAGAGAAATTGCATAAAAATTTTTTGCTTTTTTTTTACTTATCTTGAAACCAAAAGCGGCGAAACCTCAACTATGCTTCGATTCCTGCGCAAAAAGTCAACGCCGAAGAGCGATGAAGAGCTGATCGACCACTACAAGACCAGTGGTGACATGGCCGCGCTTGGGCAATTGTATGATCGCTATATTGAGTTGGTTTATGGGGTTTGTTTGAAAGTTTTGCAAGAGGAAGCCAGTGCTGAGGATGCGGTAATGGCCATTTTTGAGGAGCTGACCACGAAGGTCAAAACTCATGAGATTAAGCAATTTAGAGGCTGGCTGCATGTCTTGAGTCGCAATTATTGCCTGATGCAATTGCGAAAGCAGAAGCGGACTTTAACAAAATCTTTTGAGCCGGAGCTTATGCAAATTCCCGATCTTGGGCATCCTGATCATGAAACTATATCTAATGGGCGAGCCGAGGCGCTGCAACCGTGCATGGAACAGCTACCAGAGCGGCAACGACATTGCATTCGCTTGTTTTACTTTGAAGGGCATTCTTACAAAGAAATTGCCGGACAATTGGACGAAGAAGTCGGCCGAATTCGTTCCAATATTCAAAATGGTCGGCGAAATTTAAAAAACTGTATCGAACGTACCAATGAAACCTACATCCGTAAATAACTGGCGACAACTCCTGCGGCGCTGGATCAGCGGCGATAGTACCCGCCGGGAGGAGCAGCAGCTCGAAAAGCTGGCCGGGAAAGATTCTTTTCTGGCCGAGGCTTTTGAGGGCTACCAACAGCTGCCCGAAGGACGCCACGAAGAGCGGATTGGTCGACTGCGCGGACGTTTGCAGCAGCAAACCCAGCCAAGTACGCCGCAGCATTATCTCTACCGCGTTGCGGCAGTCGTCAGCTTCTTGGTAGTCGCCGGAGCAGGGTTGTGGTATGTAAATCAGGGGTCTCCTGAAATCGCCCTGCAGAATGTGGCTACTGAAGAAATGCCTTTGGCTGCAGAAACCATGAAAGACTTTGCCGCCAATAGCAAATCTGCCGCAGAGACGCCGACAAGAGAGGAGATAACCGACGACGCGCCGGCACCTCAGCCAAACATAGCAACTTCACCACTCGCCTTAAATGAAGAAGAAAAGCAATTAGCTCCAAAACCCCGCGCCAAAAGCGAAAAAAAAGCCGAAGAACCGGCCTATTTTGCGGATGAGGTAACGGTGGAGCCAGAAGCCGCAGCGGAGGTGCTCGCAGATGAGCCTACCATCGAGGTAGTCGCACCCCCTATTGCTGAGGCAGAGAGTGCGCCCTTGACGGTTACATCTGCTCCCGCAACTGCAGTAGCAGCAGACGAGGAAGATGTAGTAGAGGAAGCAGCAAGGGCTTTAAAGCAGGAACCCACTTATCAGGTTAAGGAACTGAGTGGTACCATTCGAGATGCTAATGGAGAGCCGCTGATTGGCGCCAGTGTCTACCATCCTGTTTATAATATAGGTACAGTAACTGATGTTGATGGAAAGTTTAACCTACAGATTAACGATTCAATCCGACACCTGAACGTAGCTTATGTAGGTTACTTAACAGAAAGTATTGATATTCGCAATGTGGCGAGTGATAAAGTCGAGGTGACAATGAACTCTAGCGAATTGGCGCTGAGCGAAATTCAGGTCATTAGCTACGAAGGGACGCCTGCCAAAAAAAGAGCGCAGGCGCAGGAAGTGAAGCCACAAAAAGGCTTTAAGAAATTCAGGCGCTATATCCGCAAAAACCTTCGCTACCCCGAAGCGGCCAAGGCCGCCGGCATTGAGGGCGACGTTGAACTTCGCTTCGAAATCAATGCGCAGGGGCTGCCTACCGATATTCAAGTCCTCCGCTCCCTGGGCTACGGCTGCGACGAAGAGGCTATCCGACTGATTAAGGAGGGCGGGCGCTGGGAAAGCCGGGGCGGTGCCAAAGAAGTACGCTACACCATCTCCTTCAAATTGTAATCATCGGGCCTCGTCGAGGATCAAATCCACTTCCACTTCCTCCTCCTCCCTCAACACTTTCACCTTGACGGCATCGCCGGGGCGATAGTTTTCGAGTACCAAGATCAAATCATTTCTGGAGGTTATAGCTTCATCATTGATGCCAAGGATAATATCTCCGAGACGAAGAGCGCCATCGCGGTCGCGCATCGTAGGGCGCAGGCCAGCCTGCTCGGCTGCACTGCCACGGACCACATCAAGAATCAGTATACCATCGATGCCCAGGCGGCTCATGATCCGCGGAGTAGCCAGCTCGACGCCTAGTGTAGGGCGCATGATCTTCCCGTGGGCAATCAACTCCGGTACCACCCAGCTGACTACATCAACAGGAATGGAAAAACCGATGCCGGCGTAGGCCCCGGAGGGACTGTAGATCGCCGTATTCACGCCAATCAGCCGCCCCCGAGAGTCGAGCAGCGGACCACCGGAGTTGCCCGGGTTGATCGCGGCGTCGGTTTGGATGACATCGCGAATCGGCGTACCGGAAACCGACTTGATCTCCCGGCCCAGCGCGCTGATGATACCGGTGGTCAAGGTTTGATCCAGTCCGAAGGGATTGCCGATGGCATAGACGGACTGGCCGACGAGGAGGTTGTCGGACTGGCCTCGGGGGATAGGCGCCAGTTCTTCGGGGGTGGCGTCGATTTTGAGGACGGCGAGGTCTTTTTCGGGAGCCGCACCGACGAGGGTGGCGGGCCAGGTACTTTGGTCGGACATGGTCACTTGCGCCCGGTCCGCGCCTTTGATCACGTGGTAATTAGTTACTACATGGCCTTGATCATCCCAGATAAAACCGGAGCCATTACCTCGGGGAATTTCGGTGAGGTCACGGGTCCAGTAGTTGCGGCGAACGTTGCTGGTGGTGATGAAGGTCACGGTGGGAGCGGCCCGTTCGAAGAGGCTGATGGTAGCTCTTTCGTCGGGATTGAGATCGGTGCGCATTTCGGCGGCGGGGGCGGGTGGAGCCTCAGCGGACGGTGCGGGGGTGTCCGTTTCGGGGGGTGGAGCCAGCTCGGTGCTGTCAGTGGTATCGGGGGTACGGTCCTGGCCTTTCCAGGCTACACCACCGATGAATCCGGCCGCCAAGAGTATCCCCCAAAGGAGGAGGCGCAGGAATCGGAAGGAAGTATTGCTCATCGTTTGGTTGATTTAACTGATAGAGAACATGTTAGGAGATGATATAATAACAATTTATACCATCTCCATAACGATTTTAACGCTTTAATTTTACCCTAAGTTTTAGTGCCTTACAAATTTTGCAGGTCTTCTTTAGAAAGCTGAGTATACAGTCTAATGGTTTCAGCAGGTGCACCGTGTTGCTTCATAGCCTTGGCAATTGCAATTAGTTGTTCTTTCCGGCCTTGTCTTATTCCTTGTTCTATGCCTCGTTCTATGCCTCGTTCCATACCTTGTTCCATACCTTTCTTTATGCCTTCCTCTATACCTTCTTTCAGCCCTTTCTCAAGCCCTTCCTTCCTTCCCTTTTCCATTCCTCTCTCCATCCCTTTTCTCAAACCTTCCCTTACCGCAGACTCCATAACATTATTCAAATCGCGAAAAACCTTCAAGCTGTGCTCGTAAGCCCAGCGCTCCTCGCGAGAAAACTGAGCAATCTCGGCCGCTTCAAATAATCTACTAAAGACTCGTTCTTTCAATTGCTCAGGACGATTTTCGAGGTCAGGCAGGTGCTTGAAAACATAAAGCCATTTATCAAACTGCGTTTCTAATTCCTCCAAAGATTTTTTGAACTTCGGTAACTGAATATAGATAAACTTGAGCTTATTGTAAAAGACTTTACAGTGTTGATTTTTCAACTCAACCGTATGTACAATGTCCTCGTCATCCTTGTGATCATCAAAAATAAAGTCCAAAATACCGACCGTGTAAATAGGCGATAGGGTAAAATCCCAGGAGCCTTTTTGCGCCATCTCTTGTATCGGAAAAGAAGCATAGTAAACACTGCGATCTTTAAAAAAATCTTGCTTAGCCTTCTGCATCTCCACAATGAAATGCTGACCAGATTCGCTGATACAATACAAATCAAAAATGGCCGAACGATCAATGGTACTCAAGCCCAACTGCTCCGCCTTGGTGTAGTGGAGATCCTGTATCTTGTGCTCCAAGGGTAGAATTTGATTCAAAAAATCAATCAACAAAGCCTTATTCGGCTCCGTTCCAAATAGCTTCTTAAAGCCGTAATCGGTTAGCGGGTTAACATACCGCTCTTTTAATCCATTCATCAACATAGGTTTTAGTAAGTTAACATTTTTTGTGTTATAAAAATAACAAAATTTGAGTCAAAAACAACAATAAAAAACATAAAATCTTCAAAAACGACCATTATATTGACAAAATATACCATTACCCTACCCCTCCATCAATTACAAAGGCTAAATCCTGTAACTAGCAAGCATTCGATTCAACGTCGTTTTACCGCCTTTCAACGACTTTTCTTGAGCGATGTGCGCAAAGCCCCTAGTTTTGAACTATCTGCTTTTTAACCTCTAAATAGTTGATTATGAAAAATTGGATCGCCCTGGGCTTTATCGCATGCTTACTCCTGTTAATCAATGGTTGTATCCCATCCATCCATCCCCTTTACACCCAAAAAGACCTCATCAAAGATGACCGAATTGTGGGGACCTGGGGAGAAGCCCCCAAGAAGCAATGGATTTTTAAGGCCCTTTCCAATAAATCTTATGGGTTGAGCTACAGCGATGAGGAGGTAGAGGATAAATTTGTTACTCACTTACTCAAGCTAGGAGATAACTACTACCTCGATTTCTATCCGCAGGAGGATCATAAGGAGGCAGATGCCCATACCATTTTGGGCTACATGACACAGCTGCCCGTTCATAACTTCGCTAAATTAGAGATCAACGAAACGCAGATTCAAATGCATTTCTTTGATACCGAATGGCTGGAAAAGTTATTTGAACAACGAAAGATCAGAATCAAGCACGAAAAAACCAGCAATTATATTTTATTAACCGCTCCAACTAAAGATCTTCAACAGTTTATTCTTAAATATGCAGATGAAGAGGCCGCTTATTCGAAGACCATTATCCTCAACAAACAATAGTCAATGAAAAGGATTGAGCACCATTCGGTCCTTGCTATGCTGCTCCAAAACAGTTGGCTACAACACCTGCTGTTTTGGAGCCTTTCCTTGGTGGTCCTGCTGCATCTCTTTGCTTATGAGGATCAATGGTATAAGGTAGACTACATTTACACGAGCTTGTTTCACCTCAGTCTGCTGCTGGTTGTGTATTTACAGATCAAAGTGCTGATCCCTCATTTTTTGCAGCAGAACAAATACCTGCTGTACCTACTCTTGCTGGGCTTGGTCCTGCTTGCAGGTACCCTACTCAATGAGTTGACGTTCAATGTCCTGTCGGATATACTGTTTCCGGACTACTACTTCATTTCTTACTACAGCTTTGCTAATATTTTTCTCTTCATGCTGATCTACAGTGCAATTAGCGGCCTTTTGAAGCTTTCCAAGGGCTGGTTTCGGCTACAAGTAGCGGAGCAGCAGCTGGCGCGGCTTCGAGAGGAGAAGGTACAGACGGAGCTGGAAGCCCTGCGCTCGCAGATTAATCCTCACTTTCTTTTTAATAGCCTGAATAGCATTTATGGCTTGGTGATGGACCAAGAAGAGTCGAGTGGTGAAGCCGTTTTAAGGTTGGCGCAGGTGCTGCGCTATGCCCTCTACGATACCCGCGCCGAGCGCGTGCCGCTGCAAAGGGAGCTAGAACACCTCCAACAATACATCGAATTGGAAGGCCTCCGCGCCGCCGCCGCCGACATCCAATTCCACTGCACCGGCCCCACCCAAGACCTGCAAATCGCCCCCCTCCTCCTGCTTCCCTTGGTCGAAAACGGCTTCAAACACGGTATCAAAGGCGACACCGAAGCCGTCTTCCTCCATATCGACATCAATATCCAAGCTCAACAGCTACACTGCACCGTCCGCAACAACCTTGGGCAGATCGATCAAAGCCTCCCCAAAACCAGCGGAATCGGCCTGCAAAACCTCCGCCGCCGCCTGGCCCTGCTCTATCCCCAAAAACACCAGCTGAGCATCGAAAGTAACCCCGACGTTTTTACCATCACCCTACAACTCCACTTACAATGAAACTGCGCTGCATCATCGTAGACGACGAGCCCCTGGCCTGCCGCATCCTACAGAATTACCTCCGCGAGCTGCCGCAGCTCCAACTCCTGGCCACCTGCCACAGCGCCATCGAAGCCGGTCGTCTCCTGCAAGAGCAAAGTATCGATCTACTGTTTCTCGACATCAATATGCCCCGCCTCTCTGGCACCCGCTTCCTGCGCAGCCTCTCCCATCCACCAATGGTCATCTTCGTCACCGCTTACCCCGAGTACGCCGTCGAGGGCTTCGAACTAGCGGCCATTGACTACCTCCTCAAGCCCTTTTCCTTCGAACGCTGCTTCCAAGCCGTCAACAAGGCCATCGAACACTGGAAAGGCCAGCAGCGCAGCCCTCAACTCACCGGTGCCCTCACCATCAAGGCCGACAAAAAGTGGTATCGCCTGGAATACAGCGACATCAACTACCTCCAAGCCTTCGGCGACTATGTCAAAATCTTCACCGCCCAAGATCGCTACTTAACCAAAGAACGCCTCAGCGAGCTAGAGCGGCGGCTACCACCGACCTTATTCCTGCGCATCCATCGCTCCTACCTGATCCGTCTGAACGCCGTACAATTTGTGGAAGGTAATCAAGTAAAGGTGGGAAAAGCAATGCTACCCGTAGCCAAAGGCCACAAGGCAGCATTACTCAACCAGATGGGTAATCCCGGCAACGAGGCCGATCGGATTACATAATAACTAAACGCTTATAAATCGTTCCCTGACTACTGCGCAGGCGCAGATAGTAGCTTCCCGCTGGTAAATCACCGGTATTGAGTTCCATCCGATAGTGCCCCGCGGGCATCGCCTGGGCGGTGATTAATGTTCGTAAGGATTGCCCCAATCCATTGACTAAGTCGATAGTGACCTGGGCTTCTCGGGCTGGAAGGTCGAAGCTAGCAAAACAGTGGTTGGCTGCTGGATTAGGGAAAATATTGAACTGAAGAGGATTGGTATCCAATTCAGTAGTATTGACGGTATTGACCATGATGTTGACAGTGACGAGGCTGTCACAGCCATTAGCCGCAGCGTAGACTTCGGTAATGGTGGTATCCTGGAAGTAGGCAGTGCCCTGATAGGTTTCGCCACTGAGCAGGGTAACGTCTACGGAGGAGGTGAAGCCGGGGAGGCTGTTGATTTGCGTCACTAGCACGCTATCGAAGTAGACAAAATTCAGGCTATCGATCAGCAGGGTATCGCCTTGGATCGGAATATCTCCCAAAAGATCACCCTCGCAAATATCCATCTCATTGGTGCCAGACAACAGCGGCAGCGGTATTTGGTGAATGGTGGTATTCGTAATCACCGGTGCATTACTGTCGAAATAAATGGCGGCGCTGTTGGGAATTACCGTCCCCGGAGGGTTATCGCTGGTCTGAGCAATCCGGAATTTCACAAACCCCATAGAACCCAGCTCATTGGTACTGCTATCTGGCAGCAGAATATTGTTGAAGGTAAAACGGGCGATGTTGCCATCCACCAACTCAAAGACATAATCGTGGCTGCTAACACCGGGGTGGAGACTGGTGGGGTCCAAGAAAGTGGAAAGGGTATCATCCAGAATCACCAGAAAAGCAGTATCTGTACCCGTATTCTGAAAATGCAGATGGTATTCTAAATCCAGATTGGGAGTAATGTAATGGGCATCGGTAATCCCTTTTGGATAAGCTCGCTTGATATTGGGATCAAAAGAAGCGATGCTTTCCTGGCAATCAATGGAGCGAAATAGATCGGCATCGTCTTGCGGATATTGGGTGACGTACCCCAAACTGATCATCCCGTTGGAATTGGTGCCACAGCCTTCGACTGCGATGCTGGGCATGCTCTGCCCAGGATGAGCCGCGGATTGCTCCGCCTCCATCCGCAGGGTTGCTCCCCGAGGTACTGCATTCATCATGGTATCCTCTCCCATCAATAACTGGAAAGTACCCGCCCGAATCAACACATTGTCTTCGATGACGATATAGCCCTGTGCTTGCTGCATATCAAAAGTCCCTTCGTTAGTGATTTGGAAAAAGACCGAATCGTTCTGGCAAAGGGCATTTAAGGCTATACTGGACCCATCCCAGGCATTGTTGGCAGCGCCGCAGAGGGTATCAGGAAAGATATGGGCTTCCACACAGTGGGTCAGTCCTACTTGGGCATTGCAATCCAGAAAAACGGTAATCGTAAAGGTTCCACATTCGTTAAAATCAACATCTCCTACATTAAATCGTAAGCCACCCGTCTGGGAATCGGGAGGAATAGAGGAATTGACATAGGATAGCGCTGGATCAAGAATAATTTCAACTTCTACATCAGTCGCCTCTGTATTTCCTCGATTACAGTATCGAACATGGTAGGTATTTTCACTACAATTTCGGAGTAAGGGGGTAGAAATATCAACTTCCATTTCGGTACAGGGAGCAACGGCCTGCAAGCCAAAGGTAACCCGTGCCGTATCGCCACTACTCAGGTTGATCCGTACCGAATCCAGACAGGCGGTCCAGGCGTTGCTGTAATTGAACAAGACGACATCGTAAAGCCCTGCGGGCTGTAGATCGACGCCAAACTCGCCGTTGGCATCGGTCAGGCCGCCAAAACCTGCGGCACCGCCTACCGGACGAACCGCCACCTCCCAATCTTGCAGCCCTGGCTCACCGGGATCACGCTGACAGTCCCCATCTTCATCAAAATAAACCAACGCCTCGATAGCTCCGGGCGGCTCTGCAAACTGCACCATCCAGTCGTGAGACTCGCCGCTGGTTTGGGCGACAAGGACAGAATCCACAATCATGGTATCCATACAAAAGACCCAACCCTGCGCCTGCGGAGGGGTCAAAAACACTTTATAGGTATCCCCGCCGGGCATGGAAAGATTGTAGTGACCATCAACCCCAGAGGTCGCAGCATAAGTTCTTTGGCCGTTCGAGCTGAGCGCCGTCACTCGCCAATTATCCAACCCCGGTTCCCCAAAGTCCTTCATACAATTCCCGGAGGTATCCAGTATAATCTGCCCAAAACAGTATAGATCGGGCAGCGGTGGCGGCGTGAAATTGATCAATTCAACTCCAATATCCTCTGTCCCTCCAAAATTATCCACGGTAACGGAGTTACAGAATTCCCAGGTTCCAAGTCCGGCCTGCTGTAGACTAAAGAGATAAGCTCCGGTATCGACAGCGATATTGAAAGAACCGTCTGGGGCAATCAATTCGTAATAGAAGCGGTTCGGAAAATGATTACTTTCTAAGACAAGAACCAGGTCACGAGCACCAATCTCTCCCATATCTTGTATGCAGTCGGCATTGGTATCGCCGATGAGTTGTCCGGTGACAAAATTATCGGTGATATTCCCATCTTGATCCACCTCTATTGCATAGCCATCAAAACTCCTATTAACGTTGGTATAACCAACCGCCAAGAGGTCACCATTGCTAGCAACGTCCAAAGCAAAGAAGTTTTCTCCTGCCCCCGTACCGTACATTTGACGCCACAACAGCCCTCCATTGTCATCTATTTTAGCCATAAAGCCAATAGCATCACCCACGCCTCCTGCCAAGGCCGTATTGCCCGCCAGGACAAAGCCGCCGTTCACAGCAATAATGTCGTGGGCAAAAGTATTACTTAAAGGAGTGGTAATGGGGGCGCTATTCCACAGCTCGTTGCCACTACCATCCAGTTTTTTAACTACAATAAAATTGGGATTACCTCCTGCTATAAGCAACTCGTCATCAGTAGTCAGGCAGGCCGACCGACCAAATTGAATATCAGAAAACACTTGGTCCCAGATCAGTGTTCCGTCGGCAGCTACTCGAATGACATAGGTCCCGATATTCCCCTCGGTGCCGGTGACGATAAAATCGCCATTACTGGTCTCAAAGACGTTATATGCAGTCTCCCACTGATTACCACCATAGTTTTGGGTCCACTCTACCGTCCCGGAGGCATCGATTTTAAGGAGGGAAAAATCACCGTTTCCACTAGCGTTGCGGGCGGTGCCGACGATGAGAAAGCCGCCATCGGAGGTTTGGAGGAGATCTTGACCAGAGCCATCGTCGAGAAGACCGTAGGTCGTACTCAAAATGGGGTTGCCGGAGGCATCGGTGATGATGAGGGTAGTTTCCGAGACGGGATAATCGGAGACACCCGTCATGGCCAGGTTGCCGGAGGTCGTTTCGATGATGGAATGCAAGCGGTTGGCTTGCGTTCCCAGGCTATAGGTTCTTTCCCAGAGCAGCAGGCCGTCAGCATCGGTTCTTACCACATAGTTAAGTAAGTCATTGTTCCCAAAGCTATTCGTCGACCCAGCGTAAATACGATCGCCATTGGCCGCTACAACAACCGATTCGAAGCGATCGGAGCCATCACCACCGTAACGCTGCCACCAATCTTCCTGGGCAGAAGCGGTGATGGAAAGGGTAATTAATAAGTAAAGCAAAGCCGCAAAACGAGAGGATGTCAGTAGATTCATGTCGCAAATATTTTTCATACTACAAATATTGTCGAATTCGAGGGTACTCACAACAACAAAAAATGCAATTTGTAGAAAAGTAAATTTTTATAAGCTATTAAAAAACAGTAGTTTTAATTTCAATAAATAGCATATTAAAATGTCCGGTCATAAGCTCCTTAGCCTCTTTCATGCCTTTAGTGGTGTCGAAAAACGAGCCATTAGTAAATTTTTACGCTCTCCTTTCTTCAATAAGCGAGAAG
>JBCDGZ010000153.1:0-16912 GCA_038750655.1 Bacteroidota bacterium | reverse complement strand
GACCTAAGTAACTACAAGAACCGAAATTGATCACTTTTTTTCCTTCCGTTTCGATTGAACGGCCATCCAATTTCCTGTCGCCAGCCACTAGCTGAGCAATACCTAAATCTACAGCGTTACTTACGTTGCGGTTAATCAGATCGATTGAGGGGGCTGCCTGTGTCATGTTTGTTCGTTTAGAAGTTTAGGAAATGGAGAGCTTCTAAAGGTAAAATCTTCCTGTTTTTTGTTTTGTGACTTGACCTTATCAAAGCACCCTTAAGCATGGGTTTTAAGAGGTTTCTGACAATTAAGATTTTCTCTTTTGAAAATCTCCGGTTTTTGTAATTTTTGCTAATTCTAAATTTTTAAAAAAACTGTTTGTATCTGTTGTTATTTCAAAAGTACATCGATTCTCCCTTTGAATCTATGACAAAAATCCTTAAATTGGATAGTCATTTTTTACAATTATTTATCTAAAATAAAAATTTTATTATTGATTATCAATAATTTACGAAAAACAATAGTATTGTTTTTATAAAATTTCAAACACCATTTTCAGACTTTTCCAGCAAATAACAGCTTAATTACTGTAACATAACAAATCAATTTCCTCCGCCATATCATGCAAATACTCAAAGAACTTGTCGAATTGGTCAGCAAACAATCCATCAAAAGGATAGAAATCATGGGTAATCCCAGCAATTATTCTAGTAAAATGCGGGACTTGTACGAGGGCATACACAGTGGAGAATTGGAAACCGATGCACAGGCGGCGCTCCAGCTCTATACAAGCTCCCCTGATCATGTCAATTATAAGAAGCTCAAATACCGCCTGCAAAAGCGATTGATCAATACCGTTTTCTTTATCGATACCAGCAAATCTCACTTCGACGAAGCCGCTCGCGCCTATTACACCTGCCATCGCGCCAATGCAGCGGTTGAAATTCTCCTGGGTCGCGCAGCGCGGACGGCAGCCATCGACCTGGCTCACAAGACCCTCAATATGGCCATCAAGTTTGAATTCACCGATATTTGCTTCAGCATTGCCAAGCGATTGAGGCGTCACTACGGTAGCCTGGGCCGCGATCTCAAAAAATTTGAATATTACAATGACCTAATAAGGTACTACACTAAGCTGCAACAAGCAGAAATGCTCGCCGAGGAATATGCCCAACGCTTGTACCTCTATTCTACCAAATCCAGAATCTACTCCGATAGTATGCTTTCGGATTTTGCCGTACAGTTCTCTGATGAACTCAAAGAAAAAATGACGGATGTGAACTCCTCCGGTCTTTATTTATCTGCCTATCAGGTCCATACCATTCGATACGAGTTGACTAAGGATCACGAAAATTTGCTCAAACTGCAAGATGAGATCATCGAATATATGGAATCCAAGCGCTACTCCAACAAACGATTCCTCGCCTTGGTATTTATACGACAGGTGACGCTGTACACTGCACTGAGGGATTTTGAGAATGGTGCGGCCGCCACGGAAAAGTGTCTGAACCTCATTGGGCGAAAAATTTTCAACTCCTTCGCCGTCCAACAAACCTTTATCCAGCTTTGCCTCCGCACCCAGCATTATCAGCGCGCCTACGAGACTTTTTGTACTTCTACACAAATGAAAGAATACAAAACCCTGCCCGGGCACATCAAAGAAACCTGGGTACTCCTGGAAGCCTATGTCAACTTTCTGATTCAGATTGGTAAAATTGATACTATTAACCCTGAATACCAGCTGCGCCGCTTTCGAATGTCCAAATTTCTCAACGAAGTTCCTGATTTCTCGATGAACAAAAGGGGGCAAAACATTCCCATTCTCATCATTCAACTCCTCTTCCTACTGCTCAAAAAGCAATACGACACCGTCTGGGATCGGGTGGAAGCACTCAATGCCTACTGCTACCGCTATCTGCGCAGGGACTATACCTTTCGCAGCAACTGCTTTATCAAAATGTTGCTGCTTATGCCCAAAGCAGGATTTCACAAGGAAAGGGTGATCCGCCGGGCGCAAACGCTGCTACAGAAGCTAGCAGCAGCCTCCTCAGCAGTCATCGACTCCTCCGTAGATGTCGAACTAATTCCCTATGAAGTCATGTGGAACTACATTACCGAATTATTGGAAAATAAGGTCTACAACGCCTAGCGTTTCAATCGGCCCTGTAAAATCCATTTTTTGGGGAAGTACTGAACGGAATTACTTACATTTGAAGAAATCACAATCTGCATCTATGCTATCTTCAAATTGGAAATTGGCCGTCGGCTTCGTACTCCTTCTCCTACTCAACGCCTGTCAAAGCAACGACCAGGCGGACCTTCTGATCATCAATGCCACCGTCGTCACCATGGATGAGCAACAGCCCAGCGCCGAGGCCGTCGCCATCAAAGGGGACCGCATCCTCAAAGTCGGCAGCACCCAAGCCCTGCAGGCCCTGGCCAGCCCCGAATGCCGCATCATCGACTTGCAAGGCCAATTCCTCATGCCTGGCTTCATCGAAGGCCACGGCCACTTCTCCGGCCTCGGCAAAAGCCTGATCAACCTCAATTTTCTCCGCTCCAAAAACTGGCAGGAAATCGTCAATATGGTCGCCGAAAGGGCCAAAACCGCCAAACCAGGCGAATGGATCGAAGGCCGAGGCTGGCACCAGGAAAAATGGGACACCCCACTCGACCGCCAGATTCACGGCTACCCCTACCACGACGAACTCAGCGCCGTTTCGCCCAATAATCCCGTCATCCTCTTCCACGCTAGCGGCCACTCCCTCTTCGCCAACGATCAGGCCATGAAAGCTGCCGGCGTCAACATCGAAACGCCGAATCCCGAAGGGGGCGAGATTGTCCGTGATGTCAGCGGGGAGGCCATCGGCGTCTTCGAAGAGCGCGCCATGCGCGCCATCCGAGGAGCCTACCAGGAATACCTCGATAGCCTCTCGCCAAAGCAACTGGAACGGCAGTGGTACAATGCCATCGAGCTGGCCCAAGAGGAATGCCTCAGCAAAGGCATCACCTCCTTTCAGGATGCCGGGTCTACCTACACCGAAATTGAGCGTTACCAAAAGATGGCCGAAAAACAGGAACTCGACCTCCGCCTCTGGGTCATGCTGCGCCATTCTTACGCTGATATGAAAGACCGCATGGAGGGCTTCCCCATCCTCGACGCCGGCGAGCACTATTTCAGCTGCCGAGCCATCAAAACCGAGGTCGACGGTGCTCTTGGAGCCTTCGGCGCCTGGCTCCTCGCCGCCTATAACGATAAAAATGACTTCGTTGGTCAAAATACCACCCCCATCAGCGAAGTGAAAAACATCGCCCAACTGGCCTTCGACAACAGCATGCAGCTCTGCGTACACGCCATCGGCGACCGCGCCAATCGCATCGTACTCGACATTATGGAGCAAAGCTTCCTAAAAGCACCGGAGCAAAACGACCTGCGCTGGCGCATCGAACACGCCCAGCACCTCAGTGCCGACGATATTCCTCGCTTCAAAGAGCTGGGCGTCATCGCCTCTATGCAGGGTATCCACTGTACCTCCGATGCACCCTTTGTGGTCAAGCGCCTCGGCGAAAAGCGGGCGCGCATTGGGGCCTACGCCTGGCGCTCCCTGCTCGACAGCGGCGTCGTGATCGCCAATGGCACCGATGCGCCGGTCGAGGATGTGGACCCGCTGGAATGCCTCTACGCCTCGGTCACCCGCAAGCGCATCGATAACGGAATGGAGTTTTTCCCCGAGCAGAGCATGACGCGCCAGGAAGCCCTCTACTCCTACACGCTGGGCAATGCCTACGCCGGCTTCGAGGAAGACTCCAAAGGATCGCTGAGCGAAGGCAAGCTGGCGGATATGGTTGTCCTGTCCAATAATTTGTTGACTTGTACAGAAGAAGAAATTTTGGATACCGAGGTGCTGATGACCTTTGTCGGTGGGGAGCTGAAATACGAAAAGCAGTAGGCTATATGTGGGCCCAGCTGCTATTCTGGCTCAAAGTATCGCGCCCTGGCCTTTGGTTCGCCACGGTTTGGCTCTATGTGCTGCCCACCAGTCAGATGGAAGTCGCCCACTCTGTTCCTTTCTGGTTTGGCTTTTTCTATGTCTGCTTTCCGCTGAATTTTTTGGTTTACGGCTGGAACGACATCGTGGATCGGGAGGTCGATGCGCAGAATCCTCGCAAGGATAGTTTTCTCTTTGGGGCCGGAGGCCGGTTGGAGCAACTAAAGGAGCTTTGGAAGCCGATTCTTGTGGTCCAGTTGCTCACCTATCCCTTTCTCCTCTGGTGGGGCGGCTGGCCGATGTTGCTGCTCTTGATTTTACTATTGATCATCAATGCACTATACAACTGGCCGGACAAGGGGCTGCGCAGCTCCCCACCCTGGGAATTACTCTGCCAATTCGGTTACATCCTCATCGTCCCACTCAGCATGGTACTCAACCAAACACCGCTGCTCCCCTGGCCGACTTTCGTCTATCTACTGCTCTTTGCCGTACAGTCGCATCTGATGGGCGAGGTGATGGATGTAGAGCCCGATCGCCGCAGCGGCCGACGAACGACAGCCACGCAGATTGGCGTCAGAAAAACCAAGTTATTGATCATCGCCATTGTATTAACGGAGGTGCTGATCCTCTTTTGGGTGTTTGAAGAATACATCTTTGGGGGGATGCTGGCGCTAGGGCTGCTTTGGTTGCTACTCGATCTTTTCATCATCTTTAAAACCAAGCAGTACACCCTGTGGCAGATGCAGCTTTTTGGGGTGATGTCAAATGTGGTGGCGGTGGCCAGTATGACTTATGTTTGGTATTCCGGTTGTCTTTTGGCCATTTGAGACCTTTAAGGCTACATTTTTCCGAACACTTCTTCCAACCAATCCTTATTGGCCAGCGGCTCTAGGGACTCCAGCAACTGGCCGATGCGGCGGCGCTTTTGGCGGTAAGCCTGGGTGGTGATGGTGCGCCGGCTGCTTTTGAGCAGGTAGATGCGCTGGGCCAGTTTGAGCATGTTGGCGTTGGCCTTTTTGCGGTAATCAGAAAGTTCGCGATGGCGCAGGATGTACTTCCGAAAGGCTTCAATTAGGGCAAAGAAGGCCTCTTCTTCTTCCAATTCATAATAGCTTTTGAGTTGAATAATTTTGGCGCCAAGGTGGTAGGACGCATCGGTGAATTCGACATTGTGCAGTTGCTGGAGGGCTTCCTTGTAATTGTGCCGGGCGTAGTGCAAGGCCGCCATATTGTAATCGAAGGCATTGAGTTTTTCTTCGGTGGGCAGGGCCTCATTATATTGGTTAATGAACTGCTCGGTCCAGTCAAATTCGCGGAGGCGAATGCCGACGGTCACGATATTTTTATAGGTCCACTGGGTGAGGTAGCCATTGATGAAGATGATTTTTTGTTCCAGTAGAATCTTGTACAGTTCCAGCACTTCTTGATAATAGTTGACATGGCCGGTGTTGATCATTTTGATGCAGTAGTTGAGCGCATAGTTGTAGAGGATGCGCAGTTCCTGGGGTGGGAAGAGGGCGAGGTTGCTTCGCAGGCGTCCTTTGAGTTGCTGGTAATGGGGCTCGGAGGGAGTATTGGTCAGCATTTGCAGGGTTTCGTAGTAGACGACCAGGGCCGGGACCTGGGCGTACTGGCTTTCCTTGCCCCGGTATTCTCCCAGCAGCTGATCGAGGCGATGGCATTCATAGCCAGCTTTGATCACAATATTCCGACTGGCCATATCGCAGGCGATGCGGAATTTATTGGCCATGTAGTACAGGTCGAGCTTGTCGTTTTGCAGCTGTAGGTTTTCGTCGTAGCGGCGGCGCTTTTGGGTGAGGGCAAATTGGTCGAGCTGCTCGTGTAGGGCGTATTGGTGGAGGAAGAATTGGTAATTGCGGAATGGATGTTGTTCGAGCAATTGCTGAAAGCGGCGGGCGGTACGGTCGACGTGGGCGGCGGCGTCGCGCTCGCGCAGCTCGGTAAGCAGCAGTTGCTTTTTGAGGGGCGGTTGGCGGTCGTAGGCCCGTTGGGCCAGATAGTCGTAGAGCAATTGCAGGAGGTCAGAGACAAGGTTATTGAAACGCAGCTCTTTAAAGTCTTTTTCCTCATAAACTACCGTATAAACCTGGCGACGATCCAGGTCGGGATGCTCAAAGTCGGGCGCATGGCGCAGCAGGTATTCACAGAGGCGGCGCAGGCGCTGATGCTTGTTGAAATAGGGCGAAAAAACGTATTCTTTGAACTTTGTCCGCTCTCGGGTGGATAATTCACTTAATAATAGGCACAAATTCGTCTGCTTCATGATCAAAAAATTCTATAAAAAATAGCTATTTTAAGTTCAAAATACAGCTTTTAGTGCCTTTTTGTATTAAAAAAATCCTATAACACCCAATAAAAGTACTTTTTTCCTGCCCTATTCATCTGTACTTTTGAATCGATCCCATTGAATTCACCTATTTCTTTAAAAAATAATTCTATGAAAAATCAATTACACATCTGCTTTCTACTGCTCTGTTTTGCCCTCAACAGCGCACTGGCCCAACCCCAGGCCGACTTTGTTGGTGATGTTCTTCAAGGCTGTGATTCCCTCCGCGTTAACTTCACAGACCTATCAACCGCCTCCGGCGCCCCCATCGTCGACTGGGAATGGGATTTTGGCGATGGGACCACTTACCGTGGTCAGAATGCTACCCACTTTTACAACTTTCCTGGCCGCTACGCGGTCAGCCTCGTTGTTGTTGACGAACTTGGAGGAAGAGATACAACCACTAAGGTAAATTACATTTGGATAACCGATAATGTGGTCATGGTCTGCGATGCTAGTCGCATCGAGGTCCTCGACCTCAATGGCGAGCTGACCTTCCCCGATGACTATTTCCTCGAAGCCATTTCTCCCTGCGCCACTGGTTTCACCTTGGAAATCTTTGACGCCTCCGGTAATATTTACCCCCAACCACTTGATTGTAGCCATATCGGATTGGATTTGATTGCCAAAACAACGGATTTGGGAGCCCCCAATAATTTTTGTGTAACAGATTTCAGCGTCCTCGAAGGCATAGATCCGCAACTGGCTACCATTACCAATGAAAGCTGCCCTGGCAACGCAGATGGTGCTATTGAAATTAGCTCTTTTATCTGTGATCCCAATACTATCAGCTTCTCGTGGCTAAGTCCTGATCATCCCTCTTTCAGTGCCAGCACCCAAGACATTACTGGGCTAAATGCGGGCATCTACATTCTCAACCTTATCCACAGCTCCGGCTCTCAGACTTACGACTTTGAAGTCGGTCAGGATAATTCCAATACCAATATCTTTTTGGCTTGTAATGCTCAGGTCAATGTGACGTTGGGTATCGATGGCCAAGCCAACATTACCCCGGACGCTGTTCTCGAAGGCAGTGACTACTGCTTCGCCAACCTCAGTGTAAAAGTCACCGATGACAGTGGGACGATCTACCCTCTTCCACTCGACTGCTCAGCAGTAGATGTTGATCTTACCTTTACCGTGACGGCCAACAACGGCAACAGCTGCTGGGGAGACTTAAAGGTAGAAGATAAACTTGGCCTCTCTGGCTTCACCATTACCGACGAAACCTGTGGGGCCGGGATGGATGGCGCCATCGAAACCAGCTTGATCTGTAGCAACATCCCCTTAACCTATTCCTGGTCCAGCCCAACCCATCCTAGTTTCTCAGCAAATACCCCAAACATCAGCGGACTGCCCGCTGGCCTCTACGAACTGCACCTTAGCCGCCCCGGTGGGTCCCTTAATTTCACCTATGCTTTTACAGTTGTACAAGAAAACAATATCAACATAGAGGTCGACCAGACCCTAAGCGACTGCGACGGACTCTATGATGTGACGCTGGTTCCGCAGGGCGGCACTCCTCCCTACTTCTATACCTGGTCTGGCGATATGGACGGTACCTGCCAGGACTGCCCTCCCGGCAACTACGCCCTAACCATGAGTGACAGCCAGGGCTGCGGCTTCGCCGGTAATGTCACCGTCGAGGACAACGATGAATGTGTCTGGCCCGGCGACACCGATCTCAACGATACCGTTAACCAATATGACATCATCAACCTCGGCATCGCCTTCGGCGGCAATGGCCCGATACGCCCCAATGCCAGTACGACCTGGATCGGACAACCTGCGTCTGATTGGGCGGATGCCACTCCACTCTCCGGCGTCAACTATAAGCATATCGATACCAACGGCGATGGAGTAATTGACTTTAGCGATATTGATGCGATCAACTTTAACTGGGGCTTGGTTCACAACTTTGGTGGTGGCTTTGATGATCAGGTGAGGGCCAGCGGCCCGCCGCTGTACGTCGGTAGAGATACGGTTGGTCAAGGGACGAGAGTGGCGCTGCCGCTGCTCCTGGGCAACAGCGAACTCCCCGCCAATGAGGTCTATGGGCTGGCTTTCACCATCGAATATACCGATTCTCTGGTCGAGCCCGGCAGTGTGAGCTTGCAATTCAACAACTCCTGGTTGGGGACGATTGATTCAGATATGATTAGCGTACAAAAAGATGACGGCATGGGACAATTGCACGTCGGCATCAGCCGGATCGACGGGATCAACCGGAATGGTGCGGGGGAGATTGCCCAGCTGTTCATCACCATCGAAGATGACATCCTCTTCAACGGCAGCGGCGGCGTACGCGGTGGTGATTTGCCTCCTCTAACTTTCAATGTTACGAATGTTCGAATGGTGAGTGCCAACGAAAAGCAGCTACCGACCGAAGGCCAGGAAACAATATCAAGAGTCGAAGATCAAGGCACCGTCAGTATCGAAGAATTGGAAGTAGGAGGAGCAATAAAAGTTTTCCCCAACCCGGTTAATCAGCAGCTCTATCTGCAAAGCGAAAAAGGACGGATAGCAAGCTATCAGCTCTTTGACACCAGTGGTCGATTATTACAATCGGCAACAATCAATGAGCAAACTTACGAGGCTAATATGTCGAACCTATTGCCCGGTGTCTATGTGTTGAAGATCAGCGTAGAAGAACAGGTATTCAGCCAACGACTCGTTGTATTACGATAAAATTATGGTTAGTCTTCTCTTCAAGTAACAAGATTATATATAGCACAGCAAAGCGAAGCTATTTAAAATCGAAACCCCCGATTTGGATGATCCGAATCGGGGGTCTTTATTTTTTGCAAAGGAGAAAGGCGCTTACTTGATCTTAAACGCTTTCTTAATTTTGTTCACCATATCCAGCCTTTCCCATCCAAAGGTCACGACCTCTTTGGTTTTGGCTTTTCCATTCTGGCCAATCTTCACTTTCTTCTTACCTGGCTGACGTCCCATGTGACCATAGGCAGCCGTCTCACTAAAGATTGGATTCTTCAAGCCAAAGCGACGAACGATGGCCGCAGGACGAAGGTCAAAAAGATCATTGACTTTTGCTGCCAATTCCCCATCCGAAAGACCTTCGATTTTGCAAGTGCCGTAGGTGTTCACGTAGAGGCCAACCGGCTCAGCTACACCAATAGCGTAAGCCACCTGTACCAGGCACTGATCCGCCAAACCCGCAGCGACCACATTCTTAGCGATATGGCGAGTGGCATAAGCCGCGGAGCGGTCTACCTTGGAAGAATCTTTTCCAGAGAAGGCTCCACCACCGTGGGCCCCCTTACCTCCGTAGGTATCGACGATGATCTTACGTCCCGTCAGACCAGTGTCGCCGTGCGGCCCACCGATCACGAATTTGCCCGTTGGATTGACATACAAGCGGTATTCTCCATTGAAGAGCTTGCGTACATTGGCGGGCAGTTTCTTCTTGACTCTGGGGATCAATATTTTTTCAATATCCGTCTTGATCTTCCCCAGCATCTTATCGTCGTTCTTATCAAAGTCATCGTGCTGGGTAGAAACGACGATGGTATCAATGCGAGCCGGATAGTGGTTGTCATCATACTCGATGGTCACCTGCGACTTAGAATCCGGACGGAGGTATTTCATTTGACGACCGCCTTTACGAATAGCTGCCAACTCTTCGAGCAAGAGGTGGGAGATTTCCAAAGACAGGGGCATATAATTATCCGTTTCGTTGGTCGCATAACCAAACATCATCCCTTGGTCACCGGCTCCTTGTTCCGCAGCTTTTTTACCTACATCCACACCTTGAGCAATGTCAGCCGACTGCTCGTGGATCGCGGAGATCACCCCACAAGAATCCGCATCAAACTGGTATTCAGATTTGGTGTAACCAATGCGCTTGATGACATCACGTACAGTACTTTGTACATCGACATAAGCGTTTGAACGAACTTCACCAGAGACAACAGCAAGGCCAGTCGTCACGAGGGTTTCGCACGCGACTTTAGAGTTGGGATCCTGCGTGAGGAAGGCATCTAAGATCGCATCCGAAATTTGATCTGCAACTTTATCGGGATGCCCTTCAGAGACAGATTCAGAGGTAAATAAATATGGCATAATTGATTAATAGTTTTGAGTAGGCACAAAGTTATAAATAGTTTGGAAATGTTAGAACCTGGCCTGATAATTAAATTCTTTCTTTACGTATGATCTTTTTTTTTGTTGTAAGAACGCATTCTAAAAAGGAGCGGTAGGTCATTATTTCTTTAGCGAATTTCGCAGCTCAGCAGGGATTGGCCTTCCAGGAAGCCCTCTAGTTGATCGCCGATGGCCACCGGCCCGACGCCGGCAGGTGTTCCTGTGAAGATCAGATCGCCCATGTGCAGTTTGAAATATTGGGAGACGTAGCTGATCAGGTAATCGAAGGAAAAAATCAGATCGCGGGTGAAGCCGTGCTGTACACGCTCGCCGTTTTTGTTCAGCCAAAACTCGATACCTTCTTTGCGTTGCTGCTCCGTGATGGGCACAAACTCGCTGATGGGCGCCGAGCCATCGAAGCCTTTGGCAATTTCCCAGGGATGGCCTTTGGCCTTGAGCGCCGACTGTAGATCGCGGGCCGTAAAGTCCAATCCCAGCGCAATCTGTTCGTAGTATTTATGGGCAAATTCCTGCTGTACGTGCCGCCCGTTTTTACAAATCTTCAGCACCACTTCAAGTTCGTGATGCAGGTCTTTGGTAAACGTTGGATAATACAAAGGCTTACCGTTGACCAACAGCGCCGAAGAGGGCTTCATAAAAACCAGCGGTTTCTTCGGCACAGGGTTGGCCAGCTCTTTGGCGTGATCGATGTAATTGCGTCCGATACAAATGATTTTCATGACAGTCTTTCTTTGGATTTTAGAAACGGACGTTTTGTAATCCGGTCAACTCCTTTACCGCGCGCATGGTTTCTTGTGCTTGCTTGCGAATCTCGGCCGAGGAAGCTTTGATTTGATTCTTGACGGCCTTCTTATCGGCCAGCAGTTCGGCCTTGCGATTGACGAAGCGCTGGCTCAGTTCGATCAGGCCTTCGGCCACCGCATCTTTAAGGTCTACGTATTTCAAACTGCCCGCTTCGTAGTCGGCCATCAGCGCAGTTTGGGCCTCCGTCTTGCCGCAGGCTTCCAAAAGTTCAAAGAGATTCTGGATGCCAGGACTCATTTCTCCTTCGGCGGTCTCGCCGGTATCGGTCACTGCCGAGCGCACCTGCTTGCGAATGCGATTCTCGTCTTCGAACACATTGATGTGGTGCTTGGGGCCGGCGCTTTTGCTCATCTTACGACTGGGATCGGCCGTCGACATGATCTTCGGTGTCTTGGTAAACAGAGGTTCCGGCAGAACGAAGTACTCCTTGCCCATCTGGTTGTTGAAGCGTTGGGCGATGTTGCGCGACAGCTCCAGGTGCTGCACCTGATCCTTCCCGATGGGGACGTAGTCGGCGCGGTAGACGAGGATGTCGGCGGCTTGCAGAACGGGATAGTCCAGCAGACCTGCCGAGATGAACTGATCGCCCGTTTTGTCTTTGGTATCCGAGCTTTTGTCTTTGAACTGTGTCATGCGCGACAGCTGCCCGTAGGAGCAAAAGCAGTTAAAAATCCAGCAGAGCTCGGTGTGCTCTGGTACGAGGGACTGGATGAACAGGTGCTTCGGTTCGATGCCGCAGGCAATGAGGTTGAATAGTAATTCCCAGGTATTCTCCCGCAGCTTTTTCGGATTGTAGGGCATGGTCATCGCATGGTAATCGACGACGCCATAAATGCAATCGTATTGCGCTTGGAGGTCGACCCAGTTTTTGACTGCACCAAAGTAATTGCCAAAATGCATACTGCCTGTGGGCTGAATGCAGGAGAGTACTTGTTTTCTTTTTTCCATGATGATGGGTTGATAATCGGTAGAGGAATAGGCTTAGGAGGCTGCGGCGATGATGGAGATTTCGATATTCACAAATTTGGGCAGGTTGGCCACTTCGACCAGCTCGCGGGCCGGGGCCGTCGCCTCATCAAAGTACTTGGCGTACACGTCATTGATGCGACTGTAGAGGTTCATATCCTTGACAAAGACACTGCATTTGACAACGTCTTCGAAGGACAGCCCGGCCTCATCGAGGATGGCCTTGATGTTTTTCATCACCTGATGGGTCTCCACTTCGATGTTATCCATCACCAGCTGGCCTGTAGCCGGATCTAGCGCGATTTGTCCGGAGGCAAACAGCATACCGTTGCATAAGACCGCCTGATTATAGGGGCCTACGGGAGCTGGAGCCTTATCGGTTTGTACGATGCTTTTCATTACTTGACGATTTAGACAATCATTTTTAGAAAGACGAAAAGCCCCGCATAATCAAATATGGGAGCTTTGTAATGTATTCAGTGGTAAAAGGACGAGTAGAATTTACTCGTCAATATCCTCGTCGGCCTGGATGACAAGCTGCCCTTTGTAGTACATGTTTCCTTCCAGCCAGTAGGCACGGTGGTAAATATGAGGCTCGCCTGTAGTAGGACAAGTCGCTACATGAGGTACGGCGGCTTTCTTATGGGTACGACGCTTGCGCTTGCGCTGCTTGGATATCTTACTCTTTGGATGTGCCATGATTAAGATTTTTATGATTGCTGCGTATCCGGTTGCCCGCCTACGCTACATGATTAATCGTTATTATTAAATTTTTTTAACTCTTCCCAGATGCTATTTTCATCCGGGTCATCATTCTGTTGTTCGAGATATTTGAGACTTTCGGGGTCACATTCAACACCTCCGGCCTCACATAATTTGATCATGGGCATCGCTAAACAAATGTACTCATATATATAGCGTGCAACATTGAACAAGGGCGTCCCCCTAATGATATAAACCACTTCGGCCTCTTCTTCACTAAATTCTTCCCCGTACTTGACCAGCAGTTGCTGCTTGTCTTGCAGGGGCAGTTCAAATTCGGCCAGGCAGCGATCGCATTCAGTACTAATTTTACCTGTAAAGGCAAAATCCAGCACCATCATATCCGGACGCTTATCAAAGAACAACTGAACCTCAAAACTTCCTTCCTTAATTGGGGAACTTTCAAATTGACTAAAAAAATGATTATCTACTTGAAAATCAAATTGATGCGTGCCACCTTTCAAGCCCTGTATAGGGATGGAATACTTGTTCAATTCAGACATTACTAAAGAACTTCTTAAAATTGCCGGGCAAAGATAGGGGTTTTTCGGCTTAATGTCGAATATCTTTTAGAGATTTTTCATCCCGGGAGGAGTAGAATAATTAGACCGGATTGCTTTGACCGCCAAAGCAACGCAGGTCTTTAATTATAAGGTTTACAAAAAGTAGTGCAGAAGGGCTATAAAAAATAAAAAACCAAACATTTACAGGATAAAAATACAATATTACAGACAAAAAAGATTATATTTGTCGAATAAGTGATCATAAAAAGATCAAAATCCACTCGAACTCGATACCAGCTTACAACTTCACGCGAATTTGATTTAAGAAGACTATCATCAAACAGCCAAGCCTATTTTTTGATCTACAAATCATTTAGCAATGAGCCAATCGACGATCGAACAAACAAAAGTCGCATTAGAAGCCTACTACGAACAAATGCGGCAACACCTGCTGAGACGGAAGAACTACCTTTACTCTGCCGATCTTACCAATATCAAACGCTACTTGGTCTTTTTGGAGTCCTCGCTGCAGCAGCCCTACAATCGCATCGCTCACCTCGCCGCCTTCATTCACGACGAAGACGGCCTGATGAGCAGTCGAATGTATCCGCTGACCTTCCTGCTGCCCGATACCAAGCTCAAAATCTATCAGTGCTATCAGGAAGTAGAACAATTGGTTGACGCCGCAGAAATTGAGGATCAGCTCTCTTATCTCAGCTTTGAAAAGGAGCCCCACATTGAATAATTATTGTCTTCTGGCATCCTCAGGTCTTCCCCACTTCTCCTCCGTATGATGGGTGCTGATGTCTTGTTTTGCTACCGCTGTCGGGGACAGCGGTAGATTTTTTGTTAGACAAGCCTCTTTTATTTCTTCAAGCCACTTACCATATCCTCGGGCCGTACCCACTTGTCAAATTCCTCGGCGGTCAAATACTCTAAAGCGATGGCCGCTTCTTTCAGAGTCGTCCCATCTTTGTAAGCCTTCTTCGCAATTGTCGCGGCCTTGTCGTAACCAATCTTGGTATTGAGAGCGGTGACCAGCATCAGCGAATTGTGCAGGTTTTCGTTGATGCGCTCTTCGTTAGGGGCCAGGCCGCGGGCGCAGTTGTCGTTGAAACTGCGGCAGGCATCGCCGATGAGGCGGGCGGAGACCAAGAAGTTGTAGATCATCATCGGCTTGAAGACGTTGAGTTCGAAGTGTCCGGTCATGCCGCCGACGTTGATGGCGACATCGTTGCCGATCACCTGGGCCATCGCCATAGTCAGGGCTTCAGCCTGGGTGGGATTGACTTTGCCGGGCATAATGGAGGAGCCGGGTTCATTGGCGGGGATGAGCAGTTCGCCGATGCCAGAGCGGGGGCCAGAGGCCAGCATGCGAATGTCATTGCCGATTTTCATCAGAGAGACGGCGACGGTTTTGAGGGCGCCGTGGGTTTCGACGATGGCATCATGGGCAGCCAGGGCTTCGAATTTATTTTTGGCGGTAACGAAGGGGAGGCCGGTGAGGTCAGCGATGTGTTTGGCGACGGTGCGATCGTAGCCGGCGGGGGTATTCAGTCCGGTGCCAACGGCGGTACCGCCGAGTGCCAATTCAGAAAGGTGCCTGAGGGTGTTGCGGATGGCTTTGATGCCGTGGTCCAGTTGAGAGACATAACCCGACAATTCTTGTCCGACGGTCAGGGGCGTAGCATCCATAAAATGGGTACGTCCGATTTTAACAATCTTCTTATATTGCTTAGCTTTTACGTTGAGTGTTTCGCGCAAAGCGATCAATCCAGGGAGGGTAACTTCCTCGATAATTTTGTACGCTGCGATGTGCATGGCAGTTGGGAAAGTATCATTGGAAGATTGAGATTTATTGACATCATCGTTGGGATGCAGCACTTTCTTTTCGTCGGTCAGTTCGCCACCTTTGAGGACGTGGGCGCGGTTGGCCACCACTTCATTGACGTTCATATTGGTCTGCGTTCCGGAGCCCGTTTGCCAAACGACGAGTGGAAACTGATCGTCGAGTTTTCCTTTCAAAATTTCATCACAAACCTTACCGATCAAACGCGCTTTGGTTTTGGGCAACACGCCTAGTTCAGCGTTGGTCGCCGCGGCGGCTTTTTTGAGAATAGCATAGGCGCGAATAATTTCAATGGGCATTTGCTGCCCGCCGATTTTAAAGTTCTGACTAGAGCGTTGGGTTTGTGCCGCCCAGTATTTTTCGGCGGGAACTTTGATGATGCCGATGCTGTCTTTTTCTTTGCGGTATTCCATAATGGTGATTTGGTTTTTACAGTTGTGGCCTCCTTCTTTTTTTGCGGAGGAAGTTGCTGGAATGGTTTTAAAAAAATTTCACACAAAGGTAATCAATGTGATGGTTTAATTAGAACACAAAAATTAGTACTGTAGTTTTTCGACCTAAATAATTCTGTCACTTCTATCAAACAAAACAAAGATCGTCCCGTTATACCAAATGAGAATCAAAGCGGGAATCCAAATCCAAGATTTTCAATCATTTATGTTGACAACTCATTATTAAACTTTTATATTTGAGCAAATTTTCAAGGAAGCAATTCCGACACTATTTAAAAACCAATTTCATTTAAACTAAAAAAGATAAGTACAATGGCATTCAAACTTCCAGCTTTACCTTATGACTATGACGCACTCACACCGCATATTGACAAGCGGACGATGACCATCCACCATGACAGACACCATGCTGGATACACCAACAAACTCAATGCTGCTATCGAAGGGACTGACCTCGAAAAAAAATCAATCGAAGATATTCTAAAGAAAGCATCAAAGCACTCTGCTGCAGTTCGCAATAACGGCGGTGGCTACTACAACCACTCTATGTTCTGGAAGGTCATGGCCAAGCCTGGTGAAGGTGGTGGCGGCGAGCCTAAGCCCAACTCAAAACTGGGCAAAGCAATGACCAAAGCTTTCAAAACTTACGATAACTTTAAAGAGCAATTCAAAGCCGCGGCAGGTACGCGCTTTGGATCTGGTTGGGCTTGGCTATGTGTTCGCAGAAGCGGTACGCTGTTTATTACCTCTACACCTAATCAGGATAATCCACTGATGGATGTGGCCGAGAAAAAAGGAACGCCTATTCTCTGCCTCGATGTTTGGGAACATGCATACTACCTCAAGTACCAAAACAAGCGTCCGAAATATGTTGATGCTTTCTTCGAAGTAATCAACTGGGGCGAAGTTTCTAAGCTGTACAATAAAGCTGTTAAGCCCGCTGCTCCTAGAAAGACTACTGCAAAGAAGGCTAAGGCTGCCCCAAAGGCCAGCGCAACTGATGAAGAAGAATAAATCTATTCCATCCTGATTTTATATCGGATATAAAAATAAAGGTTCAATCATTAGAGCCCGTCGGATTAACTTCGGCGGGCTTTTTTGTGTTTTGATGATCACCTTTTTGGATTTCG
>JBCDGZ010000152.1:0-16952 GCA_038750655.1 Bacteroidota bacterium | reverse complement strand
CTACAGGCTTAGCAAGTAGCCAGCTCCTAACTGTAGCGTACGCGTCCTGAGCCTCAGTTGGCCCATTGGCACTCCAATTTCATCTGTTACGATCAAATCTCCGACACCGCGCAGGCCGTAGCTGTAGGCGAGTTTGATAAAGAAGCTAGAAACATTGACCCGTATACTTCCTTCCAGACCATAATCAACCTCTTTGATGGTATCGAATTCGCTGGTGCTGATCCAATCTTGATCCCCAAACTTCTGTTCCTCGTTGGTCTTCAAGCCGAAAAAGCCTCCCAGGGCAACACCAATATTTTTATGCAATCGATACTCTAACTCTGGAGAAACGACCAAATAGCTGATTCTAGATTTTGCAGTGACAGGTTGACTACCGATAAACATCATCACATTGTCAGTTTTAAAACCCTTAGCTGAAAATTCCAGATCGGCCAGAATGGCAAATTGTTCATTTAGCTCAAAGCGAGGAGTGATACCGAAGTAGAAGTACGTTGCGGTTTTGGGGTCTAGTTCTGCCCAGTTGTCTTTAATATTGACATTGCTAAAATTAGCACCACCTCCAATACCGATGGAGGTCTGCGCTATACTGTAATGGATACTGAGCAGCAGTATACTGCACAAAAGGAGCGTTAGTTTTTTCATTTGCTATAATTTTTTGAATGCATAAAAATGACTTGCCGGATGCCTCCGAATAATCTAAAAAGGCACAAGGTTTATACCGATTTTTTTGAGCGGCTTCATGGGAAGCTCATCACCTCCTTCGGATGAGCGGGGTACAGAGTAAACCAGAAGTAATGACCTTCCCGTTGTGCTCATAGTAGAAAGCCTTTTGGCCTTTAATGATCACTTCCTTGCTTCGCGGCATCCGCTCTTTATCGATGGGCTGCACGATATAAATATCGAAGTGATTCGTATCGGAATTTCTTACGGGTAGCTCCTTATATTCTGTGAAACCATAGGTCATTACCCCCAATTTGTTGATTGTAGTTTTGGGAAGGAAAAAAGTATTCGTAGAATCGACAATCGTTTGATTTTTTATCCACGGGGCATGGCCACAGATGCGTTGTTCATATTGTCGAAGCAGGTTGTAGCGTTTTTGTCGTTTATTGACGTAGATGGTCATACGTTTAAAAGGGTAGGGGCCTTCTTCGACCAACTGCTCGTTTTCGTAGAGCTTGCGGTTGTAGTGCACCTGAATGCTGATGCTGTCCTGGCCGGGGATGACTTTTTCTTCCATCCAAATTTCTTGTTTCCGGGGTTTTAGGTGGGGGTTGAGAATGATTTTGTTCCCGGTAGAGGTCCATCGTCCGGTACTTTCTGAGCGCTCCATGTAGGCATCGACGTCCAGCAGGGGCCGCTTGATTCTAAAGCTGCCGTCTTCGTTGAGCTGTAAGTCCGTTCTTGAGAATTGAGACATTCCATCAGAATAAAAACCGGTCAGTTCGGCCGTTTTTTTTTGGGAAAAGAGCAAGGACGGGAAGAGCAATAATAGGTAGAAGAGGGGGGCATTAAGTTTCATTATTCGGTCGTTTTTACAATAGTGTGTGTGGCTTTATTACAAAACGACGATGCCCTGATTTAATTCTGTAAGTTACTTACTTCTTGAGGGAAAAGTTGGAATACCAGGAGAAGCGATTTTGAATGATCTGCTCTTTTTCGGCGCGGATATAATCGAGGAAGGCCTGTGCGACGGGAGACAGCTTCTTTTTTCGTAGCCAGACCAATCGCCAGTGGGTCATGATGGGTAAGCCCTTTGAGGGGATGATGTGCAGTTGTTGGTTCAGCAATTCGTTTTTGATGCCAATGAGAGGGATGATGGTGTAGCCCAGTCCGGCAATGACGGCCTGCTTGACCGCCTCGTTTGAGGTCAGCTCGATACTTTTTCGATTGGTTTTGCTATTATTTTTACCGCTGAAGTACTTATCCATAGCACCTCGGGTGGCAGAGCCCGGCTCGCGGTAGATAAGAGGGCGGTTTTTCTGAAGCTCCGGGCTGCTATTGACCAGGAATAATTTGTTTTCTAGTAGCCGTTCTTCTTCGATGTCCAGCTTGTCTGGTAAGACCGAGACGAGGGCGAAGTCAATTTCATTATCCTGTAGACTCTTCACTACAATGGACTTATTGGATACATCCAGGATCAAATCAATGCCAGGGTGTTTGTGCATAAAGCTACTCAGAAAATAGGGGATCACATATTTGCCCGTAGAGGCTGAAGATATTCGCAACTTACCCGCCAGCAAGCCACTATAATCCTTGGTTTTATACTTGATCGCATCAGCTTCTTTGATGACATTTTCGGCAATCTCGGCAATTGATTTTCCAAAATCCGTTATGTGTAACTTCTTGCCAATCAGATTGGTTAGGGGGATGTCAAACTGATGTTGAAAATTTTTCAACTGAATAGAAAGAGCGGGTTGAGTCATGTGCATCTCTTCGGCTGCCCGGGTGATACTTTGCTGCCTGACCACCTCAAGAAAGATCTGCAATTGGTGCAAGGTATAGTTCATTGTAGTGACTTGATTTAGCTGTGGAAATGTCCTTAAAAAGGAGGTCCCTCCTTAAGATAAGTCCTTTGATAAGCAAAGATAATGCATAAAAATAGTTTATGCATTGGATAAATAATATAAATTATCATTTATGAACATTAGCCCCCATATTTGCGTCCAATAAGTCAAAAAGTAATGGCAAATAGATTTAATAAAATACAGCGCAACGTAAGCAGCCGGGAAGGTCTCCTGCCAGGATCAAAGAAAACTTTCACCTCCTCCCATACGCTTGGACAAATTAAGCACTGGGCAATTTTCATCGGTGTTGTACTCCTCCTTGGTGGCTGGATTGGTTTGAGTTTGATGAATAACGGCCTGTTCTTGAATGAGGCTTTGATCTGCTCGGCAATCATCTCAGCACTGTTGTTCTTTCGCGCTGTGGATCAGAATAAGCAAATTGATCGAAATAATTAAGATTATCTCATTTTAGAATTCAAAAACACTAATACGATGATTTCAATAGGCGTAGCTCAGCAACTAGATGCACTCAACGGAACGTACTCTCCTTCGGAAGCCCGTGATATATTGGCTAACATTATCGACTATCAAATCAATTTTTACAAGCTGAAACACCTTTCTCAGTGGTAAAGAAATCACAATGCTAGTGCAGCTACTATAGATAACAAAATTAAGAAGCTGGTCCAGCAGAAGAAAGATATGATAGAGCTTACCAATAAAGCACGCTTGGGGGGACTGCGCATCACGCTGGGAGGCACATTGGAGCTGTCTCTCAAAAAGTAATTCTGTAGTCTTCCCTATCCAAGTTATTAATCGAAGGCCCTGCGGGGCCCGTCATTAAATCAATACCAAAATAGAACTTTGATGAGTATTAACGTTGCATTCCAAGAAATTGAAGACGTCCAGATCAATCAGGCCGTCAAGGTAGCCGTAGCCCAGGGAGACGGCATCGGCCCCGAAATTATGCAAGCGACCTTGCGCATCCTTGAAGCCGCAGGCGCTATGATTGAACCCGAGTTTATCGACTTGGGAGAAAAAGTATACCTAGCAGGAAATACCGCAGGCATCGATAAAGAAGCCTGGGAAGTAATCAAGCGCAATAAGATCATCCTCAAAGCTCCCATCACCACACCACAGGGCAAGGGCTACAAAAGCCTTAATGTTACCCTCCGTAAGTCACTGGGGCTTTTTGCTAATGTTCGTCCCGTCAGCGCGCTGGACCCCTTCGTCACTACGGGCCACCCGGAAATGGACGTCGTCATCGTCCGAGAAAACGAGGAAGACCTCTACGCGGGTATCGAGCACCAGCAAACCCAAGATGTAGTGCAATGCTTGAAACTCATCACTCGGCCGGGCTGTGAGAAAATTGTCCGCTATGCTTTTGAATACGCTAGAGCCTACGGTCGTAAGAAAGTAACCTGCATGGTGAAAGACAACATCATGAAGCTCACCGATGGCCTTTTCCATCGGGTTTTTGATGAAATTGCGGTAGAGTATCCGGAGATCGAAAAAGAGACGCAGATCATCGACATCGGAGCGGCCCGCCTGGCGGCCCATCCAGAGCGCTACGAAGTAGTTGTAACCTCTAACCTGTATGGCGACATCATCTCAGATATTGTAGCGGAGATTGCTGGCTCGGTAGGCTTGGCTGGCTCTGCCAATATCGGTCGTGAAATGGCCATGTTTGAAGCCATCCACGGCTCTGCACCGGACATCGCTGGCAGGAATATCGCCAATCCTTCAGGATTGATCAACGCAGCAGTAATGATGCTGGCTCATATTGGACAGACTGCTACTGCGGATAAGATTAAGAATGCTTGGTTGGCCACCATTGAAGCGGGCTATCATACGGCTGATATTTACCAAGAGGGATGGAGCAAGAAGCGCGTATCGACCGATGAGTTTGCCGATGCGGTGATCTCTCGACTGGATAGCCGCCCAGAGAAACTAACGGCCAGCCAATTGACTACTGGCCAAGGCAGCATTGTAATCCCACATTTTGAAAGACCTCAGACCAAGAAAGAACTGGTGGGCATAGATGTATTCATCGACTGGCAAGGTTCAGATCCAGATAAGATCGGTAATGCTCTGGCCAGCTTGAATAGCATAGGGATGAAGTTGAAAATGATCACCAATCGCGGAGTAAAGGTTTTCCCGGAGGGGCTAGAGCAAACCTACTGCACTGATCATTGGCGCTGCCGCTTTGTATCCAGAGAGGCCGACATCACGGCGAAGCCTCCCATGTATCTACCGATTGATTACCATCGGGTGCTCGGGCTGCTTACCCAGCTAGAGATGGAAGGCTTTGATGTTATAAAAACAGAGAACCTCTACGAATTCGACGGCAAGCGAGGCTTCTCGCTGGGCCAAGGAGAGTAAGTTCGAAAGATACCAGTAACAGTATATTCATACGTCGGATAAAAGGATAGGGTACCAAAAGGCCAACTTCTTGTTGCGTTGAGCTTTGATTGGTGCCCTAATCTTTTATTATCCCTTATAGTCCCAGCCCTCTTCTGATCGGGCCAAATTTCTTCTGATAGTCAGCGATACTCTGTTTAACCACCTCCATGGCAATTTCCCGGCCATTGAAGTCTTCGACGACGACCGTTTTATTTTCCAGTTTTTTGTAGTCCTCAAAGAAACTTCTCAGCTCTTTGATGGAGTGCGCAGGCAGCTCAGAGATGTCATTAAAGTGATTGACGCTCATATCATTGGCCGCTACAGCAATAATCTTATCATCCTTTTCTCCACCATCTAACATCTGCATGACTCCAATGACTTTAGCCTCCACCAAGCACATCGGTACAATGGTGATTTGCGAGAGCACCAGAATATCCAGCGGGTCATTATCATCGCAATAGGTTTGAGGAATGAAGCCGTAATTGGCTGGATAGTTTATGGAGGTGTAGAGTACCCGGTCGAGGATCAGCATACCGGACTCTTTGTCGAGTTCGTACTTTGCACGGCAGTTTTTAGGAATTTCAATAATCCCTCTAACAAATTCGGGCGTATTATCGCCATTTTGTACATCGTGCCAGGGGTGGCCTCTCATATTGTTGGTGTTTATGGTGGATTAAGAGCGGCCCATCGGACAGCTGTGGGAATGGCGCAATACTAGGGTTATTTTCTGATAAAATCAAGGCGGCTAATCGTACTTTATAGCAATCTCCTCTCCGCTTTCGATAGCTTTCTTGATGGCTCCGATGATTTGCATATCGATCAACCCTTCTTCCCCAGAGGCCATCACCGGCGTTTGGTCCAGAATATTTCGGGCAAAGGCATCCATCTGCGTTGTCTGTTGGTATTCGGCCACTTCGAGGCTTTCCGATTGGTTGTTCCAGCTTTGTAGGGCGAGTTGGGTATTGGCGGCGAAAGCGGGCTGCAATTCTAGGTATTCATTGCCCCGGGCGACGTGTAGCCGATCGCTGTAGCCCGAAAAGCTGACGGTTGAGTTGCAGAAGGTTTTGTTGGGAAAACGAAGCTGAAAGGTGTAGGTGCCGTAGATGTCTTTGTACAACTCCGGGTCATCCTTGTAGGCTTGAGCGCGTACGTGCGTAGGCAGGCTCCCCGCCGCCCTGCGGGCCGCCTGAATCGTATACGGCCCCAAATCCATCAAGGCGCCACCCCCTCCCATCTTCTTATCTATCCGCCACAGCCCTGGCCGCGCCATATCAAAAGCCAAACTGGCCTCGATGAGCCGCAGTCGGCCGTCGAAGGCTCCCTGCGATTCCTCCATCAGTCGGAGGTGATGCGGTTCATAGAAGAGGCGATAGCCGATCTGTAGGCGGCGATTGGCCTTCTTCGCTGCTGCAATCATCGCCTCGCATTCCGCCACGTCCATGCCCATCGGCTTTTCGCAGATCACATGCTTGCCCGCCTCGAGGGCGCGGATGGTGTATTCGGCGTGCATAAAGTTGGGCAGCACAATGTAAACGATGTCGATGGCTGGGTCATCGGCCAGCCGGTCGTAGGTCTTATAGTTGTAAGTATGCTGCTTTTTAAGGCCGTATTCTTGCTGCCATTGGCCTTCCTTCTCTGGCGTCCCCGTCACAATACCTCGCAGTTCACAGTATTGGGTCTGCCGCAGGGCTGGGCCTAGTTGGCGGGTGGCATAATTACCCAAGCCAACCAGGGCTACCCCCAGCTTGGGTTTATCGGAGGGGGGGAAGGCGAGGAGCGGATGGAGAGCCAAGGCGCCGCCGAGTAGCGCCGTCCTTTGGAGGGCCTGCCGCCGCGAAATCGGGGCGGGGGAGATAGGATACCGTTTCATGGCTCCTAAGATACAGTTATCAATTCATAAATGCCACTACCTTATCCAGTACGGCTGGGGTGCGGAGAATGCGGAAGTGGCCCGTCCCCTCAATCTCTTCGAAGTTGCAGGCTTCCCAGTTTTTCCACACATTTCGCGATTGTTGGATGGGAATTACCCGATCGTTTTTATCGTGAATAATCAGGGCGGAATCTACCGAAATATCTTGCACAAAGCGGCTGACATTGAGCTGGCTGACGTCCAACTCGATTTCTTGTTCTATGCGCTTAATGAGTTGATTTTTGACCTTACTACTGATGCCTACCTGTCGAGCCACATCGTCGATTCGCTCCGAAAATTTATCCGGAGTTGTCAGTAGGGCATAGCGATCAATCTTCAGCTTTGGGTTGGCATATAAGGCATAGGTCGTGGCCACTCCACCGAAGGAATGACTAATCAGCTTATTGACCTCAAACTTCTGAATCAGCTGACCCACTACGTCCATAAATTCAAATAAATTGGTCGGCCCCTTACTGCTGAAGCCATGCGAAGGCCCGTCAAAGGCATAGACGGTATACTCCTTTTGCAGCAGTGGATTGATGAGATCGGCAAAGTTGCCCGCCTGGCCCTCCCAGCCGTGGATCAGCAATATCTTCTTGGGCCCCTGCCCCCAGCGGTAGGTCTGGATGTCAAAGCCCTCGAAGGGGAGGCGCTTTTTCTCGGCCTGATCCAAGATGGCCAGCTCATGGTGCCGCAGTTTCCGAACCTGAGGGTTGGTCATAAAATTGTAGGCTACTTTTACCATAGCACCGGGGAAGAGAGAGGAGAGGAACTTAACGATGGTCTTTCTCATGTATTGTTAACAAGTTAGGTTTACTTAGGTTTAGGTGAAAGCCTTATCGCAATTGTTCCAGCAACCAATCGCGTTCCGTCAGCGGTTGCAGGGCTTCAATCTCTGCTTTCAACCCTTTTTTCTTTTCCCGATCGAAAAGGTTGGTGGTGACTAGTCGCTGCGTCAATTGGATAATGTTGAGGTAATTTTCTTTGTGATAACTGATCAGCTTGTGGCGCCTGACGAAGGCTTTGAAACTACCGAGGAGGGCTTCGAGTAAATCGTAATCTCCATTTTCAAAGTAGATTTTCAACTGCAAGGTTCGTACTGCAAGGTTACTGATGGTGTCCTCGAACTTGAGGTTGTGGAGGAGCGGACTGGCTTGCTCAAATATCTTTTGTTCGTAATAGTACTTTGCTAGGCAGTACTGGAAGTTATTTTCCCTAAACTGGATATCGAGGGCATCCTTGTAGTCGTGAATAAATTGATAAACCCAGTCGAATTCTTTGAGGTTAAGGCCGGCGGTGATGGCATTGCGATAGGTGAAGGGCGTGAGCTTGCCGTCGTTGATCAGAAAATCCTGGGCGATGCCCAGGCGGTAGAGCTCGAAGGCTTCGCGGAGGTATTTCTGACTACCCTGGTTGATTGCTCGGATACAATGATTGAGTGCTAGTAAGTAGAGTTCGCGGATTTCTTTGGCTTCCAACTGCGCCTTGGTCGTAATCAATAATTGTTTAAGTTGGGTAAAATGACTGTTATTATTGCTAGCCGATAGGGCTTTATAGCAATGATAATAAAGTTGGATAATGGGAATCTTAAGGAGTTGCTGTTCTTCGATATATTCCAGAATTTTGTCCAGCAGGCCTGGTTGATATTCCGTCTTATAGACGTTTTGATGAGAGAGGGCATGGCAGCTGTGCAGGAGCTTACTGACGATGAAGTTGATCTCTAAAGCTTCCCCCATCTCTTGCAAGTTGACCGGAATGGAGCGGCGATTTTCAGAGATGGCGGCGAATTCTTCGAGGTGCAGTTGGTATTGGAGCTGGTAATAATTATTGTTTCTCAATGGCGATTGTTGTCGCTTGCGGCGTACCGCTCGCAGGTGTTTATGAAAGAGGCCATCCAGCTTGCGCTGCCGATAGATGCGCGTCAATTCCAGTTCCATCTGCTGCTCATTCCTCAACAATTGCTCAAAAACCAAAAACTGCTGTAAGGCCTTTTGCAGCAGGTGAATGAGCTGTCGCATCATCACATCGCTGTAGCTCCGCTCCGGATAGATTAATCCAAATAACTCCTCTTTAGTCATCGCTTGCTCGTCTTTCCTTTTGATTAAGCTGTAGAGTCGAAGGACATCTTGCCTTTTGTTATGGCAGGGGCCCTTCAGCCAGCCAGCAAAGGCCTTTTGCTCCTTTTCGGAGAGCGATTGGAGTAAAAAGAGCAGTTTATTCGTTTTCATTTTCTATTTTTTTCTATAACAAATTATTGGTTTTAGTTAACACAATGATTCTCAATTGGCTATTATGTAGCCATCGCGTCATAACAAAATGAATAATCTGTATTTGAGTTAGCCCCCAAATATTCGGAGTATTGTATCATCGAGTCTTTTTAGGAAGGAGCAGCATTATTCTCCTCTTAAATTAAAATACTAGAGACCATGATAAAACGAATATTTATCCTGCAAATCACCACACTACTGCTGTGTTCCTTCGGTCTAGTCGATGGTCTTCGGGCACAGGAATGGACGAAAATTATTGACCTTGGTGGGCTTGAAGAAGCTTATGAGGTATTTGAAACACCAGATAGTTCTTATTTGGTGATTGGCTTAACTGATCCATTCGGCACTGACTCAAAGCTGCATATGATTAAAATGGATATTGCGGGTAATGAGGAATGGACAAAAACAGTAGATAGCATAGACGGTGAAATAGTCGCTACAATGACTGAGGACCAGCATCTGGTATATGCTGCCATTGAGAATCGGTATGATACTACAATGTATGGAGTTCGAATTGTTAATAGTCGTTTACATGTTAGAAAAGTTGATATGGACGGAAATACCATTTGGACTTTTACAGATGATGACCCTCCTACAAGTCTTAGAGATGAGATATTGCTTATCAGAGATATCAAAGCTACTCCGGATGGTGGAGTTATCATTGTGGGGAGTCAGGGGAACGATGCAGCACGTTTTCGATATCCACTGTATCTACTGCGTATAGATGCTACTGGCAATCTAATGTGGAAAAAATATAACCCTAATCAAACAGAGCGACAGTATGAACGCCCTAGCTCAATTGTCCTAACACCAGATGGAGGCTTTCTTATGTGTGTTGGCGCAAGTAATGCCGTTCAGACTGTATACGATGAATGGAAAACAGGCTTGATCAAAATGGATGACAGGGGTAATATATTATGGGAAAAATACTTTCCAGCGTTTACGATAGGAGAGGATACTTTGGATTTTCGGGCAGGAGGCGCTAACATTAACAATATTCCACAGCAGGGCTTTCATGATTTGATCTTGACCGAAGATCAGCGGATTATTGCCTGTGGCTCAGGGAGCCTTAATTTCAATGGCGCATGGACCAATAGATTCCGCTTATTTTTAGCTGAAATGGATGAAAACGGTCAGTTGTTACAAGTTAAGATTCCTGAGATGCAGAATATATTTCCTGTAGGTAATGGAAGACTCATTGAAATGCAACAAGATCAAGATGGAGGTTTTGTCTTCACCCTGGGGGAACTGATTGAGGGGGGGGAATTTTATTTGGGCACCAATCCTATTATCTCTCCCCGACTCGCCAGAATGACCCTCCTGAAAACAGACGCTCAATTAAATACCCTTTGGATTAAACGCTTTGGTAGTGATTATCCCCTCATTGAGGAATTACATGTAGGGGCTTCTGTCAAACGAACCTCAGATGATCACTATATTATTGCGGGGCGCCATTATTTTGAGCCCCCTAATGTATCAGCAGTCTCTGATATGTATATTGTGAAAACGGATACCCTGCCCCAAAATTCGTTTTTAATTCAAGGAACCGTTAGTCGGGAATATTTGAATACGGATTGCCGACGAGATCCCAATATGCCAGGCTTACAATACAACTTTATCCAGACTCGGGGGGATATTACTTATTCGGCGATCACGGATACTAATGGCTATTATGAGATGGAAATACTGGATACCGCTGGGCAATACATGGTTTCGGTTATTCCGCCTAATACCCTTTGGAATGCTTGCGAGCCTTCACAAGATATTCAGGTCAATCACTTGCCAGATACGCTGACTGTTAATTTTTTGATCAATACGGAGATCAGCTGCCCCTATATGTCTGTTGACATTGGCACTCCTTTTCTGCGGCAGTGTATCGATAGTTCTAAGTACACTGTTCAATACTGTAATATGGGGACAGCCGTGGCAACCAACGCCACAATCGAGGTTGTGCTGCCTACAGAGATGGAATTGGTGGGGACTACCGGAAACCTAGCCAGCCAGCAATTAGATACCCTGACCTTTGATTTAGGCGATGTGGAGATTGGGGAATGTGGAAATTTCAATGTCCAAGTCTTTATCCCCTGTGAGACGGAACGGGAATTGACGCATTGTGTCGAAGCCCGTATTTTTCCTGATACCAATTGCCTACCTCTCGATCCCATTTGGGACTTCAGTAGCCTCTCATTGACCGGGGCTTGTGAAGGGGACACCGTTGTTTTTCGAATCCAGAATATTGGTCAGGGAAATATGAGCCAGCCCTCGCATTACATCGTTATCGAAGATGAAATCATGTTGGATCAAGACCAGATTCAATTGCTCAGTGGGGAGATGAGAACCATCAAATATCCGGCTAATGGGCATACCATACGTATGGAGTTGGATCAAGTGGCTGGTCATCCTGGCCAGAGCGAGCCCATTGCCGCTATCGAAGGCTGTGGGACGGGACCGTTCAATTGGAACAACATCATGCGTTTTCGACAAAACGACGGTGACCCCACCGTAGATATTACCTGCGATAGGGTCCGTGCCGCCTACGATCCTAATGACAAGCAAGGCTTCCCGCTCGGGGTCGGCGAAGAGCACTATATTGAACCCAATACCGAACTGGAATACCTGATCCGTTTTCAAAACGTTGGCAATGATACCGCATTTACCGTTGTCATTCACGATACCCTTTCTTCTCATCTGGATATACTCAGCATAGCAGCCGGCGCCTCTAGTCACCCTTACCAACTCGGCTTTGCCGGTGAGAATGTTCTGAAATTTACATTTAGCAACATCCATTTACCAGATTCGACTACTGACGAAGCGGCTTCACATGGGTTTGTCAAATTCCGGATCAAGCAGCGTGAAGACCTTCCCTTGGGGACCATTATCTACAACTCGGCGGCCATCTTTTTTGACTACCTCGACCCCATCATCACCAACCAAACCTATCACGAGGTCAACGAAAATTTTCTGACGGCTACCATTGATCCGGCATTTGCTGAGCAGAGGATTGAAATCAAAGCCTTTCCGAATCCCTTTTCCAGGCAAACGACTTTCCGCCTTGAACGTACCCAACACCTGAAACGACTTCACTTTGAATGCTACGATGTTCAAGGGCGCCTATTGCAGCGTCGGGACATTAGTGGCCTGGATCAGTTTGAATTATCGAGGGAGGGATTGGCTAGTGGGCTGTATTTCTACAGGATTACTACAGAGGGGCAGCTGCTCGGTAGTGGTAAATTGTTAGTACACTAAGTTCGCGCTAGTCAATAATTCTTTAACGGAACGAGCAAGGAGTCGAGGCTGTGGACCAATGTCTAGTTGGCGCAGCCCCGCTGCTTTATCCACCGCTTGCTTTAGGTTAACCTGCCCCTGTCGTTGAATGATAAAATAGCCCTGTGCGCCAAAATGCTCGGCGAGGTATTCCTGCTCCGTCTGTCCGGGGGTGGGGATGAGGAGGGCCGACTTACCGAGGGCGGCGAGATCCATTAGGGTGCTGTAGCCAGAGCGGCTGACGACAAGGCGACTCTCCAGCATAGCATCGTTAAGGGAGGAGCTGGTGAGGAAAGAGACCTGTTCGATATGCTCATGGAGCATTCCTCGTTGATAACTTTCGGTCTTTCCTTGTACGATGAGGAAGCGAAGCTTAGGCAGGCCTTTAGCCTGCTCCAATAGCTCTGCTTCCAGGCGACTGCGCTGGGGTTCTGGACCAGAGAGCAGGAGCAGGACATCGTAGCGTAGCGGCCGGGCGTAGCATTGTAATCGGGAGAGTGGGCCTATATAGCGTATCTTTTGACTGGGCATATCATGGGATAATTCCCCTGAGAGGTTGGGGGCACCGGCATTGTCGGGTACCCATATCTCCTTGAAATGGCGGAGCTGAAAGCGGTTGACCCAAGCGACGGGGCCTTCCAGCAATGACCAGGGCATTTTGATGCGCAGCTGATGGGTGAGACAGACACAAGGCAATCCTTTGACATAACAGCCATAGCGATTATCCGAGATGATGGCGTCCAGCTGCTGTTCCCTAGCCAGTTTCCTTACAAAGCGCTGTTCTGATCGTACCGCCCAGGCAATAGCCGGCAGTTGTAAGGCCATATTCCAAACCATGCTAGAGCTAGGATAGCTAATGTTGTAGCTGGGGAGTTCGAAGAGCGGGAGTTGAGGAAATTCTTCGCTCAAGAGCCGGGCGGCCCGGCCGTCGGAGGCCAGCACCACCGAGGCCCCCTGTCGCTGCAATTCCTGGATGATGGGAATACAGCGAGTGGCATGGCCCAGGCCCCAGTTGAGTGGAGCGACTAATATTCGGAGTGCCGTTTTCAAACTTATTTAGTACTTTGGGAGCAAGAAGCGTATTGTTCAACTAACACCTTAAACTATGGCTCGGTGGACTAAAGTAAGCTATTATTTACTACTCTTGCTGCTACTCTTATTGGAAATAGGCTGTAGGGCCAGCGACTGCGGGTGTCCCTAGTTCAGCCGGATTTCGTCCGAGTTTTCATCAAAAAAGCGATACTCTGTCAGCTGGTAATCCGTTTTTGCACCAATTTTGATCCACTTCAAATGCTTTTTGTACCATTTAAACTGCGGGCTTTTCCACAGTCCTTTGGTCAAGTAAGCATGAACAAAGGGGTGGACGCTGAGGTGGAGCTTAGTATCGGGATGAGACTGTAGGACAAATTCCAGGTCTCTTTCGATGTCGTCGGTCAGCAGTACTGTAGGGTTGATGGTGCCGGTGCCGTTGCAGGCGGGGCAGACCTCGGCGGTATTGATGGTCACTTCGGGGCGTACGCGCTGTCGGGTGATTTGCATCAACCCGAATTTGCTCAGCGACAAGATGGTGTGCTGCGCCCGATCCTTTTTCATAAACTCCCTCATCTTCTTGACCAGCGTACGCTTGTGCTCCGTGACCCGCATATCGATAAAGTCGATGATGATGATGCCTCCGATGTCGCGCAGTCGCAGCTGGCGGGCGATCTCTACAGCTGCTTCGAGGTTGACAGCCAGTACGGCTTGGGCTTGATCGCCGCTGGGCACTTTGTGGCCGCTGTTGACATCGATGACGTGCATCGCTTCAGTATGCTCAATCACCAGGTAGGCGCCGCTAGGCATGGTAGCCGTTTTTCCGAAAGAAGACTTAATCTGCTTAGACACCCCGTAGGTATCAAAAATCGGATTATTGGAGCGATGGTGCTTAACAATCTTGACCTGCTCAGGAGCAATCGAGGACATGAAGTTCTTTACATTGTGGAACATCTCCCGGTCGTTGACTACGATGCGGTTGAACGACTCATTAAGGATGTCCCGCATGATGCTGGAGGTTTTATCCAGCTCGCTGAGCAGCTTGAGTGGTGGCTTGGCCTTGCGCAGCTGTTTAAAAATATCTTCCCACTTGCCCATCATAATCATCAGCTCCTCGTGCAGATCCGCCACCTTCTTACCTTCGGCAGCCGTCCTTACGATGACGCCGAAGTTCTTCGGGCGGATGCTCTCTACCAACTTCCGCAGGCGCTTGCGCTCCTCGGCATTGGCGATCTTTTTGGACACTGCGATGACTTCGTTGAAAGGCGTCAAGACCAGGTAGCGGCCGGGGATGGTAATCTCGCAGCTCAGGCGCGGCCCTTTGGTCGATATGGGCTCCTTAAGCACTTGTACGAGAATGGAAGTTTTCTTATTGAGGACTTGGTCGATCTTCCCCGTTTTGATGATCTCAGGTTCCAGCTTAAAATTGTTCAGCTTATGGGTATTGAGATTGCCCGCGGTCGCTCCATTGGTGTACTTGATCAGCGAGCGCAGCTTAGGCCCCAGATCAGTATAATGGAGAAAGGCGTCTTTTTTGTGGCCAATATCCACAAAGGCGGCGTTCAGACCCGGCATGAGTTTGCGAATCTTTCCTAGAAAAATATCCCCAACGGTGAAGTTGGTATTGGTTTTTTGATGATGTAATTCGACGAGCTTAGAGCCTTCCAATAAGGCAATTTCTACTTCTGTAGGGGTCGAATTGATAACGAGTTCTTTTTCCACAATGGTGTCACTTTTTGTGGTGCTTAGATACAGCAGCGGCCTTTCGGCGTACCATAGCATAGCCCGTTTGCCCGGCGTGCAGACGAGAAACATTGCTGAAATAGTTATCAAGAACTAAGGAACGAGCACAACAGTAGAGTACAGGCTCTACATTATGATATTGGGAACAAGTCTAATGAATTCGCGCTCATTCATCGGCTTTAATCAACCAGAAAATACCAAAGACAATAGTAAAAAGTCATTATATACAAGAGGGTAGCGTTTCCGGTCAGGTATACTATCGAATGATACAACAACCGGAAACACTACCTTGAAAAATAATCCGAATACAAGTCAAATTCTCGAAAAAAACGAGAAAGCGATCTTGTGATGCCTTTTTACTATCGTGGGTTAAAAATCAATAGTGTCTCTAAAAAGCAAGCCAGGATCGATGGTGCTTAAAACGTTAACTACCGATTCTTCTTCTTGTGGCGATTTTTACGAAGCCTTTTTTTACGCTTGTGCGTTGCGATCTTATGACGCTTACGCTTTTTTCCACACGGCATATTGTGTCTTTTTACACCTGCCGCCTACAGTTGGCGGGCCAGGTTGGTTCTTAAAAATGATTTCTTCTATTGACAAACCATCCCAATGGATAGTTCTATAGTCAGTTATTATTGACTCAGCTGTTGACAAAACTGCTGATAGGGAGCAGCCTCTGCGGCTTTCCCCAGCTGCTCGTAGGCCTGGGCCAACAGGCAGTTGATTTTAGGGTTCTGGGGATCAATACTTACAGCCTTACTCAATCTTTCGACGGCCTTTTCATACTGCCCAGTTTGGATGGCCAGACGACCAAGGTGCAGCAGCACCAGAGGATGATCTGGGTTCTTGCGATTAAGGTCAACCAGCATCAGAACGCCCTTCATAGGATTATCCTGCGGAGGGTGATCGACATAACTCAGCGCCAGATTGACTTTATGAGTTACATTCTCTGGGTTTAAAGAAATCGCACTTTCAAAAGCTCTTATTGTCCCATCCAGACAAAATTGCTTGATTTTTTCTTCCTTGGCCAATTTGAGGCCGGCGGCGTAGGTCGTCCCCGCTATTGACCAGGCCATATCTTCTTCCACAGCCAAGGCAACTTCCTCGGCATAATGGCCAGCAATATCGGCCCTCCCCAACTGATACCAGCTTCCGGAGAGTTCCTTAAGCAGCGCGATCCGCATAGAGTCGGTGCTGCCTGCTTCGTTCAGCTGCTGCTCGATCCACTGAATCCGGGTGGCCTGATCTGCACTTAGCTCCGTCCGGGCGCTTTGGAGCAGCATCTCTATGCCTGTAACTTTAGCAGACATTTTACGCTCCTGCTCAATCTTGGCTTGCTCTTCGGGCTTGGTATCAAAACCGAAGTACAGCACCAGAAAGAGCACCGTTGCAGCAGAGACGATTATGAGCTGGAGCTTAGTCATGTCAGAGCCTTAGTCGTTCGAATCCTCTTCGGGCAGTGCGGTAACATTGCCTTTGACTTGCTCGACAAAAACTTTAGCCGGCTTAAAAGCCGGAATATAGTGTTCCGGGATTTCGATAGCCACATTTTTCTTGATGTGTCTGCCGATTTTTTTTGCTCTCTTCTTAATCACAAAACTTCCAAATCCACGGATATAGACATTCTCACCATCAGAGAGTGAGTTTTTAACTTCTTTGAAGAACATCTCCAAGGTAACCAGTACATCGACCTTAGGGACACCGGTCTTTTCTGAGATGTTATTAACCAAATCAGCTTTCCTCATTGTTATTGTTTGGTTTAATATGATAGTTAATTTGTTATTTTTCAGGTTATTGGGGATTGTTTTTATCTTTGTGTTGTTGTTATTGATTTTT